>JAYZQJ010000267.1:0-4186 GCA_036149055.1 Myxococcota bacterium | reverse complement strand
GTCATTCTTGAAAGACGATATGACGACGAGCGTCCCCACGGTTCGACGGGTCTCAGTTGCCGCAGCGCCTTGGCGTCATCTCGCCCAGCCTGCCGCCAGGAGGAAGCTCTGCGCGTCGAACGAGCTCCGGATCGAGCGGTTGACGGTCTGCTCGAGCATCGCCCGAAGGGCGATCGAGGCCGCCTCCGTGAGCTCGAACTCCGCCGCGAGATCGGCGAGCAGGGTCTCGCTCAGCTGCTGGTTCACGGTCCCGGCCTCCATTCTCATCACGGCGATCTCGACGACGAGGTTGTCGTCGGAGCACGAGTCGCGCAGGCGCTGGATGTCGGCGGCCCTCAGGCGGTACACCGTGCGCTTGAACGACGCGCTGCCGCCGAGGCTCGAGCGGGTGGCGCGCTCGACGACCAGCCCGACGCGGGCTTCGATCGAGCTGTTGGAGACGTCACGCAGGCTCTCTACCAGCTGCTGACTTCCCGCCTCTTCGGTCTCGTCGGAGGGGGTCTCCTCCTCCGACGCCTCGCTCTCCGCGGTGGCGTCACCTTCGACGACCTCTCCGCCGCTGGTCTCCTCGGCGTCCGCCGAGCCTTCGCTGCCGGAGGGGCTCAGCTGACCGGAGGTCACGGCCTCGATGATCGCGACGATGTCCGCCTTGAGCCGAACGCCGATACGGCTCTTCGCCTCCTCGGTCCACGAGACCTGACGCGTCTCGAGTGGGACCGCGACTACGCTGTCCTCGGCGATCTCCACGTTGCACGGGATCCGGTAGTTCCGATGTACGACACCTCTGCGGAAGCGAGAGCCGAGGTAGTCCAGGTGCTCTCCATCGGCGACCGCCACGTTGATGGGTTGATCGCGACTGACGAGATTCACGTAGCGCGGACTATCGACCCCACACGCAGCATTGTCACACATCCCCGTATAGACAGGAGGTGGCGTGTCGCAGGTCCCGCCAATGAGCACAGGGGCTCCCAGCACCGCGAGCAGCGAGAGCCGCAGCCTCTTCGACAACCAGTTCATATGTTCTCCCCTGCGAGCAGAGGCCCCCCTCCGCCCGCTCCCAATCGTTCACACCACTGCCTACGAGACGCAGTCTCGCCGGCCGTCCGATACTATCCGACACGTGCGTCAGAAGTCGACGGTGGGCGAGAGAACCACGACAACTCCTGCGCTGCGAGAAGGGCACGCCAGCTGACGATCGGGATTTGCGCGGTCGAGCTTCGGGGTACCGTCCCCGCATGTGCTCGAGCCACGGTCACGACCAATGCATGTGCGACACGACCTACATGGGCGAGTCGGGAGCGCTGTAGTGCGCCTCACCGTCTACGCGTTGTGGCTGGTCTGCGTCCCCAGCTCGGCGGCGGCGCACGGCCCCGACTGCTACCGGAACGCGGGCATCGCGGGGTTCATCGTCCTCGTCGGGTGTCTGCTCGCCGGAGCGTGGACCGTGGAGCGTCGCTACGGTCGAGACGCCTCGGGAGTGGCCCCGGTCCTCACCTGGCTCGGCTTGGTCGCCGTCTCCATGATCGCGGGCTTGCTCATCGCCGCGTTCGGCGCCGTCGGGTGGTGCTGACCTTGGCTACGGCGGGGCCTGCGAACGCCCCGAGCGACCCCGGGCCGCGAGCCCGAAGGCCACCCCGCGCCGCCGAGACCGAGGATCGCCGCCACGGCCAGCGGCGAGCGCAGGGGACTCGAGCGCAAGGAGGAGGGGGGACGGAGTGAACTTGTGAACTTACGTAGGCCAACGACCTACGAGCCAGCCCGTCTCCAGCGACTTGCTCCAAGGTCGGCGACGCGCGGGGACGCTCGTCGGGATGGCGTCCCCTCGCGTCGAGTCGCTCACGGCGCCGGAGGCAGCACGCGCGCGACGACGCCGGATCGCGCGCCGGTCCCGAAGGAGCTCGAGCCGTTGCCCCAGCAGTACACATCGCCGCCGGTCTCGACGCCACAGGCGCCGTAGCGGCCCATCACGAGACGCTCGAAGCGATCCAGCGACGGCACCCGCGTGGGGCTGTGGGTCGGCCCGGTGGTGGGCTCACCCGGGAGCAACTCCACGCCCGGCCGGTTGTCGACACCCCAGCAGTACATCTCGCCGGCCGAGGTGCGGGCACAGAACCCGCCCACGTCCCCGAAGAGGCGCTCGACGGGCGGGAGAGAGGTGACGCGAACCGGGCTGAAAGCGCACCCCGCCCCGCTCGGCGATCCCTCGAGGCAGCGGTCGGGGGAAAGGGGACCGTCCCCGAGGCCGCCCGCACCGTCGCTGCCCCAACACCAGACCTCGCTCCCGCGCAGAGCGCAGCGCGTTCCTCCCGATCCGACCGCCTGGGTCACGGACGACGAGAGGCTGACCTCGGAAGGCGCGTTCGATCCTGTCGAGGTGCCGTCGCCGCGCTGCCCCAGTCTCCCGTCGCCCCAGCAGGTCAGCCGCCCGGTAGGCCCGAGCGTGCACGGCAGCCCGCTCACCACGCTGCGCACCGGCGACGGGTACGTCGGCCCGAGCTCGAGGGGCGTGCGCGAGGAGCCGTACGTCCAGGCTCCGCCCCCGTCGCGTCGGGGCACCCGCGCGCCCCAGCAGAGACCCACCTCGGTACCTCCGCTGTGTCGCGCCGCGCAGGTCGTACCGACGGGACTGGCCTGTTCGCTCAGCACGGCGACGCCCTCGAAGCCGGAGCCGACGAGAATGGGCACGCTGACCGCCGTCGTGCCCGTGTCCGCGACCTGATACTCGCTGTTGTCGCCCCAGCAGTACACGGAGCCCACGCCGGTGCCGGTGTTCCTGGTGAGCGCGCAGGTCGTCGTGCCGGCGAGGCTCATCGACTCGACCTCGGCCGTCGTCGGGGTACCGAGGACCCGCACGGGACGATTCGCCGGAGCGGTCGTGCCGTTACCCACGGCCCCGTCGTGGTTGCGTCCCCAGCAGTACAGGTTCCGCTCGGTGGTGATCGCGCACTGCGCATCCCAGTGCATGTCGATGTCCACCGCCTGCTCGCAGACCCCGGCGTTGCAGCTGAACTGGCAGTCGTCGAAGCACGCGGAGCAGTGCTCGCGCGTCCCCAGCTCCGCGCTCCCGACGTCGATGGCCCCGTCGCAGTCGTCGTCGACCCCGTTGCAGGTCTCGGCGGCGGTGGGGTTCTGGGCGCTCCCGCCGGACGGGTCGTCGTTGCAGTCCCGGGCGTCGGCCACGTACCCCATCGGGGCCTCGCAGGCCTCTACCGTCGCCGGGCAGGTCGTGGCGGCGGGGTCGCAGCCGAAGCCGTCACCATCGGCGTCACGGTGGAAGGTGGTCAGCACCCCCTCGTCGATCATTCCGTCGCAGTCGTTGTCGGCGCCGTCGCAGATCTCGGTGGCGCCCGGATGGGTGTCTGCCGAGGCGTCGTCGCAGTCGTCGCCGCCGACCGCGGCGTTGCGACACGCGGCGCTGACGTACCCGTCACCGTCCGCGTCCCCGTCGCCCCCATGGATCGTCGTCGGGTCGCAGTCCTCGTCGATGTGAGCCGCGTCGCAGACCTCGGTCGCGCCCGGGTTGACGTCGGCTCTCGTATCGTCGCAGTCGTCGGCCACGAGCGACCATCGGGTCCCCGGTCCTACCCGCTCGGGGCACACCTCCATGACCCGGGCCGAGTGACCGTACCCGTCCACGTCGGTGTCCATGTACGCGGTCACGCGCTCCGCGTCGCCCTCGCAGGGCGCCATCTCGCAGCGGTCGGCGCTCTCGTCACACACGTCGCCCGCCGGGCAGACATCGCCCTCGAAGACGCAGCCGCGCGCGTCGGCGCCGGGAGCGGCCGGATCACAGCGCTCCGCCCCGTTGCAGAACAGCCCGTCGTCGCACTCGACGTCCGTCGCGCACGTGGGCGGGGAAGCATCGGGGGGCGCGGGCTCCGCATCGGGCGCGGTCGCCGCGTCGTCCGGCGCGCCGGCGTCATGCGTCGCGAGCTCGCTGTCACAGCCCGCGCAGGCGAGCGCGAGCATCATCAGGGGGGCGAATCGATGTCTCATGAAACCTCCGGCGGCGGGCATCGCGCGCTGCGGTGCGGGGTTTCCTGTCGCCCACGATTTTCTTCTCACCCCACGCCCGCCCGTAGGAACAGCGGCGGCTGCTGCGCGAGTGGCGCCAACACGAGAGGCTCTCCTCGTTCGCGAGACGCGGGGACGCTCGTCGTCATATCGTCATTCGCGAAAGACGATA
>JAYZQJ010000266.1:0-4189 GCA_036149055.1 Myxococcota bacterium | reverse complement strand
CCGGCAGCGGGGGCGGCAGCGGGCCCGGCAGCGGGGGCGGGGGCGGCAGCGGACCCGGCAGCGGCGGCGGGGGCGGCAGCGGACCCGGCAGCGGCGCCGGGGGCGGCAGCGGGCGCGGCAGCGGGGGCGGCAGCGGGCTCGGGGCTCGCTGTCGGACTCGGCGTCGGCCTCGACCCCGATGCGGGATCGGACTCGGATGCGGGCTCGGGCTCGGACTCGGGTGCGGACTCGGACTCGGATGCGGGCTCGGGCTCGGACTCGGATGCGGGCTCGGAATCGGATGCGGGCTCGGACTCGGATGCGAGCTCGGAATCGGATGCGGGCTCGGACTCGGGTGCGGGCTCGGATTCGGACTCGGATGCGGGCTCGGACTCGGATGCGGGCTTGGGCTCGGATGCGGGCTCGGATTCGGACTCGGATGCGGGCTCGGACTCGGATGCGGGCTTGGGCTCGGATGCGGGCTCCGTCTCGGATGCGGGCTCGGATTCGGACTCGGATGCGGGCTCGGACTCGGATGCGGGCTCGGAATCGGATGCGGGCTCGGATTCGGACTCGGCAGCGGGCTCGGACTCGGCGGCGGGCTCGGACTCGGATGAGGCTACCGTCCTCGCTTCGGATGAACGCCTCTCCGAACGGGCACCGAGCCGGCGAGGCGCGACGGCGTTCTCTGCCGATTCGAGTGAGCCGGGTGAGCTCGCCTCGAGGTCTCGTGTGATGGCCGCTGCTCCGTTCGAGGAGCTCTCGGGCTGCGAGGGTGGCGCCGCGAGGGTCCGGGGCGAGGGCGGCGAGGCGCCGGCTAGCGCGCGGGGTGCTTCTCGCGCCAGCTCACCCGGGCCAGCTCGTAGATGCCGTAGAGCACGCCGCCGAAGCCGAGCACGGCGACGCCGGCCAGCACGTAGGTGACCACGAAGGTCGCCGTCGGCTGGTCGGCCCGGATCTCGGTCCCCAGCTGGGAGAGCAGGCTCCACACGGCGGCGAGCACCGAGAAGACCATCGCCAGCCCGGCGCCCCACCCGATGGCGCGCCGGCCGCGGGTCTCCATTCGCTCGTCGTCGATCATGCGGACCTCCGGGCGGAAGGTCTGCAGGCGTCACGCCAGGCACGTGGGCGGGCGCGGAGGGACGGATCGGGCGCAACCGCTGCGCGGGCGCGAACCCAGTGCTCGAGGTGCGGCAACCGTTGCCGCAGCTCGCACGCGCGCGAGCGCGTGAGATGGGGAGGGAGCCCGAGCCGGCTCTGCCGGTCGGGCGGGAGGGGGCGCATGGGGGCGCATGCCCCCTCCCGAGAAAAAACTTCAGAACCCGACGACGACCTCGACGCGGCTGCGCGCGGGACCGGCCGCGACCACCTGGACGCGGGTGTCGAAGCGCTCGGCGATGGTGGGGACGTGAGAGATGAGGCCGACCTGGCGGCCGCTCGCCTGGAGGGTGTCGAGGGTGGAGAGCACCATCTCGAGGCTCGCCGGATCGAGGGCCCCGAAGCCCTCGTCGATGAACAGGGAGCCGACGGACGTCTTGCGCGCGCTGAGGGAGGCGAGCCCGAGGGCGAGGCCGAGCGCGACGAGGAACGACTCGCCACCGGAGAGGCTCGACGCCGCCCGCACCTCGTCGCCCATCTCGTGGTCGATGACCTGGAGGGCGAGGTCCTCGCCCGGGACGCGGGCCAGGCTGTAGCGCGGCGCGAGGTCGCGGAGGTGATGGTTCGCGTGCTCGAGCAGCAGCTCGAGGGTCAGGCTCTGCGCGAACACCCGGAGCTTGTTGCCGCTCGCGCTGCCGATGAGCTCGGCGAGGGTCTGCCAGACCTCCATCTGGCCCCGCTGGGCCTCGAGCTCGGCGGCGAGGCCGGAGGCCCGCTCTCGATCCTCGTCGTCGCGCCGGAGGCGGAGCCGCACGCCCTGCAGCAGCTCCTCGGTCTCGGTCTTGCGACGCTCCGCCGCGCCGAGCGCCCGCTCCGCGGCCGCCGCGTCGAGCTTGGGCGGATCGCGCTCCTCGTGCTCCTGGCGCTTGCGCGTCCGCTCCGCGCAGACGGCCGAGAGCTCGGCGCGCGCCGCGTCCAGCCCGGCGAGATCCCGGCGCCAGCCCTCGACCTCGGCCGGATCGTGGGCGAGCCTCGCGCGGAGGGTGGGCTCGTCGGGGGCCACGTCCGTTCCGTTCTCCACCGCGGCGAGCGCAGCGCTGGTGAGCGCGGCCTGGAGACGGTGCTCGGCCTCGCGCGCCTCCGCCTCGGCCTCCGCGCGCGCCGCCCTCGCCTGCTCGGCCTCGGCGCGCCGCTCCGCCTCCGCGCGGGCGAGCTGATCCGCCGCGGCCGCCGCCTTCGAGGCCGCGTCGCGGGCCGCCTCCCAGCGCGCCGCCAGCGCCGCCTCGACCTCGAGCACCGGCCGCCCCTCGAAGAGCTCGGCGCGCGCCGCCCGGCGCTGACCGAGCCAGGCGGCCCGGGAGGCGCGCTCCTGCTCCCGCTCGGCCGCGCGGCTGGCCTGGGCGCTCCGGTGCTCACGGGCGGCGGCGAGCGCGGGCCCGAGCGCGCGACCGGCCTCGAGCGCGCGGGCGAGCTCCGCTTCGTGGGCCCGGCGCGCCTCGACCGCGGTGGCCACCCGCGCCGCGAGCCCGGCCGGATCCGCCGACAGCTCCGCTTCCCATCCCTCGAGCGCCGACAGAGGCGCCCGGAGCAGGGCGAGCCGCCCCTCGCGCCGCTCCTCCGCGCGGCCGCGCGCGTGGACCGCGTCGTCGACCGCGCCCTTCGCCTCCTGGGCGGCCGCGCGGGCCGCGTCATGGGCGTCGCGCGCGGCGTCCTCCTCGGCCCGCGCCTCCTCGAACGCGCGGCGGAGGCGCTCGGCCACGCGCTCTCGCTTGCGCCGCGTGCGCTCCTCTCGCTCGAGCTCGGCGAGCTTCGCCTCCGCCTCGCGCTTGGCCTCCTCGAGCGCGGCGCGCGCGCCCTCCGCCAGCAGGGGCCCGCCGCTCGGCGTGACGTTGGCGAGCTCGAAGAGGGGGCCCCAGTCCGGGGCGGCGAGGTCGACCGGCGTCTCCGGCAGCTCGTCGGGCCACAGCTCGTCGGCCGTCTCGATGCCCTCGGCCGCCGCGCGGTACTCCTCACGGAGGGCGGCGAGGGTGTCTCCCCAGCGCCGCGCCTCGGCGTCGGCGGCGGCGGCGCTCTCCTCGTGGGCGCGGGCGGCCGAGCGCATCTCGGCCGCGGCTTCGGCCGCCTTCGAGCGCGCGGCGCGCAGCTCCGCGAGGCGCTCGTCCTCGCGCGCGAGGTGCGCGTCGATCACCGGGTCGCGCTCGGCCCAGGGGTGCTCCTCGCTGCCGCAGAGCGGACAGGGGGCGCCGGGCGCGAGCTCGGCCCGCCGGGCGGAGAGGTCGAGCGCGGCGCGGAGCGCGTCCCGGGCGCGCTCCGCCTCGGTGAGCCGGGCCTCGGCGGCGCTCCGCTCGGCGTCGTGCCTCTCGGCGGCGCGCGCGTCGCGGGCGGCCCTCTCGCGGGCGTCGTCCGCGGCGCGTTTCTGGCGGAGCTCCTCGTCGTGCGCGGACTGCGCCCGGGCGGCGACGCCGATCAGGGTCTCGAGCCCGGTGCGCTCCCGGCTCCACTCGGCCTGCACCTCGGCGAGCGCGGCGGAGGGCTCGGCCTCGACCCGCTTGCGCAGCGCCTCCCACTCGGCGAGCGCCTCGCGGCGCCGGGCGGCGTGCCCGAGCAGGCGCCCCTCGTGCGCGGCCGCGCCCGCCGCGGCGGTCTCGAGGGCGGCCCGGGCCGCGACCTCGGCGGCCCGCACCCGCTCGAGCCCGGCCGCCTCCTCGGCGAGCGCGCGCAGCTCGGGCTCGAAGCGCTCCCACCCGCTCGCCAGCGGCGCGAGCCCCTCGCTCTCGTCGAGCGCGGCGCGGGCCGCGGTGGCCGTGAGGAAGCAGCCCCGCTCCTCCTCCTCGAGCGCCGCCAGGCGGGCCTCCGCCTCCGCCCGACTGGCGGCGGCCACGCGCGCGGCCTCGACCGCCTCCTCGAGGGCTCCCTCGGCGCGGACGAGCTCGGCGTCCAGCGCGCGGGCCTTCGACAGGTCCTCGCGCGCGGCCTCGCGCTCGGCCTCCCGGGCCTCGGCGGCGGCGCGGGCGCTCACCCACGCGGCGGCCGCCTCGGCGCCGCGCGTCGCCGCCGCGGCGGCGGTGGCCTCGGCGGCGGTCGCCTGCGCCGCGCGGCGAGCCCGGAGCGC
>JAYZQJ010000265.1:0-21152 GCA_036149055.1 Myxococcota bacterium | reverse complement strand
CCACCCGCGCCGCGTGCTGCGCGGGCCGCGAGGGCCGCGCCACCGTGGGCGGGCGCGCCCCCGCGTCGCGAGCGCCGGCGATCGCCTCCCAGGGTGGCGATCGCCGGATCTTTTGTGACAGGAGCGTGACGGAACGGCAGGTCCCTCGCGGCTTTCCGTTCCGGGACCCTCGAGCGTGGCTACGCCGTGATCAACGCGGCTACGCCCGCATCGGAGGTCGTGATGAGCATTCCCAGTCACCTCGTGAGCGCCAAGATCGCCGAAGCCCGGGCCAAGGGAGCCCTCGAGACCCCCACCACCGACGAGGCGCGCATCCTCGCCGAGATGGAGCGGATCCTCGCGCAGCTCCCCCACAGCGTCGGAGCGGAGTCCATCCGGCTCCGCGCCCAGCTGGCGCTGCACGAGCGCAACCTCGCCCACATCCTCGAGCGCACCGGCCAGTCCATCCTGTCCGACGTGCTCTGGGACCGGAACCCGAGCTTCGGGATCGCCTGCTGATCAGCGCGCCGCGCGGGTGAGCGCCTCGAGCGCGCCCGGGCTCGCCGCGAAGACGTCGGCCAGGGCGTCTTCGGTCACCCCCATGCGCATCGCCAGCGCGACGGCGCTCGCGATCTCCCCGGCGCCGCGGCCGAGCGCGGTCGCGCCGAGCACCGCGCCGCTCGCCGAGTCGCACACGACCCGGACGAAGCCCTTGCGGTCGTCGCGCTCCCCCACCTCGTCGAGCAGCCCGGCGAGCGTCTCCTCGAAGCGGAGCGAGCGGAAGGCGACCTCCTTGCCGGCGACCGCCTCCGGCGTCGCGCCGACCTGCGCGATCTCGGGGCGGGTCCGGGCGACCCGCGGCACGGTGGCCGGATCGTAGGTCGCCTCCAGGCCGGCGGCGCCGAGGCCCGCGCAGCGGCCCATCGCCTCCGCCGCCGCGCTGCTGTGCGCGCGCCCGGTGCACTCGCCGGCGGCGAACACGTGCGCGACCGAGGTGCGGCACGACGCGTCGACCGTCAACCCGTCGAGGCCCAGCGCGTCGAGGCCCAGCCCCGCGGTGCGCGGTCGGCTGCCGATCGCGACCACGACCGTCGGGGCCTGATAGCGGTTGCCGCCCTGCAGGGTGACCGACGCGCCGCCGTCGACGAGGTCGACGCGCTCGGGGCGCTTGCCGTGCACGAGCTTCACGCCGCGCTCCATCACCACGTCGCCGAGCGCCTCGGCGAGCTCCCGGTCGAACGCGGGCAGCAGCCCGACCTCGTCCATCACCCAGGTGATCGTGCGCGGCGTGCGCGAGAGCGAGTCGACCAGCTCGGCCCCGGCGGCGCCGCCGCCCACCACCACCAGCTCGTCCGGCAGGGCGTCGAGCCCAAAGAGATCGTCCGGGCGCAGCACGCGCGCGCCGTCGGGCGCGGCCCCGTCGAGCTGCCGCGCCTCGGCGCCCGCCGCCACCACCGCCCGGTCGAAGGTGACGACGCGGCCGTCCTCGAGGGTGAGCGCGTGCGCGCCGGTGAAGCGTGCGCGGCCGATCAGCCGCTCCACGCCGGCGTCCTCGAGGCGCAGGCTCCAGCGCTCCTCTTGCAGCGCCTGCACCGCGCGCAGCCGCTCCTTGGCCCGCTCGAAGGCGCCCTTCGGGTCGACGTCGACCTCGCGCTCGAGCAGCCGCCAGGGGACCATGGTCGCGTGCAGGGCCCGGCCGCCGATCGGGCCGCCCTCGGCCAGCGCCACCGCCTGCCCCTGACGCGCGGCCTCGACGGCGGCGGACACGCCCGCCGGGCCGCCGCCGACCACCACCACGTCGACCTCGATCGCTGCGCTCGCGTTCATCACAGCGTTTCCCGACATCACAGCGCCTCCTGGACGATGGCGAGCAGCCCCTCGGGATCGTCGACGTGGACCCAGTGATCGGCCGCCTCGAGCACGTGCGCGTGCACCCGGTCGTGGCGGGCGGCGAGCTCCCGCGCCCGCGCCCGGGCGTCGGCGTCGTAGACGGTGGAGCGCCCGCCGATGATGAGGTGGGCGGAGAGCGAGCCGGGCGGCGGATCGATCGCGCCCCAGAGATCGGTGGCGAAGTAGTCGCCGAGCAGGGCGCGGATCCGCGCGACGTCGAGGCCGAAGCGCACCCCGCCCCCGTCGTCGATCCGGTCGAGGCTCTGCGCGAGCCACCGGGCCAGCGTCTCCGGCTGGCCCTGACCCACCACGTGGGCGACGAAGTCCTCGCGGCGGTCGAAGCGCGCCGGCAGCTCGGCGAGCAGGTCGACCACCGCGACCGTGCCCTCGCTGCCGCGACGGTCCGGCCGGGCGCCGGGGAGCGAGTCGACCACGAAGAGGGCCTCGAGCGCGCCCGGGTCGTCGGCCACCCAGCGGAGCGCGACCTTGCCCCCGAAGCTGTGGCCGAGGACCGCGCCGACCGGGAGCTCGAGCGCGGCGCGCAGCGCCGACAGATCCCGCGCCGCGCCCGCCAGGTCGTCGTCGCCCGGCACGTCGCGGCTGTCGCCGTGGGCCCGGAGATCGACGAGCACCGCCGCCCACTCGGGCCGCTGGGCCACGAGCTGCCGCGCGAAGCCGCGCCAGTTGACGCCCTGGCCGAGGATGCCGTGCAGGAAGAGGAGGCTCCGCGTGGGCGTCGCGCCCGGCGCGGTGAGCACGTCGTGGTGGAGGAGCGCGGTCACCGCGAACGCTTAGCCCGCCGCGCCGCGCTTGACGAGTCGCCCCTCGAACGTAGAGCGTGCCCTCATGAAGACGCCGAGCGTGCGCGAGATGATCGATCGGCTGGTGGCGGTGCCGTCGATCAGCGCGGTGGATCCCGCGCTGGACATGGGGAACGTGCCCGTCCTCGACGAGCTCTCCACCTGGCTGGAGGACGAGGGCTGGCGGGTCGAGCGCGTGGCCGTCTCGGAGGGCAAGGAGAACCTGATCGCCACCCGCGGGCGCGGTCCGGGCGGCCTCGTGCTCAGCGGCCACTCCGACACCGTGCCCTACGACGACGGCAAGTGGTCGAGCGACCCGTTCGCGGTCACCGAGCGCGACGGCAAGCTCTTCGGGCTCGGCACCAGCGACATGAAGGCGTTCCTCGCGCTGGCCGTCGACGCGGCGCGCGCGTTCGACGACGCCGATCTGAAGGAGCCGCTGATCTTGCTGGCGACCGCCGACGAGGAGACCGGCATGGCCGGCGCCAAGGCCCTCGTCGCGCAGGGCCGGCCGAAGGCGCGCCGGGCGATCATCGGCGAGCCCACCGGCCTGCGGCCGATCCGCCTGCACAAGGGCGCGGCGATGGAGCGGCTCGAGCTGACCGGTCGGAGCGGCCACTCGTCGGATCCGCGCTTCGGCGCGAGCGCGCTCGACGGCATGCACGCGGCGATGAGCGCCCTGATCGAGCTCCGCGAGCGCCTGGCCGAGCAGCACCGGAACGCCGAGCTCGACCCGCCGCACCCGACGATGAACTTCGGCCGCATCGAGGGCGGCGACAACCCGAACCGGATCTGCGCCCACTGCGCGCTCGACTACGACGTGCGCCTCCTGCCCGGCATGGCGCTCGCGGACCTCCGGGCCGACGTGCACGGCGCGGTCGCCGAGGCGGTGAAGGGCCGCGGCCTCTCGGTGGCGCACCTCGCGCTCACCGACGGGCTGCCGCCCTTCGAGACGCCGGCCGACAGCGCGCTGGTGCAGGCCTGCGAGCGCCTGACCGGGCACACGGCCACCGGCGTGTCGTTCGGCACCGAGGCGCCGTTCCTCTCCCAGCTCGGCATGGAGACGGTGGTGCTCGGCCCGGGCGACATCTCGGTGGCGCACCAGCCGGACGAGCACCTGCCGCTCGACCGGATCACGCCCACCCTCGATCTCCTCCGCGCCCTGATCGCCGAGAGCTGCACCGCATGACCGAGCACGCGTCCTTCGTCGACAGCTTCCGCATGGCCGCGCCCTACATCCACGGGCACCGCGGCAAGACCTTCGTCCTGATGGTCGGCGGCGAGGCGGCCCTGGAGAAGGGCTTCGATCGCCTGATGTTCGACATCGCGCTCCTGCACGGCCTGGGCGTGCGGGTGGTGCTCGTGCACGGCACGCGCCCGCAGATCGAGCGACGGCTGAAGGATCGCAAGATCAAGAGCCGCATCGTCGACGAGCTCCGGGTCACCGACCGGCCGACCCTCACCTGCGTGATGGAGGCGGTGGGCGCGGCCCGGGCCCGCTTCGAGCAGATGCTCTCGATGGGCTCCTCCAACACGCCGATGGCCGGCGCGCGCATCCGGGTGGTGGGCGGCAACTTCGTCACCGCGCGGCCGGTCGGCGTGCGCGACGGCGTCGACTATCTCTACACCGGCGAGGTGCGCCGGGTGGACGTGGAGGGCGTGCGCCGCCAGCTCGACGCGGGCGCCATCGTGCTGCTCAGCCCGCTCGGCACCTCGCCCACCGGCGAGTCGTTCAACCTCGCGTCGCACGACGTCGCGCGGGCGGTGTCGATCGCGCTGGGCGCCGACAAGCTGATCGGCTTCATCGAGGGTCGCGGCGTCGTCGACGGCCGCCGCCGGCTCATCCCGCAGCTCTCGCCCGCCGCGGCGGACGCGGTCGTCGCGATCAAGAGCCGGCACGTGCCGGACGTGCGCAAGCACCTCGCCGCCGCGTCAGCCGCGGTCCGGGGCGGGGTCCGGCGCGCGCACCTCGTGGACCGCCGCAAGGACGGTGCGCTGCTGAGCGAGCTGTTCACCCGCGAGGGCGCCGGCACCCTGGTCACGAGCGAGACCTACGAGGACATGCGGCCGGCGCGCCTCGAGGACGTGGGCCCGCTCTCGGTCCTGCTCCGGCCGCTCGAGGAGGAGGGCATCCTCATCCGGCGCGGCCGCGAGCGGCTCGAGATGGAGGTCGAGCGCTTCGTGGTGGTGGAGCGCGACGGCATGGTGATCGGCTGCGCGGCGCTCGAGCCCTTCGAGGAGGAGCAGATGGGCGAGCTCTACTGCGTGGCGATGAACCCGCGCTATCGCGAGGCCGGCCGCGGCGAGGCGCTGCTCGACCGCATGGAGGAGCGCGCCCGGGAGCTCGGGCTGACGCGCCTCTTCGTGCTCACCACCCGCAGCGCGCACTTCTTCCAGGAGCGCGGCTTCGAGCCGAGCGGCGTGCGGGCGCTGCCGAAGGCGCGGCGCGCGACCTACGACAAGCGCCGCCGCTCGCGCGTGCTCGTGAAGACGCTTTAGTTCCGCGGGCAGGGGCACGGGCACGGGCAGGGGCACGGGAGCAGGCCGCTCTTGCGGCCTGCTAGGGCTGAGGAGCGAGGGTGAGCGAGCCGGGGGCGCTCTGGAGGGCCGCGTCGCGGCGCGTCCGGAGCGCCGGGCCGTGCTGCTTCCACCACCGCGCCGCGTCGAGCGCGTCCCACTCGGGGAGCCGGTCGAGCAGGTCCTCGAGCCGCACCGCGACCTCGCGCGCGGTCTGCGGGCGGTCGGCCGGGTCCTTGGCCAGGCAGGCGAGCAGGAGCTGGTCGAGGCCGGGATCGAACGGCTCGGGGGCCTGGGACGACGGCGGCTCCGGCGCGAGCTCGAGGTGCTTGGTGTAGACCTCGATCGCGCTCTTGCCGCCGAACGGCGGCTTGCCGGTGAGCAGGAAGCAGCCGAGCGCGCCGAGGGCGTAGAGATCGGCCCGGCCGTCGAGGGCCTCGGGCGCGGCGACCGCCTCCGGCGACACGTAGAGCGGGGTGCCGACGATCTTGTCGGCCTCGGTCACCGTCAGGTCCTGCTCGTCGATCGCCTTCACCAGCCCGAAGTCGACGACCTTGGCGACGTCGGGCTCGCCGCCGCGCTCGACCAGGATGACGTTGCCGGGCTTCACGTCCCGGTGGATCAGCCCCGCCCGGTGGGCCTCGTCGAGCGCCCCCGCGACCTGCGCCAGGATCCGGCAGGCGCGCCCCGCCGGCATCGGGCCGGTCTCTTCGATCACCGTCTGGAGATCCGCGCCGTCGAGCAGCTCCATCGCGTAATAGAAGACGCCGTCTTCGGTGCGGCCGTAGTCGTAGACGGTCACGGTGTTCGGGTGGGTCAGCGCCGCGGTGCGCTGGGCCTCGCGCTCGAACCGGGCCACCGTGCGCTCGCCGACGCGATCGGGGCGGATGAGCTTCACCGCGGTCGGCCGCCGGAGGAGCGCGTGCCGGGCCCGGTAGATCTCGCCCATGCCGCCGGACGCGAGGCGCGCCTCGAGCTGGTACTGCCCGAGCCGCTTCGCCTCCCGGACCTGGGCGCGCAGCCCGTAGATGGTGCGCGTGATCACCACGCAGAGCAGCGTGATGAAGGTCCACCAGATGCCGGCGTTGAGGGTGCGGGTCCACTCCGCCTCCGGCGGGGTCGCGGGGTCGGGCGGGCGCGCGGCGAGGCTCGCGTAGAAGAGCCCGATCATGGGCAGCCCGATCAGGGCGGTCATCCAGGCGGTGCGTCGCGGCGACGACGGCACGAAGGCGGCGCGGCCGACGAACATCACGTTCATCGCCAGGACCACGACGTAGTCGGCGCGGGCCTCGGGCAGCAGGTAGAGCCCGACGATCTGGTAGCCGAGGGCCGCGCCCCAGAGCCCGCCGACCTCGAGCCACTCGATGGCCCGCCGCGAGCGGGGCTTGCCCTTCAGCGCCGTCCAGAGCCCGAGCACGCAGACGCAGGACGCCAGGTGCGCGCCCCAGGCGAGGGAGAGGAAGGTCTCGAACGCGTGGCCGAGCGCGATGTGCGCGGCCATGCGGACGACGAGGCCCGCGAGGCTGATCGCGCCGATCCACAGCCCGAAGCGCGCCACCCGCTCCTGGAGGAACGCGCTCTCGCTCTCCACACCCACGCGCCGCATCGTTCCCCGACCGGGGAGGGCGCGCAAATCAGAGGCGGAAGCGGACCCGGACGTGCACGGTGCCGCGCGGCGCCCGGCGGATCTGGATGCCCTGGGCGGCCTCGAGCACGCAGCGGCGGGCGCTCTCGTCGACGCCGCCGCTCCGCACCTGATCGACCCGCGGGCGCGCGTCGCGCTCGAAGGTCAGCCGGGCCTCGACCCACCGGGCGCCGCGCCGGTTCGGGTCGCGGAAGGGCTCGGTCTCGGCCAGGCAGCGCTGCACGGCCCGGAGCCGTCGGGCGAGCGCGCGTCGGGTCTGGCGCTCCGTCTCGGCCACGTCCGCGGCCGGGGCGCTCCCCGTGGCGACGACCGCCGCGAGCGTCGCCCGGGGGAGCGGGCGCACGATCGGGCGGTCGACCACGATGTCGGCCGCGGCCGGGGCCGCGACGCACAGCATCAACAGGAAGGGGACGGCTCGTCTCATCGGCACTCCTCGCGGCGTGCGACCCGGGGCTCGGGCCGCGCCTTGGGGACACACGTCGACCGACGAGGTTCCGCCTCCTCGATTCACTCGACCGGGACCTCGTCCTCGGCGGCCTCGGCGGCCGGCTTGCGGAAGCGCAGGGTCATGCGGTCGCTCTCGCCGATGGCCTCCCACTGCGCCCGGTCCTGGTCGCCGAGGCGGAGGCTGGGCGGCAGGGTCCAGACGCCCTCGGGGTGGTCGTGGTCGTCGTTCGGGTTGGCGTTGATCTCGGAGCGCTCCTCGAGCACGAAGCCCGCGCTCTGCGCCAGCTCGATCACGGCCGCCTCGGGCACGTAGCCGCTGCGCGAGGTCTCGGCCGCGTCGGCGCCCTCGTCCGCGCGGTGCTGGACCACGCCGAGCACGCCGCCGGGGCGGAGCACCCGGAACATCGCCTCGTAGACCTGCTGCGCCTGGCCGCGGTTGATCCAGCCGTGGGTGGAGCGGAAGGTGAGCACCATGTCGGCCGAGCCCTCCGGGCCCAGCTCGGGGTTCTCGGGGATCCCGAAGATCACGGTGTCGACCTGGTCGTAGACCTCGGGCATCGACTCGATCTTCGTGACGAAGCGCTGGCCGTACTCGCTCTGGGCGGGGTCGGGGATGGCGCCGATGAGGCGGCCCTGGTCGCGGAGCACCGGGGCGAGGATCTCGGTGTACCAGCCGGCGCTGGGCGCCATCTCGACGACCGTCATGCCGGGCTCGAGGCCGAAGAACTCGAGGGTCTCGCGGGGGTGCCGGAAGCGGTCGCGGGCTCGGTTCTCCTCCGAGCGGTGGGGGCCGTCGATGGCCGCCTGGATCGAACCGGTCTCGACCTGGACGGCCTCCCGGGTCTCCTCGACGGCGGTGGTGCTGGACTCGCTGGTCTCGGCTCCGCCGCACGCGGGGGCGAGGAGCGAGAGGGCGAGGATGATGCGCTTTGCGGTCATGGGTCTGCCTCTTGGGCCCCTCGCGACCGAGCGTCAAGCCCCACGGCGGCGTTCACGGACCAGCGGCGTTCACCGACCAGTCGTACGCCGCGTAGGTGACGGCGTACCCGTCCCGTCGCGCCCGGGTGAGCGCGGCCCGGGTCTCCGGGTCGGCGAAGGCGACGACCCCATCGAGCACGGTCTGGCCCGCCGCGCGCCGCCGCGCCTCGGCCGCGAAGTCCTCCGCGAACCAGTCGTAGATCGCGTTCAGCACGATCCGCTCGCCCTCGTCGTCGACCCGCACGTAGGGCGCCGAGGCGAACGCGCGCATCGCCAGGTCGAGCTGCGCGTCGACGGTCTCGGGCCGGTACGCCGCCGCCGCGAGGCGCGGGCAGGACGCCGAGGCGCAGACGATGGCCGCGTGGATGCGCGCGTCCTCGAAGCCGGCGCGCAGCACGTCGTGCTCGAGGTCGTAGAGGTTGATCCAGCGGCCATCGAGCCGGAAGTGCTGCGCCCAGAAGAAGCCGAAGCCGGCCTTCGGCTCGATCGGCCCGCGCACGTCGTGCACCGACGCGATCGGCCAGGCCCGCGCCACCGCGAAGAGCACCAGCGCGTTGTAGGCGTTCAGCTGGTAGGCGAGCCGCGCCTCCTCGCTCGGGAACGCGTCCGGCGTGCTCCGCGGGCCCCACCCGGCGAGCGTCGCGACGTAGCGCTCGAGCCGCGCGTCCGTCTTCAGGCTGACGTAGTCCACGCGGCCGTCCCGCACGTGCGCGCGCAGCAGCGCGTCGAGCGGCGCGTGGGAGGGGTCGGGGTAGGGCGCCGCCTCGCTCGCGATCCCGCGCAGCCCGAGCAGCCTCACCGAGGCGGCGCCGAGCACGACGAGCCCCACCGTGACGGCGAGCCCGATCTTCAGGCGGCGAGACACGCCGTCAACGTAGGGCCATCAGCGCCGGTAGGGGCCCGCGCCCGCGGCCACGCCCGCCAGCGCCGCCCCCGCCCGCGCCAGGGTGACGAGCCCGCTGTCGATCCAGGCCGGGTCGCGGATCAGCCACCCGACCACCGCGGTCAGCCGGTCGTCCTCCACCTCGAGCAGCTCGGCGTGCTGCTGCAGGCTCACGAGCTGGCTCCGCACCTCGGGGGTCAGGAGCGCGCGCACCGCGTCGGCCGGCTGCCCCTTCACCACGAAGCGATCGTCGAACGCCGGGTCGCCGGTCTCGATGTCGACCATGCCGAAGAGCTTGCCGATCCCGTGCAGCGCCCCCTCGCGGGTGAGCTTCAGCCCGACCCCGAGCGCGCGGTCGAACCGGACCGTGAACACCGTCACCCGGCGCGTGCCCCGCAGCTGCGCGTCCACCTCCACGTGCACGCCCTCGACCCGCCCGGACATGCGGGTCTGGTCGACGTCGAGGGCGAGCCCGCGGGCCTCGGCGATCGGGCGCCAGGCGCGGTCCACCACGTCCTCGGCGCCGGTCGGGCCGATCTCCTCGCGCGCCGCCAGGATGCGCCGCGCGAGATCGATGGCCTGATCGAGCGCCGCGCCGAGGGGGCCCGCGTCGAGGCACTTGCCGCGCATCTCGTAGCGGAGCTCGGTGTCAGACACGTAGGGCTCGAACGCGCCGCTGGCCCCGACCGCGAGCGCGTCCGCCAGGTAGGGCACCCGGAGCAGGGCCTGCGCGGCCTCCGGCTCGGCCGCCGCGATCTTGTAGTGGGGATCGATCCGGGCGTCGCCGACCTCGAGGTCGCGGGAGCCGACGAGCGCGGCGAACGCGCGGGCCACCACGTTGGTCGGCGTGACCGACAGGCCGAGCTCGAGCGAGCGCGGGAAGAAGGCCTTGGCGTAGCTGTAGTAGTGGGTCTGCCGGTTCTTGCCGCTGCCGGAGGTCACGATGCGCATGCCGACCTGCACCGGCAGCCCGGCGCGCTCGCCGTCCATCGTCTGCCGCAGGCTGACGCGCGGCCCGCTGAACAGCCCGCGGGTCGGCGATCCGGTCAGCGTCAGCCCGAGCTGCTGGCAGGCCTCGGCCCAGCGCCGCCCCTGCTCTCGCTGCTGTCTCAGCGAGAACCAGACGAGGCCCACCACCAGGCCGCCCATCCCCAGGCTCATGCCCAGCGACAGGCAGAGAACGACCACGACCTCCATGAGGGGAGGGTAGCGGTTCTCAGAAGGCTTGGTGCTGGTCTTCGGGGACGAGGATCACGGCCTGGTTCGGGCCGAGCTCCACGTCGAGCAGGCCGTCGGCGCCGACCCCGTAGCTCGCGCCGCCGAGCACGTCGCGCAGGGTGCCGCGCGCGTCGACCTCCATCACCGCGCCCTCGAAGCTCGTGCGCGCGCTCTTGTCGCTGCGGCTGTTGATGATCACCAGCGCGTAGTCGCCGTCGGCGGTCTCCCGCTCGAACGCCACGATGCCCGCGTCGCTCTCGTCGCCGCTCCGGTCGGAGACCCAGACCAGCTCGAACCCGCCGTGGGTCAGCGCCCGGTAGTGGCGGCGGATGCGGCTGAGGCGCGCGATGAGCTGGAACGTCTCGCCGTCGGTCGCGTAGCCCGAGCGCCACAGGGGCTCGCGGTTCGAGGGGTCGTTGCCGCCCGCGAAGCGCTGCTCGGTGCCGTAGTAGAGGCAGGGGATCCCGTCCTCGGTGAAGAGGTAGGTCAAGGCGGCGTGCAGCTCGCGGACGCCCTCTTCGCCGTCGTTCTCGAAGAGGAAGCGGGGCACGTCGTGGTTGTCGACGAAGTTGACCAGGACCTCGTCGGGGGAGACGCCGATGCCGCCCTCCTGCGGGGTCTGGCCGTAGTTGACCTCGCGCTCCTCGAGCAGGCGCTGGATGTTGCTGGTGGGCGCGCCGTTGCGGAACACGTCGTCGAAGACGCGGAACTTCTGCGAGAAGTAGAAGACCGAGTCGAGCTGCCCCGGGCGGGTGTAGCTCCCGATCAGGTCGTCGCGTCCGTCGAAGGCCTCGCCGAACATGAAGAAGTTCGTCTTGCCGGCGGCGGCGAGGCGGCGACGCACCTCGGGGGCGAAGAACTCCCAGAAGCCGTACTCGACGTGCTTGATGGTGTCGATTCGGAAGCCGTCGAGGTCGGTGCGGAGCACCCAGTCGACGTAGATCTGGACCATCGCCTCGCGGACCTCGGGGTTCCGGGTGTTGACGTCCTTGAGGCCGCCGGGGAAGTCGCCGAGCACGAGCTGATCGGGGTCGTCGAAGTTCAGGGTGCGGCCCCGCCGGTTGTAGGCGTTCGGGTCCTGGAAGATCGCGGGCTGCGGCGGCACCCGGAAGATCGACGGCATGTCGAGGAAGCGGACCGGCGCCGGGCCGGCCGGGCCGAGCGAGGTGAAGGACTGCACGCCGCGGATGTCGAAGTCCGGGTCGAACTCGTTGATGCGGGCGACCGGGCTCGTGCCCTGGGTGGGGCTGCCGCCGGGCGCGATGGCGCCCGAGCCCTGCACGGACTCGTCGGGCTGCCCGTTCTGGTTCACGTCGTAGTAGAAGACCTGCCCCAGGTGGTTCGTGACGATGTCGAGGATCACCAGCATCCCGCGCGCGTGACACTCGTCGACGAGGCGGCGCAGGGTGGCGAGGTCGCCGAAGTGCGGGTTGGTGCGGTTGAAGTCGACCGCCCAGTAGCCGTGATAGCCGTCGATGCCGGCGTCGGTGTCGACGTTGAGGACCACCGGGCTGATCCAGAGCGCGGTGACGCCGAGCTCCTCGAGGTAGTCGAGCCGGTCGATGATCCCCTGCCAGTCGCCGCCCTGGTAGCGGGCGAGCGCGGTGGGATCGACCCGCCAGTCGTTGTGCGCGTCGCCGTTCGCGAAGCGGTCGACCAGCAGCTGGTAGATGACCTGGTCGCGCCAGTCGTCGACGTGGGTCTCGATCTCCACCTCGCGCTGCTCGCCGAGCGCGTCGTGGGCGCAGGACAGCAGGAAGAGGGCGGCGGAGAGGAGGGGGAGGAATCGACGGGTCATCGGTCAGCTCCCGTAGCTGCTGGAGGAGAACCACCACTCGACGCCGATGCCGAGGAAGTGCTCGACGTTGTTGGCCGACCGGGGGTCGAGGGCGGGGTAGAGCGCCCGCGCGCCATCGTCGCGCACGGTGAGCGAGTAGATCACGCGCAGGTGAGGGCGGGTGTAGGTGCCGCGCCCGAAGGGCGAGACGAACGGCATGACGCCGAGCTTGAACTGGTGGCCGCCTTCGGGCGCGCCGGTGGTCTCGTTGATCGCGCTCGTCGCCATGCCCGAGTAGCTGACGTCGACCGCGAGCCCGACGAAGCGCCCGAACCAGAGCATCGGCCGGGCGTTGACCGCGCCCTCGCTGAGCGCCGCGCGGTCGAAGACGTTCGGGTCGGCGTCGCGGAACCAGCGGTAGTACGCGCCGAGCTGCAGGCCGAACATGTCGACCTCCCAGTTGGCGCTGAGCGCGACGCGGAACTCCTCCGCCCGACCGGTCTGGATGACCGAGCCCTCGCGGAAGGGGACGCCGAGCGGGTCGTAGGCGCCGAGGCCGCGCGCGTAGCGCACGAAGAGGTTCGCGAAGGTGCGGGTCGAGGTGAGGTAGCCGCCGAGCTGCGCGCCGAGCACCCAGCCCGCGTCGTCGGGGAGCTGCTCGATGAAGCCCTCCTCGTCCTCGCGCCGACCGGACGGCAGGTAGTGGCCCTCGCCGTAGAGGATGGCCTTCATGCCGTCGCCCGCGAAGCGCCCGAAGGGCCACCACGTGAGCTTTCCGGCGGTGACGAGGCGCGGGCGGTCGAGGAAGAGGACCGTCTCCGGCGAGAAGCCGACCCGGGCCGGCGCGAGCACCTCCTGGCGCTGGAACGGGTCGTTCGGCTGCGAGAGGCCGACCGCGAGCGACAGCTCGCCGATGTCGTCGAGCGCGTAGCGCGCGCCGCCGCCGACCATGTTGAGGTTGTCGAGCGGCCAGAAGTTGAGGAGGTAGACGTCGTCGCCGCGCCACATGCGCGAGCCGGCCCAGACCGCGAGGCCCGGGGTCAGCAGGTGGCGGACCTCGGCGAAGAGGTTCCGGATGGCGATGACCTCGTCGAACTCGCCGTCGAAGTGGAAGAGCGGGCCGCCGAACGCGACCGTGGCGACGATCTGGGTGTCCATGCCCGCGAAGTGATCCTCGCGGCGCAGCTCCAGCTCGGCGTAGGTGTCGTCTTCGTCCACCCGCGGCGCCCACGCGGTGAGGCGGGACTGGCGCCCGAGCCGGCCGTCGAGGTCCGAGGCGGCGACGATGCGCCCGTAGGAGCCGAAGTAGAACTCGCCCCGGTGCGCGTCCTCGTCTTCCTCCCCGTCGTCCTCTTCTTCTTCCGCGGCGCCCTCCTCCTGGCGAGGCGCCGGGGCGTCGGCGCGCTCGGCGGTGGGGGTCTGCGGGTCGGCGCCGGCGGGCGGCTCGTAGATGGTGGGCTGGGGAGGCACGCCCTCGGGCCGCTCGTCCTCGTCCCGCGGCTCCGATGGGGTCTCCTCGCCGCGCTGGTACCAGGGCGTCTCCGCGTCGCTCGCGGGCGCCTCGTCGTCCTGGGCGGACGCGAGCGCGGGGGCGAGAGAGAGCACGAAGAGAGCGGCGAGGAGGGCGGGGGCGGAGCGCACGGCGACAGGAGGGTAGCGAAAAAGTCACGCCGTAGAAGGGCTCCGTCACTCAGGCGTGAGTCAACCCACGACACCTCCCGGAAATCACGCGGAAATCTCCGCGCGCCGCGCGAGAAAAAATCGGGCGTGGGGGTATGATCTCCGCGCATGCGGCGGTCAGCGACGGTCACGGCGAGCCTCGGCGCGGTCCTCGCGCTCGGGGTGACGGTGGCCGCGGCGCAGGAGACCCTGACGCCTCGCGAGCGTCGCCGGCTCGCGGCCGGGGAGCTGGTCCGGCGACCGCAGACCTGGGCCTCGCCGGGGCGCCGGGCCCTCGGCGGCACGAGCTGGCTGCGGGTCCGCGCGTCCGAGCGCGAGGTGTGGGCGGTGGTGACCGACGTGCGCCGCTTCCCGCGCATCCTCCCCGGCGTCGTCGAGGCGCGCGAGCTGCAGCGGCGGGGGGCCCGGCGGCTCGTCTTCATCCGCCACCGGTACGGGATGATCGGCGCCTCCTACCACGCGTGGGTCACGGCGGACCGGGAGCGGCGCACGGTGAGCTTCGAGCTCGACCGGAGCCGCCCGCGGGACGTGCGCTCGGGCCGCGGCTTCCTGACCGTCTCGCGATCCGCGGGCGGGCGGGAGTCGATCGTGACCTGGGGCATCCGCGCCGACGTCGGCGCGGGCCTGCTCACCGGCGTGATCGAGCCGCTGCTCCGCGACTGGATCCTGCGGGTGCCCGAGTGCGTGCGCGCGCAGGTCGAGCCCGGCCGCACCCGCTGCTGACCCGGTTGACCGATCGCCGGGTGCGAGCGAGCCTCCGGGCGATGGACCTCTACGTCGTGCGACACGCCATCGCGGAGGAGCGACGACCGGACCTCGTGGACGCGGAGCGCGCGCTCACCAAGCCCGGCCGCAAGCGCTTCGCGCGGTGCGTGCAGACGCTCGCCGACCTCGACGTGCGCTTCGATCGCCTGCTCCACAGCCCCTGGCGGCGGGCCGCCCAGACCGCCGAGCTGATGACCGAGCTCACCCGGGCGGTGGAGCCCAGCCCGGCCCTCGCGGCGCCGCCCTCGCGCGCGCTGCTCGAGGCCATCTCGCTGACCGGCGAGACGGTCGCGGTGGTCGGACACGAGCCGTGGCTGAGCGAGCTGGTGGCGTGGATGGTGGTCGGCGAGCCGTCTGACGGCGACGCGCGCTTCCGGATGAAGAAGGGCGGCGTCGCGCATCTCCGCGGCACCCCGCGCCCGGGCCGCATGCAGCTGCGGGCGCTGCTCCCCCCGAAGCTCCTCGACCGCTGATCAGTCCGCGGCCATCGGGTAGTCGCTCTCGCGCTTCAGCTCCTCGCGGAGGATGGCCTTGCGCTCGAGGGCGGGGCGCTTGCGGGGCGGCGCCTCGAGGATCACGCGCGCGCTCCGGCGCCAGGTGACGTAGGCGTACATCCACTCCATGACGACGGCGACGCGGTTGCGGAAGTCGACGAGGAAGAGGATGTGGATGAAGAGCCAGAGCATCCACGCGACGAAGCCGCTGATGCGGGTCTCGCCGACCTCGGCCACCGCGCGCGCCCGACCGATGGTCGCCATCGAGCCCTTGTCCCGGTAGACGAAGCGAGGCTCGCGCGGCTCGTCCTCGACGTCGGCGCGGATCTGCTCGGCCGCGAAGCTCCCGCTCTGGAGCGCGGTCTGCGCGACCCCGGGGAGCGGCTCGCCGTCCTGCTCCAGCGAGATGAGATCGCCGAGCACGAAGATCTCGGAGCGCCCGGGCACGGTCAGATCGGGCTCCACCTTCACCCGGCCCGCCTTGTCGAGCTCCGCGCCGAGCCCGGCGGTGATCGGGCTCGCCTTCAGGCCGGCGGCCCAGATCACGGTCGAGGCGGGGAAGCGCTTGCCGTCGGCGGTCTCCACGCCGTGGGCGTCGACCTTCTCGGCGAACGTCTCGAGGTGCACCTCCACGTCGAGCTCGCGGAGCGACGCGAGCGCGTCCTTCGACGACTCGGCGTGCATCGCCGGGAGCACCCGGTCGGTGCCCTCGAGCAGCACGACCCGCACGTCCTTCATCGGGTCGAACGACTTGAAGTCCCGGGCGAGCGTGCGCTTGGCGATCTCGCTCAGCGCGCCCGCCATCTCCACTCCGGTCGGGCCGGCGCCGATGATCACGAAGGTGAGCAGCTCCTTCAGGCGCTCCGGATCGGTCTCGCGCTCGGCGGCCTCGTAGGCCCGCAGCACCCGGGAGCGGATGTCGAGCGCGTCGCGCAGCGACTTGAGGCCGGGCGCGTGCTCCTCCCACTCCGGGTGGCCGAAGTAGTTGTTCACCATGCCGGTCGCGACGATCAGGTAGTCGTAGCGGAGCTCGCCCTTGTCGAGCTCGACGGTCCGGGCGTCCGGCTTCACCGACATCGCCTTCGCCATCAGGATCTTCGCGTTGTCCTGCTTCGCGAGCAGCTTGCGGAGCGGGGCCGCGATGTCGGGCGCGGTGAGCGCGCTGGTCGCCACCTGATAGAGGAGCGGCTGGAAGAGGTGGTGGTTGCTCTGGTCCACCAGCGTCACCTCCACCGGCGCACGCCGCAGGGTCCGCGCGGCCGCGAGGCCGCCGAATCCACCGCCCAGGATCACCACGTGGGGTCTCGTCATCGCGCTCCCTACAAAGCCGCCGGCGTTCGCCGCGCAAGCGGACCGTTCATACTCGGGCCATGGCGCGCGTCGAGATCACCTACTGTCCCAAGTGCCGCTGGCTCCCCCGCGCGGCTTGGCTCGCGGAAGAGCTGCTCTTCACCTTCGATCGTGGGCTCAGCGTGACACTTCGGCCAGGCGAGGCCGGAGAAATGCGTGTGACCTTGGATGGGGACGTGATCTTCGACCGCGCGGTCGAGGGGCGCTTCCCGGAGCCGAAGGAGCTGAAGCAGGCGATCCGCGATCGCGTCGATCCGGGCCGGGCGCTCGGCCACTCCGACCGTTGATCGCCGCCGCCCCCGCGAATAGCGTCGCCCCTGATGACCGACCCGCTCCCGGCCGCCCGCGTTCGCCGTCGCATGGACCCCGAAGCGCTCGGCTTCGACAGCACGGCCGAGCTCGAGCCGCTCGAGGGGCTGCTGGGGCAGGAGCGGGCGGAGCGGGCGATGCGCTTCGGCGCGAGCATGCCGCGCAAGGGCTTCAACCTCTACGTGCTGGGGCCGCCCGGCATGGGCAAGCACCGCCTCGTGCGCGAGGTGATCGAGGCGCAGGCCGAGCGCGGCGACGTCCCGTCCGACTGGGTCTACGTGCACCGCTTCGGCGACGCGGACCGACCGAAGGCGCTCGCCGTCCCGCCCGGGCGCGGGCGCGCGCTCGAGGAGGCGATGGAGGCGCTGGTCGAGGACCTCGCCGACGTGGTGCGCGCCGCCTTCGAGACCGAGGAGTTCCAGAACCGACGACGCGTCATCGAGCAGCGCATCGAGGCCCAGCACGAGGAGGCGTTCGGCGAGCTGGCCGACCGGGCGGACGAGCGCGGGCTGCGTCTCCTGCGCACGCCGGGCGGCCTCGCCTTCGCGCCGGTGAAGGACGGTGAGGTGCTCGAGCCGAAGACCTTCGGGCAGCTCCCCGAGGCGGAGCAGACGGAGGTCAAGGACGCCCTCACCGAGATGGAGGAGGCGCTCCGCGACCTGATGCGGCAGGCGCCGCGCTGGCAGCGAGAGGCGCGCGAGGCGCTCCGCGAGCTCGAGCGAGAGCTGGCCAGCTACGCCATCCGTCATCAGCTCGAGGAGGTGCGCGAGGCGTTCTCCGATCTCGAGGAGGTGACCGCCTGGCTCGACGAGGTGGAGGCCGACATCGTCGAGCACGCGCCCGCGCTGGTGCACGAGGACACCGGCGAGGAGGCGGTGAAGAAGGCGCTCGTCGGTCAGAACGGCCCGCTGCGTCGCTACCGGGTGAACCTGCTCGTCGACCGACGCGAGCAGGAGGGCGCGCCGGTGGTCTTCGAGGATCATCCGACGCTCGAGCGCCTCGTCGGCCGCATCGAGCAGCGCGCGCAGCTCGGCGCGCTCGTCAGCGACTTCACCCTCATCAAGGCCGGCGCGCTCCACCGCGCCAACGGCGGCGCCCTCATCCTCGACGCGCGGCGCCTGCTCGCGCAGCCGTCGGCGTGGGACAGCCTCAAGCGCGCGCTCCGGCACGGCGAGATCGAGATCGAGTCGCTCGGCAAGACGCTCGGCATGAGCACCGGCTCGCTCGAGCCCGACCCCATCCCGCTCTCGGCGAAGATCGTGCTCGTGGGCGACCGGCAGCTCTACTACGCGCTCAGCGCGCTCGACCCGGACTTCGACCAGCTCTTCAAGGTCGCGGCCGACTTCGAGGACGAGGTGCCCTGGGACGCGGCCCACGTCGAGGACTTCGCCCGGCTGGTCGCGGGCGTGGCGAAGGGCGAGGAGCTGATGCCCTTCGATCGCGGCGCGGTGGCGCGGCTGATCGAGCACGCGGCCCGGCTCGCGGACCATCACGAGAAGCTGACGACGAACCTGACGCGGATCTGCGACGTGATGCGCGAGGCCGACTGGCACGCGCGGGAGCGGGGCGCGGAGCTCGCCGGCGCCGAGGACGTCCGCTCCGCGATCGAGGCGCAGCGGCAGCGCGAGGGCCGGATCCGCGAGCGCGGCCTGGAGTCGTTCTCGGACGGCACGGTGCTCCTGACGACGAGCGGCGAGGTGGTGGGCCAGATCAACGGCCTCAGCGTGATGACCCTCGGGCACAGCCGCTTCGGCCGCCCGAACCGCATCACCTGCCGGGTCCGGATCGGCAAGGGCGAGGTGGTGGACATCGAGCGCGAGGTGCAGCTCGGCGGGCCGATCCACTCGAAGGGGGTGATGATCCTCTCGAGCTTCCTCGGCGCGCACTACGGCATGGAGCACCCGCTGAGCCTGAGCGCGAGCCTCGTGTTCGAGCAGAGCTACGGCGGCGTCGACGGCGACAGCGCCTCGCTCGCGGAGCTCTGCGCCCTGATCAGCGCGCTCGCCGACGCGCCGATCGCGCAGCGCTTCGCGATCACGGGCTCGGTGAACCAGATGGGGCAGGTGCAGGCGATCGGCGGCGCCAACGAGAAGGTCGAGGGCTTCTTCGACGTCTGCCGCGAGCGCGGGCTCGACGGCGGCCAGGGGGTGATCCTCCCGGCGGCCAACGTGCAGCACCTCATGCTGCGCGAGGACGTGGCCGCGGCGGTGGAGGAGGGGAGCTTCTCGATCTACGCGGTCGCCCACGTCGACGAGGCGCTCGAGCTGCTGACCGGCGAGCCGGCGGGATCGCGAGACGAGGACGGGCTCTACTCGCGCGGCACGATCCACTACCGGGTCGCGGGCAGGCTCCGCCAGTTCGCCGAGAGCGCCCGCGCGTTCCTCTCGCGGCCGGGAGACGGCGCGTGATCCGCCGGGTCGTCGTCGTCGTCGACTCGTCGCATCGCGCGGCCCGGGCGGTGCGCGAGGCGGCGCGGGTGGCCGGCCGCTTCGAGGCGCAGCTCGAGGGCGTGCTGGTCGAGGACGAGGCGCTCCTCCGGCTCGCCGGCCAGCCCTTCGCGCGGCGCTTCGGCGTGTCCACCGAGGCGGAGCTCGACCCGGAGGACG
The DNA here is from genome assembly GCA_036149055.1 of Myxococcota bacterium. Taxonomy (GTDB): domain Bacteria; phylum Myxococcota_A; class Polyangia; order Polyangiales; family Sandaracinaceae; genus JAVJQK01. The sequence continues at coordinate 1,814 of JAYZQJ010000265.1, read as the reverse complement.
TCGAGCGCGAGTGGCGCGCGATCGCGGCCCGGGCCCGCGAGGTCGTCGAGCGCGAGCTGTCCCGGTTCCGCGTCGAGCGCGGCCCGCCCGCGCGGGTGCTCCGAGCGCTGGGCGAAGGAGACGCGGCGCTCGTCGGGTGGGGCGGCTGGTCCCCGCCGGGCGCGCGGCGCGCGCCGGTGCGGGTGCTGCACGACGGCACCCCGCTCGCCGACCGCGCGGTCGAGGTCGCGGAGGCGCTCGCGGAGGGGGAAGCCGACGTCGAGGTCTGGCTCGCGCCGGGCGTGTCCCGGGAGCGCGGCCGCGCGCTCGCCGACTCGAGGGCCCGGACCTTGCGCCGCGCGGTGGCCGAGCGCCCCGGCGGCCTCCTCATCGTCCCGGCCGGGAGCGCGCTCGCCGACCGGCTCGCGGAGCGCAGCGTCGCGACGCGCTTCCCCTGCGGCGTGTTGATCGTGTCATGAGCGCGTTGGTCGAGTTGGCCCAGGTCTTCGGGCAGGGGAAGTCGTTCCGGGACAACCGCTTCCTCGGCGACGCGCGGCTCAACCGCCTCGGCCTGCACGCCGCCCGCTTCGCCCTCGCGCACGCCTGCGTCGCCGCGCGCCGCGCCCAGCTCGCGCCCTTCGTCGACCCCGCGCATCGCCGCGCCTTCGACCGTGACGGCTTCGTCCGGATCGAGCACTTCCTCGCGCCGGCGTGCTTCGAGCGCGCGCTGCGGGAGGCGCGGAGCCATCGCGGGGAGGTCCGCGAGTGCATCCAGGGCGACACGCTCACCCACCGCGTGCTGCTCGACGCCGCGGCGCGCCGCCGCTGGCCCGCGCTCGACGAGGTCACCCGCGACCCGCGCCTCCGCCGCCTGATCGCCTACGCCGCCGGCTCCACCTGGCCGCCGCTCTTCTACGTGCAGCACATCCTCAACCGCGCCCGCCGCGCGCCGCCCGACCCGCAAAAGCACCTGCACTCGGACACCTTCCACCCGACGGTCAAAGCCTGGCTCTTCCTCGAGGACGTCCCGCCCGGCGGCGGCCCCCTCCGCTACGTCCCGGGCTCCCACCGCGCGACGCTCGCCCGCCTCCGCTGGGAGCGCGCCCGCAGCCTCGACGCCGTCTCCTCCCGCGACAGCTACTCGGCCCGCGGCTCGCTCCGCCTGACCGAAGACGACCACGCCCAGCTCGGCTACCCCCCCGCCGTAGACTTCACCGTCCCCGCCAACACCCTCGTCATCGCCGACACCCACGGCTTCCACGCCCGCGGCCACGCCGAAGCCCCCTCGTCCCGGCTCGAGCTCTGGGCCTACGTCCGCCCCAGCCCCTTCTCCTTCGTCGTCACCCCCCCGATCCCCGGCACGCGAAGACTGCAAGACGAGATCCTGAAGGCGTGGTGGCGAAGGCAAGACGAGCGCTACGCCGCCAGAGGCCACCAAGCCCCCTGGCACATCGCCCCCTCCCGGCTCTAGCGCCGACCTTCCGCCCAGCGCTGTGGAGCGCTGTGGGGACGATCTTCCCCATCCCCAAGTTCGCTCTACGCCGACTCCGAGCCCGAGCCTCGGCTCGGTTCCGACGTTCTCGTTGTCGACGCGGTTTTCAGGGGAGAGGGGAGGTAGGAGGCGAAGAGGAATAGGTATGCGACCCCGCCACCGCGCCCGCTGCCGCCACCGCGCCCGCTGCCGCCATCGCGCCCGCTGCCGCTACCGCCCCCGCTGCCGCTAAGGCCCCCGCCCCCGCTGCCGCCCCCGCCGCCGCGCCCGCTGCCGCTACCGCGCCCGCAGCCGCCACCGCAGCCGCCACCGCCGCCCCAGCCGCCACCGCCCCCGCTGCCGC
>JAYZQJ010000264.1:0-8868 GCA_036149055.1 Myxococcota bacterium | reverse complement strand
GGCGCGAGCGCGAAGCGCGACGCGCCGGCGGAGTCGGGAGGGGGGCCCCATTGGCGCTTTGCCCCATGGGGGGAGGGTTTGCACCAAACCCTCCAGAAAGAAGCAGCGGGAGGGGGGCCCCATTGGCGCTTTGCCCCATGGGGGGAGGGTTTGCACCAAACCCTCCAGCTCACTCGTCGCGCGGGGGCGGGTAGGTCGAGGGCGCGAGCGCGTCGAGCTCCTGGGAGCCGGTGGACGAGGGCTCGTCGGGGCCGAGGCCGGTCATGTGGATCTGGCCCTCGAAGACGCAGCCCTTGTCGATGTCGAGGGTCGGGGCGGTGACGTCGCCGTGCACCGCGCCCTCGGCGTGGATCTCGACGAGCTGCCGGGCCACGACGTTCCCGCGCAGGGTGCCGCCGCGCACGATCAGGGTGCCGACCTCGACCTCGGCGTCGACCTCGGCGCCGTCCCCGAGGATCAGCACGCCGTCGCTGCGCACCTTGCCGGTGAACCGGCCCTCGATGCGGACCCGCCCCTCGAACGCGAGGACCCCCTCGAACTCGGTGCCGCGACCGAGCAGGGCGTGAATTTCTCCGAGTCCGGTGAGGTCCTTCTGGGCCATGCGGCCGGGAGCATTCTCGCGGCGGCACCCTTCGTCAAATCGCGACCCGGTGATAAAGAGAGCGCCGTGCGCCGACTGCTCCTCCTCAGCCTCGCCTGCGCCTTCGGGTGCGACCCGCCCACGCCCGACCTGGACACGCTCTCGGCGCCGATCGTCGACGGCACCTTCGAGGCCGGCGAGGAGGCGGTGGTCTCCGTGCTCCCCTTCGGCGGCGTGGGGATCTGTACCGGCACCCTGATCGCCCCGAACGTCGTGCTCACCGCGAAGCACTGCGTGCAGGCGGCCAACGCCGACGCCCCGTATCCGGTCACCGCGTTCACCATCGGGGTGGGCAGCGACGTGCGCGACGTGCGCGAGTACCGGGCTCGTTACGTGGAGACCACGCCCGGCGCGTACCGGAGCGATCCGCGCACCGGCCTCGGGGGCGCCATCATCGGAGTGGACGTGGGCGTGCTCGTCCTCCGCGAGGACGTCGAGGGGGTCACGCCGATCCCGATCCGCCGCGACCCGGCCAGCGACATGATCGGCCGGGAGTTCACCGCGGTCGGCTTCGGTCAGCGCCCCGACGGCCCGGCCGGCCTCAAGTACAAGGGCGGCGGCGTGGTCACCCGGATCGCGGGCGGGGTGATCTACACCGAGCAGACCATCTGCCAGGGCGACTCCGGCGGGCCGATGATCGAGGAGGGCCCCACGCGCCGGGTGATCGGCGTCGCGTCCTTCGGACAGGCGGGCTCCTGCCCGAGCTCCACCGACGGCTACAACGTGGTGTCGGATCACCTCGACCTGATCGATCGCGCGATGGTGATCGCCGGTCAGTGCCTCGGCGGCGAGGAGGTCTGCAACAGCCTGGACGACGACTGCGACGACGTCGTGGACGAGGGCTGCGCCGGCTTCGGCGAGGCCTGCGCCGCGGACGACGAGTGCGCCTGGGCGCAGCTCCCCGACTTCCTGCCCCCCGAGGACGACGCGGCCCGCTGCGTCGAGGGCGTCTGCACGCGCCCCTGCGATCCGCTGGCCCCGGCCTGCGACGCCATCGAGCGCTTCGGCGCGAGCGTCGAGACGCCCGGGCTGTACTGTCAGCGCACGTCGGGCTGCGAGGGGCGCTGCGTCCCCGGCGGCCCGGGCGAGGCCATCGACGGCACCGACTGCGCGAGCGACGGCGAGTGCGCCTCCGGCCACTGCGTCGATCCGGGCGACGGGCGCCGCCGCTGCCTGCCGCTCTGCGTGGGAGACGCCGGGCACTGCCCGGTGGGCGAGGCCTGCGCCGCCAACCCGACCGCGTGCGGCGCCTGCGTCGACGCCGGGCTGGTCGTCGGGGCCCGGGGCCTCGGCGAGCCCTGCGCCGCCCACGAGGAGTGCCACGGAGACGGCGTCTGCGAGGACGGCGCCTGCACGCGCGCCTGCACGGGGGACGACGGTTGCGCCGACGGCTTCCACTGCAGCGGCGGGCTCTGCGCGCGCGGCGACCGAGGCCGCATCGGCGATCCCTGCGAGGGCAACGACGACTGCGGCAGCGGCTTCTGCGCCTCCGCCGCGGATCGCTCGTGGTGCTCCCGCTTCTGCGAGGCGGCGGAGGACTGCCCCGACGGGTTCGCGTGCACGCCGGCGGGTGGCGCGTCGGTCTGCGCGCCCGCCGATCGCCTCTTCGGCGAGAGCTGCGCGAGCGACGCCGAGTGCGGCCCGGACGGCGTCTGCTCGTCGGGCCGCTGCACCCGGAGCTGCGGCGTGGGCGCCTCCTGCCCTCTCGGTCACGCCTGCGCACGGGACGACGAGGGCCGCGCGGTCTGCCGCGTCGAGACCTCGGGAGGCTGCTCGATCTCCGCCGCGCCGCGCTCCGCCGCGCGACCCCCGGCCGCGGCCTGGCTCCTCCTGCTCGGCCTCCTCGCGCGCGTCCGGCGTCGCTGAGCGGTCGCGCTCCATTGTTGGAATGACGCGTCGGGGGCGCTGGTCCCCTGCGCGGGGCGCGAGCTACCCGTCCCGAGCGCGCCGGCGACGCAGGGCAGCGAGAGAGGACCGGATGCGCTCGGTCTCCGGGACGGCGCGCACCGCGCGCCCGAGCGCGCGCTCCTCCTCGGGCTGCAGCGTGAGCCCGTCGTCCATCACCCAGTCGAGGGCGAACTCCACGGCGAGCACGTGCTCGCCCGCGTCCAGCAGCTCCCGCACGACTCGCGGGACGCGGAGCCCGGGGAGCCGTCGGCGGAGCGCGGTGGAGAGCGCGGTCCACGCGGCCTCCACCTCGGCGTGGAGCCGGCGGGCGTGCTCCTGCTCGGAGGGTGGGGGCAGCGAGAGCGGCGGCGCCGGCTCGCCGGGGCGCCAGCCAGCGTCTCGCGCGATCCGAACGAGGTCGCTCACCCGGCGCGGCGTGATGCGATCGGGGCCGGGGCAGCCCTCGGCTCCCCCCACGCGGCAGCAGCGGAGGACGTCCGGCTGGACGCAGGGGTAGCGCACCACGAGGCGGCCGCCCCCGGTCTCGGCCTCGATCTGGACCTCCAGGGAGAGGGGACCCGCGTCCCACGTGCGGTCGCACTCGCCGCAGCACCCGGACGCGCCGGTCCGGAGCACCCGCCAGCGGTATTCGAGCGCATCGACCACCAGGCGGCGGCTGCCTCGGCGCGGCATCGACATCGTGACCCCATGCTGATCTCCACGCGTGGGTGGGGCAATCCCCGATGCACGGCCCGCGCACCAGCCGGGAAGGTGGAGTGGCCATGACCGTCCACACGCCGCCGCGCACGCCCGCCTTCCTCGGTGAAGCCAACACCCGACGCGTGAAACGAAGCTTGCTCGAGGGCATGGCGTCGCGGCGACCCGATCAGGTCGTCTCCATGGTCACCCGCGCGCGCCGGCGCGGGACGCCCTACGCGACGATCGCGGAGTGGCTGGGGCCGCGCGCGAGCTGTCCACCGCAGCTGCTGGCGATCTACGACCGGGTGCACCTGCTCGCCTCCGTCGAGGCGTGATCGCGGCTGTGCTTCCACTCGGCCCGCGCACGCGGCACCATGAGGGCATGCCCCGTGTGCACCTGCTCGTCGCCTCGGCCCTCTGGCTCGCGGCCTGCGGCGGCGGCGACGGCGCGGACGCCGGGCGCGACGCGGAGCGGCCGGTCGACGGCGACGACGCGGGCATGGACGCGGGCCTGCGCGACGCTGGCCTGGGCATGGACGCCGCGGTCCGCGACGCGGGGCTGGACGGCGCGACCGACTCCGGACGCGAGGGCCTCGACGCCGCCTTCGACGCGGGAGCCGGGTGCGTCACCGGGGACGACTGCGGACCCACCACCTGCGCGATGGTCCCCGAGGGCTGCGTGCAGAGCTCGCCGATCTGCGCCGACGGCGCCTGCGGCAGCGACTCCGCGCTCTTCCCCCGGCGGATCTGCGATCCCGGCCTCGGCCAGTGCCGGGCGCCCGACGGCGATCCCTCCGACGGCGGGGTCACCGACGCCGGCCCCGCGTGCACGATGGACCCGGAGTGCGGCACGCCGGCCTGTCGCCAGGTCGGATCGGCCTGCGCGCAGAACACGCCCCGCTGCGCGATGGGCGCGTGTCGCTTCGAGATGAGGACCCTGAGCGGCTCCACCTGCGACGCCGGCACCGGCCTCTGCGGCGCGCCGGTGGACGGCGGCGGCCCGATCGACGGCGGCTTCGGCTGCTTCTCCGACGCCGACTGCGCGCCCCCGACCTGCCGGCAGATGGGTCGCGACTGCACCCAGAGCACGACGATGTGCGTCGGCGGCACCTGCCGGCCCACCCTGCGGACCGTCGCCGGCTCCACCTGCGACAGCGCCACGGGGATCTGCGGCGGCGCGGGCATCGACGCCGGCCCGCCCCCGTCGCCGGACGGCGGCCTCCGGTGCGTCCGGGACTCCGACTGCGGCTCGCCCGCCTGCCGGCAGTTCGGCACCGACTGCGTGCGGTCGCTGCCGAAGTGCGAGATGAACCGCTGCGGCGCCCGCATCGAGACCATGCCCGGCCGCACCTGCGACCCGGTCGCCGGCGACTGCCGCTGAGGCCTACTCCTCTTCGATGCGGAGGGCGCGCGGCGGCTGGGCGATGCCGCTGAGCATCGCGGTCTCCCGCAGGGCCGAGCGGATGTTCGCGCCGCGCGCCTCGTGGGTGATCATCACCACCTGGACGGGCTCGTCGCCCTCGGCGCGGCCGGTCTGGATCATCTGCTCGATCGAGATGTCGAACGCGCCGAGCACGCCGGCGATGCGCGCGAGGATGCCCGGGCGATCCAGCACGCTGAAGCGGAGGTACCAGCGGCCCTCGAAGCGGCCGGCGTCCAGGACCTGGCGCTGCTCGAGGTGCTCCCCCCGCCAGGCGCGCTGAGGGACGCGGCCGCTCGCGCCGCGCACGATGTTGCGGCCGACGTCGACGATGTCGCTGACCACGCTCATCGCGGTAGGCAGCGCGCCGGCGCCGTAGCCGCTCAACATGCAGGGGCCGAGCATCGCGCCGTCGAGCACCACCACGTTGAGCGCGCCGCCGATGCTCGCCAGCACGCCGCCCTCGGGGACGAGCGCCGGGTGCACCCGCAGGTCCAGCGAGCCGTCCTCGAGCGCCCGGCCGACCGCGAGCGGCTTGATGACGTAGCCGAAGCGGCCGGCCATCTCCATGTCGATGGCGGCGACCTGATCGATCCCCTCCATCGAGACCTGCGACGGGTGCACCTTCGCGCCGAACGCGAGGGTCGCGAGGATGGTGAGCTTGTGCGCCGCGTCGCCGCCGTTGACGTCGAGGGTCGGGTCCGCCTCGGCGTAGCCCTTCTCCTGCGCCTCCTTCAGGGCGGCGGCGAAGTCGAGCCCCTCCTCCTCGCGCATCCGGCTGAGGATGTAGTTGCTCGTGCCGTTCACGATGCCGCGCAGGGCGGTGACGGTGTCGGAGGCGAGCGCCTCGCGGAGCACGCGGATCACCGGGATGCCGCCGGCGACGGCCGCCTCGAAGTAGAGGTCGGCGCCCTTCTCCTCGGCCAGCTCGATCAGGCTGTGGCCCTGCTCGGCCAGGAGCGCCTTGTTGGCGGTCACCACCGACTTGCCGGCCTCGAGCGCCCGGCGCACGTAGGTGCCGGCCGGCTCGATGCCGCCGACGACCTCCACCACGACGTCGATCTCGTCGTCGCCGAGGACGTCCTCGGGGTCGAAGGACAGCAGCGCGTCCGGCAGGAACGGCGAGCGCGCCTTGCCCTTCGTGCGGCCCACCACCCGGCGGACCTCGATCGACGTGCCGAGGCGCCGCTCGATCGAGCGCGCGTTGTCGTGCAGGAGCTCGAGGATGCCCTGGCCCACGACCCCGGCGCCGAGCAGACCGATGCGAATGGGACGACTCACGCGGCGCTACATAACGCGGACCCACCCCTTCGTGCTAACAGACGGCCCGTGACCGGCGGCACGTGGCTGCTCCTGAGCTGGATCCTGGTCGGCGCGGCCGTCCTGGTCGTGCACGCGGTCGTGCTCTGGCAGGTGATCTGGGCCGAGCGGCCCGAGGCTCGCTGGCGGTGGCTCGCGCTGCTGCCCCCCGCCGCGCCCGTGATCGCCTGGCTCGGTGGCCGGCGCGTCTCGCCGATTCTGTGGGGCGCCTTCGCGCTGACCTACCTCGTCCTGCGCCTCGTCTGATATCGTCGCGCCCATGTCGCGCACGCTTTGCCTCGCCGCCGTGGCGCTGGCCGTCCTGCTCTCCGCCGCGCCGACGCGCGCGCAGGGCAACCCGCTCATCCAGCGCGGGCAGACCGAATACGACGAGCTCCGGTACGAGGAGGCGCTCCAGACGCTCTCCGCCGCGCTCGTGCGCTCGGGCAACTCGCGCGGCGAGCTGGCGCGCATCTACCGGCTGCTCGCCTTCACCTACCTCGCGCTCGGCCGCGAGGAGGAGGCGGCGGGCGCCTACCGCGGGATGCTGCCGCTCGAGCCCGACTACGAGCCCGACCAGTCGATCGCGCCGCGGATGCGCGAGTTCTTCGAGCAGGTGCAGCAGGCCTGGGAGGCCGAGGGGCGCCCGGGCAGCGGGCCGCCGCCGCCGGTGGAGATCCAGCACCGCTCGCCCGCCGAGTGGGAACGCGAGCAGCCGGTCCCTCTGGCGGCCACGGTCGAGGATCCGGCCGGCCGGGTCGCGCAGCTCGTGCTCGCCTACCGGCAGGGCACCGACGCGGTCTTCACCCGGCTGGACACCCAGCTCGCGGACGGCGAGTACACCGCCACCATCCCCGGGGGCGACGTCGCCCCGCCGCTGGTCGAGTACTACTTCGAGGCGCTCGACGCGAACGGCCTCCCGGTCGCCGCGCGTGGAGACGTCGCGGCGCCGCTCCGGATCGCGGTCCCCGAGCCCGGCGGCAACGTGGCCGAGGAGTGGTGGTTCTGGACCATCATCGGCGCGGTGGTCGCGGGCGGCGTGGTCGCCGCCATCCTGATCGCCGACTCGGTCCAGAGCGGCCCCCAGACCGGCACCTTCGTGATCACGATCGAATGACCGAGCCTCGTTATCCCTGCGTGCACGTCGCGGTGCCGGTCTCCGAGAGCGACGTCGTCTCCTCGGTCCTCTGGGACGCGGGCGCGAGCGGCCTCGAGGAGCGCGACGCCACGACGATGGATCGTTCGGCCGCGGAGGGCGTGACCCTGGTGGCCCACTTCGCCGAGGAGGCGGACGCGGTGTCGGCGGTCGACGCGGTGATGGCGCGCTTCGACGGACGCTTCACCCCGACCCTCGAGCACATCGTCGGCGACGACTGGAAGGAGCGCTGGAAGGCGTTCTTCCACACGACGCGGGTCGGCGAGCGGCTCGTGGTGCGGCCCAGCTGGGAGAGCCACGAGGCGCGCGAGGGCGACCTGGTCATCGTGCTCGATCCCGGCCAGGCGTTCGGCACCGGCACCCACGAGACCACGCGGCTCGTCATGCGCGAGCTCGAGCGGCGGGTGAAGGGCGGCGAGGACGTCCTCGACGTGGGCTGCGGCAGCGGCATCCTCGGCATCGCCGCGCTGAAGCTCGGCGCCGCGCGGGTGGTCGGCGTCGACGTCGATCCCATCGCGGTGCGGGTCACCGACGAGAACGCGGCCGAGAACGGCGTCGCGATCGAGGCCTCCACCACGCCCGTCGAGGAGGTCGAGGGGAGCTTCCCGATCGTGCTCGCCAACATCCGGAGCCCGATCCTGATCCCGATGACCGAGGCGCTCGTCGCGAGGCTCGCGCCCGGCGGCGTGCTCGTGCTCAGTGGGCTGCTCGCGGAAGAGGAGGCGGAGATTCGCGCGGTCTACGACGCGCACCTGACCTTCGACGCCATCGAGCGCGACGGGGACTGGATCTCGCTCGCCTACCGGAGCGCGGGGTGAGCTCGCCGCGCCGGCTCCACCACGAGCCGCTGCTCGACGAGGGCGGCGAGGTCGAGCTGAGCGCGGACGCGACGAAGCACGCCGCCGTGCTCCGCCTCGCCGTGGGCGACCCGGTCACCCTGTTCGACGGAGCGGGCGGCGAGGCCGACGGAGAGGTCACGCGCGCGGGCGAGCGCCTGGTGTGCGCCGTCGGGCCGAAGCGGGAGGCTCCGCCGCGGCCGCGGATCGTGCTCGTCCAGTGTCTGCCCAAGGGCTCCAAGCTCGACGACATCGTCCGCGCGACCACCGAGATCGGGGTCAGCGAGGTGCGCCTCGCCCACGCCGAGCGAGCCGTCGCGAGACCGGACGCCGCGCGCGCGAGCAAGCGGCTGGAGCGCCTGTCCAAGATCGCGCGGGAGGCCTCTCGCCAGAGCCTCCGCGCCGACGTGCCCGACGTGCGCGCGCCGGACGCGCTGCTCGACGTGGCCGCGGGCGCCCCCGACGGCGCGGTCAAGCTCGCGTTCGTGGTCGGCGGCAAGGGATCGATCGCCGCGTGCGTCGACCCCACCCGCGAGACCTGGCTCGTCATCGGCCCCGAGGGCGGCCTGGCCCCGGACGAGGTCGAGGGCCTCACCCGGCTCGGCTATCGCTCGGTCGGCCTCGCCGGCCCGGTGCTCCGGGTCGAGACCGCCGCCCCGATCGCGGTCGCCCTCGTCGCGCACCGTCTCGGCGTGCTCTGACTGCTCTATTGGGAGGGGCTTTTCAAGCCCCTCCCCCCCGCTGCGCCGTCAGACCCGTGTCCGCTCCGGGTGCATCCGCACCCTACGCAGACACGGGTCAGCCGGCTCCGCGGGGCCCCCCCACCCACGTCGCGCGCCTCCGGCGCGCGTGTCCCGCGCTCCGCGCGTGAGCCACGCGGCTCGCGCTCGCGCTTCGCGCGAGCTGGCCGCCCGCTGCCGCGGGATCGAAC
>JAYZQJ010000263.1:0-17154 GCA_036149055.1 Myxococcota bacterium | reverse complement strand
GCGAGCGCGCAGCGCGAGCGCGAGCCGCAGGGCCCCCAGCGCCCCGTCGCTGGGGTCGCGGAGCGAGCGCGCAGCGCGAAGCTCCGACGGAGTCGGGAGGGGGGCCCCATTGGCGCTTTGCCCAATGGGGGGAGGGTTTGCACCAAACCCTCCGAAAAACTCAGCCGTCGCCCATGCGGACGCGCGGGTCGAGGGCGCCGACCGCGACGTCGGCGAGCAGGTTCCCGACCTGGACGGCGACGGCGGCGAAGAGCACGACGCCCATGATCATCGGGACGTCGAGCGAGTGGATCGACTCGATGGCGAGGCGGCCCATGCCGGGCCAGTTGAAGATGGCCTCGGTGATGATCGCGCCGTTGACGAGGAACGGGAGGCTCAGGCCCATCAGGGTGACGATGGGGAGCATCGCGTTGCGCACGCCGTGGCCGACGACCACCTGCACCGGGCCGAGGCCCTTGGCGCGCGCGGTCCGGATGTAGTCGGCCTGCATCGTCTCGATCATCTCGGAGCGCATGATGCGGGCGTAGGTGGCCGCGCCGAGGATGGCCATCGTGAAGGCGGGCAGGAGCGCGTGATAGACGTGGTCCGCGAAGCCGACGCCGTAGCCGCCGATCGGGAACCAGCCGAGGCGGAAGGCCATCACCATCAGCAGGATCGGGCCCGAGACGAAGCTCGGGATGCTGATGCCGAGGTAGGCCATGCCCATGAAGCCGGTGTCGAGGAAGGTGCCCCGGCGCAGCGCGGCGAGGGTGCCGATGAGCAGGCCGAGGAAGATCTCGAAGGTCAGGGCCATGCCGCTCAGGAGCAGGGTGCGCGGCAGCCGCTGCCAGACCACGTCGCCGACCTTCTGCTTGTCGCGGAAGCTCATGCCGAGCTCGCCCTGCAGCAGGCCGTGGTAGCCGGAGGGGATCTCCATGCCCTCGCCGTAGGGGAGCACGCCGAGGTAGCGCAGGTACTGGACGTGGAGGTCCTCGTCGAGGCCCCAGCGGCGGCTGAAGTCCTCGCGCGCCTCCTGGCTGGCGTTGGCGCCGAGCGTGGCCACCGCCGGGTCCCCGATGCCGTTGGCGACCAGGAAGATCGACGAGAGCGCGAGGAAGACGATGACGACGCCGACGAGCGTGCGCTTGACGATGAGCTCGATCATCGGCGGCCTCCGAAGGGCGTGAGCACCGCCGCGAACCGGGAGAGGCGACCCGCGGGCGACAGCGACGCGCGCCGGCGCGGCAGATCGAGCCAGACGTCGCGGTAGAAGTTGTCCCAGACCTTGTGCGGTCGGTAGTTGCGCACGTAGGGCTGCCACATCTCCATCGCCATGTCGCTCCAGATGAACGCCCACGGCGCGTCGTCGACCAGGATGCGAGAGGCCTCGCGGTAGAGCGCCACCCGCCGCTCGTGATCCGACTCCACGCGCGCCTCGTCGAGGATCCGGTCGACCTCGGGGTTCGAGTAGAAGGACCGGTTGTGGGAGCCCTCGGGGTGGATCGAGCGGCTGTGGAAGAGGATGTCGAGGAAGCTGGCCGGGTCCGGGAAGTCCATGGACCAGCCGCCGAGCAGCATCTGCGCCTGGCCGGGCTTGCCGGTCTCCTGGAGGTAGATGGGGAAGGCGACCTGGCGCAGGGTGACCGTGATCCCGATCTCGGCGAGGTCCGACTGGATCAGCTCGCCGTAGGCGCGTCCGGTCTCGCCCTCGCCCAGCCACACCTCGACCGGCTCGTCGAGGCCGTCGGGGTGACCGGCGAGGCGCATCTCCTCGCGCGCCCGCTCGAGGTCGTATTCGTGCTGACCGGGCAGGTCGGGGTCGTAGAAGCGCTCGAGGGCCCGCGGGATGGGCTGCCCCTGGAGCACGAGCCGGTTGGCCCGGGCGCGCCGCCACCGCTCGCGGTTGATGGCGAAGGCGACCGCGCGGCGCAGGTGGCGGTTCTCGAAGGGCGCCATCTGGGTGTTCATCTCGACGCCCCAGATGTTGATCTTGGGCCGCTCCTCCCGGTACGGCGCCCAGGCCTCCATCTCGCGCAGGGTCAGGTAGTCGGCGGGCGTCTGCCGGTGGATGTGGTCGAGGTCGCCGTTCCGGAAGCGCATCGTCGCCGGGATGCGCCGCAGGTTCAGCGTGTAGACCATGCGGTCCGGGTAGGGCCGGCCCTCCTCGAAGTAGTTCGGGTTGCGCAGGAAGGTCGCCTCGACGCCCGGCTCCCAGCTCTCGAGCACGAACGCGCCGGTGCTCACCGGGTGGCGGCGGGTCTCGTCGCCGTAGCGGGCGTAGGCCTCGCGCGCGACCGGGTAGGCGAAGGTCATCGCCATCGCGTAGAGGAACGTCTGGTCGGGGCGCGAGAGCCGGAGGTCCACCGTGTAGCGGTCGATCACCCGGATGCCGGAGATGTGGCTGGCCTCGCGAGCCCGGAACGCCTCGACCCCCTCGAGCAGCTCGAAGAAGGTCACGCCCGGCGAGCCGGTGTCGGGGTGGAGCATGTGCTCGAGCGACCAGCGGACGTCGTGCGCGGTGAGCTCGCGGCCGCGGCCGCCCTCGAAGCAGGGATCGTCCTGGAAGCGCACGCCGCGCCGGAGGCGGAAGCGGTAGGTGCGTCCGTCCGCGCTCGGCTCCGGCACCGCCTCGGCGAGCCGAGGGATCAGCTCCATCGTGTCGCGGTCGTAGTCGATCAGCCCCTCGTAGAGGAGCTTGACCGCCATGTTGCTGATCTCGTCGTAGGCGACCTGTGGGTCGAGGCCACGCAGGTCGCTCTCGTGGTGGAAGACGAACGTGCCGCCGCGCTGGGGCGTCTCGTGTCCGGCGCCCTGGTAGCGCGGCCCGTCGGGCGCGTCCGGCAGGAACACCGCGAAGAGCGCCGCCACCGCCGCGAAGAGGCCGAGCGCGGCCATGCCGGCCCAGGCCTCACTCCTTCGGGTCGAGCGCATCGCGCAGCCCCTCTCCGAGCAGGTTGAAGCCGAAGACCGTCGCCACGATCAGGAGCGCCGGCCAGAGCAGGAGCCGCGGCGCGTAGACCATGTACTCCTGGCCGTCCCGCAGCATCGAGCCCCAGCTCGCGGTCGGCGGCTTCACGCCGAGGCCGAGGAAGCTCATCGCGCTCTCGATGATGATCATCGCCGCGATGAGGGTCGTGCCGAGCACGATGGCCGGCCCGAGCACGTTGGGCACCACGTGCCGGAAGAGGATGCGCATGTGCCCCATGCCGAGGGCGCGCGCCGCCTGCACGTACTCGAGCTCGCGGGCCTGCAGCGTCTTGGCCCGGGTCACGCGCGCGAGCCGGGTCCAGCCGAGGGCGCCGAGCAGCACGCAGAGCGTCCAGAGCGAGGGGTTCTCGATGACCCGGTTGAGCGCGATGGCGACCAGCAGGAAGGGCAGCGAGAGCACGAAGTTGATGAGCTGGATGATCGCCCCGTCGAGCACGCCGCGGAAGTAGCCGCTGAAGAGGCCGGCGCAGAACCCGAGGGTGCCGGCGATGGCGACCGCGCCGAAGGCCACCGCGAGCGAGACCCGGCCGCCGTAGAGCAGGCGGCTGAGCTGGTCGCGCCCGATGTTGTCGGCCCCGAGCAGGAACTGCCCCGACGGGCCCACCGGGACCCCGGCTCCGTTCAGGCCGGCGTCGAAGATCTCGTTCGGGTCGAGCGGGGCGAGCAGCGGGCCGACGAAGGCGGTGAAGCCGACGAAGAGCACCAGCACCGCGCCGGCGAGCGCGCCCCGGTTCTTCCGGAAGCGGCGCCAGGCGCGGGGATCCCCGATGCCGGCCGGATCTCGCGCGAGGCCGAGGCCGAAGAGCGCGGCCCCGAGCACGAAGAGCGCGGCGCCGGCCGCGGGGAGGGCGTTGGGCGACCCCGCGAGGCCGACCTCGAACGCGGGCAGGACCATCGCGGCGAGCCCGAGCAGGGCGACGCCTAGGCCGATCCTTCGCACGGGCCCTCCGTCTCGCGAGTCCTCACGCGCGGGACAGTAGCAAGCGCCCCGCCACCCGCTCCACGGGATTCTGAGCCCCCGGAGGCGTCGCCTCGCGGGCGCCCGTCACGGGGGTGACGTCACTCCTCGCGCGCGCCGACGCCGAACGGGGTGGGGGCGCCCTGCGTGCACACCAGCACGTTGTCCCCCGTCAGGCCCGAGCACGCCCAGCCCCGAGGGCACTCGTCGGTCGAGGCGCAGCTCACGGTGCAGACCGGGGCGTCGCCGGCCACGCCCCCGACGCAGAGCCCGTGGCGGCAGTCGTCCGCCTCCTGGCACGCCTCGCCCACCCGGCCGTCTCCGCGGCTGCCGTCGCTGCACGCCGCCAGGGCGAGCCCGAGCGCGGCGCCGAAGAGGAGAGATCGCATGGCCCGGAGGGTGGCCTTCGACTCGCTCGCCGGCAACTCGATCGCCGTTCGTTTCAAACGATCGGGGCTGAGCCGGGGCAGCACGGAGATCGCGTCGAGCACGGGGCGATCGCGATCTGCCGGCTCGAGGTGAGTGATCGACCCGCCGAGGGGGTCCGAAAACACGCCAAATTTCAGGGCTTATAGCTAAGTGTTCCCGCGTTGCACATTTTGTTTGACACGATTCCATTCAAGGGAATACATTCGCGGTCGTTCGAAAGGTTGGATCCAACGAGCCGATCCCGCCCACGCTGGAACGAGCAGCCATGAGTCACCCCGGAGCCACACGAGACGGTTGGAGCGAGCAAGAGCTCGTGGCGATCGAGCGCGCGCATCCGGAGGGGATGACGGTCCAGCAGATCGTCGAGGCCTTCACCTCGCGCGGCGGCAAGCTCACGGAGGCGACCTTCCGGAAGTACGTGCAGCTCGGCCTGCTGCCCCGGAGCGTCCGCGTGGCCCGCAAGGGCAAGCGGCGTGGCTCCCAGGGCCTCTACCCGGCGAGCGTGGTCCGTCAGATCGACGAGATCCGCCGGCTGATGGGACAGGGCTACACGATGGACGAGATCCAGCGCGAGTTCCTGTTCGTGCGCGGAGATCTCGAAGAGCTCACTCGACAGCTGGACAAGATCTTCACGGCGGTCGAGGGGGTGCTCGCCCAGCGCGAGCGAGAGGGCGACGCGGCGGACGCGTTCGCCAAGAAGCACCTCGAGGAGGCGCGTCAGCTCGGAGCGGAGCTGATGGGGCGGCTCGAGGGGATCGAGAAGCGGATGTCGCTGCGCGCTCGGATGGCCCGAGCGGTGGTGTAGGGAGCCGCCCGGGGTGGGTCCGGGCGACGGTCAACGAGACTTCTGATGTCCAGGGGCGAGCTCAGGGAGGGCTGGCCCGTAGGAGGAACGATGGCGGAGGAACGAGGGGCGATGGATACGGCGACGGAGCAGACGGTGGCGGTGGGCGAGCCGCGTACCGAGGGCTCCCTCGCGCTGGCGCTGAGCGAGCCGGAGGTGGCGCCGACGCCGACCGAGGGGGAGCAGCCGCGCCGCAAGCGGGGGCGTCGCAAGCGCCGCAGCCGCGCGCGGGCGCGGACCATCTCGATCCGGCGGCTCAGCAAGACCGAGCTGAACCGGGGCAAGATGCTCTACCCGGAGACGGACTACTGGAAGCCGCGTACGCGCGCCGATTGCGTGGACATGGAGCGGCCCTGTCCGTACGTCTCCTGTAAGTACCACCTCTACATCGACGTCCACCCGGTGCGTGGGTCGATCAAGGTGAACTTCCCCGACCTCGAGGTCTGGGAGATGACCGAGACGTGCGCCCTCGACGTGGCGGACCGTGGCGGCATCACCCTCGAGGAGGTCGGCGAGATCATGAACCTCACGCGCGAGCGTGTGCGTCAGGTCGAGACCGCCGGGCTCGCGAAGCTCTCGGCGATCCAGGACATCGCGCGGCTCAAGGACTACCTCGGCGAGTGACCTGCGCGCCCCGCGCGCGCGTCGTTTTCTCTGCTAGCGTGATCCCATGGGTTGGATCAGGCAGGCACGAGGCGAGGGGACGCAGGACGACGCGCCGCGGGACGTCATCAGGAGCTACGCGCCGGCCACCGGCGAGCTGCTGGGGGAGGTGCCCGTCATGGACGCCGCGCGCGTCCGTGACGCGGTCACCCGGGCGAGGAGAGCCCAGGAGGCCTGGGCGCTCCTGCCCATCGAGGAGCGCTGCGAGCGGGTGCGGAGGTTCCGCGACGAGATCGTGGCCCGCGCCGACGAGGTGGTGGAGCTCATCGCCCGCGAGTGCGGCAAGCCCCGGGCGGAGGCGCTGGCGCACGAGGTCTTCATCACCGCGGACCTCGCCACCTGGTATGCGCGCGAGGCCCCCGGGATCCTCGCGCCACGCGAGCTGAGCCTGCACCTCCTCAAGCACCGCCGCGCCGAGGTCCTGTATCAGCCGCGCGGGGTCATCGGGATCATCTCGCCCTGGAACTTCCCGTTCGTCATCCCGATGGGCGACGTGCTCGCTGCGCTCGTCGCCGGCAACGGCGTCGTGCTCAAGCCGAGCGAGGTCACCCCGCTCATCGCGCTGAAGGCGAAGGAGCTCTACGACGCGGCCGGGCTGCCCGACGACCTTTTCTCGGTGGTGACCGGGGACGGCAAGACGGGCGCCGCGCTGATCGACGCCGGGGTCGACAAGATCGTCTTCACCGGCGGCGTCGAGACCGGACGCAAGGTCGCGGCCGCCTGCGGTGAGCGCCTGATCGAGGCGACGATGGAGCTCGGCGGCAAGGCGCCGGTGATCGTCTGCGACGACGCGGACCTCGAGCGCGCCGCCCGGGGCGTGGTGTTCGGCGGCTTCGCCAACTCGGGCCAGGTCTGCATCGGGGTCGAGCGCGTCTACGCTCAGGACGCCATCTACGACCGCTTCGTCGAGCGCGTCGTGGCGCTGACCCGCGAGCTCCGGCAGGGCGATCCGCTCGGCGACGTCGACCTCGGGGCCATCATCTTCCCGCCCCAGATCGACAACGCCACGCGGCTCATCGAGGACGCGGTGTCGCGCGGCGCTCAGCTCCGCTGCGGCGGCGGCCGGCCGGACCGCGAGGGGCAGTTCTTCGAGCCCACCGTGCTCACCGGCTGCGGGCACGACATGGCGGTCATGCGCGAGGAGATCTTCGGCCCCATCGTCCCCATCATGCGGGTGGCCGACGACGAGGAGGCCATCGCGCTCGCCAACGACAGCCACCTCGGGCTCGCCGCCTACGTCTTCAGCCAGGACCGCGAGCGCGCCCGGGCCATCGGCGAGCGCGTCCGCGCCGGCATGGTGCTCGTCAACGACGTGATCATCGGCTACGCGGTCGCCGAGGCGCCCTTCGGCGGGGTGAAGGCGAGCGGCTACGGCAAGATCCACGGCGCCGAGAGCCTGCGCGGCATGTGCGAGGCCAAGCACCTCGGGACCGAGCGGGTGTCGATGCCGGCCCGGGATCCCTTCTGGTTCCCGTACCGCCCGGCCATGGTGAGCGGCATGCGGCGCGCCGTCCGCGCCATCTACGCCCGGGGCAGCCTCGGCGAGCGCCTCGGCCGCCTCCTCTCGTAGCGGCTCAGTCTCCGGAGGGGGCATGCGCCCCCTCCCGCCCGACCGGCAAAGCCGGCTCGGGCTCCCACCCCATCTCACGCGCTCACGCGCGTGGAAGGTGCGGCAATAATTGCCGCACCTTCACTCCTCTTCGTCGCTCGGCGGCGGCTGGGTCGGCTTGCGCTTGGCGCCGTCGACCGCCTTCATCACGTCCTTGGTGAGCCGCCCCAGCTCGTCGGTGAGCTGCTTGGCGAGCGGCTCGGCGGCGTCGCCCAGCTTCTTCGCCACCCGCTCCGCCTCCTTGCGGGCGTTCTTCACCGCGGGGTCGGTCGTCGCGCGCTGGAAGAGGATCGAGGCGGCGTTCTTGAAGTGATCGATCGCCTCGAACAGCTCTTCCTTCGCCTGCTGCGCTTCGTCGCGCTTGGGCGGCACGCCTTCGTCGCTCGTGTCCTCGTCGCTCATGCTCCGAGCATCCTTCAAGGGCAGCTCGGGCGCCAGATGAGCACCTCGTTGTTCGACTCCCGACACTCGGCGACCGAGCCGCCCATCACGTCGGTCGGGTCGTCGAGCACGGCCCAGTAGTCGACGACCTCTCCGGCGAGGTCGACCTCGAAGGTGATCACCTCGCTGTCGCCCATGGGCTCGAGGGTGCGGGTGGTGCGCGCCTCTCCGACGCGCTCGCCCAGGCCCGGACGACCGCGGTAGAAGCCGACCACGACCCCGGCGCCGACGCGCTCCAGGCCGTAGTTGGCGACCTCGATCGAGATCCGCGCGCGGCCCGGCGAGGTGCACTCGTAGGTGCCCCGGCCGCCCCAGAGATCGGGCACGACCAGGACGTCGGCGCCCTCGCGCAGGTTCTGCCGGTAGGCGTTGAGCACCGTCCAGCTCCGCGTCTCGGGCGAGGCGATCCGGCCGGTCTCCTCCACGTTGGTGATGTGGTAGGTGTGCTGGTTCCAGATGCGGCGCGCGCCGACCCAGCGGCCTCGCGCGTCGCCCCAGATCTCGACGCCCGGGTCGGTCCAGAAGTCGCGGATGAAGCCGGCCTCGGCGTTGGCGCTGAAGACGATCTCGGCGTCTCCGTCGTTGTCCACGTCGGCGACCACCGGGTTCTCGGTGCGGGTGCGCGAGCTGTTGGCGTGCTCGAAGATCGCGCGGCCGGTCGTGCCGTCGTACACGCGGAAGAAGTACTGGTCGTTGTAGACGACCTCGGCCCGGCCGTCCCCGTTGAAGTCGAAGACGCTGGACCCCGTGCCGCTCGACGACTCGTCGCCGGTGGGCGTCGCCCAGAGCAGCCCGCGGGCCGCGCAGCCGGCGGGGGTGCCGGTGCCGGTGCAGCTCGGGTCGTACACGCCGTAGCGGCCGCCGTGCGCGATCCCGACCTCGGGCCGCCCGTCGCCGTCGAAGTCGGCCACCGTCGGCGCGCCGCCGATGCCGCCCGAGATGGAGCTGCGCCCCTCGATGATGCGTGACCAGAGGATGGAGCCGTCCGCGCCGCTGAGGACGTAGAGGTAGCCGCGCGAGCTGAGCATCACCTCGGGGCCCGGGTTCGTGGTCAGCAGGTCGGCCACCGCGCAGAGGCCGTCGCCCATGCCGGTCTGGTTCCACATCACGGTGCCGTCGGCGCGGAACGCGGTGCGGCCGGCGATGACCTCCTGGGTGCCGTCCCCGTCGAGGTCGGCCACGCAGTTGATCGGCCCGAGGAACTCGTTGGTGCCGCGGGTGGTGATCGAGGAGTCGCCGGTCCAGCGACGGGTGCCGTCGATGCCCTCGAGCACGTTGCGGCCGCTGATCACCTCGACGGTGCCGTCGCCCTCGAGGTCGGCGAGCGAGACCGTCGTCCCGATGGTGCGGGCCCAGCGCTCACCGCGGTCGGTGACGGTCGGGTAGGGCGAGTGCCAGAGCACCGAGCCGTCGTGGTTGATGGCGATGGTGCCCGAGTAGACGCCCATGCCCACGAACTCGGCGAAGCCGTCGCCGTCGATGTCGCCCGCCGCGATGTTGCCCGTAGCCTCGAAGATGCCGAGCTCCATCGGGTCCGACGGGTGGCTGATCGTGGTGTGGGTGCGCGGGTTCCAGATGCGCAGGATGCCGCGCTCCTCGCCGCGCAGCGTGGCGTAGCTGATGAAGCCGACGACCGGGTCGTCGAGCCCGTCGGAGGGGTCGACGTCGATCACCACCGGGGTGGCGCACACGTGCACGGACGAGTCGTGCTCGATCGGGCCGTCCGGCCAGCGGACCTCCATCACCGGGTCGGTGAAGGGGAAGATGTCGGGCTCGATGCGGCAGGTCGTCGGATCCGGCGCGCGCGGCAGCGGCGGCTCGGCGTCGCGCCCGGAGGCGTCGGGCCCCGCGTCGAGGTCGAGGCCGGAGTCGATCCCGCTGTCGGGTCGCAGGTCGGCGTCGAAGGGAACCTCGGCGTCCCCCGGGGGCGGCCCCGCGTCCGGCCGCACCACCCGGCCGTCGGGGAGCACGACGACCGAGCCGTCGCCCGGGTCGGTGCCGCCGCCGAGCTGGTGGCTCTCGAAGCAGCCCGGGAGCCCCGCGGCGGCGAGCGCGGCGAGGGTGGGGAGGGCGAGTCGTCGAATTGGTGTCACGAGTGCTCCTACGGGGGGCGGGCGAGGTGGGCCCGCGCGCGCGTCTGAATCAAGGGGCGTGCCAGAGCGGCCCAGGACTCAACGTCGCGAAACTAGCAAGAAAAGAAGGGAGCCGCCCGTGAGGGTCGGTGGGCCGATGGGCCCGGCGTAAAGATTCTTACGGCGAAGTACGGACGCCGTGCACGAGCGTCCCGACCCCCTCGATCTCGACCTCGACCTGCTGACCGGGGGACAGCGGGCCCACGCCCTCGGGGGTCCCGGTCAGCACGAGATCGCCCGGCTCGAGGGTCATGACGCCTGAGATGTAGGAGATCAAGGCCGCGATCCCCCAGACCATCTGCGCGGTGCGCCCTTGCTGGCGGAGCTCGCCGTCCACCCGGGTCCGCAGCACCACCGCGTCGAGCGCCGGGGTCTCGGTCTCGATCCACGGGCCGACCGGGCAGAACGTGTCGAAGCCCTTGCCGCGGGTGAACTGCACGTCGGCCCGCTGGAGATCGCGCGCGGTCACGTCGTTCGCGCAGGTGAGGCCGAACACTCCGGCGGCCGCCGCCTCGGGGGTCACGTCCCTCATCGGCCGCGCGATCACCGCCGCGACCTCGCCCTCGAAGTCCACCCGCTCGGAGGCCGCCGGCCAGACGACGTCGTCCCCCGACGCGAGCAGCGTGCTCGGCGGCTTGAGGAAGAGCAGGGGCTCGGCCGGCACCTCGTTGCCGAGCTCCTCGGCGTGCGCCCGGTAGTTCCGGCCCACGCACACGATCTTGCTCGGCGCGACCGGCGCGAGCCGCCTGGCGCCCGTCGTCTCCCCGTCCGCCTCTCCGCCGTCCCAGGGGGCGCGGTCCAGCAGGATCGCCCGCTCCCCATCGAAGCGCGCCCAGCGCGCCCGGCCCCCGTGCTCGACCCGTCCATACCGCATGATCTCGGGCTACCACGGGCCCGCCGCCCCGTGTAGTCACCGGCGAGGCCCGACTCGGTCTCCGAGTGCGACGCCAGCTCCGAACGACAGCGAGCCCGAGCCCGAGCGCGAAACCGAATCCGAATCCGAGACCGAGTCCGAGTCCGAGTCCGAGACCGAGACCGAAACCGACGCCGAGTCCGAGTCCGACTCCGAGACCCGCTCCGAGACCGGCGCCGAGTCCCACCTCGAGCCACGGTCCGAACCCGAGCCACAGTCCGCCTCCGCGACCGACTCCGAGCCCGAGTCAGAGTCCGAGTCAGAGTCCGAGATTGCTGGCGATCGTGACTCCGGCGCCCAGCCCCCACCCCGAGGCCCCCCGGCCCCTTTGCGTCCTTGCGTCTTTGCGAGAGCCAATTCGCAGCCCGACGAGACCCACAGCACGAAGCCGGCGATCGTGAACCCGGCGGCCAGCCGCCTCCCCGTCGCCCCCCAGCCCCTTGGCGGCCTTGCGCCTTTGCGAGAGCCAATTCGCAGCCGGACGAGACCCGCAGAACGAAGTGAGCCTGGGGCTCACTGCTGGGCGATGACGATGGTGGCGTCTTCGGCGAAGCGGACGACGCCGCTCTCGCCGGCGCAGCCCCAGCAGGTCGACCAGAGCAGCTCTCCGCGGGACGCCCGGGTGCGGAGCACCGCGAAGGGGGGCGGCTCTTCTTCACGCACGAAGAAGCTGGCCGCGTGGGAGAAGCTGCCGTCCGGGTGGGTGTAGAGCGCGGCGAGCAGCGAGACGTCGCCGCCTCGGCCCGACACGATCCAGACCTCCTCGCCGGTCGACGGCGACCACGCGAAGGGGTGCCGGGTCAGCTCCCACTGCATGTCCTCTTCGCTCGCCCCGCCGCGCGCCAGCGCCCGCAGCGCCGCCGTCTCGCCGTACGGGACGAAGTCCTGCGCGTAGGGCGCCAGCTCGGGCACCGAGGCCAGGATCTCGCGCCAGCGCTCGGCGCCGACGTCCTCGAGGTCGCGCCAGAGCCGGCGCACGCCCACGTCGGGGTAGCTCACCGAGGGCGCCTCGCCGCCGCAGCAGCGGAAGGCGAGGGCGCGGCCTCCGCCGGCCGGGTTCTTCACGTGGCGCGCGCCGCAGCGGTGCGACGCCAGGCTGGAGTCCGGGCGCCCGCCGCGCACCACCGCGGTGCGCTCGAGCCGGGCGAGGCGCTCGTCGGCGTCGCTCGCCGTCCACTCGGGCGCGCGGACGCCGAGGTCGAGCACGCCCAGCTCGGAGGGGCAGGCGGTCGGGTCGGCGACGCACGCCTCGAGGTCGAGGGCGTCCCCGGTCGCGAACTCGTCGTCGCCGTCGCCGCGGCACGCGCGCTCCCACTCGAGCTCGTCGCAGAGCCGGCGGCCGCGCGCCTCGCAGAGCTGCGCCGCCTCCGCGCGGGTGGCGGCGAGCCGGGGCTCCTGGTCGGGATCGTTCGGGTAGGGGAGACGGTCGATGTCGAACGCCGGCAGCGCGAGCGGGGTCAGATCCGCCTCGACGCTCGGGCGGCGGTGCGGCACCCCCGGGCGGCTCCCCACCTTCAACGTGCCCGCCGCCACCGAGACCACGTCACCGGCGCGGGCCACCACCGCCGGGCGCGCCGCGGGGGTGGGCGGCTCCGGTCGCGCCGGTCGCGCGGACGGGGCCGGCGGCGCGGTGGTCACCTCGGCGGGCGCGCCCGCGTCGACCGTCGCCGCCGGTGGCGCGGCCTCCCCACCGCAGCCGAGGCCGAGGAGCACACAGACGATCGCGAGGCGGAGGGGACGCACGAGCCGACGGTATCGAGCGCGCCGATCCGGTCAACTTTTCGCGTGCGCGCCTCGCGGGGCCGGGTTACCTCAGCGGGGTCGGAGCGGCTCGGGTGATCGCCGGCGCGCGGGCTTCGGTCCGCGAGCGGGAGGAAAGTCCGAGCTCCGCAGGGCAGGATGCCAGCTAACGGCTGGTGGGGGCGACCCCCAGGAAAGTGCCACAGAGAGCAGACCGCCGTGTCGCTCGCGATACTCTCGTGAGCCGCACGGTAAGGGTGAAAGGGTGAGGTAAGAGCTCACCGGGTCGGCGGTGACGTCGGCCGCACGGCAAACCCCATCCGGAGCAAGACCGAATAGGGAAGCGCTCGAGGGTGACCCGCCCGAGCTTCCGGGTCGTGTCGCTCGAGGTCCGTGGCAACGCGGACCCTAGATGAATGATCGCCACCCGCGAACCGATGACGGCCGCGGGAACAGAACTCGGCTTACGAGCCCTCCGACCGCGGCGCCTCCCATCTCGGGGGGCGCCGTCGCTTTTTGGGGACAGAGGCCGGGCGGCAGAACCTCACCCAAGAATTGGCTTCAGCGCTCATTCGTCGAGAATGACTGCGCTTTCTTCGCCCAGCCCGCGCTGTTGATGTCGGGCTCCAGGAGCGCGTCGAGGCGGTACAGGTGGCGCGGCCGGATGCTCGTGAACCGGTGCAGCCGCATGCGCATCCGGAGCAGGCCGTCGAGGATCTCGCTCCGCCCGAGCCCCAGCCCTCGGACGTCGGGCAGGAGGGCGTCGAGGGCCTCGTGCGCCTCGGGGGGATGGAAGAGCGCGCCCGGTGTGACCTGAATCGATCCCGATACGATGAGCAGCCGTCCGTCGAAGACGTCGCCGGGGCGGAAGCGCTCCGAGAGCCCGGACGGAAGCCGCACCCGGGCGCCGAAGACCAGCTCCTCGACCTGGAGCGGCTCGGCGTCGACCACCCGGAAGAGGCCGCGCTCGGCGTGGAGACAGGCGGCCGCCACCTCGGCGAGCGCGGGGTCGCGGTTGCGCGTCGGGGGGCGGGTGCCGTCGGCGCCGACCCAGTCGCAGAGCCAGAAGTCGAAGAGCGCCCGGGTGCGCGCCTCGTAGAAGGCGTCCTCGAGGCCGAAGTCGCCGGTCCGCGCGCAGAAGGCCTCACGCGCCCGGTCGAGATCGGCGCCGCCGTCCGCGTCGGTGAGCTGCTGCGTGAGGGCGTCGAAGGCGGCGTCGAGCACGGGCCGCGAGCTTGGGCCTCTCCCGGGCCGCCGTCCAGCCGCGGCACCTTCGGCTTGACACCGCGGCGCCGCTCGACGGAGATCACCGCATGAGCGCAGATGCGGACGTGGAGAACGCGGTCGGCCTGGTGGAGCGGACGATCCGGGGGCTCGGGATCGATCCGGCGTCGAGCCGGACGCAGCGGGAGGGCCACGTGGCGTACGCGCTGCGGCGCGGGAGCGCGCGCATCCTGATCGCGGTGCACGCCCCGAGCGGCGATCTCACCGAGGGGCGCATCCGGGTGGTGGCGCCGGTGATCCACCTCCCGGCCGCCGACCAGGTGCCGGCCCTGTCGCGGGAGCTGCTCGAGGCCAACGCCGCCAAGCTGGTCGGGGCCGCGTTCGCGATCAGCGGCGGCGAGGTGGTGGTGGTCTCCGAGCGCTCGGTGCGCGACCTCGACGCCTCGGAGGTGGACGGCCTCATCCGCAACGTGGGCCGGGTGGCCGACGCCTGGGACGACGCCCTCGCGCAACGCTACGGAGCGCGCCGCTCGAGCGACGCGTGAGCTGACCGGACGTGGCGCGCCCCTGGATCGCGCTGAGCTGCGCGCTGGCGAGCGTCGGGATCGGCGCGCCGGTCGCGCGGGCGCTCGACGTCGAGCTGGACACCGACACCAGCTTCCAGGTCTACGAGGTGCGCTCTCCCGGCGCGCGGGCGTTCTGGGCGCGGCGACGGCTGCTCTCCCGGCTCGCGCTGCGGCTCAGCCACGACCTCGAGGAGCCGGACGACGAGGGCCGGGTGCTCCGGGTGACGGCGGAGGCTCAGCTGCGGCTCGAGCAGGACTTCGGCGAGACGTGCCTGCTGGACGCGGAGCTCTGCGTGAACGCGGTGGACGCCGACGATCCGGGCGCCTGGCAGCCGCTCGCGGCCGACACCCGGCTCGACGTGCCCGCGGTGTGGGTGGAGACGTCGGGGCTGCCCCTCGGCACGTCGGCGCGGCTCGGTCGTCAGCTGGCGCTCGACGACATCGGCTTCGCGCGCTTCGACGGGCTGAGCGTCCGGGTGGTGCCCGCGTCGTGGGTCCGGCTCGAGGCGCTCGGCGGGCTGCTCGTCCGGGGCACGAGCCTCGCCGGCACCCCGCGCTCGGAGCTGCCGGGGGCGATCCGGCTCGACGCGCAGGACGTGCCCTGGGCCGATCCGCCGATCGACACCTGGGTCGCCGGGGCGTCGGTGGCCGGCGGGCCCGGCCGAGCGCTGCAGCTGCGGGTGGGGTTCCGACAGATGTGGGAGACCGACGGCGAGGTGCTCTCGCGGGTCTCGGGCGCCGCCTCGAGCCAACCGGTCGACTGGCTGCGGCTCGACGCCAACGGGGTCTGGGACCTGCTGACCAGCGAGGTCATCGCGGCGTCCGGGCGCGCGGCGGTGGGTGACGACACCTTCCTCGTCCGCGCCGGGGTCTCGCGGCACGTGCCGCGCTTCGATCCCGGGACCATCTGGGCGTGGTTCGTGGTGGCCCCCATCGACCAGGCGGACCTCGGGGCGCGCTGGAAGCTCAGCGACGATCTCACCGTGGGTGGGGCGCTCAGGGGTCGACGGGCGGAGCTCGGGCCGCCGTTCGGCGAGGATCTCGACGCCGGGATCGACGGATGGTTCCGCGCGCGCTGGGAGGGCTTCCGCTTCGGCGCCACCGGGTTCGCGTGGAGCGGCGCGCTCGGCCCGCTCGCCGGCGTGTCCTTCGACGTGCGCCGTCCGCTGCTCGGGTGGCTCGAGCTCGGGCTCGACGTGTCGGTCTGGCACTTCGACGACCCCAACCGGGAGCAGCTCTACGGCACCGTGGTGTCCGAGGTGCTGAGCGGCCGCTTCCGCTTGAGCCCGGAGACCCTGGTCCTGGCCGAGCTGCAGCACGCGGCGAGCCGGGTGATCGGCAACCGCTTCCGCGCGGTCCTCGCGCTGAGGGTGGACACGTGGCGATGAGGCGCGCGACGACCTGTCTGGCTCTCCTGGCGCTCGCCTCCGCGGCGGTGCTCGGCGCGCACCGCGGCGCTCGAGGACAGAGCCGGCCGCCGGCCGCCGCGACCGACGTGCCCCGCCTGCCTTCGCCGGTGGTCTACCCGCCGCAACGGATCGCGCTCCGCATGGACCACGCGCTCCCGGCGCACCGCGAGCTGCGCTGCGTGCGCTGTCACCGCGGCGCCGGCGTGAGCGAGCGGGCGGAGGATCTGCTCATCCCGCCGGAGGACAGCTGCCAGCCCTGTCACGCCGCCGACCTCGACCGCGACGCCCCCGACCGCGAGACCCGCTGCGCGACCTGCCACCAGGGCTTCGGCGAGCGCGGCGATCAGCTCGTCCCGGCCTCGGACTTCCCGACCGCGCGCCTCCGCTTCTCCCACCGCCAGCACGTGGAGGACGGCATGCGATGCCTCACCTGTCACCAGGGCGTCGGCCGCGCGGGCCTCGCGACCCGGGAGCACCTGCCCACGATGCGGCAGTGCTTCGAGTGCCACGGGCCCCCCGGCTTCGCGGCGGAGGCGACGGCCCCCGCCGAGTGCGAGACCTGCCACCTGACCCGCCCCGACGGCATGCTGCGGACCCGCTGGCCCGAGGGCGAGCTGAACCCGCCCGAGTGGCTCTTCGGCATGCGCCACGACCACGAGTGGCTGGTCCGGCATCGCTGGGTCGGCGCCGACCAGGGCGGGATGTGCGGGGAGTGCCACCAGGAGTCCGACTGCGCCGACTGCCACGACGGCCGCGTCCGCCCCCGCCGCGTGCACCCCGGCGACTACCTCACCACCCACGTCGCGCAGGCGAGGCGGGATCAGCCGCGCTGCACGAGCTGCCACGAGACCTCGCGGTTCTGCACCGAGTGTCACGCCCGGCTCGGGCTCTCGCCGCTCTCGGCCCCGGACGTCCGCGCCGCCGAGCGCTACCACCCGCCCAACGCGGTCTGGGTGCGAGGCCCGGTGCTGCACGGCCTCGAGGCCCGCCGCGCGATGAACGCCTGCGCCAGCTGCCACGCCGAGCGCGACTGCGTGCAGTGCCACGGCGCGCTCGGCATCGGCGCCGGCGTCAGCCCGCACCCGCCGGGCTTCGTCGCCTCGTGTCTCCCGGCCCTGCAGAGCAACGCCCGGGCCTGTCGCACCTGCCACGGAGACCTCGACGCCCTCCGCACCCGCTGGGGGGGCTGAGTTTGTGGGGAGGGGCTTTTCAACCCCCTCCCCCCCGCTGCGCCGTCAGACCTGTCTCCGCTCCGGGTG
>JAYZQJ010000262.1:0-67508 GCA_036149055.1 Myxococcota bacterium | reverse complement strand
ACGATCTTCCCCATCCCCAAATCGAGTTTGGGGATGGGGAAGATCGTCCCCGTCGTCGTTCAGCTCTCCTCGACCAGCGCGAGCAGCTCGGGAGGGAGGTCGCCGACGCGCTGGACGCCGGACGCGGGGCGCAGCGCGTGGCTGCTGCACCACCAGGAGAGCAGCTCGGGGTACTCGAGGATGCCGGCGCGGACGTGGCGCGCGATCTCGGCGCGCTCGGCCTCGTCGGCGCGCACCGGGCCGAAGCCGCGGCGCAGGCCGTGTCGGCTGACGAGGCGCCAGATCACCTCGTCGTCGACGTCGAGGGTGGCGCCGAGGAGCGCGAACAGGAGCGCCGCCGGCTCGTCACGCTCGCGGTCGGGCGCCAGGAAGCGCGCGCGGGCGAAGACGAGGCGGCGGCTCAGACGCTGGTGCGGCTCGGGCAGCGCTTCGTGGAGATCGGCGGCGACTGCATCCCACGACATCGCGTTCAGGATGCCACGGGACGCGGCCGCCGTCGTCCGGGATTCTACCGACAGTTCGCGACCGCCGACGGCGGGTGGCCGGCGGAGATCATGGTCTGCGCGCACTGCGGGTCCACGCCGCGGCAGTTGTCGAGCCCGCTCGGCGGCCACCCGCGCGCGATCATCGCCTGGGCGCAGGTGGGCTCGACGCCCTGACAGTGGCTCAGGCCGCTCGCCGGCCAGCCGCGCCCGATGAGCGCCTCCGCGCAGTAGGGCTCGGCGCCGGCGCAGTAGCGCACCGACGACGCCGGGTGGCCGCGCTGGATGACCAGGGTGCGGCAGTCCGGGCCGGCGGGCGCGGCGGGCTGGACCGAGGGGCCGACGGTGACGACCGGCTGGCCCTGCGGGGCGCGATCACCGGTGACGAGGAGGCGGTAGCTCGCCGACTGCCCGGCGCGGTAGCTGCCGACGAAGACCCGGTAGGTCCCCGCGGGGAAGCTGCCCTCGATGCGGGAGTTGAGGCCCTGGCCGCCGTCGTCGTCGCAGTAGACCGCGCCGTCGGCGGCCACGAGCACCAGGGTCGGGTCGCCCTCGGCGTCGGTCTCGAGGCGCAGGTAGTCGAGGTCACGGCGCACGGTGATGACGTGCTCGGGCGTGCCGCTGAAGTGCCCGCGGCAGCCGCCCGGGAGCCCGAGGCTGGACGCGTCGACGCGGCCCTCGGCCCGCCCGCGGAGCCAGCGGGCGCCGGCGCGGCGACCGAGCCGGACCGACTGGAAGCGGGCCTGGATGCGCCGTCGGGGCGCGACCTCGAAGCGGGTCACGACCTGGGGCGGGTGGTTCACGATGATCGGCCGCCGCGCCTCGGCCTCGGCCTGGGCCCGCTGGGTCCGCAGGCGCTCGACCTCGAGGCGCTCCTGGCGGTCTCGCTCGCGCGCGCGCTCCTCCGCCCGCTGGGCCTCGACCTGCCGCTGCGTCTCCGCCTGGGCGAGCTGCAGCTGGTGCTGACGGTCCCGCTCGATGGCCTCCTGGCGCTCGCGCTCCGGCCGGCCGAGCTCGTCCTGGATGGTGCCGCGCAGGCGCCGCACCCAGCTGTCGTAGTGGCGGGAGATCATCGGCACTCCGTCGCGGCCGACCTGGTAGCCCATGCCCGCGGAGTCGACGTAGGTGATGCGGTAGTCGGTGGGCGTGTAGTCGATGGCCAGCCGCAGGGTGCGGCCGCGGTGCGAGAAGCGGCCGACGATCCGGCCGGGCTGGTCGCTCTCGGTCACGAAGCGGCGCGCCTCGAGCGCCCGGATGATCGCCGCGCGGAGCTCGGCCGGGTCGGCCTGCGCCTCGAGGGCGACCGGGGTGGTCGTGTTCAGCGGGACCGCGCGCCGCCCGCAGGCGGCCAGGGTCAGGAGAGCGAAGAGCGCGACCCATCGGCCGCGAGAGATGAAGAGCTGCATGAAGGGTTCCTCCGGCTGCGCGCCATTCGTCGGCGCTCGGCCCGAGGACGCGCCCCGCCCCGGCTCGTCGCAGAAAAAAACTCCGCGACGGAGCGGCGGCCTCCGCGTCCTCGGGGCGCATTCACGGAGGAACCCATGCAGACCCGTCACTCGATCGCTCTCGCCCTCGCCGCCGTCGCGCTGCTCTTCGCCCCCGCCGCCCACGCGGAGAGCGGCCGCTACAACCTGCACCTCTCCGGGCTCGGCCCGCTGCCCGCCGCCGGCGAGGCGTCGTTCGACTGGCAGCTCGCCCAGCCCTTCGCGCTCGAGCTCCGCGCGGGCGGCGGGGTGCTCACCGACTTCTTCCAGACCACCGAGGGCCTCTTCTACGCCACGGTCGGCGCCCGGCTGCGCTTCGCCGACGATCAGTCCGGCTACCTCGACGAAGGAGGCAGCGTCGCTGGCCACTTCTGGATCGCGCCACACGTCGGTCTCCTCTTCGCCGAGAGCGGGCCCGCCTTCCTCGTCGACGGCAGCGTCGGCTACGACTTCTCGCTCTTCGCCCCGGTGTCGGTGGGGCCGTTCTTCAGGGCGGGGATCGGCGTCGGCGAGGCCTCGGTGGTCGGCTTCGTCGCCGGCGGCGTGCAGGTCTCGATCGAGATCGACCCGATCCGCGAGCCCGACACCGATCTCGACGGCGACGGGGTGATGGACCGCCGCGACCGCTGCCCGAGCAGCCCGCCCGGCCTCGCCGTCGACGCCCTCGGCTGCACCGACGAGGACGGCGATGGGGTGATCGACGACCTCGACATGTGCCCCGGGACCCCGGAGGGCGCGGACGTCGACGGCCGCGGCTGCGTGCTGCTCCCGCCCGAGCTCGTGCTCGAGGGCATCGAATTCCGCTACGACTCGGCGGAGATCCTGCCCGGCTCGGAGCCGTCGCTCCTCCGCGCCGCCCAGGCCCTGCGCGACAACCCGGACGTGCGCGTCGAGGTCGGAGGCCACACCGACGACGTGGGCGGCCGCGCCTACAACGACGACCTGTCTCTCCAGCGGGCCACCGCGGTCCGGGACTGGCTGGTCGCGCGCGGCGTCGACCCGGCGCGCCTCGAGGTCCGCGGCTACGGGAGCGCCCAGCCCCGCGTCGAGAACGTCGACGAGGCGTCCCGGGCCCGCAACCGACGCATCGAGTTCCGGCAGCTTCCGTAGAGCGGCGGGCTTGCTGGAGGCCGGGCGGACAATACATCCTCCCGGCACCGGCCTCCGCCCGATGACCACCGCCGATGACATGAAACGCTTCCAGGGGGCGCTCGCCGCGCTCTCCCGGAGCGTGTTGAAGCGGGCGTCGACGCTCGACGAGGTGTTCGGGGAGATCACCGAGGTGATCGCCGACGCGCTGCCGGTCGAGCGGGTGGGGATCTGGCTCTTCGACGAGTCGCGCTCCGCGATCGAGCTGACCGATCTCTACGAGCGCTCGTCCGGCACCCACTCGCGCGGGGTGACCCTCTCCCGGGTGGAGTACCCGCGCTACTTCGCCGCCCTCGACGCCGACCGCAGCATCGCGGCCGACGACGCGTTGAACGACCCCCGCACCTCCGAGTTCGCGCAGGACTATCTCCCGGCCTTCGGGATCGGCTCGCTGCTCGACGCGCCGGTGCGGGTCGACGGGGTCTGCGTCGGCGTCGTGTGTCACGAGCACGTGGGACCGCCGCGGAGGTGGACCCCGACCGAGCGCATGTTCGCGGGCTCCGCGGCCGACATCACCGCGCTCGCGCTCGAGACCTACCGAAGGCGCCGGGCCGAGGCCGCGCTCCGGGAGCGAGAAGAGGAGCTCCGGGCGGCGCTCGAGGCCGCGCGCATGGGCACCTGGAGCTGGGACGTCGAGACCGGCGCCCTCGACTGGTCGGAGGAGGTCTCGTTCCTGTTCGGCCGCCCCGGCTGGGTGCCCACGTTCGAGGGATACCTCGAGGCGCTCCACCCGGCCGACCGCGAGGGCGTGGAGAATTCGATCCGGGCCGCGATCGCCGGCGTCGAGGGCTACCGCGTCCAGCACCGCGTGGTGCTGCCGGATGGCACGGTGCGCTGGCTCGAGGGCCGCGGCAGCGTGGTCAGCGAGGGCGGCCGCACCCGGATGCGCGGCACGGTGGCCGACGTGACCGAGCGCGTGACGCTCGAGCAGAGCCTGCAGCAGGCCCAGCGGCTGGAGGGCCTCGGGAGGCTGGCCGGCGGCATCGCGCACGACTTCAACAACCTGCTCACGGTGATCGTGTGCGCGGCGAGCGAGCTCGAGCTGGTGCCCGACGAGCCGGCCGAGGTGACGCGCAACGGCGAGGAGATCCTCGAGGCGGCGGAGGTGGCGCGCAAGCTCACCACCAAGCTCCTCGCCTTCGCCCGCAAGCAGCCGTCGGCGGGGAGGCGGTCCAACGCGACCGAGCTGCTCCGGAGCACCGTGAGCATGCTCGAGCGCCTGGTCGGCGAGCACATCGAGGTGCGGTGCGACGTGCCCGACGACCCGCTCTGGGTCCCGGTCGACGAGAGCGCCTTCGGCCAGATCCTGGTGAACCTCGCGGTCAACGCGCGCGACGCCATGCCCTCCGGCGGCACCCTGAGCCTCTCCCTCCAGCACGACCCGGACGCGCCCGGCGGCGACCTCGGGCGGGGCGTCGCGCGGCTGCGGGTGGCGGACACCGGCGTGGGCATCGACGAGGAGGCGCTGCCGCACGTGTTCGAGCCCTTCTTCACCACCAAGGCGGAGGGCGAGGGGACGGGGCTCGGGCTCTCGATCTGCTACGGCGTCGCGCGCCAGGCCGGCGGTGACATGAGCGTACGGTCGGGCCCGGAGGGCACCGAGTTCGAGGTGACCCTGCCGGTGGTGGCCGACGAGGAGCCGGCGCTCCGCCCGAAGGCGCCGCCCGAGTCGGCCCCGGCGCCCGCGACCGCGCGTGTCCTGGTGGTCGAGGACGAGCGGCTCATCCGCGACCGCCTCGTGCGCATCCTCGAGCACGAGGGCCACGTGGTCACGGCGGTGGCGAGCGGGACCGACGCGATCGCCGCGGCGGGCGAGGCCGAGCGCATCGACCTCGTGGTCTGCGACGTGGTGGTGCCCGGCACGCACGGGGAGGCGCTCTTCCGCCGCCTGCACGAGGCGCAGCCCGCGGCGCGCATCCTCGCGATGTCCGGCTACGCCGACGAGACCGGCCGAGAGGGCGTCGATCGCTACGCCGACGCCTTCCTCGCGAAGCCCTTCTCGGCCCCCGAGCTGCTCGACCTGGCGCGCACCCTGCTGGAGCGATCGTCGCCGAGGCTTGCCCGCCCGAAGGAGGCGTGAGAGACACGGAGCGTGCTCGACGAGATCATCCGCTCGGCCGCGCAGCTCCTCGACGCGCCCGTCCAGAAGGAAGGCGACAGCTGGTTCATCGACGTGTGGGTCTTCCTCGACCCGCACGACGAGAGCGCGCAGCCGCGCCGACAGATCGTGCAGCTCTTCGGCGGCGAGTCCGGCGACCTGCTCTACCTGAGCAGCACGATCGGGCCCTACGAGGAGGGCATGGCCCTCGCCGACCTCCTCCGCGGCATGGTCGGCGCGCTCCACTGCTCGCTCCACCTCGCCAAGGGCCCGGACGGCGCCGAGTCCCTGCGGGTGGCCAGCGCGATCGAGACCGACGATCTCGAGCCCGAGCGCCTGAGCAAGCGCGTCCGAGAGGTGGCGGTCTTCGCCGACCGCTTCGAGGCCGACCTGTTCGGCCGCGACGTCGACGTGCGTTAGCAGGTCGCGCGCAGCGCGGCCTGCCCCGTGCCCATGCCCGTGCCCGTGCCCGTGCCCGCGTCGATCGAGACGACCGAGGCCTAGGATTCGAGTCTTCTCGGGCACGGGCACGTGCCCTGGATGGCCGCGCCGTCGCTGCCGCGACGGCTTGGCTCTCCAGGGCGCGGGGCTACGTCGCTGCCGCAACGTGCGCGTGAAGGAAGAAGACGTGAGCCAGCGCGAGCGAGAGGGACGGGATCCGGAGCCGCCGCTGGACGCGGTCGAGGCGCTCCTGCGGGCGGCCGACGTGGCCCTCGTGGAGCTGGACGCCGATCTCCGGACGGTGCGGATCACCGCCCGGGCGGAGGCGCTCTTCGGCCTCCGCGAGCCGCGGCGCCGGCGCTCGGTGGCCGAGCTGGCCCTCGAGCTGGGGGTGCCGGGGCTGACCGACGACGTCGAGGAGACGCTGCGCGACGGCGGCCCGCGGGAGCGGAAGCTGACCGACCGGAGCGGCGAGCCCCGAAAGGCGGTGACCAAGGTCATCGTGGGGCCGGAGGGCCGGACGACCGGGGTCGCGATCGTCTTCCGGGATCTCGGCGCCGAGCAGGCCTACGCGGAGGCGGAGCGCCGGCAGGACGCGCTCCTGGCCACGCTCGCCCACGAGCTGCGCAACCCGCTGGCGCCCATCCGCTCGGGCATCGAGCTGCTCTTCGACGACGACGCGGACCCCGACGCGATGGCCCTCAGCCTGGGCATCATGGCCCGGCAGGTCGCGCACCTGACCCACCTGGTGGACGACCTGGTGGACGTCTCTCGCATCCGCCAGGGTCAGCTGACCCTCCGGCGCCACCACGTGGACGTGGCCGACGCGATCCGGAGCGCGCTCGAGGCCACCCGGTCGCAGATCGAGCGGGCCGGGCACCGGCTGGAGCTGCAC
This sequence comes from Myxococcota bacterium, assembly GCA_036149055.1. Taxonomy (GTDB): domain Bacteria; phylum Myxococcota_A; class Polyangia; order Polyangiales; family Sandaracinaceae; genus JAVJQK01. The sequence continues at coordinate 60,959 of JAYZQJ010000262.1, read as the reverse complement.
GCGCCCGACGAGCCGCTGGTGGTCGACGCCGACGTGACCCGGCTGGCGCAGGTCTTCACCAACCTGCTCGCGAACGCGGTGAAGTACACGCCGCCCGGCGGCCGCATCTCCATCTCGATGGGCCGGGACGGAGACGACGTCGTGGTGTCGATCGCGGACGACGGCGTCGGCATCGACGCGGACATGCTCGACGGCATCTTCCGCCTCTTCGGTCAGGGCGGCGACGGGCCGCTGCAGGGCCAGACCGGGCTCGGCGTGGGCCTCTCGCTCGCCCGCTCGCTCGTCGACATGCACGACGGCGCGATCAGCGCGAGCAGCGCCGGGGCCCATCAGGGCAGCGAGTTCACGGTGCGCCTGCCCCGCGTCGTCGAGTCGGCGCGGGCCAAGGCCGACTCCGAGCCGCCGATCCGCGAGGGCGAGATCCCGCGCCTCCGGGTGCTGGTCGTCGACGACAACCCGGACGCGATGGAGCTGCTCGCGCTCGGGCTGGTGCGGGCCGGGCACGAGGTCGAGACCGCGGCCGACGGCGAGGAGGCGGTCGAGCGCGCCGAGCGCTTCCTGCCGCACGTCGTCCTGATGGACCTCGGCATGCCGCGCCTCGACGGCCTCTCCGCCGCCAAGCTCATCCGGGCCGAGCCCTGGTCCGCGGGCATGACCCTGGTCGCGCTCACCGGCTGGGGTCAGCGCGCCGACCGCGACAAGACCCGCTCCGCCGGCTTCGACCACCACCTGGTCAAGCCCGCGAACCGCTCCGAGGTCCACGACATCCTCCGGCAGGCGGCCGCCCGCCTCCGCGAGGCGTAGCGCTCGCTCACCCGTAGTAGATGATCGCGACGATCGCGGCGCCCCAGAGGACGAGGTTCGCGATGAAGGGGACGTCCTTCAGCATCTCCTCGGTGGGGCTCTCGGCGTCGGGGCGGCTGCGGACCAGGTGCACGAAGCGCAGCACCCCGAAGAGGGTGAAGGCCGAGGTGATCGGCAGCAGATCGGTGCCGAACTGGTCGCGGGTCGCCGGGTCGAGCGTGTAGACGACGTAGGTCGCGACGGTGGCGATGCCGGTGACCCAGAGCATGCCGGTCACGACGCCCTTGCTGTAGCGCTCGAGCACCTTGCGGCTGTGGGCCGAGCCGGACTTCTCCTGCTGCACGAGCTCGTGCATGCGCTTGCCGAGCCCGAGGAAGAGGGCGAGCAGGAAGGTGACGACCAGGAGGTAGGCCGAGGGCGGCACGTCGGCGGCGAAGGAGCCGGCGAGCACCCGGAGCTCGAAGCCGAGCGCGATCGAGAGCACGTCGAGGTAGGCGACGCGCTTCATGCCGAAGCTGTAGGCGATGTTGTTGGTGAGGTAGCCGGCGAGGCTGGCCAGGAACCACACGCCGAGGAACCAGGCGCCGCCGAGGGCCACCGCGGCCAGCGCCACCATCGCGACCCGGGCCGCGCCCTCGCTGACCGCCCCGCTCGCGATCGGGCGGTTCTTCTTGACCGGGTGGGCGCGGTCCGCCTCGACGTCCACGAGGTCGTTCAGCACGTAGACGGCGCTCGCGAGGAGCGAGAAGCAGACGAAGCCGGCCCCCGCGCCGAGGACCTTCTCGGTGTCGAAGAGCTCCTGCGCGAACACCACCGGGGCGAGGACGAAGAGGTTCTTCACCCACTGGTGTGGTCGCATCGTGCGGAGGAGACCCTTCACCATGGCGCGCGCGACCATAGTACGAGGCGCCCTCCGGCGCAGCCGAACGGTGACCGTTTCTCGTGCCCGCCCAAACCGAACGGCGCGCTCGCACGTAGAACCCCCGAGGCGCCCTCCGCCGGACTCTTTCGAGGTCGACGGGCCCGAATGGTCGGGTCACCGGCTGGAGGGCGCCGCCTTTCAGTCCTTCGGGAACGTGACGGTGACCTCGGGCGCGTAGCCGAGGAGGCGCTTCGCGCGCTGGCCGTCGAGCACGACGCCGAAGTGGAGGCGGCCGCGGTTGAGGCGGTAGTCGAAGCTCGTGCCTCGGACCGCGCGGCGCAGCCCATAGAGCGGTGTCATCAGCGGGCCCGGCACCGGCACGTCGATCCGGGCGGAGCGGCGGATGATCTCCTTGAGCGGCAGGGTCGTCGCGCCGGGGATGGTGAAGACGCCCTCGGCGTCGCTCCGGGCGGCGAGCGCCAGCGCGCGGCCGAGGTCGTGCTCGCTGATCAGGTTGAAGATCGGGTCGTAGCCCATCGGCCGGAAGCACACCTCGGCGCCGAGGTAGTCGTGGAGCTGGCTGCCGGTCCGGGGCGCCAGGCACTCCGCGGCGCGAAGGACGGCGATCGAGAGGCGGCTCATCGCCATGCGCGCGCAGACCGTCAGGTCCGCCTCGACCCGGTCGCGGACCCACTGCGGCGCGTCGGGGCTCAGGTCGAGCGGGTGCAGCTCGTCGACCAGCGAGGGGAGCGCCTCGCCGACGTCGTGCACCTCGCCCCAGCTCCGGTAGACGAAGCGCCGGATCGAGGGGTGATCCGCCGACAGGTCGAGGAGCCTTCGGGTGGCCAGCACGTTGAGGGCGCGCGCCCTCGGCCCGGTGGCCCCGAAGCGGCGGTGCGCGGCCATGTCCACGATCACCTCGACCCCCTCCTCGCGGCACGGGCCGTAGAGGAGCTCCCGGAGGTTGCGCTCCCGGGTGAGGTCGAGCCGTCGGTAGCGGACGCGGCCGTCGATCTCGACGGTGGTCGGTCGGATGGGCTCGTTGCCCACCGCGAGGATGCGCTCCGTGTCGGGGGCCGCGAGGAGGTGACGGATCACGCTCGCGCCGATCGGCGTCGTCGCGCCGGTGAGGAGGTAGCGGCTCATCGGAAGACGCCCTCGCGCGCGGCGAGCGTCTCGTCGATCAGCGCCTGGACCGCGCCCTCGACCTCGGCCGCCGCGGCGCGGATGAGGGCGGGGTCGCGAGGGTCGCCCGGGAACACGCGGTGGAGCGCGAGCGGCGGCCCGTAGCGGACCCGGTAGCGCACCGGCAGCGGGAAGGGCACCAGGGGGATCGGCAGGTAGGGCGCGCCGAACGCGTGGAAGCGCTCGAGGCGGGCGAGGATCGGCATCTGCTCCTCGGCGCCGACGATCGCGGTGGGGACGACGGGGGCGCGGTGCCGCAGGGCGAGCTCCGCGTGCCCCGGCCGCCAGGTCTGCAGGCGATATCGCTCGGCGAAGGGCTTGCCGATGCCCACCGTGCCCTCCGGGAAGACCACGAGGAGCTGCCCGGTGGCGAGCACGTGCTCGACGTTGCGGCGGGTGCCGTTGATCGCGCCGGCGCGAGCCACGAGGGCGCTGAACCAGGGGAGCCGCGGCACGAAGCGATCGACGACCGAGCGAGGCAGCCGCGGCGGGTCGGTGCGGCGGAGCAGATCCGCGTGCAGCATCGCCGCGTCGAAGGGGAGGGTGCCGCTGTGGTTGGCGGCGACGATGACCGGCCCGGTCGAGGGCACGTGGTGCGCGCCCGCGCTGTCGACGCGGAACCAGCGCTCGTAGAGGCCGCGGGTGAGCGCCAGGGCGCGCGCGGTGCCGTCGGCGCTCGCGCCGAAGCAGTCGTAGCCGTCGCCCATCTGGCCGGCGAGCGCGTCGGCGCGCGCCTCGAGATCACGCCCGAGGGCGCGCTGGAGGAGGGTTCGTCGCTGTCGCACCGCGAACCCAGGTGCACCCCCGGAATGGGATGGCCACCCCCTGGGAACATCCGTGGTGGGTTGCTTGTCCACCCGGACCGGCGTGGGTACGGTCCCGCCTCCCTCTTTCCCGGAGCCCTCCGTGAGCCGAAGCCCGGTTCGTTTCCTCCTCGCGGCCCTGCTGTCGCTCCTCTCGATCCCGGCCGCCGCCCAGGACAACCCCTTCGAGGCCGAGCATCGGCGGCTCGAGTCCGAGGTCCGGCGCCAGGGCCGCTCGCCGCGGGCGATGCTCCCGCTGCTCGAGATGTGGCGCCGCTGGGGCGACGTCCGCCCCGAGGTCGCGATGGGGCACCTCGACCGGATCATCGGCGACCGTCGGGTGAGCGCGCCGGTGCGGGCCTACGCGCGCAACCTCCGGGCTCGGGCCCGGGTGCGCATGGGCGAGCTCGAGGCGAGCCGCGCCGAGGTGGAGGAGCTCGGCTACGTGCGGCACTGGCGGGTGATCGGCCCGTTCGACAACGAGGGCAAGACCGGCTTCGACCGCGAGTACCCGCCGGAGGCCGCCCGCATGGGCCCGGTCGACATGGACGCGCGCTACGAGGGGCGCGAGCGGCCGGTGGCGTGGCGCATGTACCCGGAGGTCACGCGCTATGGCTACGTGTCCTTCGACGCCGTCTACCGGCCGAACGCCAACGTCTGCGGCTACGCCGAGACCTTCGTCGAGTCCGAGCGCGCGCAGCCGCTCTCGCTCTGGGTCGGCGCGGGCGGCGCGGTGCGGGTGTGGTGGAACGGCGAGGTGGTGCACGAGGACGAGGCCTACCGGGTGCCGCACCCCGATCGCGCGGTGGCGATGGTCGGCGCGCACCGCGGGCTCAACCGGGTGCTGGTGAAGGCCTGCGCCACCGATCGCACCTGGGGCTTCTATCTGCGCGTGGGTGACGCGCAGGGGGGCGCGCCGAACGGGGTGACCGTGCGCGCGACGCCGGACCCCGAGGCGGTGGCGTCGATCCAGGCCGGTCACGGGGTCTCGCGCCTGCCGCGCGCGCCGGTCGCGCCCTTCGCCGCGCTGACCGAGGCGGCGGACGGTGAGGACGCGTCGGCCCAGGCCCTCGAAGATCTCGCGCGCTTCCTGGTGCGCACCCGCTCGGACGACCCGGCCGAGGAGCGCGCCCGTCAGCTCGCGGCGCGCGCCGCCGACCGGGAGCCGACGCTGGAGCGGCTGGCCCTGGCGGCGGCCCTGGCGAACCAGCGCGGGGAGTCGATGCGCTTCGCGGCCCGCGCGAGGGAGCTGTCGGCCGACCACCCGGACGCGATCCTGCTGGAGGCGCGCATGGCGGCCGGCGGCCCGAGCCCCGAGGCGGCGCTGCCGATCCTCGAGCGGCTCCCGCGCGGCACCACCCAGCACATGCAAGGGACCGTGCTGGCCGCGGACATCCTCCGGATGCTCGGCCTGCCGGAGACGGCGCGCGCGCGGATCGAGGAGGTGGCGGCGCTCGCCCCCGGCGCGTCCAACTGGATCGCCCAGCGCGCGAGCGCGGCCGCGGCCAGCGAGCGACGCGACGCCCTGATCGCGCTCCGGCGCGAGGTGCTCGAGGCGCGCTACGACGACCTCGGCTCCCGGCGCGTCCTGATCGACGACGCGCTGACCCGCGGCGAGGAGCGCGAGGTGCTCGCCCAGCTCGACGCCTACCGCGCGCTCTCGCCGGCCTCGAGCCGCACCTACCGCATGGCGGCGAGCATCTACGAGGCGCTCGAGCAGATGGACCAGGCGTTCGCGATGTACCGCCAGGGCCTCGAGATCGCACCCGAGGACGCCTCGCTCTACGTGGCCCACGGCCGGGCGCTGCTCCGGGCGGGGCAGCGGGACGCGGCGGCGGCGGCCTTCCGCGAGGCGCTCGCCTTCCGGCCCCAGGACCGCGCGACCCGGGAGCTGCTCGAGCAGCTCGCCCCCGAGGAGCGCATGGACGAGAGCTTCGCGCTCGACCGGGACGCGCTGCTCGCGCTCCGCGGCGAGGCCGGCGGCTACCCGCTCTCGGTGCTCTCCGACACCACCGTCAACACCGTCTTCGAGAGCGGCCTCGGCTCGTCGTTCCACCAGGTCGCGGTCCACGTGCACGACGAGGAGGGCGCGCGCCAGTGGCGCACCTACGCCATCCAGTTCGATCCCGACGTGCAGCGGGTCGACATCCGGCAGGCGCGGGTCTTCCGCGGCGGACAGACGCTCTCCGCGGCCCGCACCTTCGAGCAGCAGCTCGGCCAGCCCTGGTACCGGATCTACTACGACACGCGCGCGCTGGTGGTGGTCTTCCCCGACCTCGAGCCGGGCGACGTGGTGGAGCTGCAGTACCGGGTCGACGACGTCGCGCCGCGCAACCTCTTCGACGACTACTACGGCGCGCTCACCTACCTGCAGCGCAGCGTCCCGGTGCGGCGCATGGAGTGGGTGCTGATCACGCCCGAGAGCCGCGCCTTCCACTTCAACGAGCCGGAGATGCCGGGGCTCGAGCATCAGCAGGAGGTCGCCGACGGCAAGCGGGTCGACCGCTACACCGTGGAGAACGTGCCGGCGCTCCATCAGGAGCCCTCGATGCCGGGCATGACCGAGGTCGCGCCCTACCTTCACGTCTCGACCTACCGCACCTGGGAGGACGTCGGCCGCTGGTACTGGGGGCTCATCCAGGACCAGCTCTACGCCGACGAGAGCCTCCGCCGCACGGTGCGCGAGGTGGTGGCCGGCGCCGAGGACACCCGCGAGAAGGTGCGCCGCATCTACGACTGGGTGATCCGGAACACGCGCTACGTCGCGCTGGAGTTCGGGATCCACGGCTTCCTGCCCTACCGCGTGCCCGACATCGTCAATCGCGGCTTCGGCGACTGCAAGGACAAGGCGTCGCTCATCTACACCATGCTCCGCGAGGCGGGCATCGACGCGCGCATCGTGCTCACCCGCACCCGGCCCAACGGTCGCATCGAGGACCTGCCGGCGTCGCTGGCCGTCTTCGACCACGCCATCGCCTACGTGCCCGAGCTCGACCTCTACCTCGACGGCACCGCCGAGTTCACCGGCATCGACGAGCTGCCGCAGATGGATCAGGGCGTGACCGTGCTCCGGGTCGGACCGGACGACGTGACCCTCACCCGCACGCCGGTGCTCGAGGCGAGCGCCAACCTGCGCAGCCGCGAGGTGACCCTCCGGCTCGACGCGGACGGCGGCGGCGAGGTCGACGTCACCGAGACGATCCGCGGCGTCGAGGCGCCCGGCTACCGCAACCGCTACCAGGCCGAGGGCCTGCGCGAGGAGCGGCTCGGGCGGGCGATGCGCGGGCTCTTCCCGGGGCTCGAGCTGAGCGAGCACGCGTTCGAGAACCTCGACGACTTCGACCGGCCGGCCTCGCTCTCGTTCGAGGGGCGGGCGCCGCAGCTCGCCGTGCGCGACGGGCGCAACCTGCGGGTCTCGCCGACCGTGCTGCACGATCTCTCGCGCAACCTCGCGCCCGCCTCCACCCGGCGGCTCCCGCTCGACCTCGGGCTGCGCTCCGCCTACCAGGAGACGCGCCGGGTCGTGCTGCCCCGCGGCTACACCGCCTCGGAGCTGCCGGAGGACGGCGCCGCGGAGTCGGAGTTCGGCCGGCTCGCGATCCGCGTCGAGCGGGACGGCCGCGAGGTGCGGGCCACGACCGAGTTCGCCCTGAACGTCGACCGGGTCTCGCCCGCGCAGTACCCCGCGTTCCGCGCCTGGGTCGAGCAGGCCGATCGGTTGCTACGCCAGCGGATCACGCTGTCTCCGGGAGGTGAGCGATGAAGCGCGCCCAGATCGCCCTGACCGTCCTGCTCGCGCTCGCCGTCGGCTGCGGCGGCGCGCGCCACGCGGCCGAGCCGACCATCGAGGACGTCCGTCGCCGCGCGATGGAGCGCCCGAACGACCCCGCCGCTCAGCGCGCCCGCGCCGAGGCGGAGCTGCTCATGCGCGGCGGCGATCCGTCGAGCGCGGCCGAGCACCTCGCGCACGCCCTGTCGATGGAGGAGGACCTCGGGCTCCGCTTCCTCGTCGCGGTCGAGCGGGAGCTCCACGGCCACCCGTCGGAGGCGCTCGACGCCTACCTCGACGTGCTCGCGCGGGCCGCGCGCTCGGACGATCCGGCGGCGCACGCCTTCGCGGAGGTGGCGGCGGCCGAGGTCGAGGCGCTCGACGACGCGGTGGCGCGTTACCCCGAGCGCGTCACCGAGGCGCTCGATCCCCTGATGGCGTCCCCGGGCGACCTCGGGGACGGCGCGCGGGCGGCGATCGGCGATCTGCTCATCGACCTCGCCTACCGGCGCGCGGATCTCGAGCGGGTCGCGGCCCTCCAGGAGGCGCAGCGCTGCGTCACCGCGTGGCGCGTCGCCGGCCCGATCGGCCCGCGGCACCTGCTCGGCTTCGATCGCGCGCTGCCGCCGGAGGAGGACGCCCGGCTCGCCGACCGCTACGACCTCGGTCCGTCGCGCGGCGTACGGGAGACCCGCGACGTGCAGGCGCGCGGCTGCAACGCGCACCTCGGCGGCGGCCCGGTCGGCGGCGCGGGCACCACCTACGCCGAGGCGACGGTGAGCGTGCCCGAGGCGGGCCGCTGGGTGCTCCGCTTCGAGACCCCGAACGCGGCCGAGCTGCACGTGGACGGCGAGCGCGTGGCCCGGCTCGACCGGCGCGTCGAGGTGATGCCGCGGGTCAGCTACCACCCGCTCGAGCTGTCGGCGGGCGAGCACGTCATCCGGGTGAAGGTCACCAGCCGCCACCCGAACCCGGTGCTCGCGGTCAGCCTCTCCCGGACGGCGGGGGAGCCTGGCGGCGGCGCGATCGAGGGGCAGCGGCTCGTGCACGAGTACGCGCGCATCCAGCGCGCGATCAGCCGCGGCGACGTGGTCGCGGCCCGCGAGGAGGTCCGGGACCGGCTGCACGAGGACGGCTCGCCGGTGTTCCTGATCAGCGGCGCGGCGTCGGCGCTCAACGATCCCCTCCGCTCGTCGGAGGTCCGCCACGACGAGGCGCGCCGGCTGCTCACCTACGCCGCCGACCGCGACCCGAGCGCGTGGTGGCCGCGCATGACCCTCGCCCAGCTCGAGGCCAACGAGGGCCGTGACCTGGTCGCGATCGGCGCGCTGCGCGAGGCGATGGAGCGCTGGCCGGAGCTGGTGATCCTCCCGCTGCAGCTCGTCGACTACCTCGAGACCAAGGGCTGGCGCGCGCAGGCCAGCGAGGTCATCGCCGCGGCGCGCGAGGTCGTGCCCGACGCCTGCCGGCCCCGCCGCGCGGCGCTGAACGAGGCCCGTCGCCGGAGCCGGAGCGCGGACGAGCTGGAGCACGCGCGCGCGCTCGTCGAATGCGACGCCCGCTCGGACGCGCTGATGAGCGCCCACGCGCGGCGCCGCGAGTGGGACGAGGCGGCGGCGGAGCTCACCCGCCTGGCGCGCCTCGAGCCGGAGGAGAGCACCCTCGGGGAGCTCCGCGCGCGTCTCGAGCTGGCGCAGGGGCGCGGCGACGACGAGGCGATCGCGCAGCTGATCACCCGCGTGCAGGAGAAGATCCCGCTCTCGGCCGGCGTGGTCCTGATGGAGGCGGATCGACAGCTCGCGGCGGGCGACGCCCAGGCGGCGCGCACCCGGATCCGGGAGGCGCTCGAGGCCGAGCCCGAGGCGATGATGGAGCTCCGGCGCGCGCTGCGGGCGGTGGGCGGCGAGAGCTCGATCGAGCCCTTCCGACGCGACGGCGCGGCGGTGATCCGCGAGCTCGAGGAGAGCGGCCGCACCTACGAGGAGCCGATGGTGCTGGTCTACGACTACACCGTCTACCGCGTCTTCGAGGACGGCTCGATGCTCGAGCTGACCCACAACATCTTCCGGCTGCAGAGCCAGGAGGCGGTCGACGCGATGGGTGAGTTCGCGGTGCCGGACGGCGCCCAGATGCTCACGCTCCAGACGGTGAAGGCCGACGGGACGCGCCTCGAGCCCGACGAGATCGCGGGCAAGGAGACCATCAGCTTCCCGAACCTCTCGCCGGGCGACTACATCGAGTTCGAGTACGTGCGCGGCGAGCCCTCGCCCGCCGGCTACCCGCGCGGCTTCCTCGGCGGCCGGTTCTACTTCCGCAACTACGAGACCCCCTTCGACCTCAGCCAGCTCACGGTGGTCACCCCCGAGGACGTCGAGCTCGTGGTGGACCCGCGCGGCGAGGCGCCCGAGGCCGAGGTGGAGACCCGGGACGGAGTGCGCGTGCATCGCTGGACGGTGCGCGAGAGCCGCCCGTTCGAGCAGGAGCCGGCGTCGATCGCGGCGCGCGAGTTCTTCCCGTCGGTGGCGTGGGGGCACGGCGCGACGTGGGAGCAGTACGTCGAGACGCTCCGCGACGTGCTCGCCGACCGGGACGTGCGCGATCCGGCGGCGGCGCGGCTCGCGCGGGAGATCGTCGGGGAGACCCGGAGCACGCCCGAGCAGCGGGCGGCGCGCCTCCACCGCTGGGTGCTCCAGAACATCGAGGACTCCCAAGACGTCTTCGGGCTCGCCCCGGCGATGCTCGCGGCGCGCACCGGGAACCGCACCCGGGTGCTCGGCTACCTGATGGCGCTCGCCGGCGTCGAGGTCGAGATGGGCCTCGCGCGGAGCTTCGCCGGGGACGCCACCGAGGGCCGCCTGCCCGACGACGACACCTTCCAGAACCTCGTGCTCCGCATGCAGGGCAGCGAGGGCCCGGTCTGGATCCACGCCGGCGCGCGCGGCGCGCCCTTCGACTACATCCCGCCCGTCCTCGCCGGCATGGACGCCCTGATGCTCAACGAGGCGGCGGAGCGCGCGACGATCGCGGACCGGGCGCTCGAGGCGGACCTCCGCACGGTCGAGGTCGACGTCGAGCTCCGCGCCGACGGAGGCGCGCGGGTCGGGGTCGTGGAGACCTTCCGCGGCAGCGGCGCGGTGCTCTGGCGCAACCAGCTCGAGGAGATCCCGGAGGCCGACCTCGAGCAGCAGTTCGAGAGCGCCTACGTCGCCAACCTGCTCCCGGGCGGGCAGCTCACCCGGCTCGTCGTCGCCGGCCGCGAGGACCCCGACGGCCCGATGATCCTCCGCTACGACGTGGAGCTCCCCTCGCTCGCGCGGCGCAGCAACGGGGGCCTCGTGCTCCCGCCGATCTACCGGGCGCAGCTCGGGCCGCAGTACGCGCGGGTGGCGCGGCGAGACATCCCGCAGCTCATCGCCACCGGGCTCGCCCTCGACGTCGACGTGCGCGTGGAGCTCCCCGACGGAGCGCGGGTGGCCGACGCGCCGGGGCCGATCACGCTCGAGGGGCCGGGCGACGCCCGGGTCGAGATCGAGGCGGCCCGGACCGACGACGGGCTGCGCATCCAGCGGCGCTATCGGGTGCCGCGCATGCGGGTCGAGCCCGACGCCTACCCGGGCTTCGCGCGCTTCGCCCGGAGCGCGGACGAGGCCGAGTCGGCGGAGATCCGCCTGCAGCGGTGATCACGGGCTCGCGCAGGCGAGCTCGTAGCGGTCCGCGATCGCCTCCAGGGTGCGCTCGAGCGGCGCGCCCAGCCCCGGCGCGCAGACCGACCCGAAGATCGCGGCCCCGCCGTCGCCCTGGATCTCGCCGGCGAGCTCCACCAGGCGCCTCGGCGGGTACGCGTCGCCGCTCCCGCTCGTGCAGCTCGCCACCAGCCGATTCATCGAAGCGTCGACGGTCTCCTGCATCTCCGGGGCGTCCAGGATCGTCCCGGCGTCGGCCTCCACCAGGCGAGGCGGCACGCCCCCGATCACCAGCAGGATCGTGTCCTCGGGCGGGTGGATCTCGGCGAGGCCCTCCCGGTACCGGAGGAGCCGATGCAGCGCCTCCGGGTGCTCGTGGCAGCGGAGGTTGAGGGAGCCCGAGTAGGTCGTGCTCGACGAGTTCATCAGCTCGGGATCCTCGATCGAGCAGTCGTCCTCGTCGGTGACGACGGCGATCACGAGGATGGAGTCGGGGCGCAGGAAGCCGTCGTGGGTGGTGTCGCCCAGGCCCGGCGTGTTCTGGAAGAAGCGCCTCCCGCTCGCCGACGGGGTGAGGGCCTTGAGCGACGCCTCCAGCGGCTGCTCGAAGCCGCAGCCCCCGGTGCCCACCTGCATCACGCAGCGGAGGAACTCCTCGGCCCGGTCCCGCTCGCCGCGGTCCGGCGTGAACGAGAGGAAGCGGGGGAAGACGTCGCCCGCGCACGCGCCGCCGCGGGAGCGGGTCTGCATCTCGCCGTTCTCGCCCTCGGCGGTGCAGCCCGGGAGGGTGAAGGCCGAGCCGAGGTCGGGAGTGATGACGCCGACGTGCACCGAGTCGAGCGCGGGCAACGTTCCCAGCGGCGCGTCCCAGCGCTCGAGGAACGACCGGAGGAGGCTGCCGAACGCGCCCTGCTCCTCGACCATCGAGTTGGAGGTGTCGATCACCAGCAGCACGTCGATCGGCGGCGACTGGGGGACCAGCACGCGCCCTCCGAGCAGACGCCGTCGCAGGCCGCTCCGCAGCCGCCGCAGTGACGCGGGTCGCTGTCGAGATCCACGCACTCGCCGTCGCAGAGCGCGCCGTCGCAGACGCACGCGCCCTCGACGCAGGCCTGCCCGGGGTCGCAGACATCGGCGTCTTCGTCGACGCGCTCGTCGCAGTCGTCGTCCAGGCCGTTGCAGGTCTCCGCGGTGGCGAGGCACGCGCGGTCCGCGAGCGTCGTGGCGTCGCGCACGGTGGCGTCGCGCGCGGCGGCGTCCTCGGGCGCGTCGAGGTCGAACAGGAGGCCGCAGCCGGAGCCGAGCAGCGCGATCGCGATCCATGCGTGGCGAAGAGTCACGCTCGGATCATAGCGAATGACGACCATGGCTTTTCCATACGCAATTTTCGTTGAGCGCACTGTCGGCCGCGGGTAGGCTGCACGCGTGATCCGTGTTCTGGATCACCGAGAGGCGGACGATGCAGGCGCAAGCCGACTTCTGGGGCGTCTACGACCGGCATCACGCGGCGGTGGAGGCGGCCTCTCTGGAGGTGGCGCGCACCGACCCGGGGTTCGGGCCGATCGTCGCCGGGCTGCCGCCCGAGGAGCTCGTCCGCAGCTCGGTGGCTGGCAAGGAGCGCCTCCGCCGCGCCTTCGAGGAGGGGGAGTGGGAGCCCTACGAGGCCGCGCTCCGGGAGCAGGGGGAGACCTACGCCGCCGTCGGGGTCGGCTTCGAGTCCTGGTACCGCATGATCCGGGCGGCGGAGCGCGAGCTGACCGCGCGCCTGGTCGAGGCCTACGCCGCCGAGCCCACGCGGCTCGCGGGCGCGCTCGACGCCATGCAGGGCTTCTTCGGCCGCGCGATCGGCGTGCTGCACGAGTCCTATCTGGTCCGCAGCGAGGCGGCGCTCCGGCTCAGCGACATGCGCTTCCGGCGCCTCGCCGAGTCGGGGCTCTTCGGGGTGATGGTCTCGGACTTCCACGGCGACATCAAAGAGGCGAACGACACCTTCCTCGAGATGATCGGCTACACGCGCGCCGAGCTGGAGGCGGGGGACGTGCGCTGGCTCGAGATGACGCCGCCCGAGTACGCCGCGGCGGACGCGTCGGCGATCGCGCAGCTGACCGAGCACGGCTTCGCGAGCCCGTTCGAGAAAGAGTACGTGCGCAAGGACGGCACGCGGCTGCCGATCCTGCTCTGCATCGCCACCCTCGAGGCGCCGGACTGCATCTGCCTGGTGCTCGACGTGACGCAGCGTCGTCAGCTCGAGGCGGTGCGGGAGCGCGCGCGGCGGCTCGAGCTCGAGAACCGGCGGGTCCAGGAGGCGAGCCAGCTCAAGAGCGAGTTCCTCGCGAACATGTCGCACGAGCTGCGCACCCCGCTGAACGCGATCATCGGCTTCGCCGAGCTGCTGCACGACGGCGCGGTGCCTCACGACGCGCCCGAGCACCAGGAGTTCCTGGGCGACATCCTCACCAGCGGGCGGCACCTGCTCGCGCTCATCAACGACGTGCTCGACCTGAGCAAGGTCGAGGCGGGCAAGCTCGAGCTCTACCCCGAGCCGGTCGCGCTCGAGGCGCTGGTGGGCGAGGTGGTCTCCATCCTGCGCGCCACCGCGGCCACGCGCGAGGTCCAGATCGAGGTCGAGATCGACCCGACGCTCGACGAGGTCGTGCTCGACCCGTCTCGCCTCAAGCAGGTGCTCTACAACTACCTCTCCAACGCGCTGAAGTTCAGCCGGGTGGGGGGCCGCGTCCAGGTGCGCGCCCACGCGCAGACCGACGAGGTCTTCCGTCTCGAGGTCGAGGACGAGGGCGTCGGCATCGCCGAGGAGGATCTCGGGCGGCTCTTCGTGGAGTTCCAGCAGCTCGACGGGAGCGCGGCCAAGCGGGAGCAAGGGACCGGCCTCGGCCTCGCGCTCACCCGCCGGCTGGTGGAGGCCCAGGGCGGCTCGGTGGGGGTCGAGAGCACCCTCGGGCGGGGCAGCACCTTCTTCGCGGTGCTGCCGCGGGTGTCCCGGGCCGGCGCCGCGCTGCCCGAGCCGAAGGTCTTCGAGCCCGCGCCCGGCGCGCCCAGGGTCCTGGTCATCGAGGACGACGAGCGCGATCAGCGGCGCATCGCGTCGGCGCTCGCCGAGGCGGGCTACGGGGTGGAGACGGTGGCGACCGCGGCGCAGGCCCTCGCGCGTTGCAGCGAGCGGGTCTTCGACGCGATCACGCTCGACCTGCTGCTCCCCGACCGCACCGGGCTCGAGGTGCTGCACGCCATCCGCGCTGGAGGGCCGAACCGCGACGTGCCGGTGATCGTGATCACCGTGGTGACCGAGCGGGGCGTGATCAGCGGCTTCGCGGTGCAGGACGTCTTGCCCAAGCCGGTGGACGGCGGGCGGCTCGTCGGGGCGCTCGAGCGGGCCGGGGTGCTCGCCGGCAGCGACGAGGTGATGGTGGTCGACGACGATCCGGCCGCGCTGACCCAGCTCGGTCTGACCCTCGACGGCCTGGGCTACGCGCACCGGACGTTCTCCGATCCGCGCGCCGCGCTCCAGGAGGTGGAGGCGCGGGCGCCCTCCGCGCTGGTGCTCGACCTGGTCATGCCCGACCTGGACGGCTTCGCGTTCCTGGAGCGGCTGCGCTCGCGCCCCGAGACCCAGGCGCTGCCGGTGCTCGTCTGGACGGCGAAAGATCTCTCGGCCGAAGAGCGAGCCCGGCTCGCCGACGCGGCGCAGGCCGTCGTCTCGAAGGGCGCCGACCTCGGCCAGAGCGTGGTGGACGCGCTCGCGAAGCTGATACCTCCGCCCGGGGGAGGCGCGGCTTGAAGGCGGGGACCCGCGTGCTCGTGGTCGACGACAGCGTCGTCAACGCCAAGCTGGTGACCTACGTGCTCACCTCGCGCGGCTGCGAGGTCGAGGCGGCGGAGAGCGCGGCGGCGGCCCGGGAGGTCCTGGCGCGCTTCGATCCCCACGTCGTCGTGATGGATCTCCAGATGCCGGAGGAGGACGGACTGGCGTTCACCCGGGCCCTCCGCGCCGACGAGGAGACGCGCCAGGTGGTCATCGTCGCGGTGACCGCCTACGCGATGAAGGGCGACGCCGAGCGCGCGCTCGCGGCCGGCTGCGACGGCTACATCACCAAGCCCATCGACACCCGCACCTTCGCCGACGACCTGGCGCGGATCGCGGAGGCGGCGCGATGAGCCGCCGGGTCCTCCTCGTCGAGGACAACCCGATCACGCAGAAGCTCGTGCGCTACACGCTCGAGAAGGCCAGCCTGAGCGTCCGCATCGCCGGGGACGCCGCCTCGGCGCGCGAGGCGCTGGAGGACGGCGGCGCCGACCTGGTGCTCCTGGACCTCGTGCTCCCCGACGGCGACGGCTTCTCGCTGGCGCGCGAGATCCGGGCCCGGGCGTCCGCGATCCCGCTGCTCGCCTTCACCGGGCTCGTCTCCGCCTCCGACGAGGCGCGCATCTCGGCGGTCGGCTTCGACGACGTCGTGACCAAGCCCATCGAGCCGTCCCGGCTGGTGCAGACGGTGCGGGCGCATCTGCCGGTCGCGGGCAACGACCGCGAGGCGTTCGGGGCCGGCCGGCGGATCCTGCTCGCCGACGACGACCCGGGGCAGCGCAAGCTCGCCAGCTTCCGGCTGCGCCGGCTCGGCTTCGACGTGGAGCTCGCGACCGACGGCAAGGAGGCGCTCGAGGCCGCCCGGCGCGCGCCGCCGAACGCGATCGTCTCGGACGTGCTGATGCCGGGCATGGACGGCTTCGCCCTCTGCCGCGCGGTCGCCGGGGACCCGTCGCTCCGCGAGGTGCCGGTCCTGCTGGTGACCAACAGCTACGTGGAGCAGGCCGATCGCGACCTGGCGCACGGCGTCGGCGCGGTGGACCTGGTGCTCCGCACCCCCGATCTCGCCGAGGTCACGCAGCGCCTCCGGGCCGCGCTCGAGGAGGGCAAGAGCCGGAGCGCCGCCGCGCGCGAGCCGGCCGAGCTGGACCGGGCGCACCTCCAGCGCGTGCTGTCGCAGCTCGAGCGGCAGGTCGCGATCAACGCCCGGGTCACCCAGCGGGCCACGCTGCTCTCGGCCGAGCTCTCGGTGCTCACCGGGATCGCGCAGGCCCTGACCGAGCACAGCGACGTCGAGGAGACGCTGCGGCACGTGCTGGCCGCCTGCTTCGACGCGGCGGGCATCTCGGTCGGCGCGCTCTATCTCTGCGACCACGGCCAGAAACGCATCCTTCGGGTCGGCATGTCGCCCCGGTGGGACGAGCCCGAGCTGGAGCGCTTCTTCGGCGATCCGGAGCTGCTCGACCGGACCGTCTTCGAGCAGAAGCCGCTCGTCATCCCGTCCAGCGAGGTGTCCGCCGAGCGCGGGCGCGCGGTGCTCGAGCGCGCGGGCGTCTCCGAGGTGCTGCTCACGCCGCTCGGGTCGCTCGAGAAGCCGCTCGGGGCGCTGCTCACCGTCTCGCACGGCACCCAGCTGACGCTGGCCGATCGCCAGCAGTTCGCCCAGGCGGTCGCCGGGCAGATCAACCAGGCCCTCGCGGTCGCGGGGGCGTTCTCCGAGAGCGTCGCGTCCCGTCGACAGGCGGAGGAGCAGGCGGCGGTGCTCGAGGCGATCCTCGCCAACATCGCCGACGCGGTGGTGGTGGCCGACGCCAGCGGCACGATCACGCACTCCAACCACGCGGCCCAGGCGATCTTCGGCGATCACTCGGAGGGGCACCTCCGGCACGACCGCTGGAGCGAGGTCGTCGGCCTGTACCTCGAGGACACCGTCACGCCGTTCCCCACCGACCAGCTCCCGCTGGCGCGCGCCCTCCGCGGCGAGCAGGTGGAGCGCGAGACGGTGCACGTCCGCAACCCGCGCACGCCGCCCGAGGGCTCCTGGTGGAGCGTCAGCGCGCGGCCGCTCGAGCTGCCGAGCGGCCTCGGGATCGGGGGCGTCGCGGTGTTCCGGGACGTCACCGCCGAGCGCCGCGCGCAGGAGCAGCTGATCGTCGCCGACCGGATGGCGTCGCTCGGGCTGCTCGCGGCCGGCGTCGCGCACGAGATCAACAACCCCCTCGCCGCGGTGATGGCCAACCTCGAGCTCATCGAGGACGACCTCATCGCGACCGGGCAGGACATCGGCGAGCTGGGGGAGATGCTGGCCGACGCGCAGGAGGGGGCGCGCCGCGTCCAGGCCATCGTGCGCGACCTCAAGACCTTCTCGCGGCCTCGCCCGGGGACCGGCGCGGGGGCCACCGCGGACCTGGCGCGGGTCCTCGAGTCGAGCGCGCGCATGGCGCACAACGAGATCCGGCACCGGGCGCGCCTGGAGATGGAGCTGCCGCCGCTCCCCGCGGTGCACGGGACCAGCTCGCGGCTCGGGCAGGTGTTCCTCAACCTGCTGATGAACGGCGCGCAGGCCATCGCCGAGGGCGCGGCGCACGAGAACGTGATCCGGGTCACGGCCACGGTGGAGGGCGAGCGCGTGACCGTGCGCGTCTCCGACACCGGCGAGGGCATGGACGAGGAGACGCAGCGAAAGCTCTTCACCCCGTTCTACACGACCAAGGAGCGCCGCGGCGGCACCGGGCTCGGGCTCGCGATCTGCCATCGCATCGTCTCCGAGGTCGGGGGAGACATCCGGGTCCGGAGCCGGCGCGGGGAGGGCACCGAGTTCGCGGTCGCGCTCCGCGTCGCGCGGCTCGAGGGCGATGAGGCGCTCCCCCGCACGGCGAGCGAGCCGTCGCCTCCGCGCAGCCGCATCCTGGTCGTCGACGACGAGCCCTCCATCGGCGTCGCCGTCCGGCGGGTGCTGTCGCGAGATCACGCGGTCGAGATCGAGACGGACCCCGAGGTGGCGCTCGCCCGGCTGCGCGAGGAGCGCTTCGATCTCGTGCTCTGCGACCTGATGATGCCGAAGCTCGGCGGCCCGGAGTTCCACGCGGAGCTCACGCGGCTCGCGCCCGATCTGGCGCGCTCGATGATCGTGCTCACCGGCGGCGCCTTCACCGCGTCGGCGCGGGAGTTCCTCGCCCGCCACGAGAACGTCTGCATCGAGAAGCCCTTCGAGGTCCGCGGCCTCCGCCGCGCCGTCGACGCGCAGCTCCGCGGGCGGTAGGGATCGAGCCGCGCTCAGCGCCGGACGACGCGGCAGGCGCGGGCCTCGCCGAGCTGACAGGCGCGCTCGAACAGGGCCCTCGCCTGGGCCCGATCGCGCTCGACGCCGGTGCCGCTGGCGAAGGCGGCCGCGAGGTTGAAGCAGCCGAGCGAGGAGCCGGCCGTGCACGCCCGCTGGTAGAGCTCGCCGGCCCGGGCGTGGTCGCGCGGCACCCCGCGGGCGGTGCCGTAGAGGCTGCCGAGCCCGACGCACGCGCTCGCGTCGCCGGACTCGCAGCCTCGCTCGTAGAGCGCGCGGGCTCGCTCGTAGTCCCGCGTCACGCCGCGGCCCTCCTCGTAGAGCTCGCCGAGGGAGCGGCAGCCGACGACCTGACCGTCGCCGCAGCCGCGCTCGAAGAGGGCCCGGGCGCGCTCGAGGTCGGCGTCGACGCCGCGCCCCTCCGCGTGCAGCGCGCCCAGGTTCACGCAGGCCTCGACGTGATCCGCCTGGCACGCGTCGGTGTAGATCGAGACGGCGCGCTCGAGATCGGCCTCGACCCCGCGGCCCTCCTCGTGGAGGGCGCCCCAGCGCGCGCACGCCGCGCCCAGCCCGGCCTCACAGGCCCGCTCGAACAGCGCCGCGGCCGCGCCCGGGTCGCCACCGCGCTCGACGCCGAGGGCGAGGTTGTGACACGCGCGCGCGTCGCCGCCTTCGCAGCCGCGCTCGAAGAGGGCCGCCGCGGCCGTCTCGCTCGCCTCGCCGCCGACCCCCTGGCGGTGCATCAGCCCGAGGTTGTTGCACGCCGGGAGCACGCCGCCTTCGCAGGCCTCGCCGAAGAGCGTCCGGGCGCGCGCGTGGTCGGGGCTCGAGGCGCGGGGCCCTCCGATGAGCACGGCGAGGTCGTAGCAGGCGAGCGCGTCGTGGGCCTCGCAGCCGCGCTCGAAGAGCGACCGGGCTCGGGCCGGGTTGCGCGTGGTCCCCTCGCCGGTGTGGTAGCGCGTCCCCGCGGCCGTACAGCCGCGCCCCTCGCCGCCCTCGCAGGCTTGCTCGTAGAGCGCGAGGGCCCGCGCCACGTCGGTCTCCACCCCGTCGCCGGTCTCGTACGCGCGCCCGAGCTCCAGGCACGCCGCCGCGTCCCCGCCCTCGCACGCCGCCTCCCGATCCGGCGCCGCCTCGGCTCGAACCGCGTCTCCACCTCCACCGCAGCCGATCAGCAGCAGCGCCCCGAGCGCCCATCCCCGCATGCCCCGAGCCTACTCCGCTCCGCCGCCCCCCGGGGACGGAGTTTCCTTGTTGCCCAAGGTCCTTCGCCTCCCAATCGCACGGCTCGTTTCCGCTGCGGCTCGACGAACTCGGGCTCTCGGGGCGCTCGAGAGGCCGCGAACTACCCGATTCCAGCA
The DNA here is from genome assembly GCA_036149055.1 of Myxococcota bacterium. GTDB lineage: Bacteria > Myxococcota_A > Polyangia > Polyangiales > Sandaracinaceae > JAVJQK01. The sequence goes on along the minus strand of JAYZQJ010000262.1, from coordinate 41,392 downwards.
CGATCGGGGGGCTTGGAGCCCGTTCGGAAACAAGGAAACTCCGTCCCCATGTCTCGGTTCGTGGAGGTCAGCCGGGGCCGAGGCCGTAGGGCTCGAAGGCGCCGGTGGTGCGGACGTCGTCGGGGAAGGGGGGCAGGGGCTCCCACGCGGCCGGGCTCTCGGGGGGCACCGCGCCGGCGGGGCAGGGATCGGCGACGCAGAGGTAAGGCGCGCCTTCGTACATGACCACGTCGCCGGCGGGGTAGGTGACCGGGGCGCCGCCGCCGAGGGAGGCGACGTCGGTCCAGAGCTCGAGGGAGAGCCAGTCGAAGTCGTCGGGCAGGCCGCTGTCCCGGAAGGCGACGGGGTCGAGAGAGGTCATCGTGTTGTCGGCGCCGACGAAGCCGGTCGCCTCCCCGTTGCAGGCCGCGGGCACGGGGCTGCAGAGCCGCTCTCCGTCGAACCGGTTGCCCCGGACGTCGAAGGCGGTCGCGCCGGTGCCCTGCCGGATCACGTGCCCGGGCGGGGTGGCGTCGTCGTAGACCTCGTCGCGGTCGAAGTGGTGCGCGCGGAGCTGGTTGTCGCGGATGGTGAAGGTCAGCGGCGCGACGTCCCGGGAGTGACCGTAGATCCCCAGGTTCCGGAAGTGGCTCACGACGTTGTGCTCGAAGACCACGCCGTCGCCCTCGGCGTGCGCGTCGCCCGCGACGTCGTTGCCGAAGAGCCCCACCACCGAGCCGGCCGCGCCGAGGAAGACGTTGTGGTGCACGCGGGTGACCCCGCCGCGGATCGAGATCTGGAGGTTGCCGTCCTGGAAGCGCTGGAACGCGTCCCGCCAGTCGATGGCCGAGGGCCCGAAGACGTTGTGGTGCACCTCGTTGTCGCCGGCGAGCTGCCCGAGCTGGATCGACTCGGTGCCGGCGCGGAGCACGCGGTTGTAGCTGACCTCGAAGCCCTCGAGGGTGTGCTGCGGCTGGCTCTGGGTGCTGCCGAGGTACATGCCCTCGCTCACCACGTCGTGAATGTAGTTGTCATGGATCCAGACGTCGCGCATCGTCGCGGAGGCGTCGTCGTCGGTCTTGACCAGCATGCCCGCGAAGCCGACGCCGCGGATCTCCAGGAACTCCAGCTCGAAGCAGGTCGCGCCCCCACCGACGCCGAGCCCGCTCCGGCCGGACTCCGCGTGGGCGTCGTCGATGAGGATGCCGTAGGTGTCGGCGCTGCCGGCGTAGGCGTCGTCGCGGTGACCCGGGAAGGCCGCGTCTCCGGTCTGCGACACCGGATCGTAGCGCCCGCTGAGCACCCAGCCGGAGCCGCCGCCGATCACGAAGAGGTAGTGGTGGCCGAGCCCTCCGACCCGCACCTGCCCGCCCTGGTTGGTGATCACGAGCGGGCGCTCGCCGCAGCCGCGGTCGGGGAGGTTGCCGAGGCGGATGAAGGGATAGTGCCCGGCGGGGATGTAGAGGCGGTCCAGGTTGGCCCAGTCGACCTCGGGGTAGCGGTCCTGGAGGTCGGGCACGTAGATGCCCTCTCCGTCGGTCGCCGGGAGCACGAAGGTGGTCTCGGCGTCACCGAGCCTCCCATCGGGCAGGCGCGCGTTCACCCCGGTCTCTCCGGGCGTCGGGCCTCCGTCGACGCTGGCGTCCGGGCCGGCGTCTCGCGCGGGCGGCGGGCTCGCGTCGGGGTCCGAGGTCTCTGCGTCGGTTCGATCCGTCGGAGGCGCGCCGTCGCAGGCCACGAGCAGGAGCGCGATACAGAGGGAACGCGTCATGCGGTCACGCTATCACCGCCGCGTCTGGCCCCTCGCGAATTGGCGTTCAACCCTCGGCGCGGCGCGCGTGCGCCGAGATGCGATCGGCGAGGGGCTCCCAGAGGCCCGGCGGGAAGTCGTGGCCCATGCCGTCGACCATCCAGAGCTCGGCGCCCGGGATCGCCTCGGCGGTGGCCCGGCCGCCCCACGGTCGGATCAGCGGGTCGACGGTCCCGTGCACGACCAGGGTCGGCGCGTGCACGAAGCGGAGCCGCGCGGTGCGGTCGCCGGTCGCGCCGATCGCCCCGAGGTGACGCAGGAAGCCGCGCGGGTTGAAGCCGCGGTCCCAGCTCGCCGCCGCGGTGTCGCGCACCCACGCCTCGTCGAAGTCGTACCCGGTGCTGCGGATCACGCGGAAGAGCTTCACGTTGCGCTCGACCGCCTCGTCCTTGGTGCGCGGCGCCGCCTGGAAGAGCGCCCCGAGCGCCTTCGGCTCGCTGAGCAGCCCGGGCTTGCCGGTGGTGCTCATCATCGAGACGAGGGAGCGCACCCGGTCGGGGTGCAGGAAGGCGAAGGTCTGGGCGATCATGCCGCCCATCGACGCCCCGACCACGTGCGCGTCCGGGAGCCCGAGCGCGTCCATCAGGTGGGCGAGGTCGTGGGCCATGTCCTCGAGCGCGTAGGGCGCGGCGACCCGCTGCCCGAGCAGGCCCTTGAGCAGGGTGCGCCCCATCGGCGGCACGCCGAGGTGGTGCAGGTGACTGGACCGGCCGACGTCGCGGTTGTCGAAGCGGATGACCCGGTGGCCGCGGGCGGCGAGCGCGTCGCAGAGCCCGTCGGGCCACAGGATGAGCTGGGCGCCGATGCCCATCACGAGCACGATCGGCGAGCCCTCGCCGCGCTCCTCCCAGCAGATCTCGACGCCGCTCGGGAGGGTGCTGAAGCGCTCCTCCATCAGCGGTAGGTGAAGCGGATCTCGTAGTCGCAGAGCTGGTAGACGTCGCCCTCTTCGATCCGCTTGCTGTCGATCTTGCGACCGTGGAACTCGACGCCGTTGGTCGAGCCGAGATCCTTCACGTACCAGCCGCCGTTCTGCCAGATGACCGCCGCGTGGCGGCGCGAGATGTTGCCGTCCTTGATGGGCAGGTCGGCGGTCTTGGTGCCGCGCCCGATGATGAACTCTTCCTTCTGCACGGGGAACTTCTGCCCGTTGAAGATCACGTAGAGCGGGCTCATCCCGCCGGGGGCCGCGCCGGCGCCGGGGAGCGGGGGCGGGGCGTGTCCCGGATGCGAGGAGGGAGGCGGCGGGCCGCCGAAGCCGCCCTGCGGGTAGCTCGGGGGCGCCGGCATCGCCTGGGGCTGCGGCGCGCTCGGATAGGCCGGAGGCCGCTGGGTCGGGGGCGGCGGGTAGCTGCTCGGCCGCTGCTGCTGGGGCGGCGGGTAGGCGGGCTGACCGGCGCCGTACGCGGGCTGGCTCGAGGGCGGCGCCGGGTATCCACCGCCTCCGCCGTAGCCGCCTCCGTACCCTCCGCCGGTGGGCGGCGGGGGCGGGGGCGCGGACGGAATCGACGGCTGCTGCCCGCCCGACCGGCTGGGGATGGCGCCGGGCGTGGGTCCGGGACCCATGCCCGGACCGGGCGTGCGCACGCCGTAGTTCCGGGAGCGCGCGTACTGACGCATCGCCTCGTTGATGAGGTAGTCCACCGAGCACTCGAGCTCGGCGCTCATCTGCTCGAAGATCTCCCACAGGTAGTCCCGGCACTGGAACTGGCGGAGCGTCTTCTTGTTTTGGTCGTGGTTCATCTCGGTCCAGGCGCCTCGATTCTACTCCGAATCGCCGCCGTTGGACTCCTCGGATTCCTCGGAGTCGTCGTCTTCGGTCTCGATCCCGAGGCGCTCGCGGATGGCCCCCGCGACCGCCGTGGCGACCTTGCCGACCGTGTCCTGCTCTTCCCAGTGCTCACCCTCGGTCTCGGCGGCGTCGCTCGCGAGCGCCTCGACCCGCGGGATGTCTCCGGCCTCGGCCCGCTTCTCCCAGAAGTACAGGGCGATGATGCGGTCGAACCAGTCGCTCGATCGGAGCTGGCCGTTGATGAACTCGGTGGGCGGGGGGCGCATCTGGCTGAGGCGCTCGCCGTAGCCGTAGAGCTCCTCGCGGGCGTAGGACTCGTCGTTCAGGCGAGTGAAGAACTCCTGGACCACGTCGGCGCCGCCGAGGGTCAGGATGAGCGAGCCGACGCGCCAGCGGACGCGCCAGTCCTCGGTGTCGGTGAACACCGGCCAGAGGCGGGTGATCGCGCTGGCGTCGCGCGCGTCGGCGATGCGGTCGAACGCGTAGTCGCGCACGCCCATCGGCTGCTCGCCGTTCAGCGCGAGGTCGAGCAGCGCCGAGACCTGCTCGCGGCGGACGCCGCCCTCCATCGCCTGGAGCGCCTTGACCCGGCGCGCCTCGATCTGCTCGCCGGTCACGCCCTCGGCGCTGGTGAGCTGGGCGATCTCGAGCAGCCGGTCCTGCACCACGGTCTCGGAGTTGAGGTGCTTCATCGCCGGCAGCGCGCCGAGCGTGATGAAGTTCTCGCGGTTGAGCGACGCGGCCGCGGTGATGCGGTTCTCGTCGATCTCGGTGTCGGGCTGACGCTCGCGGAGCTGCTCGCGGAGGCGCTCCTTGAGCCAGTTGCCGAACTCCTCGCCCTCCATCTCGCGCTCGATCTCGACCATGCGCTCGGCCGCGCGCTGCTTGGTCGCGTCGTTGCCGAGGCCGGCGATGAGCTCGGCGAGCTTCACGAGGGCCTGCTGCGGGAGCCGCGCGTTGAGCGCGTTCACCAGCCGCGACGCCGCCGGGGCGCCGAGCTGCCGCACCACCTGCTCGGCGCTGTAGTTGCCGGCGAGGTTGCGGCCGTTGAAGTCGACCACGAACCAGTCCACCACCGCGTCGGTCAGCGCGCCGCGCTGCTCGCCCGAGGCGTAGGGGATCAGCAGGAACGCGGCGTCCTTGGCCCGGACCTGCAGGGGGGGCACGCCGCCCTCCTCGCCGCCGGCCTGCGGGGTGTCCGCGCCGCGCATGATCTCGATGAGCTGAGGCGCCATCTGGTCGACGAGCCGGGTGCGGGACTCCTCGGGGAGCTGCCGCACGGCGGCCTGGAGCTCGGAGACGCCGTCGACGTCTTCGCGGGGCTCCATGCGGACCAGCGCGGTCCCGGCGTAGACGCGGAGGTCGTCCTCGTACTTGTCGGCCATGAGGACCGCGACGATCTTGCCGGGCCCCTTCATGGTGCCCGTCCAGTAGTCGATGTCCTCCGAGGTGACCTTGCAGCCACCGAGGCCGAGACACAGGAGGGCGGTCAGCACGAATCCGAGCGGTCGTCGCATTCTTCCTCTAGGGAGAGCAGGGTCGACCGGAGCGCGCACCTCGGGCGCACCCTCCCGTCGAAGTGGCTCCCGATAGTAGAGGAATCCGTCTCTCAATCAAGATCCCTCCGAGACGGCCAACCCCAAGAGCCTCCACGGTTTTTTTGTGGGGCCGCCGGCTCGTGTGAAACTTGACGAGCTGCCCCTGGATCCGCGACCCTCCCGTGTAGGGAGGTAGTCTACTTGGGAGCACCCCATACCACATCTGCCGGTGAAGCCCCGTCCGAGCTCGGGCGGCGCCACGAGGTGCTGGGGATCCTGTGCGCCGCGGCCACCATCCTGGTGACGCTGTCGCTGTGGTCGTACGACGCGCACGGCGGTCGCAACTGGATCGGGCCGGTCGGCGCCGGGTTGGCGGGCGTGCTCGCCACCGCCTTCGGCGTCGCGGCGTGGCTCGTCCCGCTCGAGCTCGGCCTCGGCACCCTCCGGCTCTTCGCCCGCAGCAACACGCCCCTCGGCGTCGGCCGCGTGGCCTCCACCATGGTCATCGTGCTCGTCGGCTGCGCGATGGTGCACCTCGCGCTCCCCGGCGAGGAGGTGTTCGGCGGTCACATGCCCGGCGGCGTGCTCGGCGAGGTCCTCGGTGAGGTCCTCCGCTCGCTCCTCGGGCTGGCGGGCTCGTTCGTCATCGGCATCTCGGTGCTGCTGATCACCGTCGTCCTGCGGACCCCGTTCTCCGTGATCCAGAGCGCGCGCAAGATGGCCGACGCCTCCCTCGAGGGGCTGAAGCGTGGCCGCGACTGGGGCCAGGCCGCGCTCGACGCGTGGCGCGAGGCCCGCGAGATCGAGCGCCTGGAGCGCGAGGAGGCGGAGCGCGCCGCGCAGCCGAAGATCGTCAGCGACACCCTCGACGGCGACGACGACGAGCCGATCGAGGAGGAGGAAGAGGAGGCGGTGGTCTTCTCCGAGTCCGACGAGGCGATCAGCGTCGAGCCCGAGGACGACGACGTCCAGGAGGAGGAGGAGGAGGCCGAGCCGCCCCCGCTCCCCAAGAAGAAGGCGCCGGCGGCCAAGAAGAAGGGCAAGACCGGGCCGACGATCGTCGCGCCGACCGAGACCGCGGCCAAGCCGCGCACGGTCAAGATGCCGGAGCCCAAGCTCGACGGTGAGTTCGAGCTGCCGCCCACCACCCTGCTCGACGCGCCGCCGCCGCAGGCGATCCAGATCGACGAGGCGACGCTGCGGGAGAACGCCCAGCAGCTCACCGAGACCCTCGAGGCCTACCGGGTGAAGGGGCGGGTCGACGAGATCCACCCCGGCCCGGTGGTGACGATGTACGAGTTCGAGCCGGAGAGCGGCACGAAGATCTCGAAGATCGCCGGCCTCTCGGACGACCTCGCGATGGCGCTCGCCGCCAAGAAGGTGCGCATCGTCGCGCCGATCCCGGGCAAGGCGCGGGTCGGCTTCGAGCTGCCGAACAAGGATCGGCAGACCGTGTTCCTGCGCGAGCTCCTCGAGGACGATCGCTGGGACAAGATGAAGGCGGCGCTCCCGGTCGCCTTCGGCAAGGACATCGCGGGCCAGCCGGTCTACGGCGACCTCGCGAAGATGCCGCACCTCCTGGTCGCCGGCGCCACCGGCAGCGGCAAGAGCGTCGGCCTCAACGTGATGCTCTGCTCGCTCCTCGCGCGCCGCAGCCCCGAGGAGGTCCGCATGCTCATGATCGACCCGAAGGTGGTCGAGCTCGCGGTCTTCGACGGCATCCCGCACATGCTGCTGCCGGTCGTCACCGACATGAACAAGGCGTCGCTCGCCCTGCGCTGGGCGGTCGACGAGATGGAGCGGCGCTACCAGCTCTTCGCCGACGCGGGCGCCCGCAACATCACCACCTACAACCAGCGCGTCGACAAGGTCCGCGCCGGCGAGATGCCGGCCGAGAAGCTCTTCAAGAGCCGCAAGGGCAAGGTCGCCGCGCAGGGCTTGAACGGGGAGGAGGTCCTGCTCGACCCGGCCAACGGCGAGAGCCCGGACCCGATGCCGGACCCCGAGCGGCTGCCCTACGTGGTCGTGGTGGTCGACGAGTTCGCCGACCTGATGATGGTCGCCGCGAAGGACGTCGAGGCCGCGATCGCCCGCCTCGCCCAGAAGGCCCGCGCCGCCGGCATCCACGTCATCCTCGCGACCCAGCGTCCGTCGGTCGACGTCATCACCGGCATGATCAAGGCGAACTTCCCGGCCCGCATCGCCTTCAAGGTGAGCCAGCGCCAGGACTCGGCGACGATCCTCGGGCGCAACGGCGCCGAGCACCTCCTCGGCATGGGCGACATGCTGATGCTCCCGCCGGGGCAGAGCGATCTCCAGCGCGTGCACAGCGCCTACGTCGGCGAGGACGAGGTCAAGGCGGTGTGCGATCATCTGCGTGAGCAGGGCAAGCCGGTCTACGACGAGAAGATCCTCGAGCCCCGCGACGACGACGGCGGCTCGAACATGCCCCAGAGCGACGACCCGCTCTACGACAAGGCGGTCGCCTGCGTCGCCCAGGCCGGCTACTGCTCGATCAGCCACATCCAGCGGCAGCTCAGCGTCGGCTACAACAAGGCGGCCAAGCTGGTCGACCGCATGGAAGAGGAGGGCGTCGTCGGCCCGGCGAGCAGCAAGGCCGGCGGTCGCCGCGAGGTCCTGATCCAGGCGCTCTGACGCAGCGCACGTGTCCCCGCATGGCCACGGGCCGTCCGGCGGAGTAGCTTCCCGCTCATGCGCTGCGCCCTCCCCCTCACCCTCCTCGCGCTCGCCGCCATCGGCTGCGGGCCGCCCTCCGCCAACCTCGCGCTCGCCGCGGGCGACGAGGGCGTCTTCCTGTTCGCGGAGACCGCGGAGGTCATCGCCTACGAGGGCGTGAACCTGCCCGAGATGAACGCGTGCGAGGGCGTCGAGATGCGCTTCCGCCGCGGCACCCTGGAGGAGCTGGTCGGGCCGCCGCTGGCGTCGACCGGCGAGATGCCGATCTGCGACATCCGCCGCGCGACCCTCTTCGACCTCGACCACGACCCCGGGGTGAGCCACGCGGCCACGTCCCGTCCCTGGGATCCCTTCCGGGAGCCGCTCGAGACCGAGACCGGCCGCGCCGCCTACCTGGTGGTGATCCGCGACGCCGACCGCGCGGTCATCGGGCTCGGCTGCTACGACGACCGAAGCATCGGCGCCCAGGCCGACATCCTGATCGTGCCCACGTCCGGGTACAACGAGCGCTACATGGGCATGACCCCGTCCTGCCCCAACGTGGATCAGCTCTGCGGGGGCGGGTGCTGAGTTATTGCTGGGCGGGGTCGGGTCCGACCCCTCCCCCCCACTGCGCCGTCAGACCCGTCCCCGCTGCGGGTGCTCCGCACCCTCCGCAGTGACGGGTCAGCCGGCTCCGCGGGGCCCCCCCAACCCACTCCGCGCGCGTCGCTCCGCTCGCGCGCGACCCCAGCGCGGGGCGCGGGGTCCCCTGCGGCTCGCGCTCGCGCTGCGCGCGAGCTGGCCGCCCGCTGCCGCGGGATCGAAGACGGGAGACGGAGCGTGCGGCGACTTCGCTTCGCTCGTCGCGTTCGAGTGACGGCTGGCGGAGGCGGGCAGCGTCAGTTGAGGAGGAGGAGCGCGGCTACCACCGCGGCCAGGGCGGCGAGGCCGATGAGGGCGCGTTTGCGGTCGGGCGGGTCGAGGCGCCTCGCTTCGGGGTGGGCGAGGACCATGGCGGCGCCGAAGAAGGGGAGGGCGGGGATGCCTCGGGCGGTGACGAGGACGGCGACGAGGGTGGCGGCGAGGGCGAGGGAGAGGGCGAGGACGCTGCGCCTGATGGAGAGGCCGTGGCGTCTCGCGGCGACCAGATAGATCGCGGCGAAGGCGACGTCGCCGACGCCGAGGACGGGGTCGATGTGGGTCGTGCCGAGGATGGGCCAGGGGAGGATGAGGACGCCGACCGCGGCGTCGCTCTGGATGATCTGGGCGGTGGGGCCGCGCGGGTGGAGCACGCTCAGGGCGTCGACGGCGGCCGAGACGGCGGCGACGACGAGGAGGTGGCCGGGCTTCTCGATCGCGTTGCCGACCACGCCGCCGGCGCTGGTGCCGAGGGTGAGCAGGGTGACCGTGACCAGGGCGGCGGTGAGGGTCGGCGGGAGGGTGGCGGCGACGACGGCGAGCAGGGCCAGCGCGCCCATCGCGGCGCCGGCGAGCAGGAGGGCGCGCGGCGGGAGGCGGGGGGTGAGCGCGCTCGCGGTGAGGACCTCGGCGGAGACGCAGGCGAAGGCGAGCACGCCGACGGCCGCGCCCCAGAGGCCCGACGGCGCGGGGAACAGCGGGGCGATCGCGGCGACCGCGGCCAGCGCGACCGCGGGGAGGGTCAGCGCGGCCGCCCAGCGGAGCCGGGCCCCGGTCAGCTGCCCTTCTTCCGGCCGTAGGCGATCTGCTCGAGGCGCTGGATGTCGACGACCTCGATCAGATCGGGGGTGACCTTCAGCGCGCCCTCGCGCTCGAGGTAGGCGAGGCCGCGGGAGATCTCCTCGCGCACGGTGCCGAGGCGGCCGGCGACCGTCTCGGTGGTCAGATCGCGCACCAGGTTGCGGGCGTCCTCGTTGCGGCTCTCGCGGGCCGCGACCAGCGAGCAGAGGAAGGAGGCGAGGCGCGAGGGCACCGTCCGCAGGGACAGATCGCTGACGAGCTTGAGCGTCTTGGACTCGCGCTTCGCCATCAGGTTGATCATCGCGCGGTAGATGCCCGGGCGGCGCTCGCCGAGGGACGAGAGGAGCTCGTTCGAGAGCAGGACCGCGCTCGCGGCGCGCATCGCCACCGCGGTCGCGGGGTAGTTGCCCCCGTCGAAGCGGATCCCCTCGATGATCGGCCGGCCCGGGCGCGCCAGGTAGATGATCTGCTCGCGGCCGTCGCGACCGCTCTTGGTGAGCTTCACCTCGCCGGTGCGCACCACGAAGAACCCCTCCGCGGGGTGTCCTTCGCTGAACAGGGGGGCGCCCTTGGCGGCCTTCCTGATCTCGGAGCCTTCGGCCAGCGCGTGAATGTCCTGCGGCGGCAGATCCTGGATGATCGGCACGTCGCGCAGAAGCTCGTCCGCCGTTCGCGGGGCGATCGCCATCGCCAGGGAGCATAACACGCGAGGGTGGGGGCCGTGACGTTTCTCCGTGCGCGGGGGGCCGTGCCGCTTCCCGGCGCGCGACGCGCTGTTGCATACTGGCCGACCATGGGTTCTCAACCGGAGCCGGAGAACGGCGCGAGCTCGAATCAAGCCTTCGTCGCCGTGCGGCACGACGAACGATCGTGGGTCGTCGACCTGCCGCAGGGCGAGGCGCCGTTCGTGGGGCCGGCCGACGACTCGGTCGTGCGCATCGAGGGTTTCGCGCGTGCGCAGGGGCTGGTGCGCTGGGACGGGGAGAACCTGAGCCTGGAGCGCACGGCGAAGAGCCCCCCGATCTACGTCAACGGCAAGCGCCTCCAGGCGCGCGCGATCCTCAAGCCCGGCGACGAGCTGAGCGTGGGCGACGCGCGCATGGTCGTCGGCGTGGCCAGCCACCGCGACGCGAGCGGCCGGCGCGCCCTCACCCACCACGAGTTCCGGGAGCGGCTCGGCGAGGAGCTCGCCCGCGCGGCCCGGCGCGGCCGGCCCACCTCGCTGGTGATGGTGCAGGCCAAGAGCGGCGACGGAGGCAAGGTGCTCGAGACCGCGCTCGCCTCGTTCCGCGCCGGTGACGTGGTCGCGACCTACGCGCACGACGAGCTGGAGCTCCTCTTCCCCGACACCTCGGGCGACCAGACCCGCGCGGTCGTCACCCGCGTGCTGTCGGCCGCCGGGCTGGCCGGGGTGTGGGCGGGCCTCGCGGTGGCGCCGCACGACGCGGACACCGCCGAGCGGCTCATCCGGAGCGCCCGCCTCGCGCTCGCGCGGGCCCGGGAAGAGAAGGGCGCGATGATCGCCGGCCCGCCGACGCGCGGCGACGGGATCGCCACCGCGAAGCCGTGCGCGATCGACGAGGCGAGCCAGGCGGTGGTGGAGCGTCTGGGCGCGCTCGCGGGCTCGGACGCCCCGGTCCTGCTCACCGGCGAGGCCAGCAGCGGCAAGGGCGTCTTCGCCCGCATCCTCCACGACGAGAGCCCGCGCGCCGACGGCCCGCTCGTCGTGCTGCGCTGCGCCGGCCTGGTGGATCAGTCGCGCATCGACGAGTGGCTCGGGCCGCGCGGCGGCGTCCCCGCGGGCGAGACCTGTCGGCTCTACGAGGCGCGCGGCGGGACGCTCCTGCTCGACGAGGTCAGCGAGCTCCCCCCCGATCCGCAGGAGCGCCTGCTCGACGTGCTCGACACGCTCGAGGGCGACGTCCGGATCGTGGCGACCACCCACCTCGACCTCGTCGCGCTGGCCGAGCGCGGCGCCTTCTCCGAGGCGCTGGTGGAGGCGCTGAAGGGCGAGACGGTGGAGATCCCGGCGCTCCGCGAGCGCCCCGACGACATCGTGCCCCTCGCCGAGCTCTTCGCGAAGCAGGCGGGCGCCTCCGAGGTGCGGCTGAGCCCGGGCGCGCTCGCGCGGCTCCGCTCCCACCCGTGGCCGGGCAACGTGCTGGAGCTCCGCAACGCGATGGAGCGCGCCGTGCGGCTGTCGGGCGACGGCGAGATCATGGCCGAGCACCTCCCGAGCGACAACCTGCCGGTCCAGTCGGGGGAGGGGCGGCTCCGCGAGCACGTCGACTCGATCGAGCGCGACGCGATCGTCAAGGCGCTCGCCGACGCGAACCACAACCAGACCCACGCCGCCCGCCGCCTCGGGATCTCGCGCCGCGCGCTCATCTACAAGATGGAGAAGTACGGCCTGAAGCCGCCGCCCGGCTCCTCGCGCCGGTGACGCGGGTTAAACAAGAACGGCGGCTCGCAGGCGCGGGGGGGAACGCCAAGGCAGAGCCGCCGTCTCCGACACCCTCTGCGACGAGCGTGCCAAGCCTCGCGTCGGTGTAATCCCCGGCCGGGGACCCTGGCCGTCTTTCGCAGGTGAAAGACCGGCGTTTCGCGTCTGCTATTTGATGACCCGCAGATAGGGAGGCAGACCCGATCCGTCGTCGTCGCCGTCGGGCTCCGGGGGCTCGTCCGAGGGGGTCTCGCTCTTCTCCTCCGGCTCGGGCGGCGGCACCGAGCGGAGGTGGGGGCGGGCCGGGCGGCTCTTGGGCGGCTCGTCTCCGGCGCCCCCCTCGATCGAGCGGAGCTTCGGGCCGGCGGACTTGTCGATCGCCTGCTGCACCTCGTCGGCGATCTCGGTCGGCAGATCCTCGGGCCACACCATGCCCATGCCGTCCTCGCCGAAGAGCGCGAAGACGGCGTCCCAGGGCACCGAGCAGGTGAAGGGCGAGCGGTTGAACGAGAGCGTGCCGAACACCCCCTCGTCGTCGACCCGCAGATCGGGGATCGGCACCGGCAGGTCGAGCCCCACCTGGAGCACGAGCTGCGGCTGCTTGGCGAGCCACGGAGGGACGACGACCCCGCGCGTGCGCGGATCGAGGTGCACGAGCACGCTCCCCCGAAGCAGAAGGGCTCGCGCGACGTCCTTCTTGGGCGGAGGCGTCTCGCGATCCGTCACCCCGGTTCCGTAGTACATCTGGGCGCCTGGCGCCAACGCTCGTGGCGGAGCTGCCGCCTCCGGTGCATGCTCGCGCGCATGCGAACGACGAAGCTCGGCCCCCTCGACGTGGTGATCGCGGGCGGCCCCGATCGAGAGGGCGGCGGCGACGGTCCGGTCGTGGTGCTCATGCACGGCTTCGGGGCGCCCGGGACCGATCTGGTCCCCCTCTGGCGAGTCATCGACGCGCCCCAGGAGGTCCGCTGGGTCTTCCCCGCCGCCCCGCTCAGCCTCCCGGCGATGGGCTTCGGCATGGAGTCTCGCGCGTGGTGGATGATCGACATGGTCGCGCTCGAGCGGGCGATCGCGACCGGGCAGGAGCGGGACATGTCCGGCGAGCGCCCCGACGGCATGCTCGAGGCGCGCGGGAAGGTGCTCGAGATGCTCGACGCGCTCGAGACGGAGCTGTCTCCCAGCAAGCTCGTGCTCGGCGGCTTCTCGCAGGGGGCGATGATCGCCCTCGACGTGGCGCTCCACACCGAGCGGGCGCTGGACGGCCTGGTGCTGATGAGCGGCACGCTGATCAACGAGGCCGAGTGGGCGCCGCGCATGCCGCAGCGGGCCGGCCTGAAGGTGCTCCAGTCGCACGGGCGGCGCGATCCTCTCTTGCCGTTCTCGATGGCCGAGCGCCTGCGCGATCGCATGACCGGCGCCGGCCTCGACGTGGAGTTCGTCGCGTTCCCCGGGCAGCACGAGATCCCGGGCGGCGTGCTCGAGCGCGCCCAGGCGCTCCTGAACGACGCTTTCGCACCCACTTGACGGACCTACGGGTGCACCCGACGACGCGTGGGCTGCGCCCCACGCTGGCTGCGCGCTAGGCCGAGCTCGACCCCGCACGTGGGGCTGGCACGGCGGCTGCTGAGCGCGGGGCGACGTCCCTTTCCCTTTGGAGGATTCGTGAATCGCTGGTTCATCACGTGCGCCCTCGGCGCGCTCGCTCTCGCCCCGGGCCTCGCCGCCGCTCAGCCGGCCGAGGCCGACCAGAACACCGAGCGCGCCTCGCTCGAGCGGCCGGACGACGACATCACCCTCAACCTGACCGCCGGCACCTCGCTGACCTACGGCAACGCGCGCACGGTCACGCTGAACGCGGGCGCGGACTTCCAGCTCCGTCGCGCGGAGCACGGCTTCCGGCTCCGCCTCGGCTACGTCTACGGGCTCGCGGCGACGCGCATCGACCCGGACATGGACATGTACGAGTTCGGGGAGTGGGACGAGAACGCCAACAACCTCACCGGGCTGCTCCGCTACGACTACTTCCTCACCCCGATGGACGCGATCTTCGTGGCCGCGGTCTTCCGCCACGACACCTTCGCGAACCTGCAGCCGCGCTTCGGCGGCCAGGCCGGCTACCTCCGCAACCTCTTCAAGGAGGAGAACCATCGGTTCTGGGTGGAGCTCGGCGTGGACGGCACCTACGACAACTTCGGTGAGCCGTTCGACATCGGCGGCGGCGTGATGAGCCAGGACCGCTTCATCTTCTCGGCCCGCGGCTTCGTCGGCTACAACAACCAGCTCAACGCGCTCCTGACCTACCAGACCGGGCTCGAGATCCTCTGGGAGCTCTACCGCGCACCCGGCAGCACCGAGCTCGCCCACCTCCGCTTCGAGTGGCAGAACCAGCTCCGCAGCAAGCTCGAGGAGTGGCTCCAGATCGCGCTCGACGTGACGGCCCGCCTCGACAGCCAGCCGCCCGGCCAGGTCGATCCCTGGAACGAGCAGGCCAACCAGCCGACCCAGATGCTGGACCTCCTCGTGACGCTCAACCTCGTCGGCAACTTCGACCTCGACGGCACGCCGGAAGAGGAAGCGGAGGAGGAGGAAGAAGAGGAGTGCCCGGTCTGCAACTGCCCGGAGCCCGAGCCGTGCCCGGCGGTCGGGGCCGACGCTCCGGTGGAGACCTCCGTCGAGGCCGACGCCTCGGCTTCGGCCGAGACCGACGCCGAGACCGACGCCGAGACCGAGACCGACGCCGAGACCGACGCCGAGACCGACGCCGAGACCGGCGCCGAGTCCGAGACCGCGCCCGCCGCCGAGTAGGCCGCGCGTTCGTCGCGAGTCGAGCGAGCTGGGGCAGGCGCCCTGGCTCGCTCGTTTCGTTTCGTCGCCGATCCGCGCGCGGCTTCGGTGACAAATAATTTCGCGCAAAGACGCAAAGGCGCAGAGAGGGCGACGGGGTGGCGTGAGGCCAGGGATGTCGGGGCTGCCATGGCCGTGGCCTGGGCCGGTCGCCGCGACCTGGCGAGCTACCAGCGCGCGGCCCGCTCGGTCCCTTCGCGTCTTTGCGTCTTTGCGCGAGTAATTGAGACGCCGCCGTCAGCTGTCGCGACCGGTCGGTTCAGCACCAGGCGGCCGGCCGCCATCGCGGTGCCATCTCTGCGTCTCGCGAGAGATGAGCTGCCAGCCGACGGGCGGGCACGGGCGCGGGAAGGGGCACGGGCAGGGGGCGGGTCGCGGAGCCGTCAGGCACACCGACCGCTGCTGCAGGTGCCGGAGCAGCAGTCGCCGTCCTCGAGGCAGCCTCGGCCGCTCGCGCGGCAGGCGCAGGTGCCGCCCACGCAGTCCATGTAGCCGCAGCAGTCGCCGCCGGCGCTGCAGCTCGCGCCCGCCTCGACGCAGCAGCGCACGCCGAAGGACGCGCCGCGGCGGCAGCTGAGGTCGGCGCAGCAGTCGGCGTCGACCGAGCACATCGCCATCGAGGCGCCGCAGGCACACGACGACGGCCCGAAGTCCCAGTCGCCGCAGCTCCCCGCGCTCGGGCCGCCCGCGCCGCCGCGCTGGCAGGTCCCGCTCGACGCGCACCAGCCGCAGCCGCCGGTCGCCGTGCAGGCGGCGCAGCTCGTCTGGCCGACGCAGGGATCCGGGGCGGGGCAGCTCGAGCGGGTCGTGCGCCACTCGGTGCAGAAGCCGCTCGTCGGCCCGAAGGCGTCGCCGGCCCGGCAGGTGCCCGTGTCTCCGCACCAGCCGCAGCCGGCCGCGTCGGCGCAGCCGCCGCAGTCGCCGTAGAGCGAGCAGCTCGGCCCGCACTCGAAGCTGAAGAAGTCCCAGTTCGCGCAGGTGCCCGTGCTCGGGCCGAGCGAGTCGCCGGCCTCGCAACTCCCCGTGTCTCCGCACCAGCCGCAGTCGGAGCGCGCCGCGCAGGTGCCGCAGTCGCCCTCGAGGAAGCAGGTGTCGAACGATCCGCCGTCGCAGGCCGAGGGCGCCCAGTCCCAGTCGCCGCAGGAGCCGCCGTCCGGGCCGCTCGACGAGCCCGCCTGGCAGGTGCCGCTGTCGGCGCACCAGCCGCAGGGCCAGTGCAGGGTGCACTCGTCGCAGTCCAGGTAGCCGCAGCGCTCGGCCGGGGCGGCGCAGGTGCCGTCGCTGCAGGCGAGCTCGCCGTCGCAGCGATCGCCGGCGCAGCAGGGCTGGCCGTCGTCTCCGCAGGTCGGGTCGGGCTCCCCGCAGACGCCCGCGTTGCAGGTCCGGCCGCCGCGGCACTCGCTCGGCGGCTCGCAGCACGCCTCGCCTTCGCCGCCGCAGACCACGCACGCGTCGCCCGCGCAGGCGAAGCCGCTCCGGCACATGCCCGCGCCGCAGCACGGCTCGCCCTCGCGGCCGCAGCCCTCGTCGAACGGGCGCAGGCAGAGCCCGTCCGCGCAGAGCAGGTCGGTGCAGCAGTCGGCCGCGGTCCGGCACGAGCTCCCTTGCAGCGCGCAGCACTTACCGCCGACGCAGTCGGTGTCCCCGCAGCAGTCGGTGGGCTCCTCGCAGGTCGCCCCGCCCGGGACCGCGCAGCAGCTGCCCTCCTCGCAGAACGAGCCGTCCGCGCAGCGCAGGCCGGTGTCGCAGCACATCTGGCCCACGCCGCCGCAGTCGTCGGCGCCGGTGTCGCGCCTCACGCCGGTGTCGCGACGCTCCACGCCCGCGTCGAAGCCGACGTCCGCGTCGGGACGCGCGGAGCCGTCGTCGCAGCCGAAGACCCCGAGCAGGAGGGCCAGCACCCACGGTGAGCGTCGCATGACATCAGCGTATCAGAACGAGGGCGGGGCCCTTCCCCTCAAGGTTTGGCCGCGCCGGTCGTTTCGGGCGGTGGGGCATGCGTGTACTGATCGCCGACGACTCCGCCGTCTCTCGGACCGTGCTCGAGCGCATGCTCGTGGCGTGGGGTTACGAAGTGGAAGCCTACGCCGACGGCAACGAGGCGTGGGCCGCGCTGCAGCGACCCGACGCGCCGCGGCTCGCCATCCTCGACTGGGTCATGCCCGGCATGGACGGCATCGACGTGTGCCGGAAGCTGCGCGCCGAGATCACCGACCGGTACACCTTCGTCTACCTGCTCACCGCCAAGACGGGGAACGACGACGTGCTGCAGGGGCTCGACGCGGGCGCGGACGACTACCTCACCAAGCCGGTCAGCGCGCCGGAGCTGCGCATCCGGCTCCGGAACGGCAAGCGCCTGGTGCAGCTGCACGAGGAGCTGATCACCGCGCGCGAGGCGCTCCGCACCCAGGCGATGGTCGACCCGCTGACCCAGGTCTGGAACCGCCGGGCCTTCATGGACGTGGCGTCCAAGGAGCTCAGCCGGGCCCGCCGCAGCCAGCGACCCGCCGGGCTGCTGATGATCGATCTCGATCACTTCAAGCGCATCAACGACACCCACGGGCACCCGGCCGGTGACGCGGTGCTCGCGGAGGCGGCGCGCCGCATCCAGAGCGTGCTGCGCGACGGAGATCAGCTCGCCCGCTTCGGCGGCGAGGAGTTCGTGGTGCTCCTCGCGGAGTGCAACGCCCGCGGCGCCTGGGTCGCCGCCGAGCGCGTGCGGCGCGAGATCACCCGCGCGGCGGTCCCCCACGGGGGCGAGGCCATCCCGGTCAGCGCGAGCATCGGCGCGGCGGCGGCGCCGGTCGGCTCCGAGGCGCTCGCCGACCTGATCGACCGCGCCGATCGCGCCCTCTACGAGGCCAAGCGAGCCGGCCGGGACCGGACGGTGCTCGCGGCGCCGTCCCCGCTCTCCGAGACCGGCACCTGATAAGCTCGCACCCGTGCGCCTCGTCCTGATCCGCCACGCAGAGTCGACGTGGAACGCCTCGGGCCGCTGGCAGGGGCAGAGCGACGTCCCCCTCTCGCCGCGCGGCCAGCTCCAGGTGCGCGCGCTCGCCGGCCGGCTCTGGGAGCTGGAGGCCGATCGCCTGATCGCCTCCGACCTGCGGCGGGCCCAGGAGACGGCGATGGCGCTCGGCGAGCCGGAGCTCGATCCGCGCTTCCGCGAGATCGACGTCGGCGAGTGGGCCGGGCTCCTGCGCACCGAGGTGGGGGTGCGCTTCCCCGAGCAGGTGCGGGCGCTGCGGGCCGGCGAGCCGGTCCGGATCGGCGGCGGCGAGTCCATGCCCGAGTTCGAGGCGCGGGTCGACGCGGGGATCGAGGCGCTGCGCGGCGGGGAGGGCCGGGTGGTCCTGGTCACCCACGGCGGCGTGATCCGGGCGCTCGCCACCCGGGTGCTCGGCCTCCGGGGGCGGCGCAGCTCGCTCGTCGGCGTGTCCAACACCTCGCTGACCGTCGTGCGCGCGACCGGCCCGATGGCGATCGAGGTCTACAACGACGCGAGCCACCTCGACCCCGGCGACCAGGGCTCGGGGCTGATCTCGATGCCGGTCCCCGCCACCCGGGTGGCGGTGGTGGCCAGCGCGGAGGGGGAGCCCGACGACCGCGCGCTCACCGACGCGATCCTCGCCGGCCTCGGCATCCCGATCTGGTTCGCCGTCGAGGACGTGGCCGAGGAGCCGCTCGCGGTGTCCCTCCTGTCCGAGCCCATCGACGGCTCCGAGGCGGCGCTCGATCGCCTCCGCGAGGACCACGTGGACGCGAGCTTCGGGCTGGTCGCGCGGCCGGACGCGGCCCGCCGGGTGGTGGAGCGCCTCGCCGGCCTCGGGGAGGGCGGCCTCGCGCCGATGCGGCACGGCGCGGTCGCGCAGCTCCGGCTCTCCGAGAAGGGCGCCGAGCTGCACTCCTACGGCGTGCGCCCCTCGCTCGGCTGATCGAGCGGGCTCGAGACCGTCGGCCGCTCGCGCGTGTCCTCGGCGGCCGGCAGCGCTCCGTCGGCGCGCACCGCGAGCCGGCCCAGGGTGAGGACGGTGAGCGCGGTCGCGAGGGCGCGCGCGATCCAGCGGCGGATCCGGGTGATCACCGCGCCAAGCTGACCACGCGTCGGGTGGACGACAACCGTGTCTCTGGTCAGGGTGACGGTTTTGGGTCATGGTAGCGCGCCGTGGCCTCCCTGACCCTTCGATCCGTCCGCAAGCAGCTCGGGCCGAACGAGATCCTGCGCGGGATCGACCTGGAGGTGGAGGACGGAGAGCTGGTGGTCCTGGTGGGGCCCAGCGGCTGCGGAAAGTCCACGCTGCTCCGGACCATCGCCGGGCTCGAGATCCCCGACTCGGGCGCGGTCCACATCGGCGAGCGCGACGTGACCCGGCTCGCGCCGCGGGAGCGCGACGTCGCGATGGTGTTCCAGAGCTACGCGCTCTACCCACACCTCACCGTGCGCGACAACCTCGCGTTCGGGCTGAAGCTCCGGGGCGAGAAGCCCGACGTCATCGCCGCGCGGGTGGACGAGGTGGCGCGCATGCTCGGGCTCGAGGCGCTGCTCGATCGCTACCCGCGTCAGATGAGCGGCGGGCAGCGGCAGCGGGTGGCGATGGGGCGCGCGATCGCGCGGCGGCCCAAGCTCTTCCTCTTCGACGAGCCGCTCTCCAACCTCGACGCCGCGCTCCGGGCCGAGGTGCGGGTGGAGATCAAGAAGCTGCACCGGGAGCTCGGCGCGACGATGGTCTACGTCACCCACGACCAGGTGGAGGCGATGACGCTCGCCGATCGGCTCGTCGTGCTCCGGACCGGCGAGGTGGAGCAGGTCGGGCCGCCGCTCGAGGTCTACGGGCAGCCCGCGAGCCGCTTCGTCGCCTCCTTCATGGGGAGCCCGGCGATGAACTTCGTCCCGGCGCGCGGCGAGGCCGACGCGGTGAAGGCCGAGGGGCTCACGCTGCCCGTGCGCGGCGCGCCGGAGGGCGAGGTGCTGGTCGGCATCCGGCCGCACGACGTGCTCGAGCGCGACGGCGGCCCGATCGCGATGGACGTCGAGGTCGTGGAGGCGATGGGCTTCGAGGCCTACGCCCACGGCAAGGTGGGCGCGGTGCCGTTCGTCGCCCGGCTCGAGGGAGACCGGGCGGGGGCGGTGAAGGTCGGCGACCGGATCGCGCTCGACGTCGCGCCCGGGGCCGTGCACCTCTTCGACGCGGAGACGCAGCGCGCGCTCCGCTGAGGCCCGGGGGGATGGGGAAGGGACGACAGAGGCTCGCGACGATCGCGCTGCTCGCCTGCGCGCTCGTGTGCAGCGAGTCGGCCGCCCAGGCGGGCCCGGCGGTCGGCCAGGCGCCGGTCGACGTGGTCGTCTGGCACGCCTATCGAGGCCAGGAGGAGGCGGCGCTGCGTCAGGTCGCCCGCGCGTTCGAGGCCGAGAACCCCGACGTGCGGGTGCGGCTCGTCGCGCAGCCGTTCGGCGCCTACGCGTCGAAGCTCGAGAGCGCCATCCCCACCGGCAACGGCCCGGACCTCTTCATCGACGCGCACGACCGCATCGAGAGCTTCGCCTCCCGCGGGCTGCTCCAGCCGATCACGCCGCCCGACGCCGAGGCGTTCGCGCGGCGGCTCGACGGGCGGCATCAGGCGGCGTTCACCGCCCTGGGCGCGCTCCACGGCTACCCGCTCTCGGTGAAGACCGCCGCGCTCTACGTGAACGCGTCGCTCGCGCCCGACCCGATCGAGAGCTTCGAGGACCTCGAGGCGCTCGCGCTCCCCGACGGCGTCTTCCCGCTCGCGATGGAGGCGGAGAGCGCCTACTGGACGGCCGGCTTCTTCGCCGCGCACGGCGCGTCGCTCCTGAACGACGAGCACGGCTGGGGCCTGGAGGGGGAGGGCGCGCTGACCGCGCTCCGGCGGCTCTCGCGCTGGGTCGAGTCCCGCGTGGTCCCCGAAGAGAGCAGCGGCGATCTGGTGAAGCGCCTCTTCTCCGAGGGGCAGGCGGCGGCGGCGATCAGCGGGCCCTGGCTCGCGCCCGACCTGCCCGAGGCGCTCGACTGGCGCGTGCAGCCCCTGCCGGTCGTGGCGTCCACCGGCGCGCGCATGCGCCCCTACGCCACCGTGGAGGGCGCCTACCTCGCGGCCCGCTCCGCGCAGCCCGCCGCCGCCAACCGCTTCGCCGCCTTCCTCACCTTCGGAGAGGGCGCGCTCCTCCGGGCGCGGGTGGCGCGGCAGATCGTGACCGACCGCGAGGCCTGGCCCGCGCTCGAGGGCGACGCCTTCCTCCAGCGCTTCCGCGAGGCGGCCGACGACGCCGCGGTCATGCCGACCCACCCGCACATGCGCATGATCTTCGGGCCGGCCGACCGCGCGATCCGCAAGGTGCTGCGGGGCACGGCCACCCCCGAGGACGCGCTCGAGGAGGGGCGGCACCGCTTCGACGACGTGACCCGCCCGCTCCCGGCGCCGCGCTCGCCCGCGTGGGGGCTGGCCGCGCTCGGGCTGCTCACCCTGCTCGGCGCGCTCGCGATGGTGCGCCGGCTGCGGGAGCCGGCCTTCCGGGGCGCGCTCCGCAAGTCGATGCCCGCCTATCGCTACGTGGCCCACGCCGCCGTCGCGGTGGGGCTGCTCGTGATCCTCCCGCTGGTGGTCGGCGGGCTCACGAGCTTCTTCGCCGGGCGCGGCCTCGAGGAGATGTACTTCGTCGGTGTCGCGAACTACGTGGACATCCTCGTGGCCCGCGGCGGCGACCTGCTCGGCCACGGCTCCTTCTGGCTGGTGCTCGCGGTGACGGTGCTGTGGACGGTGCTCAACGTGGCGCTCCACCTCGTGATCGGGGTCTTCCTCGCGCTCCTGCTCCACCGGCCGTACCTGCGCATGAAGGCGCTCTACCGGGTGCTGCTCATCCTGCCGTGGGCGGTCCCGAACTACGTCACCGCGCTCGCCTGGAAGGGCATGTTCCATCGGCAGTTCGGGGCGGTGAACGCGCTGTTGACCTCGCTGGGCGCGGAGCCGGTGAGCTGGTTCTCGCACTGGACCACCGCGTTCTCGGCCAACGTCGCCACCAACGTCTGGCTCGGCTTCCCGTTCATGATGGTCGTCACCCTCGGCGCGCTCACCTCGATCCCGAAGGATGTCTACGAGGCGGCGGCGGTCGACGGCGCGAACGCCTGGCAGCGCTTCCGCCTCATCACCGCGCCGATGCTCGTCCCCTTCCTCGCCCCCGCGGTCGCGATGGGCTCGGTGTGGACGTTCAACATGTTCAACGTCGTCTTCCTGGTGAGCGGCGGCGAGCCGGACGGGAGCACCGAGATCCTGGTCAGCGAGGCCTATCGCTGGGCCTTCACCCGCGGCAACCAGTACGGCTACGCCGCGGCCTACGCGGTGCTGATCTTCCTGATCCTCCTGGTGTCGACCCGGGTCGCCTCGAAGGCGGCGGAGGCGGACGCGTGACCGAGCGGCGCGACCCGATGTGGATCGAGGTGCTGGTGCACGTGGCGCTGCTCCTGGCGGTGGCCTTCGCGCTCTACCCGGTGCTCTGGGTCGTCTCGGCCGCGCTGTCGCCGACCGACGCGCCCGAGGTGTCGGCCTTCCCGTTCCCCCGCGACCCGTCGCTGCGGCACTTCGCCGCCGTGGTCGGCACGAGCGACGCCGAGGGGCGCTGGCTGTTCGGCTGGCAGCTCTTCAACTCGGTGGTCATCGCCGCCGCGACCGCGCTGACCGCCATCGCGATCGCCACCCCGGCCGCCTACGCGATGGCCCGCTTCGACTTCGTGGGGAAGCGGGGCAGCACGCGCGCGCTCCTCGCCACCCAGATGTTTCCGGGGGTCGCCGCCGCGATCCCGCTCTACCTGTTGCTCAACTTCGTGCACCTGCTCGACACCCGGAGCGGGCTGGTGCTCGTCTACGCCACGACCGCGGTGCCCTTCGCCATCTTCCAGCTCCGCGGCGCCTTCGAGGGCATCCCGAAGGACCTCGAGGAGGCGGCGATGGTCGACGGCGCGACCCGCTTCGGCGCCTTCGTCCGGGTGGTCCTCCCCGCCGCGCGGCCGGCGCTGGCGATCACCGCGCTCTTCGCGTTCATGACCGCGTGGAACGAGTTCATCCTCGCCGCGACCTTCCTCACCAGCGAGGAGATGTACACGCTGCCGGTGGTGCTCCAGCGTTACATCGGCGAGTACGACGCGCAGTGGCCGGCGTTCGCGGCCGGCGCGATCCTCGTCAGCGTGCCGGTGATGCTGCTCTTCTATGCGCTCCAGCGGCACCTCGTGGGTGGGCTCACGTCGGGCGGCGTGAAGGGCTGAGTTTGCTGGGCAGGGGCGGGTCCGCCCGGGTCCGCCCCCGCCCCCCCGCTGCGCCGGCACAACGGTCACCACTCCGGCTGCTCCGCCTCGCTGCGCTCGTCGCCTGCCGTCGTCTCGGGTCAGTGTGGTGGAAGCGGGCGGGGGGTGCCTCGGCGCCATCGTGTGCCACCTCTCGAGCGCGTCTCAAGGGGGGCGCGGGTCCGCCGTACTCACGTAGCGCGCGCTCCGCCGCGTGTTAGCCCTCATGCTCGTGTTGGACGTCCCGCCCCGCGTCATCGACGAGTCCGATCACCACGTGATCGGCACCTGGCGCCGCATCGTGTTCACCATCTGGCGCCGCGAGACCACCACCCGCGGCATCCGCGGCATGCAGGAGGCGGTGCGCGGCGCGCGCGCGGACGGCGGGCTGCTCGCGATGACGGTCGTGACCGATCAGGCCCCGATGCCGCCCGGCGAGGTGCGGGACCAGCTGGCGCGCGCGATGGCCTCGTTCGAGGGCGACGTCGTCTCGTCGGCGCTGGTGTTCGAGGGCACGGGGTTCCGCGCCGCCGCGGTCCGGAGCGTCGTCTCGGGCATCTCGCTCGTTCGCAAGATGCCTTACCCTCATCGGGTGTTCGACCGGGCGGAGTCCGGGCTCATGTTCCTGCGGGACGCCGGCCAGCTCGACCCCCGCCTGGACTTCCCGATCGCGGGCGCGCTCGACGCGCTCGACATGCTCCGCTACCGGGAGCCGCCGAGCGGCCTGAGCTTCGGGACCTGACCTACCAGGCCTTCAGGCGGAGCGAGCGCAGGGGCGCGGGGGGCGCGTAGGCGAAGCGCAGCACGAGCAGCGGGCGCGCGCCGTCGTCCATCGGCCAGAGCGCGGCGAGCGTCTCGAGCGCCTCGTCCACTCGCTCTCGGGCGACGCCGTCGAGGCCGTCGAGGCGACCGGCGCGGGCGCGGGCCCAGAGATCGGCGGGGGTGCCGTAGGGGTGCACGCCGATCCCGAGCGCGGTCGCGCACAGCCACACCCGCTGGAGGGCGCGGCCGGCCTGGAGCGCGTCGCCGCGGCTCGACAGGAGCGCGACCCCGGCGGCCGCCGCGATCGTCTCCGCGTTGCCTCGCTCGAGCTTGGCGCCGCCGTCCACCCGGCGCAGCGCCTCCCGGGCGTCGGCGTCGCGCAGCAGCGTGAGCCCCGCGCGCTCGAGCGGCGCGAGCTGCAGGGTGTCCACGTCGAGCCCGGTGCGGGTCTCGAGCGCCTCCGCCGGCGTCCAGCGCATCTCCTTCAGGAGCCGCGGGCTCAGCGTCGGGCTGGTGATCTGCGCTCGCTCGAGCGCGCCGATGGCCCCACCCAGCGCGAGCAGCGCCTCGCGATCGGTCAGGATCGAGAGCGCGGCCGCCTCGCCCGCCGCCTGCGTCAGGGCGTAGCCGTGGGCGACGCTCAGCGGGCGGCCGTCGCCGCGGGCGCGGTTGGTGTGCCGGGCCTCGATGTGCGCGGCCCACGGGTGCGCGGTGGCCCGGGCCGGGCGCGTGACCAGGGTCCAGCCGTCGGCGGAGGACGAGACGTCCACCTCGAGCCCGAGGGCGCCGCTCGCGAGCGCCGCGTTCTCGAGGGCGGCGCCGAGGGCCAGCCGGTCCCCGTCGTCGTCGCCCAGGTAGGTCGAGCGGCGCTCGGTGGCGAGCGCGCAGGTGATCCGATCGCCGGCCACCTCGAGCCGCCAGGGCTGGACGTTGCCCGCGGACGGCGCGAGGCAGGCGAGCCGCGCGATCTCCTCCATCGCGGCGGACGCCTCGGGCGCGCGCGGCGCCGACAGCGGCGGCTCGGGCGGCGGGGCCGGGGCGCGCAGGGTCGCGGTCTCGGGCCGGATGGTCTCGTGCAGGTCCACCCGGAAGCGGCCGCTGACCTCGAGCTCGCCGAGGAGCACGCGGCGGGCGGTGCTGCCGACGAGCGCGCCGCCGAGCGCGATGTCGGAGGCGAGCTGCGGCCACGTCGACACGCTCTCCTGGATCTCGACCATCGACGCGGCCGCGCGCGGCGACACGTGCGCCGGGTCGAGCACGCGCATGACGAGCGGGATCTTCGCCTCCTTCGAGAGGTCGCGGAGCCCCGCGGCGTCGTGACCGTGGAGCAGCCCGTGCAGCACCGGCCGATCGGGCTCGAGGTCGAAGCGCTCGACGTCGAGCAGGCCGCCGTCGCTGGTCTCCATGAGCACGGGCACCCCGTGGGCCCGCGCCCGCTCGCGGAGCAGCACCTTCACCGCGAGGTCGTCGCACTCCTCCACCAGGAGCGAGAGCGGCGCGTCGCCGTCGCCGACCACGAAGCGCTCGGCGTTCTCCTCGGTGATGCCGCGGTCGAAGAGCTCGATGTCGAGGTAGGGATCGATCTCGTACATCGCGCGCGCCGCCAGCTCGACCTTCGGCACCCCCAGGTCGGCCACGCTCGCGCGCAGGCGGTTCATGTTCGACAGCTCGAGCGCGTCGAAGTCGGCGAGCCGGAAGCGCGTCCCGATGCTCTCGAGGACCAGGGTCACCGCGCTGGTGCTCCCGACCGAGAGGCCGACCACCCCGATCCGGGCCGCCGACAGGCGCGCCTGCTCGGCGTCGGTGATCTTGTGGCGGTTGCGGTCGCTGCGGAGCTCGCGGAAGGCGTCCTCCGGGAGCACGTGCACGAGCGCGCCGCTCCACGGGTAGAGCACCCAGCGGCCGTACGCGTCGAGCGGCCGCCCCTCGAGGATCGCGAGGGCCCGCGCCTCGAGCGCGGCCGGCTCGAGCGCCCGCCCGCGGGCCCGGGTGCGGACGAGCTCGTCGAGCTGCAGGCGGATCGCGTCGTGGCGGCGGTGCACGCGGCCCGCCTCCTCGATCTGCGCGAGCCGATCGCGGTCCTCGGGCCGCGACAGGTCGAAGATCAGGGGGCGCTCCATCAGACGCTCCTCGGGGCGGTGACCTCGTCGATGTGCTCGAGCAGATCGGGCAGGAGACGGCCGCTGACGAGCGTCATGTCGGCGAGGCCCAGGTCGCGGAGCGGCGGCGGCACCGGTAGCGCGGACTGGTCGCCCTCCGCGAGCCAGATGAGCTTCGCGTGACCGCGCTCGCGGAACCACCGCGCGGCCGCCGAGAGGAGCGGCGCGATGGCGCTGTCGCCGCCCGGCCCGAGCGGAAAGATCCGCACGACGTCGAGCAGTCCGAACAGGTGCAGCCCCGGCTCGGCGGCCTCGACGACGGCGGCCGCGCGGAGCACTCCGTGGCGCCGGGCCGCGAGGACGACGCGCTCGCGCCGCAGGCCCACGCGCCCCCACGCCTCGGTCACCTCGCGCAGGTCGAGGCGCGCCTCGTCGAGATCGAGCGCGTCGACGTAGGCGGCCGGGCGCTGCTCCGCGACGCCCTCGACGAGCGCGCGGCGCTCCCCCTCGGTCGCGAGACCGACCTCGAAGCCCTCGGCCGGGAGCTCGGTGTCGCTGTCGATCTCGACCGCGCGGAAGCGGAGGATGCACGACTCGCCCGAGCCCTGGTGGCGCTCGGCGAAGCGGTGCTGGGTGAGGCGCCCGATGGTGGCGTCGACCTGGTAGTGGGCCGCGAACCACGCCGGCGAGCGGCTCTGTCCGATGTGCTCGAAGGCGTGCAGGAGGAGATCCCGCAGGATGCGCCGCCGCGGCACGCCGTCGATCTCCTCGCCCGGGACCTTCGCCATCTGGAAGCCCAGCCAGCTGCCGGTGTAGGGCCGGAGCACCGCCGCCGAGGCGCAGATGCGGTCGCCCGACTTCCACACCACGTGCCCGCCGAGCTCCGGCGCGTCGGCCAGCTTGCGCACCCCCTCGACGAAGGGCGCGCGCAGCGGCTCGAACGCCTCCGGGCGCCCGTCCGAGAGGTTCAGGTAGCCCGAGTCCACGTAGAGCGACCAGAGCGCCTCGCCGAAGTCGGCGGCCAGCTCGGTGTGCGGGTGGAGGATGGTGCCGACGAGCGTGGTCCAGCGCTGGGCGGCCTCCGGGCCGACCGGCTCGACGCTCAGCCCGCACGCGTGCTGGCCGGGGCGGAGGGCGGTGACCGCGCGGATCTCGGCTCGCAGCGGGAGCGGCGCGCCGTGCCCGAGCAGCTCCACCTCGAGGGGCAGCCCCTCGTGCAACAGGTCCTCCTCGAGCACCGTCACGAAGCTCAGCCCCTGGCGCCCGACGTCGCGCACCGGGCGCTCGAGGAAGCGGCCGAAGACGGGGTGGCGGAAGCGCACCCGCGCGGTGTTCGGCGCGGCCGCGCGCGGGTTCTTGCGATGCCGCACCCGCACCACCGCGGCGGGCGTCCAGACCTTCAGGGTCCGCGCGTCGGGATCGCAGACCGCCTCGAGCACCGGGATCCAGTAGACGGACGCGTAGCCGGCGAGCTCGATGAAGTAGGGCGGGCGGGGCAACACCGAGCGCGACATGCGGAAGCGGACGTGCTCGCCGCCTTCCGTCTCGAGCGCCTCGGCGGTCACCTCGATCGGCGTCCCGTCGAGCGGGTGGATCCGGCCGACGCGACGCTCGGTGACGAGGTTGTGGAGGAGCGCGCGGATCCGCGTCGGCTCGGTGATCGGCTCCCGGACCTCGGACGGCGCCGGGCGGGTGTCGCGGTGCGGCTCCGAGTCCACCCGCGCGATCCGGAGCAGCGACCGGGCCTGCGCCTCGTCGAGCGACGGGAGCACGACGGCGAGCGCGCCCGCGTCGCTCCCGCCCACGATCGCCGCGAGCCGGGGCGTCTCCCCGTGGCGGCTGGTCACCACGACCTCGGCCCTCGCGCCGACCGGCAGGGGCAGCGGCGCGTCGGGGGTGAACGAGAGCCCCTGGAGGCTCCAGCTCCGCAGGGGCCCTTCGCAGCGGCCGGCGCGCGTCTCCAGGCTCACCCGGATCTCGCGCGAGGGGAGCGCGGTGGGGACCGTAGGGGAGGGCGGCGTCGAAGGATGATGGGAAGGGCGCTTGCGTACGTGATCGGGGAGGTGCTGCATCGTCGACGCGCCCTAACGGCGAGCCCGTCTCATTTTGAGCCCCCCGATCTCATTTTGAGAGATCCGGGCCTCGTCCCCTCTTCGCGGACTTCCGTTTTGGTGAGATTTCGCGCAAGGTGCGGTGCTGGATGGACGACGTGGCCCCCAGCCCCGAGGTGCTCCGCGCGATCGTGGTCGCGCGGAAGTCGGAGTGGGTGCACCTCCTGCTCGACCTGCTGGAGGACCTCGGCTTCTCGGCGCAGGGCTTCGCGGATCCCAACGCGGCGCTCGACAGCCTGCTCCGCCGCGCGCCCCAGCTCGTCGTCATCGCCGCCGGGCCGGGCGAGGTCGAGGCGGCGGGGCGCTTCGCCTCGGTCTTCCGGATGATGAGCGACGGCCGGGGCTCCCGCCTCGTGCTGCTCGTCGGGGAGAACGCCTTCGTGCCCCACGAGGACGCCTTCGACGAGCTCGTGCGGGGCTCGCTGGCGCGGACGGGCGGGCGGCGCGCCCTCGTGGCGCGAATCCGTCAGCTCCTGACGGCTCGCACCATCTCCGGGACGCGCCTGCGCCGGGTGAGCGAGCGATCAGTCGCGGCGACCGCCGAGGAGCCCGCTGCGGAGCAGGAAGTAGAGCAGGGTGAGCAGTGAGCTCACCGCGGCGGCGACGTAGGTCCAGGCCGCCGCCCGGAGCACCTCCGCCGCGCCCCGGTGCTCCTGCGGGGTGAGCAGCCCGCCGGCTTCGATCGCGGCCAGCGCGCGCCGGCTCGCGTCGAACTCGACCGGCAGCGTGACCAGCTGGAAGAGCACGACGATCGAGAACAGGGCCAGGCCGAGGATGGTCACCAGCTGGCCGATCGTGGTCCCGACGAAGCCGCTCAGGAAGAAGCCGCCGATGATGATCGGGACCGCGAAGGGCGAGGCGAACTGCACCGCCGGCACCAGGGTCGAGCGCATGCCCAGGAACGGGTAGCTCCGGGCGTGCTGGATCGCGTGCCCGACCTCGTGCGCCGCCACCCCCGCCGCGCTGATCGAGCGGCCGTGGTAGACGTCCGGCGAGAGGCGCAGGGCCTTCTCGCCCGGGCTGTAGTGGTCGCTGAGGAAGCCGTCGCTCGGCTCGATGCGCACGTCGCGGATGCCCTCGGTGCGGAGGATCTCGGCCGCGATCTCGGCCCCGCTGAGCTGCCGTCGCGTGGTGTGCTGGGCGTGCTCCCGGAAGGTGCTCTTGACGCGCCACTGCGCCCAGAGCCCGAGCGCGATGCCGGGGAGGGCGAGGACGATGTAGAGAGGATCGATGAAGAACATGGCGTCGCCGCCCAATCTAAGGCCCCGTCCGCAGGTGTCATGGGGGAGCAGGTGTCATGGGGGATGACGGCGGACATTGACGGACCCCGCCCCGCACGCTTGTACTGAGGCCCCGTGACCGCCGCGCCGATCCCACGCACGCCACGCCTCCGCCGCCTCGCCGCGGGTCCGGTGCGGGGGCTCGATCGGCTGCGGTGGCTCTGGCTCCGGGCGCTCGGGCCGCTCGCCCGGCCCCTCGTCCGGCGGCGGGAGCTGCGGGTCGCGGTCGCCGGCACCTCGCTGGTGGGCCTCGCGCTGCTCGGCGCCGCGCTGCTCCCGATGTGGGTGCTCGCGCTCGCGCCGATCGTCTGGGGGGTGCCGCACGTGCTCGGCGACGTGCGCTATCTCTGGGTGCGGCCCGGCCTGCACCGCCGCGTGGGGCTGACGCTGGCGGTGGCGGCGCCGCTGCTGGTGCTCTCGTTCACCTCGCACGCCGGCTGGGGCTTCCTCGCCGCCGGCCTCGCCGCGCTCCTCGCGCGGGGCCCCGTCTGGAAGAAGGCGCTGGCCGGCGGCGCGGCCGCGGCCCTGACGTGGGTGGCGTGGCGGCACGAGCTGTGGACCGCGATCGCCTTCGCCCACGCCCACAACTTCATCGGCGTGGCCCTCTGGTGGAGCTGGCGCGAGCGCGCGGGGCGGCTGCACTGGCTGCCGCTGCTGGCGTTCGTGGGCGGGGGCGCGCTCATCCTGAGCGGCGCGCTCGATCCCCTGGTCGGCTGGACCGGGGCCCTCCAGCCGCGCCCGGGCGGGCTCGACGTCTACTATCACCTCGGCACCCTCGCGCCGGGGGTGTCCGGCATGATGGCGGTGCGGCTGGTGCTGCTCTTCTGCTTCGCCCAGTCGGTGCACTACGCGGTCTGGGTCCGGCTCGTGCCCGAGGAGGACCGCCAGCGCGAGACCCCGCGCACCTTCGCGGCCAGCCTCCGCGCGCTGCGGGCCGACTTCGGCGGGCCGGCCCTCGCGCTCTGCTTCGCGGCCGCGCTCGGGCTGGGCGTGTGGGCGGCGTGGGACGTCTTCGCGGCCCGCACGGGCTATCTCCGCGCGGTGCTGTTCCACGGTCACCTCGAGCTGGCGGCGGCCGCGCTCCTCTTCGTCGAGGGGCTCGGCCCGCGCCGCGCGACGGAGCGCGCGCCCGCGTGATCGAGGCCTGGATCCGGGCGTTCCTGCTCACGCAGATCGTCGAGGTGCCGATCCACGCGCAGGCGCCCGGGCTCGCGCTCAGCTGGCGTCGGCGCCTCGCGGTGGGGTTCGCGGCGAGCGCGATGACGCACCCGATGGTGTGGTTCGTGATCCCCGCGATCGTGATGCCGCTCGCGCCCACCGGAGACCAGGCGACCGACTGGTGGATCCACGTCGCGATCAGCGAGGCGTTCGCGGTCGGGGCCGAGGCCCTCTGGTTGAGCGTGTTCGGCGTCGCGCCCGCGCGCGCCGCGCTGTGGTCGCTCTTCGCCAACGGCGCGAGCTTCGCCTTCGGCCTCTTCTGCTACGAGCGCCTCGGCTGGTGACGCCTTGGCGCGAGCCCCATCTTGCGCGACATTGACCGCTTCATGAGGGCCCTCTTCACGCTCGCGCTCGGGCTGGCGGCGGCCGCTCCCGCCCAGGCGCAGTGCGGAGCGGACGAGTCACCCTCGGTCGGGGTGGTGCTCCGCCGCTGCGCGGAGGACGGGGCGCGCTGGATCGAGGTCGCCGCCGATCTCGCCTCCGCCGACGTGGGCACCCGGGTCTCGCGCCCGATGGAGCGCGGCGCGGTGGTCGAGACGTGGGCCGGATCGGTGGTCTCGGGGGCGGTGATCGCGGTCCCGGCCGGCCCCTTCCGCTTCGCCGACTTCGAGCCGCGCGGGCTCACGGTGGGCGCCGGAGAGCACTGGGGCACCACCGCCGACGACCCGCGGCTCGGCGTGCTCGCGCTCGACGAGCGGCAGGCCGGGGTGCTGGCGCCGGGCGAGCAGGTGGTGCCGCTCGAGCCCTGGATGCACGACGTGCTGTCGGGCGTGCCGGTCCTCCGCGACGGCGTGCCCGCCGCCTGCGGGGGAGACGGCTGCGCGCGCGCCCCGCGCACCGGCGTCGGGCTCAGCGAGGACGGCCGCACCCTGGTGATCGTGACCGCGGCCGGCTGGGCCGCCGACGCCGAGGGCGTGTCGGACCAGCGGCTCGGCGCGCTGCTCGCCGGCGCGGGCGCCCACGACGGGGTGCGGGTCGCGGAGGGCGCGACGAGCGCGATGTGGGCGCGCGAGGACGGGCTGATCGTGGCCTCGAGCGACGGCGCCTCCCGCGCGAGCGCCGCGTTCCTGGCGCTGGTCGATCTGAGCGCGGGCGTGACCGGGCAGCTCGTCGGCGTGGTCGAGCGCATGGACGACAACCGGCCCCTGGTCGGCGCGCGCATCGTGATCGAGACGAGCGACGGCACCGTCGCGGCCGAGGGCGGCACCCTGACCGACCGGGCCTACTGGTCGTTCACCCTGCCGGCCCGGGACTACGTGGTGCGGGCGTCGGTCGACGGCTTCCGCTCGAGCTGCCGGGTGTGCTCGGTCGAGGCGGGCGGCGAGACCTGGTGCAGCCAGTTCATGGTGCCCGGCGAGGGGAGCGAGACCTGCGCGCCGCCGCCCCTCGGGCGCGACGCCGGCCCGTGGCCGGTGGGCGACGGAGGCGTGCCCGTCGATGGGTCGGTGGCGCCGCCCGGATCCGGCGGCTGCGCGGTCGGCCGGGGCGAGACCGCGGGGGGCGCAGCGAGCGTGGCCTGGCTGCTGCTCGCGCTCTTCGGGCTGCGCCGCCGCTGAGCCGCGTGCTACCAAGCGTCCGCCCATGAGCTCCGGAACCCAGCGCCTCGGCCCCGACACCGGCATGCTCGGCACCGATCCCGGCGGGGCCCTGGTGCTGCGCCGGGTGCTGGTGCGGGTGGTCTCGGGCAACGACCGCGGGGTCGAGCGCGTGCTCGAGGCGGGCACGATCCTGGTCGGCAGTCACCCCGACGCCGATCTCGTGATCCGCGACTCGACCGTCTCGCGCTACCACGCCGAGCTCGCGCTGCTCCCCGAGGGCGTCCGGGTGCGGGACCTGAAGTCGACCAACGGCACCTTCGTCGGCGACTCGCGGGTCGAGTCGGTGGTGGTCTCGCCCGGCTCCGAGATCCGCCTCGGCCGCACCCGGGTGGAGCTGTTGCCCGCCGACGTGCCGATCCCCGAGGCGCCGTCGGAGCGGGTGCGGTTCGGGCGCCTGGTCGGGGCGAGCGCGCCGATGCGCCGCCTCTACGGGATGCTGGAGCGGGTCGCGGCCACCGACGCGCCGGTGCTGATCTTCGGCGAGCCGGGGGTCGGCAAGAACGAGGCGGCCCGCGCGGTCCACGAGCTCTCGGCCCGCCGCGGCGGCGCCTTCGTCGAGCTGGATCTGCGGGCCGGGCTCTCGCCGGAGGCGGTGCTCGAGGAGCTCGAGCGGGCCCGCGGCGGCACCCTCGCGCTCGACCGGGTCGACGAGGCGCCCAAGCCCGTGCAGGACGCGCTCGCGGTGGCGCTCGACCGCCGGGAGCGCCACGCGATCGACGCGCGCCCGATCGCGCTCGCCCGCGGCGACCTCCGCGCCCAGGTCGAGGCCGGATCGCTGCGGCGCGATCTCTGGTTCTCGCTCGCGGCGGTGCGGGTCGAGGTGCCCCCGCTCCGGGACCGGCTCGAGGATCTGCCGCGCCTGGTGCACGACCTCATCCGCGACATCGGCTACCCGGACGTCGGGCTCACCCCGTCCGAGCTCGGGCTGCTCCGCGCCCACGACTTCCCCGGCAACGTGCGGGAGCTGCGGCGCATGATCGAGGAGACCCTGCTCACCAGCGACCGGGCGAGCGTGCCGCCGCCGGCCCCGCACCAGGTGGCGGTGACCGAGGACCTCGTGCAGCTGCCCTTCAAGCGCGCCAAGGAGAAGCTCCTCGACGCGTTCGAGAAGCGCTACGTGATGACCCTCCTCGAGCGCCACGACGGCAACGTCTCCCGGGCCGCGCAGGAGGCGGGCGTGGACCGCAACCACCTCGCGCGCCTCGCCAAGAAGCACAACCTTCGCTGACGCCCGTTCGCGGGTCCCCCAGCGGTGGGGATTGACACCTCCGCGCGGGACGTAGGTTCAGCGGAAGGGGGGTGTATGAAGAGACGGCTGAGGGTGATCGGCCGCGAGGGCGGGTCTCCGTCCGACGCGCCGCGGTGGGGGACCGGGCTGCCTCGCTCGTTCACGGCGCCGGCGCCGGACGGGCGGGTGCGGTCGCTGAAGGACGCGGTCCGGCAGCGGGTCCCGAACTTGTGGAAGACGGTGCGGGAGCATCGCCACATGGCCCGCGACCTG
The DNA here is from genome assembly GCA_036149055.1 of Myxococcota bacterium. Taxonomy (GTDB): domain Bacteria; phylum Myxococcota_A; class Polyangia; order Polyangiales; family Sandaracinaceae; genus JAVJQK01. Next base: position 7,725 of record JAYZQJ010000262.1, on the reverse strand, counting down.
GGGCGGGAGGTGCAGCGGCACGGCCTCGAGGGGGTGACCAAGCCGCTCCGCGCCATCGCCCGGTCGGTGTCGCGGCCCGCGCCCCGGAGCCCGAGGGTGTGGCTCGACCTCGGCGACTTCGGGGACCTCATCGACTTCGACGACGCGGGCACCTTCCAGGACCACGGCCTCGGGCTCCTGCGCACGATCCTGAAGCAGGCCGGCGTCTCCACCGACCTCGCCTCCACCCGCACCGTGCGGACGTGGGAGGGCGTGCGCCGGCAGCTGCGCGGCTACGACATGCTGATCATGAACGTGCGCAGCTACACGTACTCCCAGGCGGCGCGGGCGGCGGCCATCTTCAAGGAGCTGAACCCGAACGGCCGGGTGGTCACCGGGGGCATGCACGCGGCGGTCTCGCCGGACGAGATGATCGCGACCGACGTCTTCGATCACGTGTGCACGGGGCCCGGCGAGAAGATCATCGTCGACCTGGTGACCCGCCCGGAGTCGTTCCCGCGGGTCTTCGAGGGGCAGGGCGCGGCGTCGATGGCGGAGTGGCCGAACATCGACCGGACCCTCTGGCCCAAGCCGGCGTCGCTCCGGCTCCAGTACAAGTCGCAGTGGCCGCTCGAGCCCGGTCTCGGCTGGGGCCCGCGGCCGGTCGCGACGGTGCTCACGAGCCGGGTCTGCCCCTGGCAGTGCAGCTTCTGCAACGAGAGCTCCTACATCCCGAACATGGGGCGACGCCCCGTCGAGCAGGTCATCGACGAGCTCAACGCGCTCGACGACGAGTACGGCATCAACAGCGTCGTCATCCACGACTCGATGTTCTTCCAGCACCCGAGCTGGCTGAAGCAGTGGCTCGAGCTCTACCCGAAGCGCGCGCACCGCCCGTGGCCCTACTGGGCGGCCGGCCGCGCCGACACCGTGTGCGAGTGGCCGGACCTGTTCGAGCGCCTCGTGCGCGAGACGAACTGGAGCACCGTCTCGATCGGCTTCGAGTCCGGCAGCGATCCGGTGCTGCGCATGCTCAACAAGCAGGTCACCGAGGCGGAGAACGCCTTCACCATCGAGCTCATCAACCGCATCGGCGACGAGCAGGAGCGCGCGGGCGAGGAGCCGGTGACGCTCTGGTCGAACGTGATGCTGGCCATCCCGGGCGAGCGGCCCGTCGACGCCATCAAGACGGTGCGCATGGTCAAGACGATGAAGCGGGGCACGCCGTCCATCGCCTTCTACGCGCCGTACCCGGGGTCGGCGCTCGGCCACCAGCTCATCGCCGAGAACAAGAACCTGATCCAGGGCGATCACGAGCGGAACCCACACGACGAGAAGGTCGCGGGCGTCGACTACGGCTTCTACCGCGAGCTGCTGCGCGGCGAGCACGACGCGTGGATCGCGGAGGGGCTCTCGGCCGAGGACCGCGCGCGCCCGATCCGGCTCAACTGGGGCGGCACGCTCGCCGACCTGGTCCAGAAAGCCTGACGAGGGGGGAACCATGAGCAGCTTTCGACATCGACATCGCCTGTACCTGTTCGCGCTGCGCTCCGGCGGCCGCAAGCTGAGCTGGGGCAAGAGCGCCGAGGACGCCCTCGAGGTGCTGCGGCTGCGGCTCACGCCCGAGGAGGAGGCGGACGTGCAGGAGGACGACGTCTTCGAGATCCCGCAGCGGCAGATGCAGAAGTACGTGCACCTGCTCCGCTGAGCGCCTCAAGGCAACTCGACACGACCCGGAGGCAGGGTGCCGCTCGGCGCCGCCTGCCCCGACGAGACGCCGAGCGCCACGCCGAGCACGACCGCGAGGGCGATCCCCCCGCCGACCGCGGTCCACAGCCACCACTGCTCCACGAGCGGCGCGTCCTCCGGGAGGCTGACCGGGAGGACGAGCGGCGAGAGCGGCGAGCCCGCGCGCGCCACGACCCGCTCCGCGTCGTCCCGGCCCATCGCGTAGAGCTCCAGCTCGTCGCTCCGCGGCCGGGCGGGGATCACGGCGAGGAACAGCGCGTCGCCCTCGGGCGCGGCGTCGAGCCCGACGAAGGCGGGCGCGTCCGCTCCGCGCACGAACAGCCGGACCCGCGCGATCGCGCCCGGGCTCGACACCCGCAGCCGCACCCGTAGGTCTTCGCCGACCCGGCCCGCCCGCGGCAGCTCGGCGCGCAGCGTCACCTCCGGGTCGAGCGCCGCGTCCGGCACGAGCTCGGCCCGCACCCGGGCCACGAAGCGCGCGATCTTCGGGGAGCCGGTCGGCTCGCGCACCGGGTGGTACGGGTCGATGGCGAACAGCTCCTCGAACGTCTCGCGGGCCTCGCGGTCGCGGTCGAGGATGACGTAGGTCGCGCCGAGCACCTCGAGCGCCTCGGCCCGCTGCGCGTCGGTGGCGGTCTCCGAGGCGAGCGCGCGCCGGAGCACGTCGATCGCGTCGAGGTACTCGAGCTCGCGGTAGTGCGCGCGCCCCTCCTCGACGAGGTGCGCGACCTCCGCGTCCTGCGCCGCCGCGCTCGCGGCGCCGAGGAGCACCGCCGCCGCGAGCGTCAGCGCCTGAAGCGCGCGCGTCACGGGCGCCACCACCAGACGTCGCCCTCGGGCGTCAGGAGCGCGAGCTCTCGCAGCCCGTCGCCGTCGAGGTCGCCGATCGCCGCGTCGAGCGTGGTCGGCCAGGTCTCCGCCCGCGCGGTGAGCGCGCCGTCCCGGAAGCTCGCCACCACCACGCTCCCGTCGGCGCCCACCAGGACCAGCTCGTCGGCGCAGTCCCCGTCGACGTCGCCGGCCACCGCGCGCGTGACGTCGGCGTCCAGCGCGATCGGGCCGCCGCGCAGCTCGAGCAGCCCGTCGCCCCGGTTCACCGCGAGCCGCGCCTCGAGCCCGAGGCTGGTGACGAGGTCCACGTCGCCGTCGCCGTCCGCGTCGACCAGCGCCAGGGGACCCGTCGCGCCGCGCACGATCGCGGGCAGGGCGTCCTCCCGCTCGGTCAGCGCGCCGTCGCCGCCGAGGAAGAGCCGGGTCCCGGCGGCCCCGCTCGCCACGACGTCGTCCCGCCCGTCCCCGTCGAGGTCGTCCACCGCGACGTGGTCGAACGCCCCGGCCACCGAGCGCGGCGCGCCGGCGCCGGTGGGCGCGACGGTGAGGGCCTCGGCGTCCACCCGCACCAGCGCGGGCAGCCCGGTCGGCGCGCCGACCGCCGCGTCCCGGGCGGAAGGGAGCGCGCCCGAGCTGCTCGGCGCCACGCCGATCGCGTCGATCAGGCGGGTCTCGTCCCCGACCAGCACGCCGTCGAGCGCGCAGTCTCCGTCCAGATCGGCGAGCGCGCCGAGCCGGGCGCCGGCCGGCGCCGCGAACGCCGCCTCGCTCACCGCGCCCGGCGCGTCGAGGTGGAGCACGTGCAGCGCGCCGTCGGCCGCGACCCCGATCAGCTCGTCCCGGCCGTCCCCGTCGACGTCGCCTGCGATCATCGCCGTCACGTCGCCCGCGCCGAGCGCGCCGGCCGCCTCGAGGGGGAGGGCGGGGCCGGGATCGAAGGGCGCGCAGCGCGCGACGCGCAGGGTCCGCTCGGTGACGCCGTCGGTGAAGGGGATCCGGGCGCGCGCCTCGCCCACCACCGCGCCGCCGCGCAGCACCCGGGCGCCCACCACGACCTCGCGCGAGACCCGCGGGCCGGCCACGAAGGTGAGCGAGCCCTCGGGCGGCGCCATCGCCCCGCGCTCGGTCGGGTAGCGCTCGGCGAACACCTGCTCGCCGTCGCCGAAGGCCCACACGCACATCCCGTCGCCGCGGGACTCCGGGACCAGCTCGACCAGCGCCGCGCGCTCCGCGCCGCAGGCGGAGGCGAGGAGGAGGGCGATGGCGATCGCGGCGCGCGGACGTCGGCCCACCGTCCGGTCCTACCACGAGCGAGCGCCGACCGTCCTGTGCTCTACTCTCCGTTCGGTGGCAGGGACCTTCCAGAACCCCGCGACGGACGGAGGGGGGCTGACGCTCGGCCCCTATCGCCTGGTGAAGCGCCTGGCGGTGGGCGGCATGGCGGAGATCTTCCTGGCCCGGCGCGAGGGGCCGGAGGGCTTCGCCCGGGAGCTGGTGGTCAAGCGCATCCTCCCGCACCTCTGCGCCGACGAGGAGTTCGTGCAGATGTTCCTCGACGAGGCGCGCCTCGCCGCGAAGCTGCACCACCCGAACGTCGTGCACGTCTACGACTTCGGCCACGCCGACGAGTCGTACTACCTCGCCATGGAGCTGGTGCGCGGCGTCGATCTGCGCGCCCTGGTCGACCGGGCGGCCGCGATGCGGGAGCGGGCCGGAGCGCAGCTCGGCATGCCGCCCCACCACGCGGCCAAGATCGTCAGCTTCGTCTGCGAGGGGCTCGCCCACGCCCACGCGCTCCCGCTCGACGACGGGAACGTCGGGGTGGTGCATCGTGACGTCACGCCGTCGAACGTGCTCATCAGCTTCGACGGCGCGGTGAAGCTCGCCGACTTCGGCATCGCCAAGGCGCAGGAGGGGCTCGACCGGCGCGATCCGACCGGCCACGGGGTGGTGAAGGGCAAGTACGCCTACCTCTCGCCCGAGCAGGCGCGGGGCGAGCCGCTCGACGCCCGGAGCGATCTGTTCAACGTGGGCATCCTGCTCTTCGAGTGCCTGCTCGGGGAGCCGCTCTTCCCGCAGCACGACCTCCATCAGGCCAAGCGCCTCGCCGCCCGCGGGGAGGTCCCCGATCTGCAGCGCCTGTCGCGGGTGCCGGCGCCGCTGGCCCGGGTGGTGCGGCGCGCGCTCTCGGCCCGCCCGCGCGACCGCTACGACGACGCCCTGAAGCTGCGGGCCGACCTCGAGGCGTTCCTGCGCGCGCACCCGGATCCGTCCGACGCGGTGGAGCTGGGCCGCTACGCGCGCGCGCTCTTCCCCGACGTCATCGCCGACGACAAGCCCCGGGCCGCGGGCACCGTGCCCGCCACCGCGCCGGTGACCGCCGCCGTGACCCCGGTGACGCCCCCCGGGACGCTGCCGTCCTCTGCGCGGCCGCGGAGCGGGCCGCCGTCCGGGGCCTCGTCGGCGCGCGCCCGGCCCCGGCGCAGCCTGCGCGCGCTGCTCGCCCTGGCGGTGGCCAGCGTGCTGCTCGGCGCGGGCGCGGCGACGGCGTGGTTCCTCTGGCAGGAGGGGCCCGGGGGGCCGCCCAGCGCGCCGCCGCGCGAGCCCGCGCCCGAGCTCCCCCCGTCCGCGCCGCCGCGCGGGCAGATCCGCGTCTCTACCGATCCGCCGGGGGCCGAGGTCCTGGTCGGCGGCGTGGTGATCGGCCGGGCGCCGCTCGTGCACGACCTCGAGGCGGAGCGCGCGCACCTGGTCGAGGTGCGGAGCGCGGACGACGCGGTCCGGGGCCGGCGCGAGATCGTGCTCGCCGAGGACGAGATCCGGGAGCTCCGCTTCGAGGGCGGCGGGCCGCCGCGCGGGCGGCTCCGGGTGCTCTCGTCCCCGGGCGGGGCCACGGTGCGCATCGACGGCGAGATCGCCGGCACGACCCCGCTCGAGGCCTACGTCGCGCCGGGGCGCCACGACGTGCGCGCCAGCCTCGAGGGCTTCGCGGACGCGGAGGACGAGGTGGAGCTGGCCGGGCCCGAGGAGACCGCGGTGCTCTCGTTCGCCCTCAGCCCCCAGGCCGAGGCCCAGCCGCCCCCCGCGCGTGACCGCCCCCGCGGCGCGGGCGTGCTGATGATCTCGACCACGCCCTGGTCGGAGGTCTACCTCGGGGGCCGCCACCTCGGGACCACGCCCCTGGCGAACGTGCGCCTGCCGGCCGGCCGCCACGTGCTGACCCTGCGCCACCCCGGCCGGCCGGCGCGGCGCCACCCGGTGACGATCCGGCCCGGCCGCACCACCCGGGTCCGGGTGGCGTTGTAGAGGGAAGATCGCCCCGCCTTCTCTGGTATGGTGCGCGCGATGCGAACGACCGTGCTCTGGTTGGCGATCCTGGCGACGGCTTGCGGCGGAGGTCGCGCGGCGACCGGCTCGGGCGCGGGCTCGGGCTCGGAGGCGGCGACGGCGGCGGCCGGGACGCCGCGGCCCGGCGGCCCGGTCGACCTGGTCGCGATGGTGCCGCCCACCGCGGTGGTGGCCCTGCACGCCGACCTCTCGCGCGTGCGGCAGGACCCGGCGCGCTACCAGCGCATCAGCGCCGAGCTGGCCACCGAGCTCGGCCTGAGCGCGGAGTCGGCGACGCTCCGCGCGCTCCTCGACCGGACCGACGCGGCGGTCGGCGCGTTCCTGCCGGATCCGGGCCTCGCCTCGGGGCAGGGCGGCGTGCTCTTCTTCAGCGGCCGCTACGCCGACGGTGACTTCGCGCAGGCGCTCCAGATCGCGGCCGCGCGCCATGGCTCTGCGCCGGCGGCCGAGGCGGGCGCGGGCGGGCGCGCGATCCACGCGCTCGGCGACGCGACCCTCGTGCAGCTCGACGCCTGGACCTGGGCGCTGGCGCAGGGCCCGGCGGCCCGCGCTCACGTCGCGCAGGTGGCGGTCGGCGGCCCGCGCGCCTTCTCTCACGACCTGCTCGAGTTCGGGCCTCGCATCGGCTTGCCGGCGGGGAGCGCCCAGGCGTGGGCGGACCAGAACAGCGCGGTCGGCGTCGACATGGTCGCGCTCGTCTTCGCCGGCGAGAACCCGCAGATGGTGCACAACTTCGTGTCCACCGTGCAGCGTCACCTCGGACTGTGAATACTTCCGGGCGTGAGTGACCCTGATCGGATCCCGGACGCGCGGGACGGGCTGACCCGCGTGGAGCGGGTGGTCCTCTGGCAGCTGCACGAGGCGCAGAAGGAGCGCCCGGGGCGGCACGTGCCGACCGCGCTCCTCTACGGGCGCGTCGTCGAGCACGTGGACCTCTCGGTCGGCGAGCTCCAGCGGATCCTGCAGCGGCTGACCGGGAACGGGGTCTGAGTGACCGATCCGCTCGCGCAGGAGGCGGTCCGGGTCTACCGGCGCTACGCGGTCGAGATCGTGGAGGCGCTCGGCTTCTGCCCCTACGCGAGCCGGGCCCGGCTCGACGGTCACACCCGCGAGGTCCCGATCGGCGCCCCCATCCCGACCGACGCGGAGGTGCTCGGCGCGGTCGAGGCGCTCGCCGACGACCCGACGGTCGAGGTCGGCTTCGTGCTCTTCCCGCGCGTCACCCTCAGCCGCCCCAAGCTCGGCCGCTGGGTGGAGCACCTGCGCAAGGCCCACGCGGCGGCGCGGGGCGGCGCGCCGGTGCTCGCGATCGAGGGCTTCCACCCCGACGCCGACGCCGATCTCTCCTGCCCGGAGCGGCTCACGCCGTTCGTGCGCCGGACGCCCGACCCGACCTTGCAGCTGACGCGCCTCGACGTGCTCGACCGCATCCGCCGCGGCAGCCCGACCGGCACCGCCTTCTTCGATCCCGACGCGATGGATCTGGGCGCGCTCCTCGACGCGCCGGCCAAGCGGCCGCTGCACGAGCGCATCGCCGAGCTCAACCACGAGGCGGTGTGCCGGCTCGGCGTGGCCGCGGTGCGGGCGCGCATGGACGAGATCCTGCGCGACCGCGACGAGAGCTACCGGCGCCTCGATCCGGCCGCGCCCGCGCGTCACGCGCCGCATAGTCAGTCCGCGGGCTGAGCTTTTTGGAGGGTTTGGTGCAAACCCTCCCCCCATTGGGCAAAGCGCCAATGGGGCCCCCCTCCCGACTCCGCCGGCGCGTCGCGCTTCGCGCTCGCGCCGCGACCCCAGCGACGGGGCGCTGGGGGCCCT
>JAYZQJ010000261.1:0-9390 GCA_036149055.1 Myxococcota bacterium | reverse complement strand
GCGGCTTGGCGAGAGCCAACCCTGGAGCGTTCCGAGCGACGCGAAGGGGCGTGGCGGTCGGGGGTGGGGGCTGGTCGGGGGGTGGCGGTCGATGGGCCTCGGCCCGCGGTCGGGGTCAGCGTCGGATCGGCATCCGGCCGCGGACGTGGCGGATGGGGTGCTGTGCGCGGTACTTCTCGGCCTCGAGGGCCGCGCGCTCCGAGGCCGAGAGGTCGTCCACGCTCGCGTCGGCCGGGACGGGGTGGGTGTCGGCCGGGGCGGTGGCGGGCGGCGGCTCGGACGATGCGGTCGGTATCATCGGTGGGCCGAGGTCGCCGGGCTCGAGATCGCACGGCTCCAGGATCTCGGGAGCCGCCTCCGGCTCGGTGCTCGCGCAGCCCCCTGCGGTGAGGGCGCCCACCAGGACGAGCCCTCCCGCCCAGCGCGGCGCGCGGCTCGGCGGCGGGACGAACCGAGGCCGGTCGTGCGCGTCCACCGCGAGCTGGACGCAGAGAGAGTCGCCGGTGGCGCGCCTCATCCGGCTCTCCGCCTGGGCCTGGCTCATCTGGCTGAGGTCGACGACGGTGTGCTGGCAGCGGTCGCAGAAGCGGCCCTCTCCTCGGGGGGCCATGTCTTCCCAGCGCTCCTCGCACGGCTCGGGGATGTGGAATCGCACGCCCCTCCGACCTGGAGGTCGGGCTCCGCCTTGGCGGATCGCGCCGATTTCGGCACCACCGGTCACTTCGCCTCAAAACGGCCACGCGCGCGCCGTTGTCCGGCCGGGCGATGCAGTACCTCGCCTCCACCGGAGAAGACACCGTCGTCGGGATCGCCCATGGCACCCCGCTGACGACCGAATTCCGCAGCACTTGGCTCTCCTCGAGCGTACGCGCCCTCCGGGAGCGCGATCTCTGGGATCGCTACCTGCAGCACCTCGCGCCGGAGCACCGCGAGGCGGTGGAGCTCCACGTGGCCGGCACGTGGCTGCCGATCGAGGTGGCTCACGCGCACTACACCGCCTGCGATCGGCTCGGCCTCGGCGCGAGCGAGCTCGACGAGATCGGGCGCGAGGTCTCCGACCGGCTCCACGCCACCATCCTCGGCGTGGTGGTGCGGGCGGCGAAGAGCGCCGGGGCGACCCCCTGGACGGTCCTCGAGCGCACCCCGCGGCTGTGGCGGCGGATCTGGGTGGGCGGCGACATCGCGCTCTACCGCCTCGGCCCGAAGGAGGCGCGGCTCGAGGCCTACGCCTTCCCGCTGGCTCGCTACCAGTACATCCAACACGGCTTCCGGGGTGTGCTCTGCGCGCTGGTCGAGATGTTCTGCCGGACCGCGTACGTCCGGCAGCTGGGGCCGCGCTGCACCTCCGAGCGGCTCGTCTATCAGATCAGCTGGGCGTGACGCGGGACTGGCGGAGACGGCCGCGCCGCCCCATGAGGGAGCCATGTCTCTCTACGCATGGTTCGCGGGCACCGGCCCGAGCGGCTACGGGTACGCCTCCACCGCCGAGGAGGTCACCCAGGGCGTCGACCTGAGCGGCAAGACGATCCTGATCACCGGGATCAACTCCGGCCTCGGCGCCGAGAGCGCGAGAGTCCTGCGGATGCGCGGCGCGCGGATCCTCGGCGCGGCGCGCACGGTGGAGAAGGCGGAGGCGGCCTGCCGCGATCTCGGAGACGACGCGGTGCCGCTCGCGTGCGAGCTGTCGGAGCCGGCGTCGGTCCGCGCCTGCGTCGACGAGGCGAAGAAGCACGGCCCCATCGACGTGCTGCTCTGCAACGCCGGCATCATGGCGCTGCCGGAGCGCACCGTCGTGCACGGGCAGGAGCTGCAGTTCCTCACCAACCACGTCGGTCACTTCATGCTCGTCACCGGGCTGCTCGACGCGCTCACGGACGACGCGCGGGTGGTGATGCTCTCGAGCGCGGCCCACGCCTGGGCGCCCGAGGCCGGCATCCAGCTCGACGACCTCACCTTCGAGCGCGGCTACTCGCCGAACAAAGCCTACGGGCAGTCCAAGCTCGCCAACCTGCTCTTCGCCCGCTCGCTCGCCGCGCGCTTCGAGGGCACCGGCAAGACGGCCAACGCGCTGCACCCCGGCGTGATCGCCACCAACCTCGGCCGGCACATGCCGCTCTGGATGCGGGCCGGCATGCCGATCGCCTCGGCGCTCGCCTTCAAGAGCGTCCCCCAGGGCGCGGCCACCCAGTGCTACGTCGCCGCGCACCCGGCGGTCGCCGACGTGAACGGCGAGTACTTCGCCAGCTGCAACGTCGCCAAGTCGACCCGCAAGGGGCGTGACCTCGAGCTGGCCGAGAAGCTCTGGACGCGCACCGAGGAGATCGTCGCCGGCTTCGACGACGCGCCGGAGCCGCGCGCGGCCCGCGCTTGATCAGACGTTCTGGGCCACCGCCGCCGCGGAGTGCCCGAAGGGGCAGGCGTAGACGTAGAGCACCGCGCTGATCAGGTCCCACTCGGGCCAGGCCAGCTGGACCGCGAAGCGGAGGCGGGTGTCGCAGTCCTCGCAGCGCAGGTCGGCGACGAAGGCGTTGGCCGCCTCCTCGCGGGTGCCGGTGACGAGCGCCGGGAAGCCGCCGATCTTCGAGCCGCGCGCGAGGTGCGCCGAGCCGTCGTGCGCGGTGTCCACGCGGGAGGCGAAGATCGGCTCGACCTCGCGATAGGGCTTCGCGTCGAGCAGCATGCCGCCGGCGCTCATCGGGTAGACCTCGTCGACGATCCGCGCCTCGAACGCGTTGGTGAACGACAGCTCCCAGGGATCGTGGTCGTAGGGGACCTCGCGGCTGAAGATCACCAGCGAGCCCGCGTTGGCGAGCGGGAGGTGAGGGCTCACCGGGAGCGTCGCCGCGAGGACCCAGCCGTCGCGCACCGCCAGCTCCGGCGCGGGCGCCTCGAGGTCGCGCTGCCGGAGCGCGAGCGCCTCGCGATACCAGTGGGACGGCGCGCGCCGGACGACGGTGCGGTGATGCGCGATCGGCGCGGTCGGCGGGCCGCCCTCGAGCTGCAGGGCCGAGAGCGGCAGGTGATGCATCCCGAGCCGGTCGGTCTGGATCAGGCGCCCCGACTGAGGCTCCACCTGCGCGACGTGGCCGTGCCGCTCCAGCGCGGGGGCGAAGGAGCCCTCGAGCGGCAGCGGGGGGTTGGCGCCGTCCGAGGTCAGCTCGACGCAGAAGGGCTTGTCCCGGAACGACAGCGTCTCGGCCACCATGAACAGCGCGTCGTCCCGCGGGGACCAGAAGAGCAGCGTGTCGCGATCCCGTCGGGCGTGCTCGTGCCGGAGCACGAGGGACCAGGCGTCGCCGCGCAGCAGCCAGAGCTCGTCGCCGGTGAGCCGGTAGACGCCGTGCGGGGTCGCCACGGTCTGCCCCACGCCGTGCCCCGGGCCGTAGGGGAGCGGCTCCAGGGTGCGGGTCAGGAGATCGATGGCGCAGGTGTCGTTGCGGTTGTCGCCGCCGGCCACGACGAGGCGGTTCTCCAGCGCGTCGTGCACGAAGCCGACCCGGTGCGCGTAGTGTCCCGCCACCCGCACGTCCGCCGCGGAGAGCGGCTCGAGGTCCTCGCCGCGCTCGCGGCGCCAGGTGCTGCCGTCCGCGAGGAGCGCGTAGAGCACGCCCCGCGCGTCCGCCGTGACGTGCAGGTAGCGCTCGTCGAGCTGCATGCGGCGCGCGTCGCTCACCGGCTCGTGCCACGGCGTCACCGCGTCGCCCTCGACCTTCCAGCTCGCGAGGTCGCGATGACGCACGAGGTACAGCGTCTCGCCCCCCAGCGTCGCGGTGGCCACCCGCCCCAGGGAGATCGACAGCTCCCCCTCCGCCCACTCCATCCCGCTCACGCGGCGAGGCTAACCCGGCGCGCGGCCCGGCACGAAATCACACGCGGACGATGTCGACGCGGGGCGCGAGGGCGTAGCCGTCGCCGGTGGTGAGGAGCAGCTCGCCGAGGCCGAGCTTGCGCAGGCGGTTGATGGTCACGTAGACGCGGCGCGCGCCGGACTCGGGGGACATCTTCTCGCCCGGCCAGCCCGCCTCGAGCACGTCGTCGAGCCCGAGCGGATCGGCGGCGCCGCCGTGGTGCACCAGGGCGCGCAGGATGCCGCGGAGGGCGCGCCGCCGGGTCAGGTCGACGCCCTCGCCTTCGCCTTCGATCCGGAACCAGGTCGCGTCGTCGGTGACCTCCATCCGGACCCGGTCGACGTCGCGCACCGGCAGCGCCGCGCGGGCGACGCTCGCGAGCAGCTCCAGCACCCGCCGCTCCTCCAGGCTCTCGCCGCCGTGGGGGAGGTCGGGCACGTCGACCGGCGCGCCTCGGACCGCCGCCGCCCGGGCCGCCGCGACCCGGGCGAAGCCGCGCAGGGCCGGGCTCAGCGCGTCCCCGCGCCCGAACGCCTCCTCGGCCGCCTCCGGGTGACCCATCATCGCGCGCGCCGCGCCCGCGTAGGCCCAGAGCCGCGCCGCCTCGGGGCTTCCGTCGAGCTGGGTCGCCGCCTTCTCGAGCGCGTCGCGGGCGGCGCCGAAGTCCTGCTCGAAGAACGCGACCTTGCCGCGGAGCGCGAGCGCCCGGGCGAGCGGCGCCTTCAGCGCGAGGAAGCGCGCCCGCTCCAGCGCCGCGTCGGCGTCCTCGTGCGCGCCGGCGAGGTCGTCGGCCCAGAGGCGCGCCTCGGCCCGCACCAGGTGCTCGAGCGCCCACTGCCGGAGGTAGCCGAGCTGCGCGTAGATCGCGATCGCCGCGGTCGCGTGCCGCTCCGCCGCCTCGAAGCGCTCGGCCCGCAGCATCGCGCTCGACAAGGAGCCGTGACAGAGCGCGATCAGCCCCGGGATGCCGGTCCGGGTGGCGAGGTCGAGCGCGCCCTCGAGGGTGCGGCGGGCGTCGTCGATCTCGCCGCGCTCCGCGTGCAACCACCCGAGCCCGGTCTGGGCGTTGACCTCGTCGCTCGGCCGCCCGCTCCGCCGCGCCGCCTCGAGGGCCCGGCGGAGGTGCGCCTCGAAGCCCGCGAGGTCGCCGGCCCGGAACGCGATGGCGGCGAGGTTGCGGGCGCACCCGGCCTCGGTCTCCACGTCGCCCGAGCGCTCCGCCGCCTCGATGGCCCGCCCGAGCGCCGCCTCGGACGCGCTCAGCTCGTTGGCCCAGCGCGACACCCGCGCGCACGCCAGCTCGGCCCGGGCCAGGAGGCGATCGTCGCCCAGCCCCTCGCTCAGGGCGCGCACCCGGTCGGTCAGCTCGCGCTGCCGGGAGAACGGGCCTCGCCGCTGGTAGGCCATGTGGAGCACCAGCCCGAGCCGGGCCGCCGCCCGGTCGTCGGCCCGCTCGAGCGCGGCCTCGAGGTTCGGCAGATCCACCACGAGGTGCGCGGTGCAGGTCGCCTCGTCCGGGCTCTCGATGCCCTCGTCCCAGCGCTCGGCCGCCTCGACGAACCAGGCGACGTGCCGCTGCTCCACCGGCGCCGGATCGCGCAGCTCCTCGCGGGCGCGCTCGCGCACCGCGCCGAAGAAGCGCACCCGGACCTCGTCGGGCAGCTCGGGCACGCTCTCGGTCCGCAGCAGCGACTGGTCGACCAGCGACTCGAGGATGGTCAGCGCGTCGGGCGCGCCGTCCGGCAGGACGAGCACCGCCTCCGCCGCCTCCACGTCGAAGCCGTCCCGGAACACCGTGCACTGCGCGAGCGCGTCCCGCTCCCAGGGCGAGAGCAGCTCGAAGGAGCGATCGAGCGCGCTCTCGAGGCCGTCGTCGGTCCGGCCGGCCTCCATCCGGGCGAGCAGCCGCGCGGGCGACAGCAGCCGGAGCCGCGGCGCGAGCAGCTCCACCGCGAGGGGCAACGCGTCCACCCGGTCGATCAGCGCCTCGACGCTCCCGCGCTGGGCCTCGCTCACGGTGAAGTCCGGCCGCACCCGGCGCGCGCGATCCACCAGCAGGCGCACCGCCTCGTCGCGCGACAGCGGCGCGAGCGGCACGCCGCCGTGGGCCGCGTCGAGACCGGCGCGACGAGAGGTGAGGGCCACGGTCACGCCGCGCCGCCGCCACGCGTCGACCGCCGGGCCCAGCGCGTCGATCACCGCGTCGGCGTCGTCGAGCCAGAGCACGATCGGAGCCCGCGAGGCGAGGACCTCGCCCACCCGCTCGACCACGTCGGCGTCGCCCGGGCCGAAGCGCAGGCTCAGCGCGCGGGCGATCCGGCGGAGCGCGTCCTCGAGATCTCGCGCCGCGCCCAGATCGGCGCGGGCCACCGTGCGTCTGGACTCCTCGACCCAGCGACCGACGAGCCGGCTCTTGCCCACCCCGGCGGGGCCGGTGACGACGACCACCTCTCCGGCGTCGTCGAGGGCCGCGAGCGCCGCCTCGCGACCGACGAACGAGGTGTGCTCGGCGCTCACGCCGGCCATTGTGACCTTTTGTAATTGGGCCGTCGAATCGCGGGGTTTCAGTCTCGTTCCCATGGAGGCGGGGATGAGAACTGCGGCTTGGACGGGGCTCCTGCTGGCGATCGCGAGCGCGGCCAGCGCCCAGACGGCGACCTTCACGCTGCGCCTGCGGGCGGAGCTCGAGGTGCGCGATCCGGAGCGGCCGGCCCAGGCGCTCGAGGCGCTGCCGCTGGTCGAGGAGCGGGTGCGCACGGTCATCGACGGCCAGCACGCGACAACCGAGCTGGTGCAGGTCTTCCGTAACCAGACCTCGGCCCGGCTCGAGGGGCGCTACCTGCTCCGGCCCTCGCTCGACGCGCGGGTGGAGGCCTTCGCCTACTACATCGGCGAGGAGCGCATCGAGGGGGAGGTCCTCGAGCGGCAGGCGGCGCGCCAGGTCTACGACGCGGTGACCACCGTGCGGCGAGACCCCGCGATCCTCGAGCAGACCGCGGCCGGGGAGTTCACCTTCCGCGTGTTCCCGATCGAGCCCGGCGAGGACAAGCGGGTGGAGACCACCTTCGGGGAGTGGCTGCGGCGCCGGGGCGAGGACGTCACCTACCGCGCGCCGGTGGCCTCGCCGTCGGCCTCGATCGAGATCCTGCTCCGCGACCCGCGCGCCCGGGACCTGCGCTCGCCCACCCACGAGCTCGCGGTCGAGCGGATCGAGGGCGGCCTCCGCATCCGCGCCCGCGCGAGCCGGGGCCGACCGGAGCAGCTCGTGCTGCGCTACGCCATCGAGGAGGAGCCCTGGACGCCGAGCGTCTGGGTGCATCGGGACGAAGGTCACGGCGGCTACTTCGTGCTCTCGCTCGCCGCGCCCGAGGGCTACGAGGACCGGGTCGCGCCCAAGGACGTGACCCTGGTGCTCGACCGCTCGGGCAGCATGTCGGGGGGCGCGATCGCCCGGGCTCGGGACGCCGCGTCCGACGTGATCCGTCGCCTCGGCGCGACCGATCGGCTGAACGTCATCGCGTTCGACGACGACGTCGATCCCCTCTTCCATCGCCCGCGCGCGGCCGACGCGGCGGTCCGGGCCGACGCGCTCGAGTTCGTGGCCCGGCTCAGCCCCGGGGGCGGCACCGACATCGGCTTCGCGCTCCGCCGCGCGATCGAGGCGCAGGCGGACGGGCCGGGGCGACCGCAGGTGGTCATCTTTCTCACCGACGGACAGTCCGACGCCGCGGCGGCGCTCGAGGTGGCCCAGCGCGACCGGCGGGACGTGCGCGTCTTCACCGTCGGCGTGGGCGACGGGGTCAACCGGGCCCTGCTCTCGCGCCTGGCCGCGGTGAAGCGCGGCACCTTCACGCACATCGCGCGGGCCGACGACATCGAGGCCCAGGTCGGCCACCTCTACGCGCAGATCGCGCACCCGCTCCTCGTCGACGTGGCGATCGAGGTCGAGGGCGGGCTCGCCAGCCGGGTGTATCCGCGCACGCTGCCGGATCTCTTCGTCGACGACGAGCTCGTGATCGCGGGGCGCTTCCGGGCCGAGCGGGGGCCGCTGCGCTTCGCCATCCGCGGCACGGTCGGCGGCCGCGAGGTGCAGATGCACACGACGGCGCAGCCGGAGGTGAGCGGCCGGCGGGCCTGGGTGGGGCGGCGCTGGGCGGTCTGGCGGGTCGACCACCTGCTCGAGGAGATCCAGCTCGAGGGCGAGCGGCCCGAGCTGCGCGAGGAGGTGGTCTCGCTCGCGCTCGCCTACGACTTCGTGACCCCCTACACCGCGTTCCTCGCCATCCCCGAGCGCGAGGTCACGGCGGCGGCGCGCGGCACCCTCGACGCGGCGCGCGCCCAGCGAGAGGCGGCGGCGGCCCGGCACGCCGACGCGGTGGCCCTCCGGACCGGCGGCGGAGACGGCGAGGCCGGGATGGCGGCCGCCGAGCCCGAGATGGACGCGCCGGCCCTCGCGCGCGCGGCCCCCGGCGCGGCCGGCTGCGCCTCCTGCGCGGTGGGCCAGAGGCGCCCGCTCCCGGCTGGCGCGGCGGTCCTCGCCCTGGCCCTCGGCCTCCTCTTCGTGCGGCGTCGCTGAGGTAGGCTCGCCCCGTGCGCTGGCTCCACGCGCTCCTGCTCTCGCTCGCCTGTCTGGCGCCGATCACGGCGTCGGCGCAGGCGGGCGACGTCGATCCGGAGGCGCAGGCCGCCGACGGGAGCGACTACGAGCCGGACCAGCGCGGGGCCGACGAGGCGCCCGATCCCCAGTACGAGCCGGACCAGCGCGGCGTCGAGGAGGGCGGCGACTACGAGCCCGACCAGCGCGGCGACCACGACCCCGAGGACGAGCCGGAGTCCGAGCCCCGGGTGGAGCTGACCGGCGCGACGATGGACGTGCAGGCGGCGTACGCGCCGGGCGGCGCCCTCTTCGGGTTCCACGCCAGCCTCTGGCTCGGCGGCGGCTACACCGGCCTCGACGCGCTCGGCGCCGAGGACCTCGTGCGCGAGACCCAGCGCGGCGGCGGCGGCTTCTCGTTCGGCGTGGTGGTCGGCCCCCGCCTCGGCCCGGTCGACCTCGGCCTGCGCCACACGATCACCGTCGACGGCGGCTTCACGATGGGCACCCTGGGCCTCGACACCCGCCTCGCGCTCCCGGCCCTCGGCCCGGTGATCCCGACGGTGCGGCTCGGGGTCGGCTACGCCTTCTTCCTCGGCCTCTCCGACCCGCTGCCGGCGCAGGCCGAGGCCCGCCTCGACGGGATCTACGCCGAGCTCGGCCTCGGCGCGGCGCTCCGGGTCGGCGGCCCGTTCCTGGTCGGCGCCGAGATCTCGGCCGGCTGGACCCACCTCTTCCGCCAGCCGGTCCCGGGCTGCGCCACCGAGTGCGCGGACGAGCGGCTCGATCTGCGCCGCGCCGGCGAAGGCGACGGCCTGACCCTGCGCCTCCATCTCTGGGGCGGCGTGAGCTTCTGAGTTCTTTGGAGGGTTTGGTGCAAACCCTCCCCCCATTGGGCAAAGCGCCAATGGGGCCCCCCTCCCGACTCCGCCGGGGCCTCGCGCGCTT
>JAYZQJ010000260.1:0-49523 GCA_036149055.1 Myxococcota bacterium | reverse complement strand
GGGGGGCGGGGGCGGACCCGCCCCTGCCCGACAAGTCAGCTGTACGAGCGGCCGTTGCTGGGCAGCTCGCTCCGTCGCACCTCGCGCTTCGCGGTCTGCTTCGCGCGCTGGGCGCCCTCGCGGGCCGAGGCGAGCGCGACCTGCTTGGCCTCCTCGCCGAGGTGCTTGGCGCGGTCGATCACCTGCTGGCGACGCTCGCCGAGCAGCTCGTCCTCGCGCCGGGTGGAGGGCATGAGCATGCCGAGCCCGATGCCGGCGACGAGGGCCGCGGCCCCGAACGCCAGCGGCTGGGCGTCGTACGCGTCCTGCGTGCGGACCCAGCCCCGCTGCGCCTGGTAGCGCCCCTCGTCGACGAGCTCGCTCGCGCGATCGCGGACCCGCGCCGCCTTGTCACCGGCGACGGATCCGGCTCGCTCGAGCTTCGCGCGCGCGACGTCGGCCGTGTCGGCCACCGCGCCGCGGGCGCTGGACGCGGCGTCGCGCGCGACCCGCTCGACCTTCCGCTTGGGGCCGAAGGTCTCGTAGAGCAGCCAGCCGGCGCCGACCGCGACCATGGCGGTGGGGATGGGGTTGTCTCTCACGGTGTCCGCGAACGTGCGGCCCGCGCGGATGGCGCCGTCTCGCGCCGTCTCGATGGCTTGGTCCTTGGCTTCCAAGATCTTCTCCTTCGCGACCTCCTTGGCGTGGCCCGGGGTCAGCCGGTCGCCGACCTCCTCGACCTCCGCGGCGAGCCGCTCTCGGGTCTCCACGATGTTGGCGCGGAGCTCCTGAATTTCGTTGTTGTCGTCGTTCATCGGGCCGCCTCCTTCAGGGTCCAGGCGTCGGTCTTCACGCTGCGAATGGTCTTGTCGGGACGGAGCTCGGTCTCGGCGAGCTTCCGCTTGCCGCGCAGGACCATCACCCCGCCGATCCCCGCGTAGAGCGCGCCGACGAGGAGGGCGGCGATCCAGCCGCTCATGAACGTGGCGAGCCCGAGGATCAGCGCGGCCGTCAGCGCGAGGACGCCGACGTACGCGATCAGGCTCCCGGCCCCGAGCACGGCGCCGTGCTTCTCCACGCGGCTGATGCGCGCGTCCATCTCGCGACGGAAGAGCTCGAGCTCCTGATCGACGAGCAGCGAGGTGTCCCTCGAGATCGCGCTCATCAGCTGCCCGATCTTCCGCTCCTCGAGATCGACGCGCGCCGGGCCGTGGCCGTTGCTCCGCGGGATCTGCTGGGCCTGCATCAGTACTCCTCCGGTCCGGTCCACGCGGGGTCGGTGACCCGCGCGGGGAGCTCGGGCTCGCGGCGCGGCGGCGTGGCGTTGAGGAAGCGCCCGATCGCGAAGCCGACGAGCGCGCAGCCGCCGAGGAAGAGCGCGGGGTTGGCGCGGGCGGTTCGCGAGACGTCCTCGGTGAGGGCGGCGGCGTCGCGGTCGCGCAGGTAGCGCGCCGCGCGGTCCGCCTGATCGCCGATGGCCTCGACGTAGGAGCCGGCCTCCTGGCCCTCGGCGCGCAGCTGCTCGGCGCTCGTCTTGAAAGCGCGGCTCACGGCCTCGAGCTGGCCAGCGACCTGGTCGCGCCCCATGTCCGCCATCGCAGCGACTTGCTGCTTGGCGTCCTGAGCGCGGCTCTTCGCCTCGCGCTTCGCCTTCTCGGTCAGATCCGGGCTGGTCGCCTCGGAGGATCGGCTCAGGGCCGTCGCGTGACGGCTCCGACCGTTGTCGGTTCCATGTCGTGTCTCCACGTGCGTTCTCCTTCCGCGTGGGTTCTCGAGGAGATCACGCAAGGACGGTGCCCCCCACGCCCGGCGGGAGCACGGCCCTTCACGGCGTCCACGCGGCCGCAGCGCCGCCACGGCGCGACGATCTGCACCGCACGTCAGCGATCTTCGATCGGCACGGTGAGCCGGCGGGCGAGCAGGCGGCGAATGGGCGCGAAGATCAAGACCAGGACCGCGAGCACCTCGAGGCGGCCCATCCACATCATCAGCGCGAGGCCGATCTTGCTCGCGTCGGGCATTCCGCTCGAGACCCAGCCCGCGCTCAGCCCCACGCCCCCGAGCGCGGACGCGCAGTCGAAGAGCACGTCGTCGAAGGGGGCGGCGCCGGCGCCGAGGAGCTGCGCGCCGAGGGCGGCCGCCAGGATGATCAGCAGCCAGAGCGAGGCCACGACGCCCGCCGACTGCATCTGCCTCGCCGCCTCCTCGGGCTCGACCCGCTCGCCGTCGAAGCGGTGCGCCGGCCGCCGCTCTTGGTGCGTGGCCTCCCAGCCGACGCGACCGACGACGCCCCGCAGCAGCCAGGCCAGGCGCCGCGCTTTGATGCCGCCGCAGGTGGAGCCGCTCTCGGCCCCGACGACCATCGCGACCCCGAGCAGCAGCAGCAGCGGCGCCGGGTAGGCGGCGAGGTCCACCGCGCTGAAACCGCAGGTGGTGAGCGCGGAGACCCAGGTGAACGCGGCGTCGAGCGTGCCGCCGCCCGCGCCAAGGCGGACGTGCGCGCCCACCGCGACCGCGCCGCCGAGGAGCAGCAGCGCCGCGACGGTGCGGAGCTCGGTCCGCCGCAGCAGCGCGCCGAGCCGGCGGCGGAAGAGGAGGAGGTGGTGAGACACCATGCTGACGCCGCCGAGCAACATGACGAGCATCGCCGCGAGCTTCAGCGGGGGTCCGTAGCCCCGGAAGCTGTCGTCGGTGACGGTCATGCCCGCGGTGGCGATCCCGGTGAGCCCGTGGTTGAGCGCCTCCCACGGCGGCATGCCGAGCGCGGCGAAGAGGCCGACCGAGAGCGCGGTCAGCCCGCCGTAGATCGCGAGCAGCCGGCGCATCGCCGCGCCGGGCCCCAGCTCGAGCTCGTCCACCGACAGCTCGGCGGTCATCACCTGGAACGCGTCCTCGTCGGGGCGCGCCACCGCGTAGACGAAGACCGTCATGCCGAGGCCGCCCACCCACTGACCGAGGCTCCGCCAGAGCTGCAGCGAGGCTGGCAGCTCGCTCGGCTTGGAGATCATCGAGAGCCCCGTGCTGGTGAACGTGGACATGCTCTCGAAGAAGACGCTCTGCACGTCGGTGAAGCGCGCGGTCTGCGCGTTGGCGCCCTCTCCGTGACCGATGATCAGGAACGGGAGCATCCCGATGACGGCGACGAGGAGCCACCCGCCCGCCACCGCGACCATGCGCGTCGGGACCGCGACCCGGCCGTCCGCGGGGCCGAACAGGAGGCGGAGCGCGCCGTAAGCCGCCGCGGACACCGCGACGGTGGCTCCGAACGCGACCCAGCAGCGCGGCCCGTCCCCGATGCACACCGGCAGCGCGAGCAGCGAGAGCGCGCCGGGGGCCAGCAGGACCGGCGCCATGAGGGCCAGCGCCTGCCGCGCGAGGCGACGGTCCCGAACGCGCGGAGAGCTGCGAGGCGCGGAGGGCATCGTTCGCCGGAGCCCCTAAGCGCGACCGGGCCCGGGGCCAAGGTCGGCCGCGGTCCGTCGCGCGAGCGCCGTAGCTTCAGTCGTCGATCTCGAGGGCGTCGACCTGGTCCTCGTCGAGGAACTCGGTCTTGGCGGGGGAGAGGCCGCGGGGCTCGCGCTTGTCGGGGGTGACGGTGAGCGCGTCGACCTCGGCTTCGTCGAGGAACTCGGTCTTGGCCGGGGCCAGGCCCTGGGGGCGGGAGCGCTTGGTGAGGGGCAGGGGCTCGGCCTCGCTGACCACCGGGCGCAGGCCGCGCTGGGCGCTCGCCTTGGCGCTCGCGGTGCGCTCCTTCTTCTCGAAGCGGTAGCGCTTGGGCGCCTCGTCCTCCTCGACGTCGGGCGGCGGCCGCGACTCGAGGACCTCGGCGATCGGGCCGTCGGTGTCGCCGATCAGCTCGCTCAGCTCCTCGGCGTCGACGTGCATGGTGCGCTGCGCGGTGAGGCCGCGGGGCTTCTTGGGCGGGGAGGGGTCGCCGACCATGCCGCGAATGGAGGCGGCGAGCGCGGCCGGGCCACCGGGGGCGCTCGGAGCGGGGGCGCTCGGGGCGGAGGATCGAGCTTCCAGCGCTTCGCGGACCGAGAGGCCGAGGGCGTCGGGGCCGGCGAGCTCGGGCTCGCTGCGGGAGAGGGCCGAGAGGGCGTCGATCATCGCCCGGGCCGAGGCGTGGCGGCCGGCGGGGTCGACGCTGAGCGCGCGCTCGATGATGGCGACGAGGAGCGGCGGGACGTCGGCGCGCAGGGCCGCGAGGTCGGGGGCGAGCTGGGCGACCTGGGCGTCGCGCGCGGGGCCGGCCGGGGCGTCGTGCGGGGGGCGGCCGGCGAGGATCTCGAAGAGGAGGGCGCCGAGGCCGAAGAGATCGGTGGCCGGGGTGGTGCCGCCGCTCTCGAGCAGCTCGGGCGCGGGGTGACGCAGGCCCTTCGCCTCGACGTCGCGGCGGCCGGCCCCGGAGGCGGCGAGCGCGGCGGCGACGCCGAAGCGGGTGAGCTTGACCGAGCCGTCGGGCGAGATGCGGAGCGCCTCGGGGCGCAAGCCGTCGTGCGTGAGTCGAACGGCGTGCGCGGGCGCGAGGCCGCGGAGCGCCTCGATGGCGATCTCGACCGCGAGCTGCCAGGGCACCGGGCCGTCGTGGGCGTCCATCCACGCGCGCACCGAGAGGCCCTCGAGCCACTCGGTGACCACGTGCACGCCGTCGTCCACCACCAGGTCGAGGATCTGCTCGACGTGCGGCGACGCGAGCTCCATCAGCTCAGACGCGGCGGCGGTATAGGCGGCGACGAAGCGGCGATCGCCCCCGAGCGCCGACGGGAGCGAGCGCACCGCGACGGGGCGGGAGAAGCCGGCGTCGCCCTTCATCCGGGCCCGCCAGAGGGGGCCGAGCGCGCCTTCGGCGACGCGGGTCTCGAGCTCGTAGCGGCCTACCGCGAGTGACATCGCGCGGGAGTATCGCAGGTCAGCGCGGCAGGATCACGAGCGGTCTGCGGGGGTCGCCGCGGAGCGCGCGGCCGACCGAGACGCGGTCGCCGGCGTCGGCGTCGATCGGACCGACGTAGCCCTGGACCGCGGCGGGCTTGCCGCTCGGTACACCGCGCTCGAGCGCCTGCACCTCGCGCGCGCCCTCGGGGAAGGTGATCCCGGCGCGCCGCGCGAGCGCCGCGATCTCGCCAGGGTCGTCGTAGGTCGCCTCGGCGTGCGCGGGCACCTTCTTGGTGGAGCCCTCGAGCACCACCGGGACCTCGCCGCTCGCGTCGCGCAGGATCACCGCGCCCCAGCGGTGCGCGTCCAGACGGATGACGTCGTCCTTCACGAAGACGGTGCAGAGCAGGTCCCAGCCGACCAGGGGATCGCCGCTGACCGGGCCCGGCGCCGGGGACGCGCTCGAGAGCACGCCGACGACCTCGACGTAGCGCCCGGGGCGCATGTCGTGCACCCGCCTCGCCCGGGTCCGGGACGCCCTCCGCCTCCGCATGGGCGGAGCGTCTCACGATTCGTCGTCGCTCCGAAGAAACCAGTCGGCGTAGACGGTGTTCGCGACGTGACGGCGCGTGAGATCGGGGGATCCATCGTCCCACCACACGGACCCTCGCTCGCCGAGCCCGACCTTCGCCTCGTGCACGCGGCGCCGCGCGGCCCGGAGCGCCTCCTCGTCGCCGGCGCGCTTCGCCGCCTTCACCGCGGCGCGCGCCCGCCCGAGCGCGCTCTTCAGCGCCGCCACCTCTTCCTCGGAGAGCGACGGGTCGGTGCGCCGCCAGAGCACGCCGTCGATCACGAGGTAGCGGCCGTCGGGGGTGGTCTTCACGCGGGAGACGTAGCCCCGGGATCTGCAACGCCGCGACGCTCCCGCCGCACTGCGTGTTCGAGAGGCCCGGGGATCGGGCCATGGAGGACACATGAGGAAGAGTTCACTGGTAGTGATGGCGCTGATGGCGGCGCTCGCGGCGACCGGCTGCGAGGCGCTCATCCCGCTCGCCATCGGCGAGGCCACGAAGGACGACGGTCCGGTCGCGTCCGAGAGCGCGCCGCTCCTGGTCGAGATCGAGTCGGTCGAGGGATCGATCGACGGGCGGGTGATCGCGCCGGACGAGCTCCGCGCGCTCGGCGATCGCTTCGGCGAGGGGCTGGAGTTCCAGCTGGTCGGTCAGGACATCCAGCTGTCGCTGAGCGTGGCCAGCGAGACCTCGAGCAACAACCCGTACACCGGCGAGCCGGGGCACCCGGGCGATCCGGGAGAGCCGATCGGCCGCCCGATCCCGGTCGACGCGGGCTTCGGCGAGCCCGGCCTGCCCGGCGGCCCGGGCGCGAGCCTCACCGTCTGCAACGGCTCCACGTGTCAGCCGGCGGCGGACTTCACGGTGGAGATCGTGGAGACCGCGGGCGGGCGGCGCGCGCTGATCGACTGCTACGGCCACGGCGGCGAGCAGCTGAGCATCGCGCTCCGCTACACCGAGGCGGGCTGAGAGGGAGGAGCCGGCCGATGAAGCAGATCATCGCGGTGCTGAGCGCGCTCGCGCTCTTCGGGTGCGCGGACTCGGACCTGCGGACGCGGGTGGAGGCGGCGGGGGTCTTCTCGCCCAGCCGCACCGACGCGGGCCGCCGCGAGGTCGAGCTCGGCCGGCTCCTCTTCTTCGACCGCGAGCTGTCGGGCAACCGGAACATCGCCTGCGCGTCGTGTCACATGCCCTTCCACCACGCGCAGGATCAGCTCCCGCTCGGCCGGGGGCAGGGGGCGGAGGGGCTCGGGCAGACCCGGACCGGCGGGCCGGTGCTGCCGCGCAACACCATCGCGCCCTTCAACCGGAGCTTCGCCGACAGCCTGCTCTGGGACGGCCGGGTGGAGCGCATGCCGGACGGAAGCGTGCGCGCCCCGGTGCCGCTCCCCGCGAGCGTCCGGTCTCCGCTCGCGGCCCAGGCGCTCCTGCCGCTGCTCGACCGCGACGAGATGCGCGGGCAGCCGGGCGACCGCGACGTCTTCGGCGCCGACAACGAGCTCGCCGCCTTCGACGACGCGGAGTCGGACGCGATCTGGAGCGCGATCATGGCCCGGGTGATGGCCATCCCCGAGTACCGCCGCCTGTTCGCCGACGCCTTCCCGCGCGTGCCCGAGGGCGCGCACGACATCGGGCACCTCGCGGAGGCGATCGCGCGCTTCGAGATGCATCTCTGGGAGCTGACCGACACGCCCTTCGATCGGTGGCTCGGGACCGAGCACCGCTTCCCCGACGAGCACGCGCTCGATCCGGTGGCGCGGCAGGGCGCGGACCTCTTCTTCGGCGACGCGGGCTGCCACCGCTGCCACTCCGGCCCGCTGCTGAGCGACGACGCCTTCCACAACATCGGCGTGCCGCACTCCGGGCCCGGCAAGGAGGGCGGCCTCGACGAGGGGCGCTTCCTGGTGACCGGCGATCCCGCCGACCGCTTCGCCTTCCGCACGCCGCCGCTCCGCAACGTCGCGCTGACGCCGCCCTACATGCACAACGGCAGCCTGGACACGCTCGAGGACGCCGTCCGGCATCACCTCGACCCCGAGATCGCGCTCGGCGGCCCGGTGCGCGGCCCTGACGGTGACTGGATCTCGCCCGACCCGGCGATCAGCGCCGAGATCCGCCGCACCCTCGACCCCGACGCGGCCCCGCTCCGCCCGCTGAGCGACGAGGAGGTCTTCCTGCTCGCCGAGTTCCTGCGCTCGCTGTCGTCTCGCACCGAGGTCGAGGTCTTCCCCGGCGCCGGCGAGCCCCCGGTGGTCCCCAGCGGCCTCCCCGTCGACCACGCGTTCTGACACTCAGAGCGCGACGGCGACGCCGAGGGCGAGCGTGACGAGGGGGGCGCCGAACGCGCCCACCTCCCGGCCCGCGAAGCGGAGCTCGGGGGCCGGGAGCACGCCTCCCACGCGCACCGACAGGACGAGCGCGAGGCGATCCAGGACCCGGACCGACGCGGCCCCGAGGGCGGCCACGTAGGCGCCCCAGGCCTCGGCCGGGCGCGCGTCGAAGCCGTCGCCCGCCTCCGCGTCCACCCGCGCCCCGACGAGGCCCACCCCCGCGCCGCCCGTGAGCCGCAGGGCCCCGAGGTCCGCCCGGAGCTGCGCCGCCAGCCAGCCCCCGTGGCTGCGCACCGACGACCGCCCCTCGGGGCCGGTCACCGCCGGGTCCACGAGCCCCGTCCAGCCGCCCAGCTCGAGGACCAGCCAGCCGGAGAGGTCGCGCGGGATCCACCGCGCCGACAGCTCGAGCGAGGCGCCCCCGTCCAGGCCGCCGCTCGGCACGATCCAGGCGCCCGCGACCCCGAGCTCCCACTCGAAGCGCTCGGCCGGCGCGGAGTCCGGCTCGGGCTCGACCGCGGGCGGCGGCGATGGCGGCGGCGATGGCGGGGACGACGAGGGCGGCGGCGCGACCTCGGGGGCCGCGACCGCGAGCTGCGCCCGCACCGACTCGACCACCCGGATCGAGAGGATGGTCCAGCTCTCCGCCTCGATGCGCTCGCAGCGAGGCGGGCGCACGACGAACACGCAGACCCGCGCGGTCGGGGTCTCCGGCTCGAGCCAGACGGTGGCCGCGAGCCCCTCGAGGGCGTGCGGATCGGAGAGCCCGGTGGCCTCGTAGCCGCGCCCGCGCAGCTCGGCGCGCAGGGGCCGGCTCCGCTCCTCGGGGCCATGCACGCCGACCCGCTGCGCCCGGGCGAGCCCCGGCAGCGCGATCATCGCGACGCAGCAGATGGCGCTCCAGCGGCTCAAGGGGCGCGCGCCTCCGTGAGCCGCCGGGCGACGGACGCGTGGGGGCCCTGGGGGTGGCGCGCCAGGTAGTCGACCGCGAGCGCCCGCGCCTCGTCGGCGTGCCCGGCGCGCTGCAGGGCCTCCATGAGGCGGCCGTGGGCCTCCCGGGCGAGCGCGCCGCCGGGGCGCTCCCTTCGGTAGGTGCGGAACCACCGGGCCGCCGCCTCGTGATCGTCCTGCTCGTCGAACGCGAGCCGCCCGAGCAGGAACGCGGCGAGCGCGGCGTCGTCCGATCCGGGCGCCTCCGACCGCACGGCGGCGAGGAGGCGCGCGGCCCGCTCGAGCTCGCCGGCCGCGGCCGAGCGCCGCGCCTCCGCCAGCGCCGAGCCGGTGTCGACGCCCGCAGCATGGTCAGGCGCAGTGTCGTCAGGCGCAGTGTCGTCAGGCGCAGTATCGACGCGCGCCCCCTCACCCCGCGGCCGAAGGGCGGCCCGGGGCTCGGTCGAGGCGGCGGGCGCGAGCGCGAGCTCGGGGCAGGTCACCCGGAGGGAGTCTCCCGCCGCCACCGGGTGAGGCGCCTGCAGGCAGCCCCCGTCGACCCGGACGGCGCCCTCGGTGACCTCGACCACCAGGCTCGCGTCGACGCCGCTCCACGCGACCGCGAGGCGGGTCCCCACCACGTGCACGACGAAGGGCCCGGCGAGCATGCGCCAGCGGGTGTCCTCCCGGTGCCGCACGTCGGCGTGGACCCGGCCGCGCTCGATCGCGACGGCGGCGCCCGCGCCGTCCAGGGAGACCACGCGCGCCTGCGCCTCGGGCGCGAGGGTGAGCGCGCTCCCGTCGGAGAAGCGCACCTCTCCGGGCGCGTCGGCCGCGGCGAGGAAGCCGCCGGCGGCTTCCTGGACCTCGGGCGCGGCGGTGTAGGTGAGCGCGGGCTCGGGGGCGGCGCGCTCGACCGTTCGCTCGACCGTGCGCTCGGCTGCATGCTCGGGCGGCGCCGGCGGATCGCTCGCGGCCCGCCACCAGGCCGCGGCGCCGACCGTGAGCCCGGCGACCGCCGCCGCCGCCGCCAGCTCGAGCCACCGCGCGCGGGCGGGCCGAGCCGGGGCGGGCAGGGGCGCGTCTCGCAGCCGCGAGGCCACGTCGCGCCGCACGTGATCGTCCGACAGCTGCCGGTCCTGTTCGGCGCGCACCTCCTCGAAGAGCTCCTTCATCGGTCCTCCCCCATCCAGGTCGCGAGCAGCTCGTCGCGCTGCGCCATCTCCCGGAAGCGAGCGCTCCCTCGCTTGATGCGCCGCTTCGCGGTCGCCAGGGACACGCCGCAGACCTCCGCCACCTCGGTCAGCTTCATCCCCTCGATCTGGCGGAGGGCGAACGCGATGCGGTCATCGGGCGGCAGGCGATCGAGCAGCTGGTACACGCGCCGCACGGCGAGGGACGCCTCGGGATCGCGCGCGGCGGCCTGCGCGGGCGGCACCTCGTCGAGGCGAGGGCGGCTGCGCGCGACCCGGCGGAGGTGCTCCCGGGCGCGCCTCACCGCCACGCTCACGATCCACGACCGGAGCGCCGCGGGGTCGCGGATGGTGTGGGCTCGCTCGAACGCCCGGAGAAAGACGTCGTGCAGCAGGTCGGCGATCTCCGGCCCCTGACCGCACAGCCTCACGAGCATGCGCTCCGCGTCCGCCGCGTACCGGTCGTACATGGCGTCGGCGCACGCGCGATCCCCCCGCGCGAGGCCCGCGAGGAGTTGCGCGTCGCTCGGCGCGGCCCCCCGTTCGGCGCCCTTCGGCGGCCCGTCCGAGACGAGCCGGAGGCGAGGCGCCGCGCGTCGGGTCGCGCTCATATCGGCGGCTCCACGCACCACGCGCGGTGGTCCCGGCAGTCGGCCGGGCAGGCGTCGCAGGCCAGGCAGCGCTGGAGCGCGAGCACGCCCTCCCGGCCCTCGGGGGAGGCCTCGGCGCAGGCGCGGGCGCAGCTCGGCTCGTCGTCCGGGCAGCCGTGGAGACACTCCAGCAGCCGGAGGCACGCGGGCCGCTCCTCGCAGGCGAGCGCGACCGCGTTGCAGACCTGGCGCGGGGCGACCGAGCACGTCGCGCAGGTGTCGCAGTGATCTTGTTGATCGCACTCGCTGCCGCCCACCGGCTCGCGCCGCGTCCCCGCGTCCGCGGCGGCGTCGGGTCCGCCGTCCGAGGCGGCGACGCGAGCGTCCGGTCCGCCCCCGTCGGGCGCGACGATCACCTCGTGCGATCGACACCCGGTCGCCGCGACCGCGATGGCGAGCCAGAGGGTCGCCCTCATCGCTCACCCCCGCAGCGGATCGGGAGCCGGTAGAGCCGGTGCGACGAGGCGCGCACGGTCAGCCCGCCCTCCTCCCCGCGCCGGTCCAGGGCCATCTGCACCACGCGGTCGTCGAGCGGGGGGAGCGCCGCCCAGCCCTCGCCGGCGTCGCCCGAGACGAAGGCGCCGGACGCCGTCGAGACGAAGAGGAGCCCCTCGAGCGAGCCCCAGACCTCGACCGCGGCGGGCGCCGAGCGAGGGCGCCACGCGCCGGACAGGCCTCGCACGAAGACGCTCCCGTCGACCCGGGCCGCCGCGAGGTCGCCGACCTCGATCAGCGCGACGTCCGCCCCCCAGGGCAGCCCGACCGCGTCCGGGACCCAGCGATCGCCCACGAGCCCGAGCACCCCGTAGGTCACCGCGCGAGGCGGCGACGGCGTCGGCCAGGCGAGCAGCCCCGAGGCGGTCCGGACGACGGTCGCCACGTCGGCGCGGAACGGAGGTCCCCGGAGCCCCTCCGGGCCGCGCTCCACCGGGAAGCCCGCGTTGAGCGGGTGCCACGGCTCGCCCGGCGCGGCCCTCCAGACCCCGGATCCCGGGAGCCGCCCGGTGCGGGCCCCGGATCCCGTCGACAGCGACGTCGGCCCCCCGATCGTGCCGACCACGAGGCGCCCCTCCGCGTCGATCGTGAAGGCGCCGACGTCTCGGTAGGCGAGGCCCACCGCGCTGGCGAAGGTCGGGAAGCCCCGGTCGAGCTCCCGCCAGGTCTCGGCGCCGTCGTCCGAGAAGAACGGCGCGTGCTGCGCCCCGGGGCCGGGGCGGGTGAGGAGGCCCCCCTCGGTGCCGAGGACGCCCTCGTAGTCGGCGGCGCCGCCCGGGGTGCGAGGCAGGCCTTCGCCGCGCTCCTCCCAGCCCTCCCCGGTCCAGCGGTAGAGCCGCAGCGCGCCGCGCGCGTCGCGGGCCAGGCTCACGAGCCGCTGGCCGTCGCTGGCGATGCCGCGCACCGTCGTGGGCTCGGACGCCTCCTCGAGGAGCGTGAACGGGGCCCCGGCCCGGGAGACGAGCAGGCGCGCCTCGCTCCGATCCTCGGTCATCGAGATCGCCACCACGTCGTCGCCGAGCGCGGCGAAGTCCCAGAAGCTGGCGAGCCCGTTGGTGTCTCGACGCGGCGCCAGGAGCGGCGCCGGCCTCCACTCGCCGCCCCAGGCGTCGGCGAGGAACATGCCGCCGTCGCGCTGGCCGATCACGCGGCCGGTGGCGCCCACCCACTCGAGCCGCACCCCGGCGCCGTCGTGCGGGCTGCGCCGGAACGCGGGCGCCGAGCCCGACTCGTCGAGCACCAGCGGCGCGCCGGCCTCGAAGGGGATCGCGTAGACCCGGCCGCCGCCGGCCGCGAGGTCGACGCCGATCGGCGCCTCGGCGGGCACGACCTCCCAGGCGACCCCGTCCGCGCTGCGCTGCACCCGGGGCTCCCGGCCGCGCTCGACCGCGTAGACGAAGCCATCCGTCTCGACGACGTCGGTCACCCCCGCCTCGAAGAGAGACACCCAGCCCTCGGCGGTGAGCCGGTGCAGCCGCGTGCGGTCGAAGGCGAGCAGGGCGCCGCCGCGCGAGAAGAAGCGCGCCGCGGGCGCCGGCAGCGGCGGCTCCGCGATCCAGCTCGAGCCGTCCCACCGGAAGACGTTCGGCCGGCCGCCGTCGAGGCCCACGTACGGCTCGCCCGCGTGCCAGCCCACGGCGCCGATGTGAGGGGAGGACGGCAGGCCGGCGCGGGGCACGTCGACGAGCCGCGCGCCGTCGAAGCGGACCAGCAGGTCGAAGCCCCCGACGAGCACGTCGTCCGCCGCCCGGGCCGCGATCGCGAAGGTGAGCGGGCCGAGCGCGCGCCCCGCGGTGGCCACCGGCGGCAGCTCCGTCCACGCGGCCCCCTCGTCCACCCGGCAAGACCACGCGCGCCCTGCGTCGGGGGCCGGGCCCGCGTCTCGAGCGGGCGCGCCGCCGTCGGCGACGGGCACGATCACGGTGATCGACTCGCTGCACCCCGGCGAGAGCGCCGCCAGCGCGGCGACGAAGACTGTGAGCTCCTTCAAAACAGCGACTCCAGGTCGAGACCGCCCGGCACGAGGTAGCTCGTGAGGGGCGCGTGTCCATCGGTGGGTCATCTCCACCACCGCGGCGGCGGAGATCACCCACAGTGCGGGAGCCCCCCAAGAACGGCTCACACGAAGATCCGGTGAGCCGTTCCGGGGCCGGGGCGCACTGTGGGGCGGAGGTCGTTCACGATGCGCCGCTTCTCGCTCTTCACTTGCCTCGCCCTCGCCTCGTGCAGCGCCGACCCCGCGCCGCTCGACGCGACCCCTCCGGACGCCGCCGCTCCGGACGCCGCCGCTCGGGACGCGGGCCGATGGGACGCCGCAGCGCGGCCCCGGGACGCGTCGACGCCGGACGACGCCGCGGCGAGCGGGCCGACCTACGGCGAGGACATCCACCCCCTCTTCGTCGACTCCGGGTGCACCACCGCGGCGTGCCACGGGAGCCCCCTCCCGGAGCTCAGCCCCGACGGAGCGGGCCTCCTCCTCTACCTCGGGAGCGCGGAGGTGGCGTGGCTGGAGCTCCAGCGCGCCTCGCTCACCACCGGACGCCGCTTCGTCGTGCCGGGGGCGCCGGAGGAGAGCGAGCTGTACCTCCACGCGCAGGACACCAACCTCCCCGCCGGCGTGCTCTCGCCGGACGGGCTCGCGCTCATCGAGGCGTGGCTGGAGGGGGGAGCGCCCCGCGGCCCCCTGCCCGCGCCGCCCGCGCCGGAGCCCGAGCCCGCCACCTGCTCGCTGGCCGGGCGCGGGATCCCGCCGCTCCCGAGCGCCTGCCTCCCCCGTTGCAGCGCCGAGACCTGGCGGCGCGTGGTCGCGTGTCGGGAGGACGCGGACCCGCAGACCTGCCAGGGCGAGGCGCTCGCCGCCGACGAGACCCCGAACGCGACGCTCGGCACCGCGGCCGGCCCCGTGCCCGTCGACTGCGCCGTCTGCGTGAACGTGCAGACCCAGAGCTGCCTCTTCGACGCGTGCCCGGTAGAGATGCTGTCGGTCTTGCGCTGCCGCGCCCTCGGCGGGACGTGCGACGCCGAGAGCGCCGCCGCCTCGAGCTGCGCGGCGGCGAGCGCGGGGTTCCGGGAGTGTCAGCGGGAGCGCGACGCGCGCTGCGTGGCCGGGGGCGCCTGACGATCAGGAGATGCGCCAGGAGGAGGAGTCCTGGAGGCTGGCCTCGCCGCCGAGGGCGTCGATGAAGGCGCGGAGGAAGATGCGCGCGTCGGGGAAGCGCTCGGCGGGGCGGAGGCGGGTGGCGGTGGCGACGACGTCGGCGAGCGCCTCGGGCAGATCGGGGCGATGGGCCGAGAGGCTCGGGCGGGGCTCGGTCGCGGCGCGCCTCAGGAAGTTCAGGAGCGGCTCTCGGGGGCGGATCTCGATCGGGTCCTGGCCGGTCAGCAGCTCGAAGAGGACCGAGCCGATCGCGAACAGATCGGTGCGCGCGTCGATCTCGCCGCTCCCCCAGACCTGCTCGGGCGCCATGTAGGCCGGGGTGCCGAGCACGTCGTTGCCCGCGCTGACCTTGTCGCGCTCGTCCGCGTGCCGCGCGAGGCCGAAGTCGAGGATCTTCACCGTGAGCTCGCCGGGGTTGGCGTCGCTGAGGAAGACGTTGTCGGGCTTGAGGTCGCGGTGCACGAGGCCGCGGTCGTGGAAGGCGCCGAGGATGAGGAGCAGCTCGGCGACCACGTCGCGCACGAAGGCGAGCGACATCGGCCGCTCCATGCGCTGTCCCAGGGTCTCGCCGCGGAGCAGCTCCATCGCGATGAAGGCCTGCCCCGTGTCCGGGAGCACGCCGAAGTCGTAGACGACGATGGTGCCCGGATCGCTCACCTCGGCCATCGTGCGGGCCTCGCGCAGGAAGCGCCGGTGCTGCGAGGGGCTCGCCTCGATCGGGGGGCCGAGCTTCACCGCCACCAGCCGCTCGAGCCGCAGATCGGTGCAGGCGTAGACCACCCCGGCCGCGCCCTCGCCGACCGTGCGCTCGATCTGGTAGCGCTCGCCCAGCACCCGCCGACCGATCGCGCTCGGGGCCGGCGCGTCGACGGCCTCCTCCGGCCCCTCGCTCCCGAACACGCAGCGCCGCTTCACCCCGGGCACGTGCTCGTGGGGCAGCCCGCACACGTGGCACCGGTAGAAGGCGAAGGTCTCGTCCAGCGTCTCGGTCACCGTCCCCATGGGCCGGTCGACTTCAGCATCCGTGCCACGGCGCCTTGCCGTGAGGACGCATTCTCACCGCAGGGACGTGTCGGGGGTTCTCCCTACGCCTCGTCGGGCTCGCCCCGCGCATGGAGCGGCCCGGGCACGCCCGGAGCGATGTGCACGCCGGCCACCAGCTCTCCGGTGGCCGACTCGGTCCAGCGGCCGTGCACGACCGTGCCCTCGGGGAAGGGGCCGACGTCGCGCTGGAAGACGCAGTCGATGCGGCGCTCGCCGGGATGCAGCACCACCCGCAGCGCGTGGAAGCCCATGTAAGTCTCCGACCAGGGGTACTGCGCCTTGTAGAGCGCCTCCTTGGCGGTGAAGAGGGTCAGCGCGAGGCGCCCCCGCTCGACCTCGGGGCGGCCGTCGAGCCAGGC
The DNA here is from genome assembly GCA_036149055.1 of Myxococcota bacterium. GTDB lineage: Bacteria > Myxococcota_A > Polyangia > Polyangiales > Sandaracinaceae > JAVJQK01. The sequence continues at coordinate 33,939 of JAYZQJ010000260.1, read as the reverse complement.
GATCTCCTCGGGCAGCATGGTGTGCCGCCAGAGCCGCCGGGCGAGCTCGTCCCGGTGCTCGACGTCGACGCCGACGGTGCCGACCCGGGCCTGCTCGGTCACCGCCACGAAGACCCGGGTGTCGCAGTGCGAGATGCTGCCGGCGACGCCGTCGGGCCAGATCGGCGAGCGGTCCTCGCGGTTGAGGACCTCGAAGCCCTCGACGCCGATCCGGGCGAGCGCGTCGCGGGCGAGCACCCGGGCGGTGGCGAACTCCCGCTGGCGCTTGATCGACGCCTTGGCGACCGCCTCGCGCTCCCGCTCGGTCAGGCGCGCGATGTGCCCCTCGTCGACCGGCGCGGTGAGGACCACCACGTCGTCGTCGAAGAGATCGGGCTGCTCGCCGGCGGACATGCGGGACCATAGCGCGCATCGAAGACAGCACACGCGCGGTCCGCGTATGCTCCGGCCCGCATGCGCGTCGTCGTCGTCCTGTCGCTCGTGCTCGCCGGGTGCGCGAGCGCGCCTCCGCCGCCTCCGCCCGAGCCGCCGCCGCCTCCCGCCCCGGCCCCCGAGCCGGAGCCCGAGCCGGAGCCCCCGGCGCTCGAGGAGGACGCGACCCCCGACGGACCGGCCTGCGAGCGGAGCGAGGACTGCGAGGGCGGCCACTGCCGCGGCCCCGCGGGCTGCGACGCGGACTTCGCCTGCGGCCCGGCGCGGGAGTGCGGCGAGGACACCGTGGCCTACTGCGGCTGCGACGCGATGACGTTCTACGCGCTCGAGAACTGCCCGGGGCGAGCCTATCAGCACGTGGGCCCCTGCGAGTCGCTCGGCGAGGAGGTCGACGTCTCCCAGGACACGGTCGAGGGCAACCGGATCTGCACCAGCGCCGACGACTGCCCGCGCGGCTGGGTCTGCGCCGGCGCGCCCGGCTGCGCGACGTTCTGGACCTGCGTGCGCCGGGGCCGGATGCGCCCGCGCTGCGCCCGCCGAGAGGCGCGCTTCTGCAGCTGCGACGGCGAGACGTTCGAGGCGAGCGAGACCTGCCCCGGCCGGCCGCTCGCGCACCGCGGCTACTGCCCGGGAGACGAGCCGGCGCCCGAGCCGGTCGCCGAGGCCGAGCCGCCGCCCGCTCCGCAGCCGAGACCGCAGCCGCAGCCGAGACCCCAGCCGCGACCGCAGCCGCAGCCACAGCCACAGCCGAGACCCACGCCGCAGCCGCAGCCGAGACCCACGCCGCCGCCGAGCCCTGCGCCGGAGCCCGCGCCGGCGACCTGCACGTCGAACCGGGACTGCCCGCGGGGCGAGGTCTGCCAGGGGCCCGAGGGCTGCGGCGGCGAGTGGACGTGCGGCCGGCCGCCCGAGCGCTGCGTGGCCGACACCCAGCGGTTCTGCAGCTGCGACGGCGAGACCTTCCGGGCGTCGATGACCTGCCCCGGCCGACCGCATCGACACCGCGGCTCGTGCCCGCCCGAAGAGCGGTCAGAGAACGACCGTTGAGGGACGGGGCAGAACGCGACGAGCTGCGATAAGCTCCCTCGCTCATGGGGGTGGGCCGCAAGCAGCTTCGCGAGATGAGGGACGCGCCGTGGCGCTCCGTCGACGAGCTGCGCGCCTTCGTCGAGGAGGCGGCCCCGGCGTCGAAGCGCGACGTGCAGGCGCTGCTCGAGGTGCTGCTCGATCCCTCGGTCGACGCGGCCGGGCCGTTCCACAAGAACCGCTGCTCGGCGCTGAAGAACATCTGCCTCGCCTCGGCCGATCCCTCGCTCTTCGTGCCGCTCGCGCGGGCGCTCGAGCGCGCCGACCCGATGCTGCGCCGGGCGATCGCGGCCGCGCTGCCCAAGTGCAACGACGTCGGGCGCCACGACGTGCTCTGCGAGGTGCTCGGCTCGAGCGACCCCGACGCGCGCGCGGTCGCCGCGGCGGTGCTCGAGCCGATCGCCGGGCCGAGCGCGCTGCGGGTGCTCACCCAGCTCGTGTCCCGGCCCGCCTTCGGCGGCCGACGCGAGGCCCTCGACGTGCTCGTGCCGAAGGCCCGGCATCGCGCCCTCGATCTGATCGAGGCGGTGCTGCGGCACGGCAACACGCCGGACAAGCTGCGCGCGGTCGCGCTGGTCGGCGACCCGAAGGCGATGAGCGGCGGCCTCGAGCGCGCGATCGGTGTGGTGTTCGGCGCGGTCGACGACCGCGATCCGCGGGTGGCCCAGGCCGCCTTCGACGCCTTCGCCCGGCTCGCCGACGAGGATCGCTTCGTCGAGGCGCTCGCGCCGCGCCTGGAGTCGCCCGACGTCAGCCCGGTCCTGGTCGAGGCGCTCGGCGCGGTCAAGAGCGAGCGCACGGCCAAGCTCCTGACGACCCGGCTCCGGCGCGGCCCGGTGCCCGTGCAGCTCGCGGCGCTGCGGGCCCTGGAGCAGATCGGCGGCGACCGGGTGATCGACGGCCTGGTCGAGGCGCTGCACCAGGAGGACCCCACCGTGCGGCGCACCGCCTCGGAGGCGCTCACGCAGCTCGGCCGCTCGGGCACCGTCGACGTCGCGCGCCTCCTCCTGCGGCTGTTGGCGAGCCCGCTGCCTCACGTCCGCCGCGCCGCCGCCCAGCTCGCGCCGACCACCACCGAGACGACGGACGACCTGACGCGCGAGCTGCTGAGCGCCCTGCGGGACGAGGACTGGTGGGTCCGGGAGCGCGTGCTGGACGCCATCGTGGAGATGGGCTTCGCCGCCCTCGCGGACGGGCTGGTCGAGCTGCTCGCCGATCCGTCGCCGGTGATCCGGCGCTACGCGGTCTACGGCCTGCTCCGGCTGCAGGATCCGGCGACCCTCGGCGCGATGCTCCGGACCGCGGTCACCGACGACGACTGGTGGGTCCGGGAGCAGGCGCTGCTCGCGGTGGGGGAGCTGCGCGACGAGCGCGCCGTGCCCTACCTGGAGATGCTCGTCCGGGAGCGACCGGATCTGAGGGTGGCCTGCCTGGAGGCGCTCGGGGGCCTCGGCGCGGAGCGGGAGCTGCTGGCCCTGGCCGAGCTCACCTCCGACGAAGACGCCGCGGTCCGGCTCGCGATGGTCGAGACGCTCGGTCGCCTGCGCCGGGGCCGGGAGGCGTCCTTCTACGTGCAGGCCTGCGTGCACGACGACGAGCCGAGCGTCGCCCAGGCGGCGCGCAAGATCCTGGAGCGCTGGCAGGTCGCGGCGGAGAGCGACGACGCGGCGGTCGGGCTGCTCGATCGGCTGCTCGTGGCCGCCTCCCGCAAGGGCGCCGACGATCTCTTGCTGAGCCCCGGCCGGCCGCCGTACGTGAAGCACCTCGGCAGCGTCACGCCGATCAGCAAGGGCACCGTCTCCCCGCTCGAGATGGAGCGCATGCTGATCCCGCTCCTCACCGAGACGCAGCGCGCGCAGCTCGAGGAGGGCGGCGACGTCGACCTCTCCTACGACGTGCCGGGCTTCGACCTCCGCTACCGCATCAACGTCTTCCGGCAGCTGCCCGGGCTCAGCGCGGTGTTCCGGCGGATCCATCAGCACGTGCCCAAGCTCGACGAGCTGGGGCTGCCCGACGTGGTGAAGACCTTCGCCGACTTCCCCAACGGCCTCGTGCTCGTCGGCGGCCCCACCGGCTCCGGCAAGTCCACCACGCTCGCCGCGCTGATCGACTACATCAACACCCACCACGGCCGGCACATCGTGACCATCGAGGATCCGGTCGAGGTCGTGCACCCGCAGAAGGAGAGCCTGATCAACCAGCGCGAGGTCGGCACCCACGCCCCGACCTTCGCCGCCGCGCTGCGGGCCACCCTGCGACAGGACCCGGACGTGATCCTGGTGGGCGAGCTGCGCGATCGCGAGACCATCGAGTTCGCGGTCAACGCCGCCGAGACCGGCCACCTGGTCTTCGCCACCGTGCACACCACGAGCGCGGCCACGAGCCTCGACCGCCTCATCCACGCCTGCGAAGCGTCCCGGCAGCCGGTGATCCGCTCGATGGTCGCCGAGTCCCTGCGGGCCGTGCTCTGCCAGCAGCTGCTGCGCCGCTCGGACGACGAGGAGCGGCGAGTCCTCGCCTGCGAGGTGCTGCTGAACAACGACGCGGTCTCGAACCTCCTCCGCAAGGACAAGGCGTTCCAGCTCCCCTCGGTGATGACGACCCACGCCGAGGTCGGCATGCAGCTGATGGACGATCACCTGGTCCGGCTGGTGAAGACCGGCACGGTCGATCCCCAGGACGCGATGATGAAGGCCCTCGACAAGGCGGCGTTCGCGGCCGCGCTGGACGCCCTCCGCGAGGGCAAGGAGGCGCAGCGCAGCCTGCGGCCGCCGCCCAGCACGACCCAGGCGCCTCCGCCGCGCTCCGGCGCGTACGGCGCGGTGGGCGGAGGAGAGGGCGCGTGAGCGCGCGGCTCGACACGTTCCTGCGCATCGCCGCCGATCAGAAGGCGAGCGATCTGCACTTCCACGCCGGCAAGGTGCCGATGGTCCGGCACCACGGCGAGCTGAGCACGCTGCCCTTCCGGGTGCTGAGCGCGCCGCAGGTGCGGGCGTTCCTCGACGAGATCCTGACGCCCGGCCAGCGCGCGACGCTCGAGGCGGAGCAGCAGGTCGACTTCGCCTACGACCTCGACGAGGTCGGCCGCTTCCGCGCCAGCGTGTGCGAGCAGAGCGGCGGCCTCAGCGCGGTGTTCCGCGTGATCCCGAACGGGCTGCCGCACCTGTCGGATCTCGAGGTCCCCGCCGCCGTCGCCGGGTTCACGCGGCACGCCAACGGGCTGGTGCTGATCACCGGGCCCACCGGCTCGGGCAAGACGACCACGCTGGCCGCGATGGTGGACCTCATCAACCGCACCTCGGGGCGGCACGTGATCACGGTCGAGGATCCGATCGAGTTCGTGCACCCGCCGAAGCAGGGGCTGGTGACCCAGCGCGAGGTCGGCCTGCACGCGCAGAGCTTCGCCTCGGCCCTCCGCTCGGCGCTGCGCGAGGCGCCCGACGTGCTCGTGGTCGGCGAGATGCGCGACTTCGAGACCATCTCCCTGGCGCTGACCGCGGCCGAGGCCGGCATCCTCGTCTTCGCCACCCTGCACACCGGCTCGGCGGCCAAGGCGCTCGACCGCATGATGGGCGCCGCCCCCGCCGACCAGCAGGAGCAGGTGCGGGAGGTCCTCTCGGTGCTGCTGCGCGGGGTGCTCTCGCAGCGGCTGTGCCGGCTCGCCGACGGACAGGGGCGCGCGGTCGCGGCCGAGATCCTGCTCCAGTCGGTGTCGATCAGTCACCTGATCCGCGAGCGCAAGGTGCACCAGATCGACGCCTACCTGCGCGGCGGCGAGCAGGCGTCGCAGGGCATGGTGAGCCTGGAGCAGTCGCTCGTCCGGCTGGTGCGCGAGGGGCGCGTGACCCGGGCGGAGGCGCTGTCGCACGCCAACGATCCGGAGAGCGTCGCCGCGTCGCTCGCCAAGGGGGAGGCGGCGTGAGCGACGACAAGAAGGAGCGCGCCCGCGCGCGCCGGATCGACACCGCCCGCGAGCTCGAGGGGCGCGGTCACGTCGACCACGCGGTCCGCGAGTACCTCAAGGCGAAGGCGCCGAGCGAGGCGGCCCGGCTGCTCGCGTCGAAGGGGCGGCTGAAGGACGCCGGCCAGGCCATCCTGGACGGCCTGAAGGTGAGCGACGACGCGCTGGACGGGCTCGCGGCGAGCGATCTCGAGCTGGTGAAGCAGGCGGTGGTGTTCTTCCGGCAGGCGAGCGAGGGCGGGCGCGCCGACGCCCTGGAGCGGGCGCTCTCCGGCGCCGCGCCGTCCGATTCGTCGCCCCGTGCGCTGGGGCTCCCGAGCGCGGCCGGCTCGTCCGCGCCCCCCTCGAAGCCCTCGCCTCCGCGCTCGTCGACGCCCGCGGCGCCGAAGGTCGCGCCGCCGAAGGTCGCGCCGCCGAGCATCTCGTTCCGCCCGCCCGCCGCGTCGAGCTCGCCTTCGTTCCGGCCCCCCGCGGGCTCGTTCCGGCCCCCGAGCGGCGTGACCGCGAGCGTCCACCCCCCGAAGCCGGCCGCGGTGCCGAGGGACGTGCCGCTGCCGCCGCCCAAGAGCCCGCCGCCCGCGCGCCCGAAGACCTCCGCCCCGCCCGAGCGCCGGAGCGCGCCGACGCCCGCGGAGGCCGCCCCGCCGCCTCCTCCGAGCCCGCCGGCTCAGAGCCCGCCGCCGAGGACACCGCCGCCCGAGACCCCGCATCCCGAGAGGCCGAAGGCGCCCGCCGGACACGCGCTCTCCGCCTCCGGCGAGGAGGTGACGGAGTACTCGGGCTCGCGCGCGGCCGGCTGGCGCGACGCGGGCGACGAGGACATCGACCGCTCGATCCAGGAGCACCTCGAGGCCGGCCGGAAGGGCGCGGCGGCGCGCATCGCGCGCGACGTCGGCCGCTACGAGCAGGCGCTGGCGTGGTTCCGCGAGCTCGACCTCCACATGCCGGCCGGCGCGTGCCTGCGCGCGATGGGCAAGCCCGAGGAGGCGCTCGCCGAGCTGCTGCAGGAGGACCCCGAGGGGAGCTCCTACCGCAAGGCGTGCTTCGAGCTGATCCCGGTCGCCACCGAGCTGAACCGCCTCGACTTCGACATCGACCGTTTCCTGAGCCGCTTCGTCGAGGAGGGGCCGCAGGACCGCGACGAGATCCCCACCTATCTGCAGCTCGCCGAGCTCTTCGTGGCCACCCGCTTCCCCCGCGGCGCCGAGCGCTGCCTCGCCAAGGTGCTGGAGACCGACCCGGACCACGCCGACGCGAAGGCGCGGCTGAAGGCGCTCGAGCGCGGGGAGAGCGAGCCCCCGAAGCGGCGCCCCTCGGGCAGCGCGGTCACCCGCGGCCTCCCCCCGCTGCCGACCCTCGAGGAGCTCCGAGAGCTCGCTCGCGCGCACGCCCCCGCCTGACGCTGCTCGCAGCTGCTAGGGTCCGCCGGTGGCGAAGCGTCGTCGCAGGAAGAAGGCGCCGGAGGAGGCGAAGACCGCAGGGTCGGCGTGGTGGAAACACGCCATCGCGGCGTTCGTGCTCTTCCATCTCTGCGCCAACTGCCTCGGCGCGCTCCCGAACGTCGGGCACGGGCTGAACCGGCGCGTGTGGGCCGACGCGCGGGCCCGGCGCGAGCTCGATCGCTGGGCCACCCTGATCGGCGTCGAGCGGGAGACGTTCGAGGAGACGATCTTCGGGCTCGGCGTGGGCTACCAGAAGACGCGCGAGACGCTGCTGTCGCCCTTCGAGCCCTACCTGAGCGCGGCGGGGCTGCGGCAGAGCTGGCTGATGTTCAACGCCGGGACCGAGCAGAGCTACCGGTTCGGAGTGCGCGCGCGCCGGTGCGAGGGGCGCGACTGCGACTGGGAGACGCTCTTCGTGCACGCCGACCCGGAGCACGACTGGCGCGCCGCGCAGCTGGGCCACCCGCGCGTCCGCTCGATGATCGCGCGCTGGAGCTGGTCGTCCTTCCGCGGCAGCTACGAGCACGGCTGCCGCGCGATCGCGAACCTCGCCTTCGACGACTTCCCCGACGCCCGGGTGGTGCAGTGCCGCTTCGAGAGCAGCACGAGCCACTCGCCGGACCACCCCACGCCGCCCCCGCCGCGCTGGGAGTTTCCGATCACCGTGAGGCGACCGAGCCCATGACGACGCGCTGGCAGCGCTGGACGGCCTGGCTCACGGCGGAAGAGGACGCGCTCCCGCTCGCGCTCTGCCGGGTGATCTGCGCCGGCACCGTCGCGCTCCACGTCGGGCGCTTCGTGTTGACCGGAGCCGCGGACGCGGCCCTGCTCCACGCCGACTACGGGGGCCTGAGCTACACGCACGGCTGGCTGGAGCCGGTGGGCGGCGCCACGATTGCGTCGCTCCGCATCCTGTGCGCGGTCTGCGCGATCGCGGGGGCCAGCGCCGCGCTGGGGCTCTTCACCCGGCCGAGCCTCGCGGTGACGTGGCTGTCGCTGCGCGCGATCACGAGCCTCAACCCGAGCGCGCACGGCTCCTACGACTCGCTGCTGATCGACACGCTCTTCGTGCTGATGCTGTCCGACTGCGGCAAGGCGCTCTCCCTCGACGCCCGGCTGCGCGGCGAGGGCGGGCCGGCGATGCGGTGGGCGCGCTTCCTGCTCGTGTTCCAGCTGGGGCTGCTCTACATCGGCAGCGGGATCACCAAGCTCTCGGCGAGCTGGGTGCCCGGCGGCTCGGCCGACGCGCTCTGGTACATCCTCCAGCAGCCGACCTGGGCGCGCTTCCCGGGGCTGCCGCTCTGGAGCTTCCCGGTCACCCAGGTCGCGACCACCCTCACCTGGTTCTACGAGGTCGGCGGCCCGCTGCTCTTCTTCGCGATCGTGCTCGAGCAGATCGAGCCCCGGCGGCGGTGGCTGCGCCGGCTGAAGGAGCGGCTCGAGCGCGTCCACTTCGTCTCGATCTACCTCGCGTTCGGCGCGGCGATGCACGTGGGCATCGAGCTGACGATGGAGGTCGGGCCGTTCTCGCTCGCCGCGCTCGCGCTCTATCCGGCGGCGCTCGGCCCGCGCCGGATCGAGGCCATCGTCAGGTGGCTCGGCTCGCGCGGCGCTCAGGTGCCGGCGTCGCGATCGCAGTAGCGGCACGCGCCCGGGCTCGCCTCGCGGATGCGGTCGGCGCGATCGTCCGAGCAGCAGCTCGGGCAGTCCACGTCGACGCACTGCTGGGTGGCCCGGCAGCAGACGGTCCCGATCGGGCAAGGCGCGCGGCACCCGGTCCGGCAGGGCTCGAAGGCGGGGCGGTCGCCGAACGCCGGTCCCTCGGCCGGTCCGCTGCGCTCCTCGTGTCGGCGCGCGCGCGCCTCGAGGGTCGGCGTGCCTCCGTCGGTGGACTCCAAGATCGGTGGCGTGCGGTCCGCGGGCACGGTCTCCCCGAGCGGCGCCGCCGCGCTCCCGACCTCCAGCTGACCGCAGCCCAGGGCGAGGACCGCCAGCCAACACGCCAACCACCGAGCTGTCATCATGCCGCCTCCTGGCGGAGCTTCTGTGCAAACTCACTGCCAGCCCGCGGCGCCCCGCTGCGATGCGCCTCGGCGCGTGCGGGTTTGCGCGGATCGTGGCGGTCTGCCCCCCCAAGGCGTCAGGAATACGCCGCTGCGCCCCTCGTTGAGCCCCGGCGTGCTACACGCAGCCCGTCGGCGGTGCGCCGGCGCGAAAGGACCTCCATGCGATCGATCCTGCTCCTCTCCACCTGCGCCGCCCTCGCGGGCTGCGCCGGTCACTACCGCCCGCCCGGCGAGCGCGCCGAGGCCGAGGCCGAGCCCGAAGAGGAGGAGCGCCGCGCCTCGCGGGACGACGACGACGAAGACGAAGACGACGACGAGACGAGCGGCGGCGCCGCGACGATCGACGCGGCCCTCACCGGCGCGCGGCCCCTCGGGCTCGGCGAGGCGACCGCGGTGCCCGGCACCGGGGTGACCCTGCGCCCGCCCCTCGGCTCGGAGCCGATGCCCTTCGGCGGTGGCTTCGTCTCGCGCCGCAGCCGCGTGCAGCTCAGCGTGGTCGTGGCCCAGGGCGGCGAGGAGCTGCTCGAGGCGATGCGGACCGGCGGCTCCGGCGAGGCGCCCGAGCCCGACGCCGAGGACGAGGTGACCCTCGCCGGCGTCGACGCGCGCATCGGCCGCGACCGGGTGCAGACCCAGGCCGGCGTGCTCGAGCGCATGTGGCTGATGGCCCACGACGGCTCGCGCGCCCTCGGCGTCATCGCGATGTACGAGGCCGAGCGGGCCGAGGCCTACCGCGGCGGCATCCGCGAGGCGCTCGAGTCGGTCGAGTGGGACCGCGAGGCCACCATCGACGCGGCGGCCGCGCTCGGCATCCAGCTCGGCCCGATCGAGGGCATGGAGCTCAGCCGGCGCTCGACCGCGAACGTCGTCTACCTCCCGCCGGGCTCGCCCTTCCCGCCCGAGCCGAACACGCCGGTCCTCACGGTGTCGCCGCTGCCGATGGCGGTCCCGCCCGATCAGGTCGCGCGCGCCTGCCCGCAGATCGCCGCGCGCCTCGTGCCCGCGCCGTCCGCCGACGTGGAGCTCGAGGGCGTGATCGACGACGGCTCCCTGCCCGGCTGCGAGCGCCTCGCGCTGATGGACACCGAGAGCGGCGACCGGGTCGCCACCTACGCCGGCCTCGTCTTCCACGAGGGCGCGCCGCTCCTGGTCACCGCGAGCGTCGCCGCCGACGACGTCGAGACCTGGCAGCCGCGCTTCGCGTCCGCGGCCCGCAGCGTCCAGCTGCGCGCCGAGTGATCCTCAGGCCTTGCGCCCGAAGCGGCGCCAGGCCTCCGGCAGGGGCTGACCGAGGATGCGCTCGGCCCCTGCCTCGTCGAGGATGACGAAGCGCAGGGCGCTCGTGTAGCGAAGCACGTCGCCCTGCTGCAGCTCCACCTCGACCGAGACCACCCGGGTGCCGGGCTTGGCGATGCGCGCGCGGCCGACGACCTCCTCGCCCACCCGCACCGGCGAGTGGAGCTTGCCGGAGAAGTCGGCGGTGAAGCCGAACTGCTCGAGCAGGCCGATGATCGCCCACGCGCCGAGCTCGTCGGCGAGCGCCATCACCAGGCCCCCGTGCATGATGCCGGGCGGGCCCTGGTGGTGCTCGGTGGGCGTGAACTTCGTGGTGACGGCGTCACCCTCACGGGTGAACCGCAGCCGGAACCCGGTCGGATGGGCCGGCGCGCAGCCGAAGCAAGGCTGAGGCTCGCCGAACAGGGAGCCGTCGAGAGTGCTACCGTCCTGCATGCGCGAGAAGGTCGCACGAGGCTGGGAGGATCGCGAAGGATGCTGAGGTTTCTGACCGGGCCCGTTCACCTCGACGACGAAGGCGAGGAGCTGCGCACGAAGCTCGCCCTGCACCTCGCGGAGGCGGTCGGTCAGCCGGTGCAGGTAGTGGCCTCGCGCTCCTACGCGTCGGTGGCGGAGATGGTGGGCCGCGGAGACGCCGAGCTCGCCTGGCTCCCGCCCGCCATCTTCGTGCGCGCCGAGCAGGCCTCGCCGGTCCGCCTCCTCTGCGCGGTCGAGCGCTCGCGCGGCGCCGGGTATCGCGGCGTGCTCTTCGTGCCGAGCGACTCCGAGGTCACGACGCCGGCGGATCTCGCGGGCAAGCGGGTGGCCTGGGTCGACCGGGACAGCTGCGCCGGGCACCTCTTCCCGCGGCTCGCGCTGAGGCAGGCCGGGCACGATCCCGCGGAGCTCTTCGCCGAGCAGAGGTTCGAGGGCTCGCACGGCAGCGTGGTGCGCGCGGTGATGCGCGGCGACGCCGACTGCGGGGCGACGCACGCGCAGACCCTGGACGACGGCGAGACCCTGATGCTCGCCGGCTGGCAGCCCTACGCCGGCCACGACGGCATGCGCGCGCTCCTGGTGACCCCGCCGATCCCGCCGGACGTGGTCTGCGCGTCGAGCGCCCTCGACGCCGACTCGCTCGACGAGGTGCGCGAGGCCCTGCTCCGCCTGCACGAGTCGGACGACAGCCGGCTGCTCGACGAGTTCTTCGGCGGCGACAAGCTCATCGGCGCCCACCCCGCCGACTACGACGCGGTCCGCGCCGCGATGATGTAGATCACGCGCTCTGTAGGCAATCGACCTACGTAAGTTCACAAGTTCACTCCGTCCCCCCTCCCGATCCGGGGAAGAACGGGGGCGCGCGTCGTATGCTGCGGGCGTGAAGCGCTGGATCGTCGCCGCCCTGATCCTCTCCGCCTGCGGAGATCCTCGCCCGGACGACGGAGGGCTCGGGGCGGACGCCTCGGGGCTCGACGGGGGCGCGGTGATGTCCGATGGCGGGAGCGATGCCGGCGCCGCCGTCGACGCGAGCATGGTCGGGGACGGCAGCGTCGACTCCGGGACGACCGACGTCGACTCGGGGTCCGGCGCCGACTCCGGGATCGACCTCGACTCCGGGATCGACCTCGACTCCGGGTTCGACCTCGACTCGGGGATCGACTCGGGCGTCGACTCCGGGATCGACTCGGGCGTCGACTCGGGCGTGGACTCCGGGATCGACTCGGGTGTGGACTCCGGGATCGACTCGGGGGTCACGGGGGGGTGCATCTCGGGGGCGGTCGGGACGCACGCGGTTCGTTTCCGGTGGGCGGGCTCGGGCTCCGGGTCGCGTGCTTACGTCGTGTACGAGGCGAACACGTTGCCGGACACCTCGCGGTGGCGCGCGGGGGCTTACTCGCGCTCGATCGGGTACTCGCCGGTGTTCCGCGATCCCTTCCTCGGCGAGGGCGGCCTCGAGATGTCGGGCACGGTCTTCATCGACGTGGAGCTGAGCACCGCGATGCTCTCCCGGGTGCGGAGCGCGACCCTGGCGATCTACGGCCGCAGCTACTCGACCGGCTCGAGCGGCAGCTTCGAGTGGATGAGCTTCTCCGGCTCGGGCAGCTCCGGCTACGCGAGCGTCTCGAACGTCGCGCCCTACCGCTGGTACACCGCCGACGCGACCCTCGCGCTCCCCGCCGGCGACTCCGGCACCCTCCTCCGCATCGAAGCCGGCCCCCCGTCCAACGCCCTCATCGTCAACCGCGTCGAGATCTGCTTCGACGCCTCCTGAGGGGAGGGGGGGACGGAGTGAACTTGTGAACTTACGTAGTCCGTCGACCTACGCGGAGGCGAGGTCTTTGACGGTCCCGACGAGGGCGTTCGCCTCGACCGGCTTCGGGAGGTGGCGGTCGAAGCCGGCGGCGGTCGCCTCCCGCCGGTCCTGCACGCTGGCGTAGGCGGTCAGGGCGAGGGCCGGGAGCTCGGCGACCCGGGGGTCGCGGTGCGCTCGCACGCTGCGGATCAGGTCGTAGCCGCTCGTCTCGGGCATCGCGATGTCGCTCACGAGCACGTGCGGCGGGTCGGCCTCGAGCGCCTCGAGCGCGTCGGCCGCCCGCGCCACCGCCCGGACCTCGGCCCCGAAGCGCCGGAGGGTCGCGGTGACGACCTCCCGCGCGCTCGGCTCGTCGTCGACGAGCACGCAGCGCACCCCGACGAGCGCGTCCCCCGGCATCGTCTCGTACATCATCGGCTGCGAGTCGGTGCTCGGCGCGCCCTCGGGCCGGACCGCGAGGACCGGGAGCCGCACCCGGAACGTCGCCCCCTGGCCCGCGCCGTCGCTCCGCGCCTCGACGTCTCCGCCGTGCAGCTCGACCAGGCTCTTCACGATGGTCAGCCCGAGGCCCAGGCCGCCGTGACCGCGGGTGCTCCGGCTGTCCGCCTGCCGGAAGCGCTCGAAGACGTGGGGCAGGAACTCGGGGTCGATCCCCTGCCCGGTGTCGGTGACCTCGAGCGTGGCCCGCGAGTCCTCGCGCACGAAGCGCAGGCTGACCCGGCCGCCGCGGGGCGTGAACTTGATGGCGTTGGCGAGGAGGTTCGAGACGATCTGGTGGAAGCGCGCCGCGTCCCCCTCGATCCACACCGCGTGGTCGACGTCGGCCACGTCGAGGGTGATGTCCTTCTTGGCCGCCAGCGGGGCCGCGGTGGCGAGCGCGGCGTCGACGATCTCGTGCGCGTGGAGCGGCGCCTTCTCGATGCTCAGCTTGTCGTTCGTGATCCGGCTCGCGTCGAGGATGTCCTCGATGAGCTGCGCCTGGAGCTTGGCGTTGCGCTCGATCGCGTCGAGGGCCCGGGCGCGCTCGGGGGCCCCGAGCTCGTCCATCGTCATCAGCTGGGTCCAGCCGAGGATCGCGTTGAGCGGCGTGCGGAGCTCGTGCGAGAGCATCGCGAGGAACTGGTCCTTCGAGACGTTCGCGACCCGCATCGCCTCCTGCGCGGACTTCTGGTCGTGGATGTCGGTGCAGGTGCCGAACCACTCGATGATGGTCCCGTCCTCGTCCAGGCGCGGCAGGGCGCGGCCGAGGAACCAGCGATAGGCCCCGTCCGAGGCGCGGCGGAAGCGGTACTCCACCTCGTAGGCCTCGCCGGTCTGGAGCGAGCGCGTCCACCGCTGCACCGAGCGCTCGACGTCGTCCGGGTGGAGGAGGATGTTCCAGCCGGTGCCCTTGGCCTCCGCGTAGGTCAGCCCGGTGTACTCGAACCAGTAGCGATTGTAGTACTTGTGATAACCGTCGGGCCGCGTGATCCAGACCATCTGCGGCAGGGTGTCGGCGAGCATCTCGACGCTGCGCGTGATCGGCGCCTCGGCGCTGCCGGTCTCCTCGTATCTCCTGCGCTCCACCTCGAGCGCGCGGCTCTGCTCCACGAGCGCGACGGCGCTGCGCATCGCCCGGAGCGCGGCGAGCCGCGACTCCCGGTCGTCCCCCGCCTCCGGCGAGCGCAGGCCCAGCGCCACGCAGCGCGCGTGAGCGCGGGCGAGCGCCGCCTCGAGGGCCGGGTCGTCGAGCGCGCGGTCGCGCTCCTGCTCCAAGGGGTTCACCGACACCGTCGGGTCCTAGGGCTCATCGGAGCGTAGCGATAGCCCCGCAATGCCAGGCTGACAGCCCGATCGTCATCGGCGGCGGGCGAGCTTCTTCACGAGCGTCGTGTATCGGACGGGCATCGTCCGCTGCACGACGTCGATCAGCCGCGCGTCGTTGCCGATGAGGATGCGCGGGGCGCGCTCGGCCATGCCGTCGGCGATCACCCGGCCCGCCTCCTCGGCGGTGGTGCGCGCGAGGTCGTTCTCGAAGTGGTCGGCCGCCTCCTCGAGGCTCTCGAAGCCCTCGACGCTGTGACGGAAGCGCCCACCGCGCGCGATGTTCGTCTTGATGCCGCCCGGGTGCACGCAGCTCGCGGTCACCCCGGTCCCGTCGAGCTCTTGCCGCAGGCACTCGGTGAAGCCGCGCACCGCGAACTTGGTCGCGTTGTAGGCGCCCTGGCTCGGCACCGAGATGATGCCGAACACGCTCGAGACGTTGACCACCCAGCCGTCGCCCCGCCCGAGCAGATAGGGCAGGAACGCCTTGGTACCGTAGACGACACCCCAGAAGTTGATGCCCACGATCCACTCGAAGTCGTCGTAGTCGAGGTGCTCGATGGTGTCGGTGAGGCTCACGCCGGCGTTGTTGACCACGCCGTCGACGCGCCCGTGATCCGCCACCACCGACTCCGCCCAGGCGTACACCGCCTCGCGATCGGCCACGTCGACCCGCGCGGTGCTCGCCTGGCGCCCGGCCCGCTCGACCTGGGCCGCCGTCTCCGCCAGCCCCTCCTCGCTCACGTCCGAGAGCGCGAGATCCGCGCCCCGCCCCGCCAGCTCGACCGCCAGCGCCCGGCCGATCCCCGACGCCGCCCCGGTGATGGCCACCACCCGCCCACGAAAGGTCATCGAGATCGGTGATATCACGCGTGGCGCCGCGCCTCGGCTCGCATTTCGGACGGCGGTCGCGCCCCCCGTGTCGCAAGGTCCAGCCGCAGGGTTGCGGTCCCCCGCTCGCGTTGCGTTTCCGCCGCCAGGGCCCCATGTGCACGCCATGAGCTGGATGCCCGCGCCCGAGCCCGAGTGCCACGAGGATCGCGACCACGCCGTCGCGCAGCTGATCGAGCCCCGCGAGAAGGACCTCGGGGACGGCTTCGTCGTGCGCCGCGTGCTGCCCGCCAAGCGCCGCCGCATGGTCGGGCCCTTCATCTTCTGGGACGAGATGGGCCCGGTGACCTTCGCGCCCGGTCAGGGCCTCGACGTGCGGCCGCACCCGCACATCGGGCTCGCCACCCTCACCTATCTCTTCGAGGGCGAGATCTTCCACCGCGACAGCCTCGGCACCGCGGTGGCGATCCGGCCGGGCGAGGTGAACTGGATGACGGCGGGGCGTGGGGTGACCCACTCCGAGCGGACCCGCGACGAGGTGCGGGAGCGGGGCGGGCGGGTGCACGGCATCCAGTCCTGGATCGCGCTCCCGGAGGCGCACGAGGACGACGAGCCCTGGTTCGCCCATCACGACGCCGAGGCGCTCCCCGAGCTGGAGCGCGACGGCGCGACCCTCAGGGTGATCGCGGGCGACGTCTACGGGAAGCGCTCGCCCCTGAAGACGCTCTCGCCGATGTTCTACGTCGACGCGAAGCTCCCGGAGGGCACGCAGCTGCCGCTCCCGGACGGGCCGACCGAGCGCGCCGCCTACGTGGTCGCGGGGGAGGTGGCGGTGAACGGCGAGCGCCACGGGCCCGGCCGCATGCTGGTGTTCGAGCCCGGCCACGCCCGCATCGAGGCGAAGTCCGAGAGCCGCGTGATGCTGCTCGGCGGCGAGCCGCTCGGCCCGCGCCACATCGAGTGGAACTTCGTGGCCAGCTCGAAGGAGCGCATCGCCGCCGCCCGCGACGCGTGGAGCGCCGAGGACACCGCGCGCTTCCCGCTCGTCCCCGGCGACGAGGCCGAGCGGATCCCCTACCCCTGATGCGCGCCGCCATCTTCGACATGGATGGCCTCCTCATCGACTCGGAGCCGCTCTGGCGGCGGGCCGAGGTGGAGGTCTTCGCCACCGTCGGCGTCCCGCTGACCGAGGCGATGTGCGAGGCGACCACCGGCCTGCGCATCGACGAGGTGGCCGCTCACTGGCACCGCCGCCAGCCGTGGGAGGGCGAGTCGGTGGCCTCCGTCGCCGGCCGGATCGTGGAGCGCATGATCGGGCTGGTGGCCGAGGAGGGTGCGGCCCAGCCGGGCGCCCACGCGGCGATCGACGCCTGCGCGCGGGCCGGGCTCACCCTGGCCCTCGCCTCGAGCTCCCCCGAGCGGCTGATCGACGCGACCCTCGCGCGGCTGGGGCTCAGGGAGCGCTTCGTGATACGCCGCTCGGCCGAGCACGAGGAGCTGGGCAAGCCGCACCCGGCGGTCTTCCTCCGCACCGCCGAAGACCTCGGCGTAGAGGCCGCCGACTGCCTCGTCTTCGAGGACTCCCTCAACGGCGTGCTCGCGGCCAAGGCCGCCCGGATGACCTGCGTGGCGGTGCCCGAGCGGGACGACCCGCGGTTCTGCATCGCCGACCGCGTGCTCGGCTCCCTGGAGCAGGTGGAGGCGACGCTGCCTTCGCTACTGAACTCGGTTCGGTGATAGATTCGCGCCGTGGTGCGCGACGTGAAGCTCCCTGCGCCGGCGACCGCCTTCATCGGACGGCGCCGCCCGCTCCGGACCTTGCTCGATCTCTTCGAGCGAGGCGAGAGCCTCGTCACCGTGGTGGGCGCGGGGGGGATCGGCAAGACGCGTCTCTCCATCGAGGCCGGTCGCAAGCGCGCCGAGCGGGGCGACACGGTGCGCTTCTGCGACCTGACCGAGGCGCACGACGAGGAGGGCTTCGTCACCGCGGTCGCCCACTGCATCGGGGCGCGCGACGCGAGCGAGGAGGAGGTGGTCACCACGCTCCGCCGCCTGCGCCGCGGCCTGCTCGTGCTCGACAACTTCGAGCAGCTCATGGATCAGGCGCCCAAGGTCGGCCGCTGGCGGCTGGCCTGCCCGGAGCTGCGGCTGCTGGTGACCTCGCGGGAGCTGCTCCGGCTCGACGGCGAGGTGGTGCTGGAGCTCGGCCCGCTCGAGCTGACCGTGCCCGAGGACGAGGATCGGCCGAGCGAGGCGCTCCAGCTCTGGTCGGCGGCGCGTCAACGGATCGACCCGAGCTACAGCGTGTCGACCGACGACGAGGGGGCGCTGATCGAGATCGTCTCGCGGCTCGACGGCATCCCGCTCGCGATCGAGCTGGCCGCCGCGCGCGCCAACCTGATGAGCACCCAGCAGCTTCGCGACCGGCTCAACCGGCGCTTCGACGTGCTGCGCGGGCGGGCCCGGGATCGCTCGGCCCGCCGGGCCACGATGGAGGGCGCGCTGGACTGGAGCTGGGAGCTGCTCGAGCCGGCCGAGCAGACCGCGCTCTCGCAGTGCTCGGTCTTCCGCGGCGGCTTCTCGCTCGACGGCGCAGAGGCGACGGTGGCGCTCGACGAGGACGCGCCTCCGGTGCTCGACGTGCTCCAGGCGCTGCGGGACAAGAGCCTGCTCCGGCGGATCGAGGACCAGCCGGGGCGGCTGACCGCCTACGCGACGATCCGCGACTACGGGACCCGCCGGCTGCGCGAGGATCCCGACGGCGCCTTCGAGACCGAGCGCCGGCACGGGCGCTTCTACGCGGCGTTCGGCCGCGCGCTGGTGGACGCGAGCCTGGGCCCGCAGGGCGCCGACGCGCTCTTCGACCTCGCGGCCGACCTCGACAACTTCCTGGTCGTCGCCGAGCGCGCGGTGGCCCGGCGGGACGCGGACGCGGCCGAGCTGGACGACGCGCTCGACGCGATGCTCGCGGCCGACGCGGTCTTCACCACCCGCGGCCCCACCGGCGGCAACGCGGAGCTGCTCGACGCGGTGCTCGGCGCCTGCGAGGGCCAGGGCGTCGACCCGCTGAAGCACGCGCGCGCGCTCCGGGCCCGAGGGCTCCTGACCGCGGGCCGCGGCGAGATCGACCGGAGCCGCAAGGACCTCGAGCGCGCGGTGGAGCTGACCGAGGGCGCCCCCGGAGAGCACGGTCGGGCGCTGCTCGATCTCTCGTGGACCTATCTGAGGGAGCGCGATCTGCCGAAGGTCGAGGCGCTCTGCGGGCAGGCGCTGGAGCGGGCCCGCGAGGCCGACGATCGGCAGCTCGAGGGGATGGCGCTCGGAGCCCTGGGCGCGCCGCCCAAGGAGCGGGGCGAGGACGCCAAGGCGGCCAAGCTCTACCGCGAGGCGCTGTCGATCCACCGCGAGACCGGCAACCGCTGGTACGAGGGCCTGGCCCACACGCGGCTGGCGATCCTGCACCTGGAGCACGGCCACATCCGCGAGGCCCGCGAGCACGCGCAGGAGGCGCTGACCGTGCACCGCGAGTTCGGCATCCGGGTGGCCGAGGCCCTGATGCTGCAGTGCCTCGGCGGCACCGCCCACGTGGAGGGCGAGCTCGAGGAGGCGCGCGACTGCTACGCGGAGAGCGCGGAGCTCTCGGCGGGGCTCGGGGCCCAGCGGCTGCTCGGCACCGGCCTGGGCTATCGCGGGGTGGCGGAGCTGGAGCTCGGCGATCTCGAGGCGGCGCGCGAGCACCTCGAGGAGGCCTGCCGCACGAGCCGCCTGGTGCGCGAGCACCGTCACGGGGCGCTCTTCCGCGCCTACGCGGGCGCGGTGGAGGCCCTGGCCGGCCGGCCCGACGACGCGCTCGAGCACCTCGAGCGGGCCCGCGCGGTGCTCGCGCAGCACCCGGACCTGAAGATGGAGGCGAGCGTGGCCGTGCTCGGCGTGCTGGTCCCGGTCACCCGGGCGGCGCGGGGCGACGCGGACGCCCGGCCCGAAGCCGACCGACAGCTCGAGGCGGCGCTCGCGCCCCGGGGCACCCTCACCCAGCCCGAGGAGAGCTCGGCCGACGTGCGCATCGCGCTCCGGATCGTGCGGCACGCGCTCGACGCGCTCGAGCAGGCGGGCGCGAGCGAGGACGCGCTCCGGGTCGACCCCGGCGGCGCCTGGTTCGAGCCCCCCGGGGCCGAGCGGGTCGACTGCCGCCGCCGTCAGGCCCTCCGCCGGATCCTGATCCGGCTCGCCCGACAGCGCGTGCAGCAGCCCGGCGTGCCCATCTCCCCCGACGCCCTGATCGGGGCCGGCTGGCCCGACGAGAAGATGAGCGCCGCGAGCGCCCAGAACCGGCTCTACGTGACCATCAACCGGCTCCGCCAGCTCGGGCTCTCCGAGACCCTGCAGCTGGTCGAGGGCGGCTACCGCTTCGATCCCGAGGTCCCGCTCGCGCTCGTCCCCGAGTGACGTCAGCCAGCGACGGGGCCCGAGCGCGTCAGCGTGACCGGCTCCGCGTGCACGGTGATGTTGGCGAAGTGGTCGTCGCCCCATCCGGGAGGCGTCGACGGCGGCGTGTCCCAGCTCTGCAGCCGCCCGAGCTCCCAGAGCTCCACCCCGAGGCCGGCGCGCATCCGGCGGAGCTCCGCCTCGCTGGGCTCCCGATGGAGGCCGAGGCGCACCACCGCCCGGAGCCGACCGTCGAGCACCGCCAGCGTGACGTCGATCTCGTGCAAGGGCAGGCCCTGGAACACGGGGTCGAACGGGTCGAACGGATCCAGGCAGCGGACTCCGTCCCAGTGGCCGAGGGCGGCGGCGTCCACGATCGGCGCGTCGGCCCCGTCCTCGTCGACCCGGTCGAGCGTCGCCGGATACGCGAGCTCCACCCGGCGCACCACGCTCCGCCGCGGCTCCGCGATCCCCAGATCGCGCGCCGCCGCCGGGCCGAGCTGATCCCAGAGGCGCGCTCGCTCGGGCGGCGTCAGCAGTGTACGCCACTCCGCCACCCTCGCGCGCACGCGGTCGGCGAGGCTCGGGCCGTGCGCGCCGATCAGCCCAGGCGAGAGCGCGATGCCGAACGCCATCGGGGGATCGGCGCGCCCGGTGAGCGCGGCGCAGGCCCGCAGACACGCGGCGGCGCCCGAGGCTCCCTGGTTCATCGGGTCGTTGCGCCGGAGCGCCAACAGCAGCGCGCGCAGCTCCTCGGTCGCCCGCGCGTCGAGGTCGTCGAGCCACCTCGACGCCTCCTCGACCGGCGCCGCGTCGATCTGCGCGGCCTGGACCTGCGCCGCCCGCCCCTCGCTCCGAACGGCGCGCCTTCGCCCGCGCGCCAGGATGACCACGACGCCCAGCACGCAGGCGACCAGCAACGCGACGAGCAGCGGGACCACGAGATCCTGGTAGCAGCTCCGGGCGGGCCGATCGATCAGATCCTGAACACTCGGGGCGAGCCGCGGCCGAGCGCCTGGACCCTCGTTTTCGGGACCCGCGCGCGCGACACGTGCAGATTCGCCCGTCGGACGCGGAGCCGAGTCCGCATCTCGAGGGGGCGCGGTGCCAACTCCAGGCGGCACGATGATTGCGCAAAGGGCGGACGTGACCCGACTGCGCACCCTGCTCGCCCTCTCCCTGCTCACCGCCTGCGCCGCGCCCTCGGGGGCCGGAGAGGAGGGCGGCCACGGGGACGACTTCGAGACGATCGCCGAGGGGCTCACCGTCGGGGGCGCCGCCGGCTCGCGCTGCAGCACGACGAGCGTGGCCCCGCTCTCGGAGCAGCTGATCGAGGAGGTCCAGTGCCTCGAGCCCGGCCGCATGCGCCGGATCGACGACATCCCGGGGATCTCGCTCTCCTCGGCGACCTTCCCGGTCCTCCAGACCCCGGCCGCCGACGCGCTCGAGCGGGCGGTCGACCGGCGGGGCCGCACCATCTACCTGAACTCGGGGCTCCGCACCCTGCCGGCCCAGTACCTCCTCTACCAGTGGTACCGCCGCGGGCGCTGCGGCATCGGCCTGGCGGCGCGCCCCGGGCGCAGCAACCACGAGTCCGGGCTCGCGATCGACATCGACGACAACGGCTCGTGGCGCAGCGCGCTCTCGGCCGAGGGCTTCCGCTGGCTGGGCTCGCGCGACCCGGTGCACTTCGACTTCGTGAACGGCGGGACCGACCTGCGCCGGCTCTCGGTGCTCGCCTTCCAGCGCCTGTGGAACCGCAACCACCCCGAGGACCGGATCGCCGAGGACGGCGACTACGGGCCGCAGACCGAAGCCCGGCTCGCGCGGGCCCCGGCCGAGGGCTTCCGGGTGGGGGCGAGCTGCGGCGCGACCGAGCCGGTGGAGCAGCAGGCGATCGCGGTGCACTGGGAGCGCCGGGCGGACGCCACCTACGACTTCCGGGCCGAGGCGCCCGAGGACGTCGCCCGGGTGGTCTACGCCATCGACGACTACGTGATCGGCCGGGCGAGCCGCGCCGACGGCGACGACTTCCACCTCCACTACGACTTCAACTTCCACACCGACGAGCGGCTGGTGGAGGTGACCGGCTTCGACGCCGAGGGCCGTGAGGTCGGCCTCGGGCTCGGGCTCATCGACGTCTCCGACGGGGTCGCCGTGTTCATCCGGCAGCAGGGCGAGGGGGTCTACGAGATCGGCCTCGAGCGCGCCCCGGCCGAGGTGGCCGCGATCGAGGTCCGGGCGGACGGCTTCCTGCTCCGCGACGGGGTGAGCGGATCGAGCTGGAGCACCCGGAACGCGGTGCGCTCGAGCTTCGAGACGCTGGGCCGGCGCCAGTTCGAGATCGACACCTACGAAGCCGACGGAAGCCACCGAGGCACGCTCCGGCGAACCTTCACCTTACGGTGAGCGAGTTCGGGGCTACCATGCGCGCATGAAGCTCGAAGAGAGGCTCGAGAAGATCGCCACCGGCATGAGCGTCTCGGACGCCATCGGCTCGTACATGGACGAGCTGGAGGCCAACGGGACGCCGGTCGACGATCCCGCCGCCGAGGCGCGCGCCGAGATGATGGCGATCGTCGAGGTCATGTTCCTGATGGCCGCGGTGGACGGCGAGGTCTCCGAGGACGAGATCCGCGAGCTGCGCGCGTCGCTCCAGGCCATCCGCGACATGAACGAGCTCCCGGGCTTCGAGCTCGAGGCGGTCCTCGAGGAGCTCGGCGAGCGGCTGGCCGCCGAGGGCTGGAAGCAGCGCCTGGAGAAGGCGGCGGCCGCGATCAAGGCGCCCGAGGCGCGCTCCTTCGCGTTCCAGCTGGCCGCGAGCGTGGCCTTCGTCGACGACTTCGTGGCCCACGCGGAGGCGGCGGCCATCGACTCCCTCGCCCAGGCCTTCGGCTTCGAGAAGGAGGAGAGCCAGGATCTCCTCCGCGAGGTCCACGAGAACCTCTTCGCCGACCCGCGGCGCTGATCAGCCCCCGAACGCGGCGAGCAGCTGACGGTCGAGGCGGGTCAAGAGCCGCACCGTCACCTGACGCACCCGATCGGCCTCCCGACGCTCCATCAGGTCGATGAGCCGCTCGTAGACCTGCAGGGTCTGCTCGGCGTTCGCCTGGAACGCGAGCTCGAGCGCGCTCCGACCGAGCGCCCGGGACACCGTGTTGGTCACCAGCTCGAAGGCGATGTTGTGGGTCGCGCGCACCACGAGGCGGGCGAACGTCAGGTCCATCTCCATCAGCTCGCGCGGCCGATCGAGCACCTCGCGTTGCCGGGCCACGTGCGCGCGCAGCGCCGCCAGCTCCTCGTCGGTGCCCCGCTCGGCGGCGAGCCCGAGCGCCTCGACCGCGATCGCGCGCCGGAGCTCGAGCAGCTCACCGAGCATCGAGAGGTCGAGCGCCCGCCCCTGGAGCGCGAGCTCCGCCAGGTAGCCGAGCAGCTCGATGCCGCCGTGCTCGCGGTAGGAGAGCACCAGGTTGCCCGAGCCGTGCACCGCGCGCACGAGCCCCTCGCCCTCGAGGCGCGCGATCGCCGAGCGCAGGGTGAGCCGGCTGACGCCGAGCTGGGTCGACAGCTCGCGCTCGCCGGGGAGCCGGCTCCCGGCCGGATGTCTCCCGGTGAGGATGTCCTCCCGGATCCGATCGGTCGCCTCCTCGACGGCGCGCTTTCGCCCTTGGTCGGCCATGCCTCGCTCGCTTTGCCATGTCAGCCCGCGGCAGCCGACGCAACGCGTCGGGTGGACCCTACGAGTCTCGTCCTGAGGCTCGCTCTCACACCAGTCTCAGCCGTGGCACGCGCGGTGCGTACTCTGCGGTGGGGGTGGGATGGGTCCGCGAACACGAACGCACGACTGGAGAGGGGCGCGCTGGCTCGGGCCGCCGTCATACGAGGACCCGGCTCGGACGCGGCGCGCGAAGACGGCGTGGGTGGTCTACGCGGTCATGCTCGTGTCCCTCTCGCTGGACGCCCTCGCGGTCGCGTTCGTGCAACCCGAGATGCTGCGGACCGCGCAGTTCTGGGTGTTCTTCGTCCCCACCGCCGCCGGCTTCGGCCTCGTCCTCGCGGGCCGCGAACGCCCGGCGTCCTGGCTGCTCCCCCTGAGCCTGCTCGCGATGGCCGGCTACATCTTCAGCCTGGGCGGCCCGCCGTTCCAGAGCCCGCTCGCCTGGGCGCTGCCGCTCATGGTGCTGGCCGGCGCGCTCCTGCTCGGGACGCGCGGCGCGCTGATCTTCGGGGCCGTCGGCGTCGCGCTCGGCGTCGGCTTCTTCGCGCTCTCGGCCGACGGCCCGCTGCCGGGCCCCGGCTGGCCCAACTCGGTGCGGTCCTACGCCGTCGGCTACGGGATCATGCTGGTGCTCCTCACGCTCTACGCGGCGTTCGGCGCGCGCGGGACCGAGCGGGCGCTCGTGCGAGCCGAGGAGCGCGCGGAGGCGCTGGCCGAGGCGCGAGACGCGCTGACGATTCGCGCCGCCCGAGGCGAGGCGCTCGCGGCGCTCGGCCGCGACATCGCGGAGGACATGGACGCCGAGACGCTCCGCGGGAGCGCGATCTCTCGCGCGGCGGCGGAGCTTCGCGCGCGCGACGTGTGGTGGCTCGAGAAGCGCGAGGGTCCGACCTGGCGCGTGCTGGCCTCCGCCGCTCCGGGCGCGCCGGAAGAGGCGGCGAGCCCCCTGCTCGATGCCTCCGAGACGCTCGGGCAGGTGGTGAGAGGCGACGCGCCGACGCGCGGCGGGGTGACGATGGCGGCGGCCGTGTCGCTCGGCGGCGGCGCGGCCGGCATCGTCGCCTTCTTCCCGCCGGGCGCGTCGCCGGGCGAGCACGACGCCGAGTTCCTGGAGGCGATCGCGCACCTCGTCGCCACCGCGCTCCGACACCGCGCGGCCGCCGAGGAGGTGCAGGCGGGGCAGCGGCAGCTGGCCGCCTCACAACGCATGGAGGCGCTCGGCAAGCTCGCGGGCGGCGTCGCGCACGACTTCAACAACCTCCTGACGATCCTGATCGGCCTCCGCGAGCTGCTCGAGTCGGAACCCCTCCCCGACTCGGCCCGCGAGCTCATCGACGAGATGGGCGATCTCTCCGAGCGGGCGTCCGCGCTGACCGGTCAGCTCCTCACCTTCGCCCGCAAGCGCGCGGGCGCGCCCCGTCGCGTCGACGTGGGGCAGGCGGTCGCCGGGCTCGAGCCCCTGCTGCGCCGCCTGGTCGGTCCGTCGGTCGCGCTCACGGTGGACGCCGCGGCGGAGACTCACGCGCACATCGATCCCTCGCAGCTCGAGCAGGTGGTCATGAACCTCGCCGTCAACGCGCGCGACGCGATGCGGGGCGACGGTCGCCTCGAGATCGCGGTCGACCGCGAGGGCGAAGAGATCGTGATCGCCGTTCGCGACAGCGGCGTCGGCATGTCGGAGGAGATCGCCGCCCAGATCTTCGAGCCCTTCTTCACGACCAAGGGCGACGAGGGCGGCACCGGCCTCGGCCTCGCGACCGTGCACGGCATCGTGCGCCGCGCGCGCGGGGACATCGAGGTGGAGAGCCGCCCGGGCGCGGGCACGATCTTCCGAGTGCGGCTCCCGATCGACTCGGAAGCCCCCGATCGGGAACCCCCTCTGGCGGACGTCGCCGAGTAGCTGGCCATTTCCTGGCTGGCGACGCCCCCCGACCATTCAGGCCACTCGGTGGATAGCGCCGCGGTCGGCTGTGGGGCGCGCCCGACACGTGGCGGAGCGAGCGCCCCGAACCCAGCGTGCGCCCCGGTGGCACGACCGGTGCGACCGGGACGAGTCGGTGAACACGGTGAGGGTGGGATGGGCGAACGACAGGATCGAGACGGGCGCGGCTGGCCGCGTTGGATGAAGCCTCCGACGAGCGGCGACGCGGTGCGCGACCGACGCACCAAGACCGCGTGGATCACGCTCGCCGTCATGCTCGGCGCCACGCTCGTGTACGTGGCGGTCGTCGCCTTCGTGAACCCGGGCAAGCTTACCCAGCCGGGCACGTTCCTCTTCCTGGCGATGACGACGGGCGGACTGGTCGCCGTACGCGTGGGACACGAGCGCGTCGCCCAGTGGCTCATCCCCGGAGGCATGCTGGCGTTCGCTCTGTACCAGGTGAGCCTGGGCGGGGACCCGTTCCACAGCACGCTGGTCTTCATCCTGCCGACCATGGTGCTCGCGGCCGCGCTCCTGATCGGGACCCGCGGCGCGCTGCTCTTCGGCGCGGTCGGGCTCGCGCTCGTCGGAGCCTACTTCACGCTGACGGCGAACGGCGTGCTCACCGGAACTGGGCTCCCGAACACGCTCGCCTCCTACGGGGTCGCCTTCGGCATCACGCTCCTCCTGCTCACGCTCTACTCGGCATTCGGCGCCCGCGGCGTGGAGGCGGCGCTGCGGCGCGAGGAGCTGAAGTCGAAGGCGCTGTCGCAGGCGCACGAGGCGCTCGCGCTCCGGGCGATGCGCGGGGAGGCGTTGGCCTCGCTCGGGCGCGACGTCGCCGAGGGGCTCGACGCACAGGGCCTCCGGGTGCGGGCCGTCGAGCGCGTCCAGCAGCTGCTGCAGACCCGCGACGTCTGGTGGCTGGAGAAGGAGAGCGGGCTCGTCTGGCGGGTGGCGGCCTCGGCGCGGGCGGACGCTCCGAGCGAGGTGAGCAGCACCCTGCTCGACGCCGCCCAGCGCCTCGGTGAGCTCGTCGAGGGCGAGCCGAAGGCGCA
The DNA here is from genome assembly GCA_036149055.1 of Myxococcota bacterium. Taxonomy (GTDB): domain Bacteria; phylum Myxococcota_A; class Polyangia; order Polyangiales; family Sandaracinaceae; genus JAVJQK01. The sequence goes on along the minus strand of JAYZQJ010000260.1, from coordinate 7,607 downwards.
CGACGCGCACCTCGGCGAGGGCGCGACCCTGGCGGCCGCGGTCCCCCTCGACGGCTGCATGGCCGGGCTGCTCGCCCACTTCGAGCCGGGGGACGCGCCGACCGAGCACGACGGAGAGCTGCTCGAGGCGATCGCCCACCTCGTGGCCACCGCGCTCCGGCACCGGGCGGCGTCGGAGGCGGTGCTCGCCGGTCAGCGCGAGCTGGGCGAGATGGTCCAGGGCTCGCCCGACGCGATCCTGACCGTGGGCCCCGAGGGCACCATCGCCCGGGCCAACCCGGCGGCCACGATCCTGTTCGGCCGCGAGCACGGCGAGATCGTGGGCCGCACGCTCGAGGAGCTGGGCCTGGACCTCGAGCGCGGCGACGAGCCCGGCATCGACGACGAGGAGGAGCGCCTCGACGGGACCGCGCTCACCACCTTCCGGATCCGCCGCCCCGACGGCAAGACCCGCGAGACCGAGGTGAACCTCCGGACCACCGAGGTGCCGGGCCGCGGGCGCTGCCTCCAGCTCGTGGTGCGCGACATCACCGCTCGCCGCAAGGCGCAGCGGGAGCGACGGGAGCTGGTCGCCAAGCTCAACGCGTCGCAGCGCATGGAGGCGCTCGGCAAGCTCGCCGGCGGCGTCGCGCACGACTTCAACAACCTGCTGACCATCCTGATGAACCTGCGCGAGCTGCTCGAGTCGGAGCCCCTGACCGAGTCGGCGCGGGAGCTGGTCGAAGACATGGGCGATCTCTCGGAGCGGGCGGCGGCGCTCACCCGGCAGCTGCTCACCTTCGCGCGCAAGCGGGGCGGTCGGCCGGAGCGGCTGGACGTGGCCGAGGTGGTGACCGGCCTCGAGCCGCTGCTCCGGCGGCTGGCCGGCGACGCGGTCGAGCTCTCGGTCACCGGCGAGGCGGGCACGGTGGTGCGCATCGATCCCTCGCAGCTCGAGCAGGTGGTCATGAACCTGGCGGTGAACGCACGCGACGCGATGCCGGGCGGCGGTCGCCTCACGGTGGTGACCCGGCGGGAGACCCTCGAGGCGCCCTCGGTCTCGGTGACCGGGAGCATGGTCGAGGGGTCGGCGCTGGTGATCGAGGTGACCGACACCGGGGTGGGCATGGACCGCGAGACCGCCGCGCGCATCTTCGAGCCCTTCTTCACCACCAAGGGCCGCGACAAGGGCACCGGCCTCGGCCTCTCCACCGTGCACGGCATCGTGCGCCGCGCGGGCGGCAACATCGAGGTCGACACGCGCCCCGGCAAGGGGACCACCTTCCGGGTGCTCCTCCCGCTCGACGAGGCGGCGACGGAGGCGACGGTGGAGCCCGCGCGCCGAGAAGCCAGCGGCACCCAGCTCCGCTCCCTCGGCGTCCTGGTGGTGGACGACGAGCCGCTCGTGCGCCGCACCTTCTGCCGCGCGCTGAGGCACGCGAGGCTGCGGGTGGTCCAGGCGGGCACGGCCGCGGAGGCGCTCCGGCTCCTCCGGGAGGACCGTCAAATCGGGGTGCTGCTCACCGACGTCTCGCTCCCCGACTCCGACGGCCCGGCGCTGGTCGAGGCGGCGCTCGCCGAGCGGCCCGAGCTCTCGGTCGTCTACACGAGCGGGCACTCGAGCGCGACCCTGCGAGAGCTCGGGGTGGATCCCACCCGTCACCGCGTCATTCACAAGCCCTTCGTGCCCGAGGCGATGGTCGAGGCGGTGAAGGGGGCGATGCGAGGGGCCGCGGTCGTCCCCATTCGGCGCGGCTCCGCGCAGTGATTCCCGCTCGGTGAGGGCGTAGGCGCGGCCCCCGATCGCGTGGGCGGACCCCCGCAACACCCCCTTCGGATTGCGCGCTCGACGCCGTTCGCCGCCTTGGCACGAGGGGTGATATGCCGGGGGGCGTGGGGATGGGGCGAGACGGGTCGGAGTGGCTGGGGCGTTCGAGCGCCGCGCTGCTCCCCCTCGTCGCGGTCGCGCTCGGGACCGCGGTCGTCTGGGCGACCGAGGGCTGGCGGGTCGCGGCCGGAGCCGCGGCGGTCGCCGGGCTCGCCGGGCTCGGGCTAGCCGCGCTCCAGCTACGTCGGTCGCGGCACGCGCGGGCCGGGCACGCCGAGCGCGCCTTCGAGCTGCAGCGAGCGCACGCGCGCCTCGCCCAGCGCGCCGCCCGAGGCGAGGCGCTGGCCAGCCTCGGCCGCGCCATCGCCGAGGGCCTCGAGGCGGCCGAGCTGCGCGAGCGCGCCGTGGCGCAGGTCGACGTGCTCCTCGCGCCCCTCCGCGTGGCCTGGCTCCAGCGTGGGGGTCACGCCTGGAGCGTGCGGGCGGAGCGAGGGGCGCCCGGCGACGCCCGCTCCGACCGCGTCTCCCTCGAGCGGGCCGAGAGCCGGGAGCAGGCGCGGGTGGAGGCCGGTCCGCGGGGCGACCGCATCGTCAGCGTGGTGGCGATGGACCAGGGCGCGGCGGCGCTCGTCGTCGAGCTCGACGGGGCGGCCAAGTCTCACGACGCCGAGCTCGTCGAGGCCGTGCTCCACCTCGTCGCGACCGCGCTCCGGCACCGGGCCGCCGTCGCCGCCGCCACGCAGGGCGAGCGCGAGCTCGCGGACATGGTGCAGGGCTCGCCGGACGCGATCGTGACCGTCGGGCCGGCCGGCACCGTCGCGATGTGCAACCCGGCGGCCGAGCGGCTCCTCGGCCGAGGGCGCGACGAGATCGTCGGGCTCCCCCTCGACGCGCTCGGCTTCGATCTCTCCGGGGACGACGATCCCATCTCCGACGCGAGCACCGACAGCCGGCTCTCGACCTTCCAGATCGTGCGGCCGGACGGGGAGCGCCGGGACCTCGAGGTCAACGTGCGGGTGGCGACCACCGGCGGCGGGCCTTGTCTGCAGCTGGTGGCCCGGGACGTGACCGCGCGGCGGCGGGCGCAGCGCGAGCGGCGGGAGCTGGCCCGGCGGCTGGCGGCGTCTCAGCGCATGGAGGCCCTCGGCGCGCTCGCCGGCGGGGTGGCCCACGACTTCGGCAACCTGCTCACTGTGCTGATGAGCGTGCGGGTGCTGCTCGAGTCGGAGCCGCTCACCCCGAGCGCCAAGGCCCTGGTCACCGACATGGGCGACGTCACCGACCGCGCGAACGGGCTGGTGCGCCAGCTGCTGACCTTCGCCCGCGAGCAGCCGGGTCAGCCCCGGGAGCTCGACGTGGCCGCGGTGGTGCGCGGGCTTCGGCCGCTCCTGTCCCGGCTGGTGGGCCCGGAGATCGCGCTCTCGATCGACGCGCCCGGCCCGTGCGTGGCGCGGGTGGACGGCTCGCAGCTCGAGCAGGTCGTGATGAACCTGGCCGTGAACGCGCGGGACGCGATGCCGGAGGGCGGCGCGCTCTCGCTGACCGTGCGGGTCGAAGACGGCGCGGGCCGCCTCGAGGTCTCCGACACCGGCGTGGGCATGGACCCGGCGACCGCGGCCCGGATCTTCGAGCCCTTCTTCACCACCAAGGAGAACGACCGAGGCACCGGGCTCGGCCTCGCGACCGTGCACGGCATCGCCCAGCAGTGGGGCGGCGCGGTCGACGTCCGGAGCGAGCTTGGGCGCGGCACGACCTTCGAGATCGTCTTCCCGCTCGCGTCCGGCGGATCCTGACTAAAGGCGCAGTCGAACCGACCGTTCGAAGGTCCGGTGAGCGAGAGCCTCGAGATGGGGAACACCCTGCCGCCGGAGCGTGAGCCGACGCTGGCGGGCCGCATGCTCGGCTCCTACCGCATCGTCACCGAGCTGGGCGCGGGCGGCATGGGCACCGTCTGGTACGCCGAGCACGTGCGCATCGGGCGGCGGGTCGCCATCAAGGTGCTCCGCCCCGAGCTCTCGGTCGACCCCGAGCCGGTCGGCCGCTTCGTGCGCGAGGCCCGCGCGGTCAACGCCATCCGCCACCCGAACATCGTCGACATCACCGACTTCGGCGACGAGGCCGGGCTGGTCTACCTGGTGATGGAGCTGCTCGAGGGCGAGACCCTCGGCGCTCGCCTCGACCGGGACGAGCGAATCGCGCTCGCCCCCACCCTCACGATGGTGAAGCAGATCGCGCTGGCGCTCTCCGCCGCGCACGAGCGGGGCGTGGTGCACCGGGATCTCAAGCCGGAGAACATCTTCCTCTGTGCGCACGCCGACTACCCGGACCGGGTGAAGGTCCTGGACTTCGGCATCGCCAAGCTCGCCGGCCCCGGCATCTTCGGGCGCGGGACCCGCCCCGGCATGGTGCTCGGCACGCCGACCTACATGTCCCCGGAGCAGTGCCTCGGGGACGCGGAGATCGACGCGCGCTCGGACCAGTACGCCCTCGGCGTGGTCACCTACGAGATGCTCACCGGCCTGCCGCCCTTCGAGAGCGACAGCTTCGGGCGCCTGGTCGTGATGCACTCCACCGAGGACCCGGCGCCGCTCCAGAAGCACGCCCCGGAGCTGCCGGCCGCGCTCGACGCCGTGGTCCGGCGGGCGCTGGCGAAGCGGCCGGAGGATCGCTTCGAGGACGTGCGCGCGTTCGCCGCCGCGCTCGAGGAGGCGGCCGAAGGCAAGCCCGAGCCGGTGACCTACAAGGGCAAGCGCGAGATGGAGCGCCGCCAGAGCGTGACCGTCGGGCGCGAGCTGACCAAGATCCTGCGCCGCCGCCTCGCCTACGGGCGCGCCCAGCTCCCGGGCATCCCCACCGTGGTCACCGTCTGCCTGGAGGAGCTGTCCGATCCGGACGCCGACCTCGGCAAGGTCGCCGCGCTGATCGAGCGCGACCCGCTCGTGTCCAGCAAGGTCATGCGGGTGGTGAACAGCCCGGCGTTCGGCGGCCGCGGTCGCATCGCCTCCATCCGCCAGGCGGTCAGCCGGATCGGCATCAAGCGGACGCGCTCGCTCCTCCTCGAGCTGAGCGTGCGTCAGGTCTTCGTCTCGCGCGATCCGCGCATCCGCCAGACCTTCCGGCGTCTCTGGGAGCACTGCCTCGCGGTGGGCACGCTCGCGCGCGGGCTCGCCCAGCACGTCGACGACGGCCCCGAGCCCGACGTGGCCTACCTCGGCGGCCTGCTCCACGACGTCGGCAAGCCGATCGTCGCCGCCTACCTGCTCGACGCGGAGCGCAACCTGCTCGACGCGCTCGGGGCGAGCTGGATGAACGACGGCGTGTGGCTCGGCATCGTCGAGCAGTTCCACCGCGAGGCGGGCAAGGCGCTCGCGAAGGAGTGGGAGCTGCCCGAGCCGGTGACGAAGACGATCGAGCAGTCCGATCGCTACGACCTGGCCAGCCCACGAAGCCTCCCCAACCTCGTCATCTACGCGAACGCGCTCGCCCGCATCGAGGGGCTCGACGTCGGACAGATCGATTACCCCGAGGCGCACGGGCTCGCGCTCGAGGGGCGCGGCCTCTTCGACGTGCCCGAGGAGCTCGAGGCGGACCTGACGTCCGACATCGGGGAGCATGTTCGGGTGCTGACCTCCGACGAACCGGCCTCCGCGGCCGGCAAGCGTCCTGGCGCGCCGCAAAGCACCACGAAACCCAGCCTTCCCCCCGCCGCCTGACTTGTAACCGTACCCCCTCCACCACACCATGAAGGAGTGGGGGAGCCTGGGGGGCTCATGGTCGAGAGTGATCGCGCCGACGCGCTGCAGCGCATCGTGCACACGATCTCGACGCGCTTCGTCGGCGCGGCCGATCTCGACCGCGCGATCGACGACACGCTGCGCGAGATGGGCGACGCCACCGGGGCCGACCGGGTGTACCTCTTCTTGCTGCGGGTCGACGACGCGACCCTGCTCGACAACACCCACGAGTGGTGTCGGGCCGGCGTCACCCCGCAGAAGGAGCACCTCCAGCGGCTCCCGCGCGATCTGTTCCCCTGGTGGATGCGCGAGATGGAGCGTGGCCGCGCCGTGCACGTCGCCTCCCTCGCCGAGCTCCCCCCGGAGGCGGAGGCCGAGCGCGAGCTGCTCGCGGCCCAGGACATCCAGTCGCTCGCCGCCTTCCCGGTGCAGATCCAGCACACCCTCGGCGGCTTCATCGGGCTCGACGACGTGTCCGAGGAGGATCCCTGGACCGGGCGCGACATCGAGCTGCTCTACGTCGTCGCGCAGATCCTCGGCCGGGCGCTCACCCTCGAGCGCATGCGGGTGGAGCGCGACCGGCTCCGGAGCGTCGCGCTGTCGGAGGCCAAGCGCATGGAGGCGATCGCCCTGCTCGCGAGCGGCGCCGCCCACGATCTCAACAACCTGCTCACCGTGGTCGAGAACTACGCCGACCTCCTCCACAGCCAGATCCAGGAGCCCGACCGGCTGCGCGACGTGGAGGAGATCCTCGACGCCAGCCAGCACGCCTCCGACCTGACCCGGCTGCTCCTCGGCTTCGGGCGCCGGACGAGCGGCCGCCGGGTCGCCGACGCGCGCGACGCGCTCGACTCGGTCACCCGGCTGATCCGGCGGGTGATGCCGCCCGAGATCCAGCTCGAGGTCGTGCACGACGAGCCGCTGCCGGCGGTGGCGATCGACCGCGGCTCGCTCGACCAGCTGGTGCTCAACCTCACCCTGAACGCGCGGGAGGCGATCGCGGACCGCGGCACCGTGCGCTGGACCTCGGCGGTGGTGTCCGAGGCGCCGGGCACACGCCGCGCCGGGCCCTGGGTGCAGCTGGCCATTCACGACGACGGCGAGGGCATGAGCGAGGAGACCCGGGCCCGGGTGTTCGAGCCGATGTTCACCACGAAGGCCTCCGGCACCGGGCTCGGCCTCGCCCTCGTGCGGGACATCGTCGACCGCAACGCGGGCCGCGTCGACGTCGAGAGCACCCTCGGCGCGGGCACGACCTTCCGCGTGTACCTGCCGACCTCGGTCGAGAACCCGAAGGCGCCCGCGCAGGGCGAGGACACCCCGCCCCGCCGGAGCGGCGAGCGGGTGCTCCTGCTCGAGGACGACCGCGCGGTGCGGGTGGTGATCGGCCGCGTGATGGAGGCGCACGGCTGGTCGGTCAGCGCGGTGGGCACCCTGCGAGAGGCGCTCGGCGCGCTCCCGGCCGGCTTCGACCTGGTGGTGACGGACCTCGAGCTGCCGGACGGCGACGGCCTGCAGATGGCGGAGCGCGCCCACGTGCTCGGCGTCCCGGTGGTGGTCGTCAGCGGCCACCGCTCCGACGGCTCGCTGCGCCGCCTCTCGGCCCACCGCGGCTACCGCGTGGTGCGCAAGCCCTTCCACCGCCGCGAGCTGCTCCAGGCCGCCCACGACGCCCTCTCCTGACTCGAGAGGTGGCAACGATGGCGCGGGGGCGGCCAAGCCCGCTACCGCGACGACTGACCCGAGACGACGGCAGGCGACGAGCGCAGCGAGGTCGCCGACGCCCGGGGGGCCACACCCGCTTTCACGACGACTGCCCCGAGACGACGGCAGGCGACGAGCGCAGCGAGGTCGCCGCACGAACCACCCCGCCCCGTTCGATCCCGCGGCAGCGGGCGGCCAGCTCGCGCGACGCGCGCGCGCGAGCCGCGTGGCTCACGCGCGGAGCGCGGGACACGCGCGACGCAGGCGCGCGACTCGGGTGGGGGGGCCCCGCGAAGCCGGCTGACCCGTGTCTGCGTAGGGTGCGGAGGCACCCGGAGCGGACACGGGTCTGACGGCGCAGC
>JAYZQJ010000259.1:0-18121 GCA_036149055.1 Myxococcota bacterium | reverse complement strand
CGAGGTTGCCGACCACGCTCGACGCGCTGTCGCGCAGCTGCCGAGCGAGGTTCTTGTCCTGCTTCGCGATGGCCTCCCAGACGGGCCGGACGCGGGTGAGCCAGTCGATCGCTTCCGAGGTGATGTTGCGCATCGTTCTCTCCGAGGAGACGGCCCGCGCAACGCTGTGTCGCGCATCGTCCTCCGCCTCCTCCGCGCCGGGCGCGGACGGGCTAGTCAAGGACGAGCGAGCGTAGCGAGCGAAGCCGGCGTAGCCGGCGCCGCAGGCGTCCTCTTACTCGCCCGGCGGCGTCCGGCACCGTCAGAGGAGGAGGACGAGGCGCCAACACGTCTGCCTCTCATAGGGGCTCGACGGGGGCGTAGCCGGCAGCGGCAGCGAGGCCGGCGGCGGCATCGGCAGCGGGGAGCGGCGGCGAGACCGGCGGCAGCGAGGCCGGCAGCGGCGGCGGGGAGCGGCGGCGAGGCCGGCATCGGCAGCGGGGAGCGGCAGCGAGGCCGGCAGCGGCAGCGAGGCCCGCGGCGGCATCGGCAGCGGGGAGCGGCGGCGAGGCCGGCAGCGGGGAGCGGAGGCGAGGCCGGCAGCGGCGGCGCCGGGGGCGGGGAGGCCGAGAGCGGGCGCGGCGCCGGGCCTAGCTATTCCTCCTCGCCTCCCACCTCCCCTGATCTGCGTCGACCACGAGGGCGTCGGAATCGGACTCGGTCTCGGATTCGGTCTCGGTCTCAGACCCGGTCTCGGTCTCGGTCTCGGACCTTTTCGGGCACGGGCACGGGCACGGGCAGGGGCACGGGGGCCCGCCGGCTTGGCGCCGGCGGGCCGGCATCCGCTGTGCAGAGCCCGCCCTCGCCGATGCAGGCGTACCTCACCAGCCTTCTGCCCTTCGTGCCCTTCGCGCTCCTCGTCTTCCTCCGGGTGAGCGTGATGCTGGTGGCGTTGCCGGCGCCGTTCGGGAGCGGCTCGCCCACGCAGGTGCGGGTCGGGCTGGCCTTGCTCATCGCGCTGGCCATCTGCACGCCGCACTGGGGGGATGCCCCGGTGATCGCCCTCGAGCCGGTCCCGCTCGCGGTGGCGGCGCTGGGGGAATTCCTGGTGGGGGCCGTCATCGGTCTGACGGTCCGCGTCACCCTGGCGGCGGCCGACGTGGCCGGGAACATCGCCGGCCTCAGCATGGGCCAGGGCTTCGCCCAGACCGTCGACCCGATGTTCGGCGAGCAGACGATGCCCACCGGTCGGCTGATCGGGGCGCTTTCCGTCCTGATCTTCTTCGCTTTGCAGGGTCACCACGTGACGCTGCAGGCGCTGGCCTGGTCGATCGGGCACGCGCCGGTCGGCGACGCGCTCACCCGGGCGGTGCACCCGGGCACGGTGGACATCGGCGCGGGGCTGCTGGCACAGGGCTTGCGCATCGCGTCCCCCATCGTGGGCACGATGTTCATCGTTCAGCTGGGAATGGGCCTCGTCGCGAGGTCGGCGCCCCGCGTCCAGATCTTCGCGCTCACCTTCGCCGTCACCTCCGCCGTCGGCGGGGTGGTGCTCTACGCCTCGTCCCCGAGCGTGGTCGCCGCGCTGACCCAGCACCTCGGTGAGCTGCCCGCCGCCCTTCGCGCGGCCCTGGGAGGCGGCTGATGGCCGACGTCGACCAGGACAGCAAGACAGAGGAAGCGACCCCAAAAAAGCTCGAGCAGCTGCGCGAGCAGGGGCAGGTCGCCAAGAGCGCCGACGTCGCGGGCGCGGCCACCGTCGTCTCCACCGTCGCCATCCTCGCGGTGATGGGGAGCGGCTTCGCCGACAGCGTCTCCCGCTTCAGCGAGCGCATCTTCCGGCTGCGCGACGTGCACCGCCCGTTCGAGGCGATCGAGACCCTCGGTCAGATCGGCCTGCAGATCATCGGGCCGGTCGCCGGGGCGGCCGCGGTCGCCGCGATCGTCGCCACCGTGGTCCAGACCAAGGGCCTCTTCGCGTTGGCCGCGCTCCAGCCCAAGCCGGAGCGCATGAACCCGATCGCCGGCATGAAGAAGGTCCTGCCCGGGCCGGAGATGCTGGTCGAGCTCGGCAAGAGCCTGCTCAAGGTGGGCCTGGTCGGCATCCTCGTCTGGCGCGTGATCGACGACGGCCTGCCGCACTTCATCGTGCTGCCGATGGCCGAGGCCGAGGCCGGCGCGGCCGAGGTCGGCGCGGTCGCGGCCAAGCTCGTGCTCTGGGGCGTGGCGGCCCTCGCGGCCCTCGCGGCCGTCGACTACGTCATCACCTGGCGCCGCTTCGCCAAGCAGAACCGCATGGCGAAGCACGAGGTGAAGGAAGAGCACAAGCAGAGCGAGGGCGACCCCCACATCAAGGGCAAGCGCCGCCAGAAGCAGCGCGAGCTCGCCCAGCAGCGCTCGGTGCAGGCGGTCGAGGGGGCCACCTGCCTGGTCACCAACCCGACGCACATCGCGGTCGCGCTCCGCTACGAGCCCGACCAGGGTGACGCCGCGCCGATCATGCTCGGCTCGGGCGTCGAGGAGACCGCGCTCCGCATGCGCGCCGAGGCCCGCAAGAAGGGCATCCCGATCGTCGAGAACAAGCCGCTGGCCCGCGCGCTCCGCAAGAACGGCAAGGTCGGCCGCCCGATCCCGGTGGAGCTGTACGAGGTGGCGGCCAAGGTCATCGCCCACGTGATGGGCATCCGAGGTGTGAAGTGAGCGCCGCCGTGACGCCCAAGGGTGGAGGCCTCTTCCCGGCCCGCTTCGCCACCGTCGTGCCGGTCCTGCTCGTCGGGATCGTGCTGCTGATGGTGGTGCCGCTGCCGGCGCTGATGCTCGACTTCATGCTGGCCAGCTCGATCGCGCTCAGCGTCGCGCTGCTGCTGATCGCCATCAACCTCGAGAAGCCCCTCGACCTGTCGAGCTTCCCGACCATCCTGCTCTTCGGCACGCTGATGCGCCTCGCGCTCAACGTCGCCTCGACCCGGCTGATCCTGCTCGAGGGCGCGAGCGGCACCGAGGCGGCGGGCGAGGTCATCCGCTCCTTCGGCGAGTTCATCGTCGGCGGCAACTACCTCGTCGGCGGCACGGTCTTCGTGCTGCTCGTCATCATCAACTTCGTCGTCATCACCAAGGGCGCCGGGCGCGTCGCCGAGGTGAGCGCCCGCTTCACGCTCGACGCGATGCCCGGCAAGCAGATGTCGATCGACGCGGACCTCGCGTCGGGCGCGCTGACCCAGGAGCAGGCCAAGGCCCGCCGCAAGGAGGTCGAGCAGGAGAGCGACTTCTTCGGCTCGATGGACGGCGCGAGCAAGTTCGTGCGCGGCGACGCGATCGCGGGCCTGCTGATGACCGGCATCAACATCGTCGTCGGCTTCATCGTCGGCGTGATGCAGAACGACCTGAGCGCGGTCGACGCCGCCTCGACCTACACCATCCTCACCGTCGGCGACGGCCTCGCCTCGCAGATCCCCGCGCTCCTCGTCTCCACCGCCGCCGGCGTGGTCGTCACCCGCGCCTCCACCGGCGCCGCGCTCTCGCCGACCCTGGTCAAGCAGCTCGGCGGCTCGCAGAAGGCGCTCTACGGCTCGGCCGCGGTGCTCGGCGGGGTGGGGCTGCTGCCCGGGATGCCGGTGCTGCCGTTCTTCGCCCTCGCCGGCGCGATGGCCTTCGCCGGTCGCAGCGCGGGCAAGGCGGTCGAGTCGATCGAGGCCGCGCCCGAGGCCGGCGAGGCGGACGCGAGCGGCGCGCCCACCGAGCGCGAGAAGCTCGAGCAGGCGCTCCCGGTGGAGCTGCTCGAGCTCGAGGTCGGCTACGACTTGGTCTCCCTCGTCGACAGCGCCCAGGGCGGCGAGCTGGTCGAGCGCATCGGCGCCATCCGCCGCAACCTCGCGAGCGAGCTCGGCGTGATCGTCCCGAGCGTCCACATCCGCGACAACCTCCGCCTGGCGGGCGGCGCCTACCGCCTGATGCTCAGCGGCAACGAGGTCGGCCGCGGCGAGATCAAGAACGGCCGCCTGCTCGCGATGGATCCGACCGGCAGCCTGCCGAAGATCGACGGCGAGCCCACCCGCGAGCCGGCCTTCGGGCTGCCCGCGCTCTGGGTCCACAAGGCGCACCGCGAGAAGGCCGAGTCGCTCGGCTACACCGTCGTCGACCCGCCCACCGTGGTCGCGACCCACCTGACCGAGCTCTTCCGCTCGGTCGCCCCGGACCTGCTCGGCCGGAGCGAGACCCAGGAGCTGCTCGATCTGTTCGCGCGGCGCGAGCCCCGCCTGGTCGACGACCTGGTGCCGAACGTCCTGACGCTGAGCGACGTGAGCAACGTGCTCAAGCGCCTGCTCTCGGAGAGCGTCTCGGTGCGCGACCTCCGCACCATCCTCGAGTCGCTCGCCGACCACGGCCGGCACGTGAAGGATCCGGGGCAGCTCACCGAGCTCTGCCGCGAGCGCCTGGCGCGGCACATCACCGGCCGCTTCCGCGACGATCAGGGCCGGGTCTCGGCGCTCATCCTCGACCCCAACGCCGAGCAGGCGTTCCGGGACGGCGGGCCGAACGCGACCGCCGCCCAGCGCATCCTCTCGTCCCTCGACGGCGCCTCGCGCGCCTTCGCCGGGGTGACCACGCCCCCCGCGGTGATCTGCGCCCCCGACGTGCGCCGCGCGGTCCACGAATTCCTCACCCGCCGCGTGCCGGGTCTGAGCGTGCTGTCGTATCGCGAGATCGACGGCTCGGCGACGATCCGCTCGCTCGGTGTGGTGAGCGGCTGACGGAGAATCATCGATGCCCGAGCACACCTACACCGCCCACAGCCTCGACCGCGCGCTCTCCCGGGTGAAGCGCGAGCTCGGCGCGGACGCGGTGATCCTCTCGTCCCGCAAGCTCGGCGGCGCCTTCGAGGTGCGCGCCCTGGCCGCCGAGGACGCCAAGGAGTGGCACGAGCCCGCGCTCGCGCGGAAGAACGCCTCGCTGCTCGAGCGGCTCCTGATCAAGAACGGCCTCGACCCGCAGATCGCGCGGCTCTTCGCGGTGAGCGCGCCCGGCGAGCCCCGCACCCTGCGGGAGGCGACCGAGGGCCTCGCCGAGGCGCTCTCCGAGCGGGTGGCCTTCGCGGCCCCCGACCTCGACGCCGAGCGGAAGTACCTCGCGCTCGTCGGCCCGACCGGGGTCGGCAAGACGACGACGCTGGCCAAGATCGCGGCCGAGGCGGCGCTCATCCGGCAGCGCGCGGTCGGCATCATCTCGCTCGACGGCTACCGCATCGGCGCGGTGCAGCAGGTCGAGCAGTACGCCGACCTCATCGGCGTCCCGCTCGAGGTCGCCAGCGACGTGTCGAGCTTCCGACGGGCCCTGCGTCGGCTCGCTGACGCCGAGGTGGTGTTGATCGACACCGCGGGCCGCGCGCCCCGCGACAAGGCGGCACTCGGAGAGTTGGCCGAGATCCTGCACAGCACTGAGGCCGAGGTGGAAGTGACTCTCTGCTTGAACGCCGCGAGCCGAACGATGGAGCTGGAAGACGCAGTCGAGCGTCACGCCGTGCTCCTCCCGAAGACGCTCACGGTCACGAAGCTCGACGAGGCGCTGCAGTACGACGCCGTCGTCTCCGCCCACATCGCGAGCGGTCTGCCGCTCGCCTGGTTCACCACCGGTCAGCGCGTCCCCGAGGACGTCGAGATCGCCACCCCCGAGAAGCTGGCCGCCGCTCTGTGCGGCGAGGAGGTCTAGAGATGATTCGCGAGAACGACCAGGCCGCGGGCCTGCGCGGAAGCAAGCGCCCCCCGCGCGTCGTGCGCCTGAAGCCCGGCGGCCAGGGCACCCACGTCATCGCCGTCACCAGCGGCAAGGGCGGCGTGGGCAAGACCCAGGTCTCCGCCAACCTCGCGGTGGAGCTCGCCCGGGCCGGCAAGCGAGTCCTCGTGCTCGACGCCGACCTCGGCCTCGCCAGCATGGACCTCGCCTTCGGCGTGAGCCCGCAGTACAACTTGCTGAGCGTGCTCACCGCCGAGCGCACCATCGACGAGATCCTCGTCGAGGGCCCCGAGGGCGTGCACCTCATCCCGGCCTGCCCCGGCCGCTACGACGTCGCCAACCTCGACGCCCGCCAGCGCGCCGCGCTCTGGGACCTGGTCGAGGAGGTCGCCCAGGACTTCGACGTCCTCATCATCGACACCGGCGCCGGCATCGGCAGTAACGCGGTCGGCTTCGCCAGCTACGCCGACGACGTCCTGCTCGTCACCACGCCCGACCCGACGTCGCTCCGCGACGCGTACGCGATGGCCAAGGTGCTGCACCGCCGCGCCGGCGTCGACCGGGTCCACGTGGTCGCCAACCAGGTCAACAGCGAGCGCGAGGGCGCGGAGATCCACGCCCGCATGGACGGCATCGTGCGCCGCTTCCTGATGCTCGAGCTCGGCTACCTCGGCGCCATCCCGCGCGACGACAGCGTGCGCGAGGGCGTCGCCACCGGGCAGCCCTTCGTGCTCCGCGCGCCCACCTCGATGGCGGCCCGCGCGGTCAGCAACCTCGTTCGGCGCCTCAAGGTGCTCGAGGCGACGGAGGCCCACCCGTGCTGAGCGCCTCGCTCACGGCGGAGATCCAGGGCGGCGCCTCGAAGGAGGAGCTGATCCGGATCGGCGTGCCCATCGTCCGGCGCGTCGCCTTCCGCATGGCCCGGCGCCTGCCGCCGAGCGTCGACGTGGGCGACCTGATCGGCGCGGGCAACGAGGGCCTGGTCAAGGCGGCCGAGAGCTACGACGCGGAGAAGTACCCCCGCTTCGAGCCCTACGCCGAGCGCCGCATCCGGGGCGCGATCCTCGACGAGCTGCGGAGCTGGGATCCGATCACCCGCCACGGGCGCAAGCGCATGGTCCAGGTGAGCAAGACCATTCGCAAGCTCCAGGCGCAGCTCGGGCGCGCCCCCGAGGAGGACGAGATCGCCTCCGCGCTCGGCATCCCCCTCGAGGAGTACCAGCGCGTCAGCATGGAGCTCGCGCGCGGGCCGATGCTCGGCAGGACCGGCGCGGTCGACCCCGACCACGTGGACTCGGGCTTCGACGATCCCGCCTCCCTCTACGGCGAGGCGGAGCTGAAGAAGCGGCTCGCGGGCGCCATCACCAAGCTCCCCGAGCGCACCCAGACGGTGCTCGCCCTCTACTACCAGGAGGAGTGCACGCAGGCCGAGATCGGCCAGATCCTCGGCGTCACCGAGAGCCGCGTCTGCCAGATCCTCGGCGACGCCGCCGCGCGCCTCCGCGCCATCCTCGCGAAGGAAGAGAAGATCCGGCGCCCGGCTCGCTCTCGCCACTGAATCTCAGGAAGCACACCCATCATGTCGGACGGAATCTACAGCGCCTTGAGCGGAGCGATCGCCCAGCAGCGATCCCTCGACGTGACCGCGAACAACGTCGCGAACGTCGGCACCGTCGGCTACCGCGCCGACGCGCTCGCCTTCCGCGAGGCGGTGAGCCGCGAGCAGGGTGGGCCGACGCCGGACAGCCTCCGCTACGTCACCATCTCGCAGCTCAGCACCGACGAGACCGACGGCCCGCTGACCCAGACCGGCAACCCGCTCGACGTGGCCCTGCAGGGCGACGGGCTCTTCGCGGTCCAGACCGAGGACGGCGTGCGCTACACCCGCGCCGGCAGCTTCCGCATGGACCCGGAGGGCGTCTTCCGCACTCCAGGCGGCCACGCGCTCCTCGCCGCCGACCCCGCGGATCCGAGCCAGCCCGAGCTCCGCGTCCCCCCCGCCGCGGCCTCGATCCAGATCGGCTCCGACGGGACGGTCATGGCGGACGGCGCGCCGGTCGGCCGGATGCGCATCGAGCGCTTCGGCGCCGGGGGCCTCGAGAAGCAGGGCGTCACCCTCTACGCGCCGACCGGGCGCGGCAACCCGGAGCCCGCCGCGGAGACGCAGGTGCTCCAGGGCTACCTCGAGGGCGCCAACGTGAGCCCCATCGAGGGCATGAACGAGCTCATCACCGCGAACCGCTCCTTCGAGGCGTTTCAGCGGGTCATTCAAGCGTTCCGCCAGATCGACGAGAAGGCGGCGCGCGAGGTCGGCCGCTCGGGCTGATCGAGGTCACCGAAGCACGAGGACAAGATCATGATGCGTTCCCTCCGATCCGCCGCGAGCGGCATGGCCGCCCAGCAGACCCACATCGACACGATCGCCAACAACATGGCGAACGTCTCGACGACCGGGTTCCGCCGCTCGCGCGCCGAGTTCCAGGACCTGATCTACCAGCAGGTCCGGACGCCCGGGGGACGCACCGCCGACGGCGGCACCCTGCCCACCGGCGTGCAGATCGGTCAGGGGACGCGCACCGTCTCCACCGAGTTCATGCACACCCAGGGCGCGATGCAGCAGACGGGCAACCCGCTCGACGTCGCGATCGAAGGCGAGGGCTTCTTCCAGGTCGTGCGGCCGGGCGGCGAGATCGCCTACACCCGGGCCGGCAACCTCAAGCTCGACAACCAGGGCCAGCTCGTCACCGTCGACGGCCTGCCCATCGAGCCGCAGATCACCGTGCCCCAGGACGCGACCAGCGTCAGCATCGCCCAGGACGGCACCGTCAGCGTGACCCAGCCGGGCAGCCAGCAGACGATGGAGCTCGGCCAGCTGCAGATCGCGCGCTTCCCGAACCCGGGCGGCCTCGAGGCGATGGGCCGGAGCATGTTCCGGGCGACCAGCGCCAGCGGCCAGCCCCTCGTCGTCCAGCCCGGCCAGGAGGGCGCCGGCACCCTCAGCCAGGGGTTCCTCGAGGGCTCCAACGTCGAGGTCGTCAACGAGATGATCGACCTCATCAGCAGCCAGCGCGCCTACGAGATCAACCAGCGGGTGATCCAGGCGAGCGACGAGATGCTGCGAAAGTCCACGGAAGTCTGACCATTTTCAGCCTTCCCCGTTCTCATGATCCGTTCCTGATGAGGCTTACTTCTTAGAATATCCTCGTGAGCTGTCACGAAGTCCGAAAGGACGAATCACATTCTCCGTGATTAGTGTGCCCGAGCTGGTGCCAGCAGCTCGGGCGCGCGTTTTTAAGCGACGTCGCCACGGCAGGCCGCTGGACACTGCGCGCAAGCTGCGTTACCGAATGGCCTCGCATGAGCATCTACGCCACCCTGTGGAGGCTGCGGTTCCCTCGCGACGGTGACGCCCATACCGGCTGTGAATGGGTGGACGTCCATGCGCAGGCCATCCCGGAACACATCGAGCCGCCCCACTATCTGGAGTGCGAGCGAGGCGAGATCGACGGCGCCGGCTACCTCGCGGTGGTGTTCGTCACGGACGACACGAAGCTCGGCCCTCCCGGGGCCGAGCCTCACGAGTACGTAGCGCCGTTGCTCGCCCTCTCGGGCGCTGACTACGCTGCCGTCACCTTCGACCGACTGCGCAGGCGGATCTGCGATGCGCTGCGTGGGGACCGCCCGCGCCTGCTGGGCGAGGCATCGCAAGCCGATGGTCGAGTGCGAGTCGTCTACGAAGACGGCTCCGTAGCGGTCTTCGATCCGTAGCGTCTCTGGTCCATCACCGGCGAACCAACTACGCCGACGGGCTCGGCGTCACGAACCCAGACGGTACGCCGTGGCTGCCGATCGACCAGTAGGAAAGGCATCGAGCATGAGCACCCCAACCTGGGGCGACACGGTACGACTCGAGAAGGGCGCAGCCATGGAGTCGCGTCCTGGAGCACTCGCCGCCGTCTGCGGGATGAGGGAAGTCGAGACCCCCGAGCAGTCCGAGCAGCTCGGCTGCGCCATCGGAACGACGCTGTACCTCGTCGAGCTCGGTGACGGGGCGTCTGTCGAAGTCCCGGAGGAGCTCGTCGAGGTCGTCAGCGACGACGGGGTGGGCGGGCAATGAGCGGCCGGGCGATGCGCATCTATCGCGTGCGGGCACCTGACTACGAAACCGATGGGGAGAGCAGCCGGGCGAATCCATGCAGGTTGAGCGGCGGAGATCACTTGTCGCCGCTGAGCTGTCCGCGGTGCGGCGTTTGGTCCTCCTCCGATCGAATCGTGCTCGGCACAGCTCCGCGCGCTCTCCACGTCGACCCCCACCCTCTCCCACCGGCGCTCTGGAGGCGGATGAGTGAGCAGTGGGAAGCCGCGCTCGGGTTGCGGCCGCGTTCGCTCACTCCTGGCGCTTACGTGGGGGTACCGGTGGGTGAGTGCTGGGGCCCGATCACCGAGGACGTGATTCATCCTTCTCCGGGCGTGGTATGGATAGAGCGGGGAAAGGTCCTGGACGACCTGCTCGCGCAGCAGTTCCGGGGGTTGAGTCACGCGCGCGTGCACCTGGTTCCCGCGGCCGAGGCGCCACCGGAGTATTTCGATCACCTCGAAGACGACGAGTTGCCGGCTCCGGGGACACCGACCGTCGAGGGTGAGGACTTGCCGGAGATGGTGGAGCTGGTTCCCGAGATCCATCCGGCACCGGTCGCCTCCTCTCCTCGTGACGAGCTCTGCGAAGAATGCGCAAGACGGATTCGGGGCCGTCCCAGACCTCCGATCTCTCTCGACGGCCGTGACTTCGCTCGCTCGCCGGGCGACGTGGAGATGTACGTGTCCGCGAGGGTCGCCGAGTGGTTGGACACTCGCGGGCTCTCCAACATCGTCGCCGTCGAAGCGTAGCGTCCGAGCATGCAACACGTCGTCGCGGCTGGACATCAAGGGAGGCAGCGTGCTGAGAGCGATCGAGAAGCGTCTGATCCTCGACCTCATCGCCGATCTCGTCGCGGGGCGGTTCGATGAGATCGTCGCCGACGGGCGAGCCGCACGGCACCGGCCGGAGGAGCTCCGCGAGGCTGTGCGAGAATACGGACGCACCTTGGTGCATCCCCCGGATGCGGTGTGGGATGTGGCCAATATCGACCGCGTGGACGAGAA
The DNA here is from genome assembly GCA_036149055.1 of Myxococcota bacterium. Classification (GTDB taxonomy): domain Bacteria; phylum Myxococcota_A; class Polyangia; order Polyangiales; family Sandaracinaceae; genus JAVJQK01. The sequence goes on along the minus strand of JAYZQJ010000259.1, from coordinate 7,270 downwards.
GACCGTCTACGCAGAGGTGCCCATGTGGACACGCGAGGAAGGTCGCAGCGACCTCGAGGCGTGCATCGTCCTCAGGCGTTCCCCGATGGGCGAATGGGCGATCGAGCTCGAGATGCTCCATGTGCTCTGACGCCGATGCGCTCTTCTCGTGAAGCATGATGACGGAGTTGACGCTCGGCTTCCGAATCCTCGACTGGGGGCCTTCGGCAGATCCGGTCCTGGTGAACGGGTTCGCCGAAGGTCACCTGGCGGTGCGAATCGCTGGCACCTCGGCCCTCGAGCTCGAGGGGATTCTCCTCGTGGAGATGGCGGTGTGCGCAGGAGAGGGTGTCCCTCCGCGCGGCCGAGCTCGCGGCGCAGACCTTCGTGGCGGCCGTTCGCCGGGAGCTTCTCGCGGAGCACGATGTCGACCTCGACTCCATCGTCGAGCGCGCCATCGCGGAGAATCCACGCCTCTGGTCTCTCGAGACCGATCAGGTGCGGGGCGACCGATGAACGATGCGCTCCTCGTAACCTGCCCATGGTTCCGTATCTCTCCAACCTCGTCGCCGTCGAAGCGTAGCGTCCGAGCATGAAAACACGTCGTCGCGGCTGGACCACATGGGAGGCAGCGTGCTGAGACCGAACGAGAAGCGTCTGATCCTCGACCTCATCGCCGAGCTCGTCGCGGGGAGGTTCGATGAGATCGTCGCCGACGGGCGAGCCGCAGGGCACCAGCCCGACGGTCTCCGCGAGGTTGTGCGAGAATATGGGCGCACCTTGGTGGAGCCTCCGGATGCGGTGTGGGATGTGGCCGACGTCGACCGCGAGGACGAGACGACAGTCCACGTGGACGTACCCATGTGGACACGCGAGGAGGGTCGCAGCGACCTCTCGGCGATTATCGTGCTCACGCGTCTACCGACGGGCGAATGGGCGATCGAGCTCGATGATCTCCATGTACTCTGACGCCGATGCGTTCTTCGCGTGAAGCATGATGACGGAGTTGACGCTCGGCTTCCAAATCCTCGACTGGGGGCCTTCGGCAGATCCGGTCCTGGTGAACGGGTTCGCTGAAGGTCACCTGGCGGTGCGAATCGCTGGCACCTCGGTCCTCGAGCTCGAGGGGATTCTGCTCGTGGAGATGGCGGTGTGCGCAGGAGAGGGTGTCCCTCCTCCGCGCGGCCGAGCTCGCGGCGCAGACCTTCGTGGCGTCCGTTCGCCGGGAGCTTCTCGCGGAGCACGATGTCGACCTCGACTCCATCGTCGAGCGCGCCATCGCGGAGAATCCACGCCTCTGGTCTCTCGAGACCGATCAGGTGCAGGGCGACCGATGCACGACGCGCTCCCCTCAACCTGCCCATGGTTTCGTATCTCTCTCCAACATCGTCGCCGTCGAAGCGTAGCGTCCGAGCATGAAACACGTCGTCGCGGCTGGACCACATGGGAGGCAGCGTGCTGAGACCGAACGAGAAGCGTCTGATCCTCGACCTCATCGCCGATCTCGTCGCGGGGCGGTTCGATGAGATCGTCGCCGACGGGCGAGCCGCACGGCACCGGCCGGACGACCTCCGCGAGGCTGTGCGAGAGTACGGACGCACCCTGGTGGACCCACCGGACGCGGTGTGGGAGGTGGCCGATGTCGACCGCATCGACGAGAAGACCATCTACGCCGACGTGCCGATGTGGACACGCGAGGAAGGTCGCAGCGACCTCGAGGCGATCATCGTGCTCACGCGCTCACCGACGGGCGAGTGGGCGATCGAGCTCGATGATCTCCATGTACTCTGACGCCGAGGGCCGGTGGCCGAATCCTGGTGGGCCGGGTGCGGCGCGGGCATCGAATCGGAAACGAGAGACTTGGTGAGCGAGAAGAAGAGAGGGCGGATCGGAGCCGACTGGGTGGTGCGGACGCGGCCGGCGCTGGACGCGCCCGACCAGGAGGTCTTCGACGAGCTGTCCGTCGATGACTGGCTCCACATCGAGTACATGGACGAGGGCTATTACTGGGCGCGGATCGGAGACGTGAGGGTCGACATCTTCATCTCCGAGGGCGAGCCGGTGAGGGTGGACGTCGGCCGCGGCCACCACGGGGCCGAGCACGGCGACACGTACCACTGCAACTGGGACGAGGCGCGACGCGAGGACGAGTAGGCGGGACCCCGCCGTGGCGATTGGCACAGACTGGACTTTTCCGTTCCGCTAGACTCTCTCGCGGAGCCCCCCGATCATGAATCGCCTCACCCTGACGCTCGCTCTGACGAGCGTCCTCCTCGCCGCCGGCTGCGACTGCTCCGGCACCCCTTCTCCCACCCGCTGCGAGAGCGCCGACGACTGCGAGGCCGGGTCTCGCTGCATCGACGGGGTCTGTGAGCCGATCGGCGACGCCGGGGAGGAGGACTCCGGGGTCGGGGCGGCGTGCGTCGACGTCGACCGCGACGGTCACTCCGCCATCGCCGACGACTGCCCGAGCGGGGACGACTGCGACGACACCGACGCGACCGTGCACCCGGGGGTGGCCGAGACCTGCGGCGACGGGGTGGACAACGACTGCGACGGCACCGCCGACGAGCCCGACTGCGACTGCCGCCGGGGCGACCGGGTGGTCTGTTACTCCGGCGACGTCGCGACCGCGGGGGTCGGCGCCTGCCGCAACGGCGTCGCCATCTGCTCGGCGCCCGGCATGATCGGGGAGTGCCGCGGGGAGCGGCTGCCGGGCGAGGAGACCTGCGACGGCACCGACGAGGACTGCGACGGCACCGTCGACGAGGGCCTCCGGAACGCCTGCGGCGAGTGCGGGCCCGAGCCCACCGAGATGTGCGGCAATGACGTCGACGACGACTGCGACGGCATGACCGACGAGGACTGCGAGTGCGACTACCGCTGCGAGTGCGCGACGGGCACCTCCTGCGTCTGCGAGCCGCCGACCAACCAGCCCTGCTACGAGGGCCCCTTCGGCACCGGCGGGGTCGGGGTCTGCAGCGGCGGCCGGCGCGACTGCCTCGCGGACGCGGCCACCGGTGAGAACCGCTGGGGCAGCTGCGACGGCCAGGTGCTCCCCGGGGCCGAGTGCGCGGGCGGCGCGGCCGACGGCGTCGACGACGACTGCGACGGCCGCATCGACGAGGGCTGCGCGGACGCCGACGGCGACGGCAGCCCGTTCCCGACCGACTGCGACGACACCAACGCCGACGTGCACCCCGGCGCGGCCGAGACCTGCAACGGGCGCGATGACAACTGCAACGGCGTCGCCGACGAGGGCGTGACCAACGCGTGCGGCGGCTGCGGCGCGCCGGCGGCCACCGACGAGTGCGGCAACGGCTACGACGACGACTGCGACGGGGTGGTCGACGACGGCTGCATGTGCGGCACCGGCGACACCCAGACCTGCTACGGCGGCCCGCCCGGCACCGAGGGCGTCGGCAGCTGCGTCGCCGGCACCCAGACCTGCTCGGGCAGCATGGAGTTCCCGGAGTGGGGCGCGTGCAGCGGTCAGGTCACCCCGCTGCCCGAGATCTGCAACGGCGTCGACGACGACTGCGACGGCGAGGCCGACGAGCGCTGGGCGAGCGGGAGCAACGCCTGCGGCTGGTGCGACCCGACCGAGATCTGCGACGGCGAGGACCAGGACTGCGACGGCCTGATCGACGAGGGCGTGCGCAACCGCTGCGGCGACTGCGGGCCCACGCCGGCCGAGGTCTGCGACGGAATGGACACCGACTGCGACGGCGCCATCGACGAGGGCGTGGTCAACGCGTGCGGCACCTGCCCGCCGATGCCCTGCTTCACCGAGACGTGGGGCACGCCGGCGGACTGCATGCGCGACGGCCGCACCTGCGACGACGTCGAGGAGGATCCGATGTACCCGGGCAGCGTCACGCTCGGGAGCTCGACCGTCGACTTCGACTACATCTACATCGCGGTCACCGCCCGCAACGAGGTCGCGCAGCTCGACACCCGCACCGGGGTGAAGAACTGGCAGGTCCCCTCGCACGGCCGCTACCCGTCGCGCACCGCGGTCGCCTCCGACGGCAGCGTCTGGGTCGGCAACCGCGCGATGACCGGCAGCAACCCCGCCGACCCGGCGCAGTCCAACGTGGTGCACCTGCGCGCCTCGGACGGCGGCCTCATCTGCCGGGCGCCGGTGCTCAACGTGGCCCGCTCGGTCGCCATCGACCGCAACGGCGACATCTGGGCCGGCTCCTACAACAACGGCGACCTCTACCACATCAGCGGAACGATGGTGGACACGACCACCACGCCCCCGACCTGCGTGGTGCTCCGCACGATCAACGTCGGCCAGAACATCTACGGCCTCACCGCCGACCCCGACGGCTACGTCTGGACCAGCTCGAGCCCGACCATCCGGGTCGACATCGCCACCTACGCCCAGACGTCCTTCACGAACCCGAGCCACTACGGCATCTCGCCCGACGGCGCGAACCGGGTGTGGTTCGGCGGCTGGCGCGGGAGCGGCACCGTGCACGCGCTCGACCGCACCACCGGCGCGGTGCTGAACACGACGGTCAGCCAGGTCACCGCGGTGACGACGCACCCGAGCGGCAACATCTACGGCTCGGCCTACGGCACCAACCAGATCGTCGGCATCGACGGGACGACCGGCGCCGAGCTCTGCCGGGCCGCGGTGCCTTCCGGCACCAACCCGCACGGCGTCGCCGTGGACCGCATGGGCCGCATCTGGATGCCCTCGCGCTTCGGGAGCGGCACCGTCAACGTCTACGACACCAGCTGCGCGCACCTCGGGACCTACACGGTCGACGCCGGGCAGGAGCTCTACAGCTACTCCGACATGACCGGGCACCTCCTGCGCACCTTCGTCTCGCCCGAGGGCCGCTGGGAGCAGGTCTTCGACTCCGGCTACGCGCTCGCCTACTGGACGACGGTGGACTGGACGTCGATCGAGCCGCCGGGCACCGACATCGAGGTGACCGCGCGCACCGCCGACACCCTCGCGACCCTCGACGCGGGCGTGGCCTGCGGGCCGTTCAACACCTCGCCCGCCGATCTCTCGAGCTGCCCGCCGGGCTTCCAGAACCACCGCTACCTGCGGGTGGAGACCCGGCTCACCCGCACCGGCACCGAGCGTCCGATCCTGCAGTCGGTCAGCGCGTCTTGGGCGTATTGAGCCGGGTCACGCTCGCCCTGGCCCTCCTGCTCGCCGGCTGCGGCGAGGAGGGCCCGGTCGCGCGCATGCCGGGGCCGCCGTGCCCCGAGCGCATGGCGCACCTCGAGGCGATCGGGGCCTGCATCGATCGGCACGAGGCGGTGGTCGAGGGGGGCGAGGCGGTGCCGGCCAACGGTCGCATGCCGACCACCGAGGTCTCGTTCCACGACTCGGTGGCCGCCTGCCGCGCGGCCGGCTTCCGGCTCTGCACCCGCGAGGAGTGGCACTTCGCCTGCACCGGGGTGCGCCCGGGCGAGGAGGGCGGCCGCCTCTATCCCTACGGCGACACGTACGAGCACGAGCGCTGCAACTCGGCGCAGGACGGCACCTCGGTGGTGGGCCGCGCGCTCGCGCCGGGCGGATCGCGCGAGGGCTGCGTGACCCCGGAGGGCGTGTACGACCTGAGCGGCAACCTCGGCGAGTGGGTCGACGGCGCCGACCTGACCGGCACCCTGCGCGAGCTCCGCGGCGGCTCCTTCGCCAATTACGAGAAGCCCGCCCAGTGCGTCACCGACCCGCTCGCCTTCCAGCCCCCCGAGGTGCGCTTCGACGGCCAGGGCTTCCGCTGCTGCCGCGACGCCCGGGAGTGACGCGGCAGGGAGTGAGAATCACTCTCGACAAGCGCCCTCGGCTGCGCTTCACTCCCGCCCATGCGCTTCCTTCTGCTCGCCTCGATCGCCTCGCTCTGCCTCGCCTGCGAGACCGACCCCGCCCCCGGCGACGGCGGCCTGCCCGACGCGACGACGGTCACCGACGCGTCGGTCGAGCCGCCCGCCTGCGAGGGCCTCGCGGCCACCCCGCCGACGCCGGAGTGCACGCCGCTCGACACCGACTACACGCCGGGCGCCGACGACATGTGGGCCGCGTGCGTCACCGACGACGGCGAGTACCACCGGATCCAGGAGGACATCAGCACCATCGCGCGGGTCGCCGCGTTCGAGGAGCTGGCCGCGCTCCTCTTCGACCCGAGCGTCGACCCGAGCGCCGAGGACTTCCTCGAGGGGCGGCTGATCTACCAGCGCGACGAGGGGCTCGATTCGCGCGTGGTGCGCCGCTACGACCCGCACTTCGAGGTCCCGGACGGCACCGACTGCACGCTCGACGGAGTGCCCGCGATGTACCCGGAGTACTGCGTCGGCCCGTCGACCCTGGCGCCGATGATCCTCGACGCGTTCGCGGCCGGCATCGAGGGCGGGCGCGACACCCTGCCGCGCGTCCAGGCGGCGCGCGTCGAGGCGGCGCTCCTGTGGTTCCTCTACGTCTCTACCTACAAGGAGAGCCTGACCTGCACCACCACCGCCAAGGACTGCGACTCGGCCTACGCGTACTACACCGGCGGCGAGCCGGCGCGCGGCGGGATCGGGCTCGCCGGCCGGGTGAGCGCGGTGGATCCCGAGGCCCACGACCGCGCCTGGGACGGCCTGCTCGCGGTGCGCTGCTGGCGCGACCTCGACCCCGACACCATGGCCACCGACCTCGCGCTCCGCGACCGGGCGCGCGCCCAGTACGACCGGGCGGTGCTCGACGGGGTGGCCGCCATCGTGCGGAGCCGGCTCGTCCAGGCCTGCGAGGCCGACGACGCGGCGCTCCTCTACCACTGGGAGGTCGCGCGCACCCTCGGCCGGGCCCTCGACCGGGAGGCCGAGGCGCGAGACGCCGCCGCGGCCGCCACCCTGCGCGACGCCTTCGCCAACCCCTCGCCCGGCGCGGTGGACGTCGCGGCGGCGGTCGACGCGCTCGACGCGCTCTTCGACTGCCCCTGATCGTATCGTTCTGCAACACCGCCACAGCCGTGGAATGACGCGCCTTTTCGGATCTGAACGCGCACCCTTTCAACTCCGGCATCGCGCGGCGCGAGACCCCTCGAAAAGGCCCGATCCGTGAGCTGGCGACGCTGGCACGGGAGTCGCAATACCTAGAACCGACCTGGCGACCCAGCGGGTTGCCCCTCCCCCCCATAAACCCGCGCGTCATGTCAATTTCTGGCGGCCCTGGTGCACCCCCCCCCCCCAAGCACCCGGGCCGCCACGTTTCCGTCAGGGGTGGGGGTGGAAGTCGCCGCGCACGTCCGCGGTCGCGCGGGTCAGGGACCCCCCGCCGACGCGC
>JAYZQJ010000258.1:0-40323 GCA_036149055.1 Myxococcota bacterium | reverse complement strand
GCAAACCCTCCCCCCATTGGGCAAAGCGCCAATGGGGCCCCCCTCCCGACTCCGCCGGCGCCTCGCGCTGCGCGCTCGCGCCGCGACCCCAGCGACGGGGCGCTGGGGGCCCCGCGGCTCGCGCTCGCGCTGCGCGCGAGCTGGCCGCCCGCTGCCGCGGAATCGAACGACTCGAGTGGCGCGTGCGGCGACCTCGCTGCGCTCGTCGCCTGCCGTCGTCTCGGGTCAGTGTTGTGGAAGCGCGTGGGGGTGCCCCGGCGCCATTGTTTGTCACCTCTCGACTCGTCGGGCAGGGGCGGGTTCGCGCCCGCCCGCCGGGCGCCGATCGGGAGCTCTTCGAGCACCTCCCTCGGCTCGACATCCGCGCGGCCTGACGTAGCCTCGGGCTGCGTGACGCGGCTCCTCCTCATCCTCGGCCTCGGCGCGGCGCTCGGCGCCTGCGGCGACGACGCCCGAAACGACGCGCGCGTCTACCTCGATCGCGTGCAGCAGCTCGACCTCGACGATCCGATCGAGGAGCGCGAGCGGCTGGTGGACTCGCTCGCCTCGCTCCCGCTCTCGGCGCCCGAGGTCCAGCGGGCCCGGGACGCCTGCGTGGAGGCGCACCGCACGATCCTCGAGGCGGAGTCGCTGCACCGGGGCGCGCGGGAGGCGCTGGTCCGGGCCGACATGGACGAGCACGCGATCCCGATCACCCAGCGACAGCGCATCGAGCGGGACATCCAGCGCTCCAACCAGGCGATCGAGCGGTCTCGCGATCTCTTCACGCGCTGTCACCGGCTGACCCGCAGCCTCGAGACGCGCTACCGGCGCCGCCGCTCCACTGGCGAGTGAGCGCCGGTTCGATAAGATCGGCGCCATGCTGAGGGTTCTCTCGATCTGCGCCCTCCTCCTCGGCTGCACCGATCCCGGCGGCGAGGCGGCGGGGAGCACGGCGCCGCCCTTCGAGGTGCGCGGGGACGCGAGCGGGCTGCTGCTCGTCTGGTTCGACGAGGAGGGGCAGCACACCGCGGCGAGCCGGGCCGAGATCCCCGAGGCGCGTCGCGCGCTGGTGCGGGTGGACGACCTCGAGCTGTCGCCCGAGCAGCGCCTCGACGCCTCGCAGGTCTGGGTGGTCGATCTCCGCGAGCCCGAGGAGGGCGGCGCGTACGCGGTCCGCACGATGACGCGAGAGGCGTTCGAGGCGGAGCTCGCGAGCGCCGCGCACCCCGAGCCGCCCGAGGGCGAGGCGGCGGGCGACGCGGACGTGATCGTCTACGGCGCCTCCTGGTGCTCGGCGTGCCGCTCGACCGAGAGCTTCCTGCGGGAGCGCAACGTGCCGTTCGTCGAGCGCGACATCGAGCGCGATCCGGGCGCGCGCCAGGCGATGCTCGAGGCGGCCCGCGCGGCCGGCGTGCGGACCAACGGCATCCCCGTGATCGACTTCCGCGGCGAGATCATCACCGGCTTCGATCGCGCCGCGCTCGAGCGCGCCATCGCCCGCAGCCGAACCCCGATCTGACGCGATGGAGCGCGCCCTCGGCTGCATGCGCTTGCCGGACGAGGCCGCGGCGCGCGCGGTCGTGCACGCGGCCCTCGAGGCGGGCGTCACCCTACTGGACACCGCCAACGTCTACGGGCCCGAGGGCGCGGGCGAGAACGAGCGCTGGATCGCGCGGGCCCTCGCCGACTGGACGGGGCCGCGCCCGCGGGTGGCGACGAAGGGCGGGCTGACGCGCCCGGGCGGCCGCTGGGTGCCCGACGGTCGGGCGAAGGCGATCCGCGCGGCGTGCGAGGGCTCCCTCGAGGCCCTCGGCGTCGACGCGATCGATCTCTACCAGCTGCACGCCCCCGACCCGCGCACGCCCTGGAAGACGACCTGTCGCGCGCTCGCGAAGCTGAAGGCCGAAGGCCTGGTGCGGTCGATCGGGCTCTGCAACGTGAGCGTCGCCCAGCTCCGGGAGGCGCAGGGCCACGTCGAGGTCGACGCGGTGCAGATCGCGCTCTCGCCCTTCGAGGAGAGCGGCCTGCGGAGCGGCCTGCCGCAGCTCTGCCGCGCCGAGGGCCTCACCCTGCTCGCGCACTCGCCGTTCGGCGGGCCGAAGAGGGCCGCGCGGATCGGTCGCCACGCCGGGCTGCGGGAGGTGGCCGAGCGTCACGGCGTCTCGCCCTGGTCGGTGGCGCTCGCCTGGCTCGAGGAGCTCGGCGCGATCCCGCTCCCCGGCTGCACCCGGCCCGAGACGGCGGCCGCGCTCGCGGGCACCCCGTCGCTCACCGAGGCCGACCGGGCCACGCTCGACGCGGCCTTCCCGCTCGGCGCCCGCGTGCGCGAGCCCCCGGTCGCGCCGTCCCCCGACACCGACGGTGAGGTCGTGCTCCTGATGGGCATGCCCGGGGCCGGCAAGAGCACCCTCGCCGAGCCGCTCCTCCGCCGCGGCTACCTGCGCCTCAACCGCGACGAGGTCGGCGGCACCCTGAAGAAGCTCCACCGCCGGCTCGACGAGCGGCTCGGGGAGGGCGCGCGGCGCGTGGTGCTCGACAACACCTACGGCACCCGCGCGCTCCGGGATCAGGTGATCGAGATCGCCTGGCGCCACGGGCTGCCGGTGCGCTGCGTCTTCGTCGACACCCCGCTCGAGGAGGCGCAGATCAACGCGTGCCTCCGCATGATCGCGCGCCGCGGGCGGCTGCTCGAGCCCGACGAGATGAAGCGCGCCGGCAAGGAGGACCCCAACCTCTTCGATCCACGGGTGCAGCTCCGCTTCCGCGACGCGCTCGAGCCGCCCAGCGAGGACGAGGGCTTCTCCGCGCTCGAGCGGATCCCCTTCGCGCGGCGGCCGTTCGGCGGCGACGAGCCGGCGGTGCTCGTCTCGCTCGACGCCTTCGCGCGCTTCGACGGCGACGCGGCGATCCTCGACGAAGCACGCGCGGCCACGCTCCGGGCCGAGCCGCGGCTGCTGGTCGCGACCGGCTGGGCACCGAAGGCCTCCGCGGCGAGCGTGGAGGCGCGGGCGCGCTCGCTCGAGGAGGCGCTCGAGCGCCCGGTCGACGTGCGCCTCTGTCGGCACGCGGCCGGCCCCCCGATCTGCTGGTGTCGCAAGCCGCTGCCGGGGCTGGGGGTAGCCGCGATCCTGGCCCACGGCCTCGACCCGGCGCGCTCGCTCTGGGTGGGTACGTCGGCCGCGGACCGCACGCTCGCCGGGCGGCTCGGGGTGCCGCACACGGAAGCCGATACGTACTTCGCGGCGCGGTGATATCGTCGCGCCGTGGCGTCGCCCTATCGCACCGGACGCGCTACCGCGCCGGCCGCCGAGGGGCGGGAGGACGGGCTCGTCGACGCGCTGATCCAGCAGTTCGCCGACCCGCTCGCCTTCTATCGAGAGCTCGTCCAGAACGCGATCGACGCGGGCGCGAGCCGCATCGGGATCACCGCCGGCTGGGAGGCGGGCGACGACCCCGAGGCGGGCACGATGGTCGTCTCGCTGCGCGACGACGGCTGCGGCATGGGCCGGGACATCCTCGAGAACCAGCTCACCGTGCTCTTCCGCTCCGGCAAGGAGGGGCAGGAGGGCAAGATCGGGAAGTTCGGCATCGGCTTCGTCTCGGTGCTCGCGCTCGAGCCCGAGAAGGTCGTGGTCCGCACGACCCGCGGCGACGGAGAGCTGTGGACGCTCGAGCTCCGCAGCGACCAGAGCTACGACCTCTTCCACGCGGCCGGCGCCGGCGCGAGCGGCACCACGGTCAGCCTGCACGTGCCGCTGGCCCAGGACGAGATCGAGCGGTTCGTGGAGGGCAGCGAGCGCGCGCTGCGCAAGTGGTGCCGGCACGCCGAGATCCCCATTCAGCTCGTCGCGCACCGGGTCGGGGAGGGCGAGCCGCTGCGGGAGGCGCGCATCGACACGCCGCTCTCGGTCGAAGGGCTGGTGACGGTGCGGGTGGAGGACGGCGGCACCACCGTCGTCGCCGGCGTGGCCGAGGAGGCGGCATCGCGCCTCGCGTTCTTCAACCGGGGGCTCCTCCTCCACGAGACGACCCAGCCCATCCTCGGCATGGTGCGCGTGTCGATCCAGGACGCGCGCCTCGAGCACACGCTGAGCCGCGACAACGTCCGTCGCGACGCCCACTACGACCGGGTGATGCGGCTCGCGCGCCGCGCGATCGACCGGGACCTCACCCGCGCCGTGCACGACGCCCTGGAGGAGGGCGCGATCGCCGCCGACGCGGTGCTCCGGGCGGCGCTGGGGGCCGGCCTCGCGCTCGACCCCAAGAAGGTCGCGCTCCCGTTGATGCACGGCCGGCGTGAGACCCTCCATCGGCTGACGAAGGCGGACGTCGTCTACGTCGCCACGAGCCCGACGCCGCTCACCGAGGCCGCGTCGGAGGCGGGGCTGCCGGTGCTCGACCTCTCGGCCGCGCGCGCGCCAGCCCACTACTTGCCGATGCTGGCGCAGCTCCTCGGGGCCGCGCCGCGCTACGCGGAGAACACCCTGGTGCTCGCCTCGCCGGTCAGCCCGAGCGAGAGCGACCTGCTGCTGCTCGACCGCGCGGCCGCCCTGCTGGCGGAGCTGCACCGGGCGCCGTCCGACCTCCGCTTCGTCGTGCGCGCCGGCGCCGTGGAGGGCGCGCTCTGCCTGGCCGGGGAGCGCGAGCCGCCCCGCGTGCTCACCGAGGAGACGGCGACCGAGGACGTCTTCCCGCTCCTCGGCCGCCCGCCGATCTGGCTGGACGTGGGTCACCCGGTGGTGCGCGCGGCCCGGGCGGCGGCAGTGGAGCGCCCGTCGTTCGCGGCCGCGGTGCTCGCGCGCGCGGTGCTCCTCGACCGCGGCCTGCTCGACGAGGATCGCGACGACGAGTGGCTCGAAGAGGCGGCGGCGCTGGCCGCGGAGGGCCCGTGAGCGCCGGGACCCGGGTCGCGTCGGGGAGGCTGCGGGTCGACGCCGCCCGCGCGGTCGACAAGCTGCGCGACTATCAGCTGCCCGACCCGACGCTGTGGATCCTCGAGGTGATCCGCGCCGCGGTGCTGGGCGGCGCGACGCGCATCGCGGTGACCGGGGACGGCGACGACGTCCGGGTCGCGTGGGAGGGGCCGCCCATCCCCACCGAGCGGCTGACGACCCTCTTCGACGAGCTGGTCGACCCCGCGCCCCGGGCCGACCGGCGTCACCTCCGGTTGCTCGCCACCGGGATCAACACCGCGCTCGGGCTCGACCCGCGCTGGGTCGACGTGACGACCCTCGACGACGAGGCGCACGTGGTCCGCTTCACCCCGTCGTTGCTGGAGGCGAAGGACGGGGTCGCGGAGGGCCTCCGCGCGCTCGCGCCCGAGCCGACGACGCCCCCGGCCGCCGCCCTCGGGCGCGGGGTGGTCGTGCACCTGAAGAGGCTCCCGCAGTGGAACGCGGTGCCGCTGATGCTCGGGATCGGGGAGCCGGCGGAGCTGGGCGTCGTCCGGCGCGCGTGCGACGACCTGACCGTGCCGATCACGGTCGGCGGCGGCGCGCTCGGTCGCGACACGTCGCACCGCGATCTGCTGCGGGTCGCGCTCGGCCACGGGCTCGACGGCTTCATCGCGGTGATGGATCCGAGCGCCGCGCGCGGGGAGGCGAAGCTCGAGCTCGCCGAGCTGGGCGTGCTCCTCGCCACCTACTCCTGGCCGCTGAAGGGCGTGGACGGCGAGCGCGTCGGCGTGCCGCTGCGGCTCTTCCTCGACGCGCAGCGCCTCCCGACCAACGCCTCGCGCTCCGCCGTGCGCCTCGAGGATCCGCCGGTGCGGGACGCCCTCGAGCGCGCGGAGGCGCTGTTGCCGGAGGCCCTCGAGCGCCTCGCGAAGCAGCTCGACGGGGAGCCCGAGCACGCGTTCTCGGGGGCGCAGCTCGAGCGGCTCCGGGCGGCGGCGCTGCACCTGCTCGCCGCGCGCGGGACCGGCCGCCTCTGGCGCGCGTCCCTGCCGACCCGCGTCGACGACGCGGCGTTCCTCGCGCCGCTCACCCGGCTCCCGCTGCTGCGCGACGCGCTCGGCCGCCCCCGCACGCCGCTGAGCTTTCCGCTCGGGGAGGGCGAGGACTTCGTCAGCTTCGCCGCCGCGCCGCTCGAGGCGGAGCTGGAGCCCTGGCTGGGGAACGTGCTCTGGGTGCCGCCGGGCGACCCGGCGCGGGCGCTCCTCGGCGACTGGGTCCCGGAGCGCGCGGCGCGGCTCGCCCGGGCGGCTCGCAAGCACCAGCGCGCGCGCGAGCGGTTCCTCGAGGAGCAGCGGCGACCCAACACCCTCGCGGCGTCCGACGTGCAGCTGGTCGAGGTGCCGCTGAAGGCGCCCGGGCGATCGCTGAAGAGCCTGATCGCGCCGAGCTGGTTCCAGGTGCCGGGGCTCGACGGAGAGCTCGCGCTCCTCGACCCGCGGCGGGCGCGGGACGGCGCGATCAGCGTGCGCCTCGACGGCCGCGAGATCGAGCTGGTGCGTCCGGAGCGCAGCCTGCTCTACGACGCGGTCGCCACCTGCGACGGGCTGACCCCGCGCATCGACTTCCGCGGCGCGGAGCGCGACGGGCGCTACCACGCTCTGCGCTGGGCGCTCGACGCGGCCGCGGTGGTGGCCTGCGAGGGGCTCGCCCTCCGGATGCTCGACGCGTCCAAGCCGGGCGATCGCTGCGAGGTCCGCGCGTCGTGGGTGGAGTCGCCCGACGACGCCGAGCGGGCGCTGCTCGCGCGGGTCCTGCGCCGGGGCGTCTACCTCGCGACCACGTTGCTCGGGCCGGACGGCGCGGACGACGACGAGCGGGCGCGGTGCCGTGAAACGCTCGCGGCGTCGAAGAGCCCGCTGGTGCGGGCCGAGATCTGGCGCACCGTCGACGGCGCCTTTCACGACCTGAAGAGCGTGTTGCGGGACAGCGGGCCCCTCGGCGCCTGCTTCGGCGCGGCGCCCGGCGGCCCCACGCCTTCCGGGCGGCTGGTGCTCTCGTTCGACGCGGCCGAGCGCGACGAGGCCGTCGACCTCTTCGGCCCGATGATCGACTACCGGCCGGTGCTCGTCCGGGAGCGGAGCCAGCCCGAGGAGGCCGCGCTCGCGCGCCGCGAGTGCCCGCCGAACGGCGCCGCGCTGGAGATCGAGGGCACCCACCTCCGCGCCGCCGTGGTCTGGGGCGGCGACCGGAACGAGCTCGAGGTGCGGCACTGGGGGCGCACGCTCGAACGACGGCTGCTCGAAGGCGCGATCCCGCCGACGCGGGTGGTGGTGGAGGACGGTCTGGTCGTGCCCGACGCGGGCTGGCAAGGGGTGGAGACCGAGCGCCTCGACGGCTACCCCTTCGCGCGCTGGCGACGCGACCTCGCGCGGGCCTTCGTCGACGCCCTCGCCGGCGCTCCGCCTCCGACCCTCGCGGTCGGCGCGGAGCGCGCGCTCGACGCCCACGGCGCGCTCCAGGCGCTCTTCGAGCTGATCGAGCACGCGGAGGAGCCGCCGGCGGCACTGCTAACCCGCGGGCGGCTCACGCGGCTCGGGCGCGCGCCGCTCTTCTCGCGCCTGAACCTCGTCGACCGCGTGTCCCTCGACGATCTGATGGCGGCGTTCCGCGAGGACCCGGTCCCGTGGGTGCCGGTGGGGGAGCTCGCCGGCGTCGAGCTCGACGGCTGGCACCCGCTGCTGGCGACGCCGGGGCTGATCGCCGCGCTCACCCGCTGGACCGGCCGCGCCTTCGAGGACGCGACGCCGAAGCTCGACGCGCTGCGCCGCCGCGCCCGGCGAGACCAGGCGCTCGCGGCCCACCGCCGACAGGTCCCGAGCGATCCGACGGTGACCTGGGCCCGGCCCCGGGTCGACGTGAAGGGGCGCTCCTACCGCTCCGCCGTCGCCGCCCCGGCGCTGACCGAGGAGACCGGCGCGCTGATCCAGGCGAGCATCGAGGGACGCCACTTCACCGTCTCCCGCGACCCGCAGGGGCCGCCCGTCTGGCTCGCGATCGACTTCGAGGCCGACCGCGCCGACGAGGACTTCCGCGGCCTGACCGACGGCGCGCTGTCCATCGCGCGCGGGGCGGCGTGGCGCGGCGCCCGCGAGCTGCTCCGGGCGACCGCGGCCGAGAGCCCGAGCGCGCTCGCCGACGCGCCCCGCATCTTCGCGGTGCTCGCGTCCTGGATCGCGCGCACGTCGCGCTCCAAGGCCGACGAGAAGGTCCGCGCGCTGGTCGCCGAGGCGCCGGCGTGGCGCACCGTGCAGGGGGAGCGGGCCAGCGTCGCCGACGCCTCCTCCAGCAGCGGCGCGGTGCGGGTCTCGGTGTGGGACGGACGCTGGCTCGGCCCGGAGGAGGGCGAGCGCTCGAGCCCCCTCGACGGCCCGGTGCTCGCGCTGCCGGCGGACGAGGCGCGTCGCTGGGAGCTGCGCGAAGTGCTCGGCGCGCTCTGGGGCAAGGGGGGCACCCGGGACGTGACGTCGGCGCTCGTGAAGCTGCAGGCGAAGCGCCGCGTGGACCGGGGGCTCGAGCGGCGGCCCACGCTCGTCGCGCCCACCGATCCCCGCTTCCGCTACTCGCTCGAGGAGCTGCTCGAGGGCGTCCTCGATCCGCGCCTGGAGGCGGTCGGGCTCGGCGAGGCGGCGCTGGTGCGCGATCGCGCGAGCCGGATCCTCATCCACGAGCGCGGATCGCACACCCGCAGCCTCGACGTGAACGTCATCCCCGTCGTGCACGTCGCGATGACGTCGCCCCTGATCGACGAGGGCGACCCGGGGCCGCTGTCGGGCGCGACCCGCCGCCGCCTGGTGGACGCGATGAACCTGATCGTCGCTCACGTGCTGCGCGCGGTCGTCGACGAGACCCCGGCCGACGAGCTGCCCGAGTGGGTGCGGCTCGCGCTCCGGGAGAGCTGCCT
Organism: Myxococcota bacterium; assembly: GCA_036149055.1. Taxonomy (GTDB): domain Bacteria; phylum Myxococcota_A; class Polyangia; order Polyangiales; family Sandaracinaceae; genus JAVJQK01. The sequence goes on along the minus strand of JAYZQJ010000258.1, from coordinate 31,485 downwards.
CGCCGGCGACGCCCTCCACTACGAGCGGCTCGAGGACGTGCCGATGTTCCGGACCACGGCCGACGCGTGGGTCACGCCGGGCGCGCTGCGCGAGCAGGTCGAGCGCTTCGGTCACGTCTGGTACGCGACCGGCGATCTGCGCGCCGAGCCGCTCGATCCGGATCGGGTCGCGCTCTCGCTCGAGCCGCGCGAGGCCGAGCGGCTCGGAGAGCGCTGGCCGGTGGTCGACGCCACCGAGGAGCTCCGGCTGGAGGCGATCGCGAAGGCGAACCAGGAGCGGCCGCGGCTCACCTCGCTCGCGCTCACCGAGGGGGAGCGTCGCGCCGCCGCGGTCACCCTGCCGGCGGCCGAGGACGACGACGCGGTCCGGGGCACCCTGGCCGTGCTGCGGCCCGGCTTCGAGGCCCTGCGGGGCATCCACCTCTCGCGGCGCATGCTCCCGATGGGGGTGCACGACGACGGCGAGCGCTGGCCCTACCTGGCGCGCGTCGACGTGCACGACCTGGAGGTGAACGCGACGTGGGACGGGCCGGCCGAGAACGGGGTGCGCCTCGCCCTGCTGCGCGGGGCGCTCCGCGCCGAGGTGGACGGCGCCCTCGACACGCTCCTCCCGCTGCCGGTGGACGCGCTCGTCGCCCGGCGGATCCGGGCCTCCGAGGCCCGCGCGATCGGGGCCGAGACGCTCCCGCCCCTCGAGGGCGTGATCTGGCTCGACGCGTCCATGGCTCCCGGCACGCTGCGGGTCCGCGACGCACGCGGCGAGCGCACCCTGGAGGCGCGCGACGCCGGGGCGCGCGGCCTCCCGCTGCACGGCCGGATCTGGGTGGCGGGCACGCTCGCGTCGCCGCGCATCCCGGCGCTCGCCGAGCGGCTGTACGCCCTCGTGGTGCGCGAGGCGGCGGAGCGCTGCGGGCCCCGGGCCGAGGACGCGTCGCTGCTGGGGCACGTCCTGACCGCCTCCACCATCGGGGTCGACCTCAGCTCGATGTCGGAGCTCACGTTGTCTTGCTTCACGCCGTCGATCGGCGCCGCCGCGCTGGTGCGCCACCTGGGGGACGGCGAGCGGGTGATCACCTGCGCCCCCGACGAGCTGGACGCGGTCGAGGACGCGGCCGCGCCGCGCCCGATCTTCGTCGACGACGGCGGCCCGGTGGCGAAGGTGGTGAGCGCCTTCCTCGGCGCCTGGGCGTGGCCCTTCGAGACCTGGCTCCGCGAGCAGGTCCTGGACGACCTCCCGCCGCCTCCGCCGCCCGCCCCGATCGTCGTCCCGGCGACCGCGCCCGACGAGAGCGAAGCCGAGCCCGCCGCGCCGCGGCGTGAGTCGTCGCCGCTCGAGGCGGCGCTCGAGGCGCGGCTCGCGGCGATGGAGGTCGGCACGGTCAGCCAGGTGCGCGTCGACGGTCGCCGCAAGCGGCCGCTGGTCGGCGTGATCGGCGGGGTGGTGATGATCGCGGGCCGTCCTCGCGCGGTGCAGCGAATCTCCGACGCGGTCGAAGCCGGCGACCCGAGCGCCGACGCGCTGGTCGGGCTGCTCGCCGCGCGGGTGGTCGGCGCCCTGCACCGCCAGTCGGGGCGCATCGGGCGCGGCGGCGAGATGGGCCTGCTGGTCGACCTGCTGGCCTGACTCACCCGCTCGCGTCACCCACGCAGGGCGGCGAGCAGCTCGTCGACCGGGACGGGCTTCACCAGGTGATCGTCGAAGCCGGCGAGGCGGGTGCGCTCGAGCGCGTCCTGGCCGCCGTAGCCGGTGAGCGCGATCAGCCGGAGCGGCTCGAGCCGGGTGTCGCTGCGGATCGCGCGCGCGAGCGCGTAGCCGTCCATCCCGGGGAGCCCCACGTCGGTCACGACCGCGTCGGGCAGGGGCGCGCTCCGGAGCTGGTCGAGCGCCTCGACCCCGTCGCCCGCCTCGATCACCTCGAGCCCGCGCCGCCGCAGCCGCGCGGCGAGCAGCTCCCGGAAGTCCTCGTTGTCCTCGACGAGCAGGAGCCGGACGATCGACGCCTCTTCTTCGCGCGCGCGCTCGCTCTTCTCCGCCTTCGGCGCCGGCGCCGGCGCCAGCGGGAAGCGGACCCGGAACGTCGATCCCTTCCCGGGCCCCGCGCTCTCCGCCGACACGCTCCCGCCGTGCAGGGTCATGATCTCCCGCACCAGCGTGAGCCCCAGCCCGAGGCCGCCGCGCGGGCGATCGAGCCCGTCGAGCTCGTGCTGCACGAACAGCTCGAAGGCGTCGCGGAGCTGCTCGTCGGTCATGCCGCGGCCGTCGTCGGTGACCGCCAGCTCGGCCTGCTGCCCGTGCACTCCGAGGCGCACGCGCACCGTGCCGCCCGGGACGCCGTACTTGATGGCGTTGTCGACGAGGTTGACGATGACCTGCTCGACGCGGGTCGGGTCTCCGTCGATCCAGAGCGGCGCGGGCGGCTCCTCGATCTCGAGGGTCATGCGCGACGCGGCCGCGATGCGCCGGCGCGGCTCGATCGCCTGAGCGACCGCGCGCCCCAGCTCCAGCCGCTTGGCGGCCACCTCGATCTTGCCGCGGGTGATCCGCGAGACGTCGAGCAGGTCGTCCACCATGCGACCGAGGTGCTGCATCTGACGCTGGATCACCTCGACCGCGCGCTCGCCTCCGCCGTCGGCGAGATCCTCGGAGGCGATGCGGAGGGCGGCGAGCGGGTTGCGCAGCTCGTGGGCGAGCATCGCGAGGAACTCGTCCTTGCGCCGGTCGGCGCGCTCGAGATCGCGCGAGTGCTCGTCGAGCTCGGCGTAGAGCGCCACCACCCCGCGGTTGGTCTCGTCGAGCTCGCGCTGGAGGCGACCGATGTCGGCCTCCCGGGTCAGCAGCCGGTCGAGGACCGCCGCCTCGATCGAGCGGGTGGGGCCGTCGAGCGCGGGCGGCACCACCGGCTCCGAGCGCGGACGGAGCGAGACCCATCCCTCGCCGCGCACCACCTCGAGGAGGCGCGCGTAGTGCGCGAGCGCCGTCTCGTCGGGCGCGTCGGTGACCACCCGGACGGCGTCCCCGGCGAGCTCGAGCGCCGTGGCCCCGTGCGCGAGCCGCTCGACCGTCACCAGGAGCGCGAGCGCCTCGGCGGGATCGACGCCGCGCGCGTCGAGCCACGCGCGCAGCCGGGCCAGAGCCGCCGGGAGGGGGCTCACCGCGATCGTCGGGCTGTCGGTCTCACCGCTCACGGAGCACCAGAATGCTGGCGTCGTCTCTGGGCCGACGGTAGTCCCGCATCAGCACCCCGGCCAGGACCGCGGGGGCGCGCCGCGCCGCCCACCGGTAGCTCTTCGGCTGCCAGCGCGACGTGATTCCGTCCGAGTGCAGCACGACCACGGTGCCCGGCCGCCACGGCCGCTCCATCTCCTTCACGTGCAGGGGCGCGCGCCCCAGGATGCCGCCGATCGTGATGAGGCTCGCGCTCTCGCCGTCGGGGTAGAGCACCCGGCCGGCGACGTTGCCCACCCCGGCGAACACGATCTTCTCGCGCCGCGGCTCGATGACGACGACCGAGCCCGCGAGCCCGCCGCTGCGGGTCGTCTCCCCGTGGACCGCGCGGAGGTGATCGGCCGGCGATCGACCCGCGCCGAGCGCGGTCATCACCGCCAGCGCCCGCTCCCGCTCGCCGCGCGCGAGCTCTCCGTGCCCGAGCCCGTCGACCACCGCCCCGATCACGCGGCCCGGCTCGCGCCGGACGTAGAAGCCGTCGCCGGAGGAGGCCTCGCCGGGGTGCGGGGAGACGAGGCCGGCGTCCGACGCGTCGTTCACCACCGTCGCCACCCCGGTCCGACGCACCGCGAGCGTCGCCACCAGCACCGTGCCGCCCTCCGCGGTCTCCACCTCCAGCGCGTCGCTCAGCCGCTTCACCGCCCCGAGCCCGGTCCCGCCGGTGCCCGCGGTGGAGAAGCCGTCCCGGAAGGCCGCGCCGGGCAGCCCGGGGCCCGCGTCGAGGCTGACCAGCTCGAGGCCGGCCTCGCGCACCCGCACGTGCAGCTCGCCCCCGGACGCGTGCGTCGCGAGGTTGGTGCTGAGCTCGGTGGCGACCAGCGCGGCCCGCTCCGCCAGCTCCGAGCCGAGGCCGGCGTTCTCGGTCAGCTCGCGCACGAGCCGGCGCGCGCGGCCGACGTGGGACGCGCTGCGAATGCGCACGAAGCCGGCGGAGGCGTCCCCGGAGGTGCTCACCGCCGTCGACGGGGCGACCGCCGGGCTCACCGCCATCGGACCACGCGGATGCGCGTCCCGCCCCCCTCGCGCGCCTCCAGCTCGAACTCGTGCACGAGGCGGCGCGCGCCCCCGAGGCCGAGGCCGAGGCCGCGTCCGGTGGTGAAGCCGTCCCGCAGCGCCGTCTCGACGTCTTCGATGCCGGGGCCCTCGTCCTCGAACACCAGCTCCACGCCGGAGCGCGTGCCGTTGATGAGGGTGGTGACGATCGCCTTGCCTCCGCCGGCGTGCTCCAGCGCGTTCCGCGCCAGCTCGCTCGCGGCGGTGACGAGCTTCGTCTGCTCGACGAGAGACAGCTTCAGCGTGCGCGCGCGCTCCCGCACCGCCCGCCGGACGAGCACCACGTCGGACTCCTGCGTGATCCGGACCTCCTCAGGATCTCGCGCGGCCATCGTGCCCCCAGCTCGCTTCGACGCCCAGCTTCTCGAGGCCCTGCTCGATGCTCAGCGCGGTCTCGACGCCGGGGAGCGAGAGGCCGAGCTCCACCAGCGTGATCGCGACCGCGGGCTGCATGCCCACGACGACCACCCGGGCGCCGAGCAGCCTCGCCGCGCTCGCGAGGTCGCTCAGCACGCGCCCGACGAACGAGTCGACGATGTCGAGCGCCGAGATCTCGATCAGCACGCCGCGCGCGCTCTCGTCGGCGATGCGCTCGGTGAGCTCCTCGCTCAGCCGCATCACCACGTCGTCGCTCAGCTCGACCTGCACGCTCACCATGAGCGTCGGCCCCATCTTCATGATGGGGATGCGCACGGTCTCGGGGCCGTAGTCGCTCACGCCGCCTCCGGGCCGCGGCCGAGGCGATCGAGCGCGTGCGCGAACGCGTCGGCGAGCGTGGCGCGGGTGTCGATGTCGCCGAGGTTCACGCCGAGCTGCACCAGCGTCTGCGCGATCTGGGGGCGGATCCCGCTCACGATGCAGTCGGCGCCCATGAGGCGCGCGGCGGTCACGGTCTTCATCAGGTGCTGCGCGACCAGCGTGTCCACGGTCGGCACGCCGGTGATGTCCAGGATGGAGATCTGCGCGCCGGTCTCCGCGATGCGCTCGAGCAGCGACTCCATGACCACCATCGCGCGGCGGCTGTCGAGGGTGCCGACCAGCGGGAGCGCGAGCACGCCGTCCCAGAGGCTGACCACCGGGGTGGAGAGCTCGAGCAGGTCCTCTTGCTGCTGCGCGATCACCGCGTCCCGCGCCTGCACGTAGGCGTCCATCATGCGCCGGAGCACGTGGTCGAGGAGCCGGGACGCCTTGAGGACCTCCTCCAGCGCCTCCTCTCCGCCGCCGCCGGCCGCCGCGTGCACGCGCTTGATGAGGGGCGTGCGCAGCGCCTGCACGAAGATGGTCGTGTCTGCGGAGTCGAAGCCCTGCTCGACGCGCGCCCGGGCGAGCCCGTCCATCGCCTCGAGCAGCACCTCCCACTCCTCCTCGCCCCCCTGCGCCACGTCGGCGACCTGGTCGACCAGCGTCGCGGCCTCCTCCCGGAGCTCGGCGTCGGAGACCTGGTTCCGCATGGCGGAGGCGGACAACGAGCCGAGCCACTCTTCGAGCAAGGCGTCTCGGTCCTCGAGCGCGGCGGCCAGGGTGTCGGGGGCGTCAGTCATCGGTGAGCGTGTCTCCATCAGGGTGGGGTGACGATGTGGGCGCACGTGGGGCAGCACGCAACGTGCCACGCCCCCCGGGGGGATCCGGGAGGCGTGAGCGCGGCCGCATGCGAGGCATGATGCCTCGTGTGTGTGCTTCTGCCCCGGTCAGTGGGTGCTGGGAGCGCTCTTCCCGTTGGTGCCGTGGCTCTCGCTGCTCCGGGGGAGCATCTCCGCCAGGGTCGCGCCGCCCTCGATGCCGAAGTCGAGCGTGCGGATGGGGAAGGGGATCGTGATCTCGTTCTGGTCGAACGCCTTCTTGATCGCCTTGATCGCGTTCGAGCGCGCGGCGAGGAAGTCGGAGTTCTTCTGGTGGTCGACCCAGAAACGGATCTGGAAGTCGATCGAGCTGCCGCCGAAGCCCTCGTAGAAGAGCTGCACCGGCTTGCTCTCGAGCCGCTCGGAGAGGCTCTCCACCGCCTCGATCGCGACCTTCTCGGCCTTCTCGAGGTCGTCGCCGTAGGACACGCCGACCGCGACGTCGACGCGCCGCTCCCGCTCCGCGGTGTAGTTGGTCAGCACCTCGTTGAAGATCTTGCTGTTCGGGATCATCACCCGCTGCCCCTGGGGCGTGCGGATGTAGGTCGAGCGCAGCTCGATCTCGTCGACGGTGCCGAAGACGCCGTTCGACTCGACCAGGTCGCCCACCGCGATGGGGCGGCGGAACGAGAGCATGAAGCCGGCGAAGTAGTTGCCGGCGATGTCCTGGAACGCGAGACCCAGCGCGAGGCCGACGATGCCGGCGCCGGCCAGGAGCGACGCGGCCGCCTCCTGCAGCTGCAGGATGCCGAGCGCGATCACGAGGCCGACCGCCAGGACGACGAACGACAAGGTGCGGCTCAGGATCGGGACCGCGGTGTCGTGCACCGGCGAGCGGTGCAGCACCTTCTCCATCAGGTTCTTCACGACCCGGGAGAGCCCCCAGAAGCCGAGCACGACGAGGATGGCGACGCCGAGGTTCGGCAGCATCTCCAGGAACCCCGTCCACCACGCGGACAGCTTGTCCGTCACTTGAGCGATTGCTTCGTTCATCGCCCCGGCTCGTTGAAAGCCTCGTGCCACCCGCTGTGGCCCGATGCGCCGCCCGCACACCCCGTGGGGAATCGACACGGCCGTGCGCTCCTGACACGACAGCATGCATGCGGCCGCGTCGCTCCGGTCACCGCGCGTCCTCCGCGCCGGTGCGCGGGCCCTCGACCGTGACGTGCGCGTTCGCCTCGCCGGTGCGGCGCTCCGCCCCGTGACGCCCTCCCTTCGGCCTGGGAGCCCCTGGATCGGGCCATGCAAACACCGAAGCCGAAGGAGAGGAGATGACCATTCGACACACGCTGAACCGAGCCCTGGTGAGCCTGGCCTCTTGCCTCTTCGTCGCTGGATGTGCGGCGGAGACGGGGGAGGGCGCCGCCCCCCTGACCGACGACCGCCTCGAGGGCGTGTTCGATCCGTTCGACGACGTCCCGCCCGCCTACCGACCCTTCGACGCGGGCGTGGACTCGGGCGCGAGGGACGACATCCCCGGGCGTGACGACGACTTCACCGAGAACGAGGACGTCGACTACGGATCGTTCAACCCGCGCCTGCCCATGCGCTGCCAGACCGAGAGCGACGACCGGTGCCCCGAGGGCTACATCTGTTGCCACAACACGATGGAGTGCGTGCCCGAGACGTGCCCCGACTGCTGCACCGCCGAGGACTATCACCGCAGCCCCTCCGTCGACCGGCTCGACGTGACCGAGCTCCCCGAGCCCCCGATCGCCGGCCCGCGCCCGCCGGAGGACGACGGCCGTGACGGCGTGCCCCCGACCCCGCCCCCGCGCGAGGGCGGCACCCCCGGTCCGATGCCCACCGGCCCCGGTGACTGACACGTAGCGAGACGAGCTCTCGAGAGAGGCGAGGCGCAGGCCTCGCCTCTCTCGCGTTCGATCGAGCGGTGGCAAACACTCGCGCCGGGACCCCCGCCCGCTTCCGCGACGACTGACCCGAGGCGACGGCAGGCGACGAGCGCAGCGAGGTCGCCGCACGCGCCACCCACGTCCTTCGATCCCGCGGCAGCGGGCGGCCAGCCGCGCGTAGCGCGCGCGCGAGCCGCAGGGGACCCAGCGCCCCGCGCTGGGGTCGGGGCCGAGCGGAGCGAGGCCCCGGAGTGCGCAGTGGGGGGGAGGGGCTGAAGCCCCTCCCGGCAAGCCTCAGAACTCGATGCGGAACAGCTGCTGGCCGACCAGGACCATCGAGCCGGAGTCGACGCTGGCGTCGCTCTCGAGCCGGAGGAAGGTGCCGTTCGAGCTGCCGACGTCGGTGAGGTAGATCTTGCCGCCCTCGGCGTGGATGCGGGCGTGGAGGCCCGACACGTAGCCGTCGTCCGGGAAGAGGATGTCGCCGCGCTCGCGCCCGAGGTGCAGGCCCTCGGCGGGGACCGCGTAGCAGTTGCCCACGGTCTCGCGCCCGGTGACCAGGCAGATGCGGCCGACGAGGCCCTCGCGCGGGCTGCCCATCTTCTCGACCCCGTCGGGGCCGACCTGGGGCTCGCTCAGCCGCTCGAAGCGGATGATCTCCTGGCCGACGCGGAAGATGGTCCCGTCCGAGAGCTCGACCGGCTCCTCCGCCATGATGCGACGGTAGACGCCGTTGAGGCTGCCCTCGTCGCGCACGGTGACGCGGCCGCCGATGAAGTGGAAGCTGGCGTGCCGGGGCGAGAGGTAGGTGTCGCTGCCGAACTGCGGCATCGTCTCGCGACCGACCACCGAGCCGCTCTGGATCGCGATCGACTCGCCTTCGGTGCCGTCGGGGCGGATCAGGATGAGGGTGCCGTTGCCGGCGCCTCCCGAGGGCGCGGGGGCCGGGGCCGCCGGAGCGGGCGCGGGCGCCGCGTCCTGGAGCGGGTGACCGCACGAGCCGCAGAACTTGAAGTTCTTGTTGTTCGACGTCCCGCACTTCGGGCACGAGATCTGCGCGCCGCCGGCCGCGGGGGCCGGTGCGCCGTTGCCCCCGGCGGGAGACGGCCCTCCTGCGGGAGACGGCCCTCCTGCGGGAGACGGCGCAGGGCCGCCGAAGCCACCGCCCGCGGGCGCGGGAGAGGCGGCAGGGGCGGGCGCAGGAGCCGGCGCGGCCGACGCCGCCGGAGACGGCGCGGGCGCAGGGGCCGGGGCCGGAGACGGCGCGGGCGCAGGGGCCGGCGCGGCCGCCGCCGGAGCCGGGGCGGGCGCGGGGGCAGGAGCAGGCGCGGGTGCAGGGGCCGCGGCCCCTCCGAACTGCGGAGCCGGCGCGGGCGCGTCCCCTCCCTCGACGGGCGTACCGCCGGGTGGGGTCGGAGCGCTGAAGCTCTTCGGCTGCTCGGCGTTCCGAGGCAGCTCGGCTCCGCATCCGAGACAGAACTTGTAGTGGTCCTGATTCTCCTTGCCGCAGCGAGGGCAGACGATCACTGAGGATCTCCTTCTGTTGGCCGAGGCCGCAGGGACGGCGAAACCGAGCGGACGATACCGACCCGGAGGCAGAATGGTCAAGGATTCCCGGGCGCCCGATGGCTTTTCGCCCCGCCCCCCATCCCTTATGCTTTCCGCGCTTCGGCGCAGTCGCCCCGCGCGGCCCCCCGTCACGCCGTGCGCGGACGCCCACCCACCATGACCACCCTCCCCGGCGAGCCGCGAGCCGAGACCGATGATCCCTGGATCGGCCGGACGATCGCCGCGAAGTTCACGCTGTCGGAGCAGATCGGGGAGGGCGCGATGGGCCGCGTGTATCGGGCGGAGCACGTCGCGCTGGGCAAGCCGGTGGCCATCAAGGTCCTTCACCGACATCTGGGCGGCGACCCGCGGATCGCGAAGCGCTTCCACCGCGAGGCCCGGGCGGCGAGCCGGCTCTCGCATCCCAACTCGCTGCAGATCATCGACTTCGGAGAAGCCGGCGACGGCACCCTGTTCATCGCGATGGAGCTGCTCGAGGGCGAGGATCTCCAGACGCTGATCGACCACGACGCGCCGCTGACGCCGAGGCAGATCGGCGAGATCATGGGTCAGATGCTGCGCGCCCTCGACGAGGCGCACCACGCCGGCATCATTCACCGCGATCTCAAGCCCGAGAACCTCGTGGTGATCGAGGAGCGCGGCGGCGGGCTGCGGGTGAAGGTCTGCGACTTCGGCATCGCGAAGATCACCGAGTCGGAGGGCCGGAGCACCGCGATCACCAAGGACGGCTACGTCTGCGGCACCCCGCAGTACATGGCGCCCGAGCAGGCCCGCGGGGACGTCATCGACGCGCGCGCCGACCTCTACTCGGCGGGCGTGGTGCTCTATCACCTCCTGTGCGCGAAGGTGCCGTTCGAGGCCGAGACCGCCCTCGGGATCATCACCAAGCACCTCACGGAGACGCCCAGGCGGCCCCGAAAGGTCGCGCCGTCGTGGGGGATCCCCCGCGCGCTCGAGCGGGTGGCGCTGACCGCGCTCTCGAAGGATCCCGACGACCGCTACGGCTCGGCGGCCGAGATGGGAGCGGCGCTCGAGGCGGTCATCGAGGAGCTCGGCGAGCGCGCCGACGAGCGGCTCGGCCACGGGAGCTTCGCGGCCGCCGCGCTCGAGGACGATGACGAAGAGGAGGAGGCACCGCGCCGCGAGGCGACGACCGAGGAGGCCATCCAGGCGGTGGTGCCGAGCACCCGGGGTCACGGATGGCTGTACGCGCTCGCCGCCGCTCTGGCGCTGCTCGCGTTCGGGATCTGGCTCTGGGCGCGGCCGAATCCGAACGGGCAGGTGACCGCAGAGGACGTTGGTGACGTGGCTCAGACCGAAGCCGAGACCGAAGCCGAAGCCGAGACCGAAGCCGAGACCGAAGCCGAGTCCGAAGCCGAGACCGAAGCCGAGACCGAAGCCGAGTCCGAAGCCGAGTCCGAGTCCGAGCCCGGGCCCGAGCCCGAGTCCGGGTCCGAGTCGGTCGCCGTGGAGGCCTCGGAGCGCGGGCCGACGGGCTCACGGGGGCGGAGGGCGGGGACCGAGCCGCCCCCCGACACCGAGCCGACCTCGGAGCCTGCCGCAACCGATCCCTTCGCCGACGGCCGGGAGCGCATGAGCCGCGGAGATCTGCGGGGCGCGATCGCGGCGTTCGAGCGGGCGGCGCGAGCGCAGCCGCGCAACGCCCAGGTCCAGCGCCAGCTGGGGCGGGCGTACATGCGGCTGGGCGACACGCGCCGGGGCGCCGAAGCCTATCGGCGCTACCTGAGCCTGGCCCCGGACGCGCCGGACCGCGCGATCATCGAGCGGCTCATCCAGTGAGACCGCCCGCGTCAGTGAAGCGAGGGGGGCGGTCCCGCGCGGACCCGCCGCCGCCCGACGAGCTCACACCGTCTGCTCGACCCGCAGGAGCTGGTGGCCGATGAACAGGTAGTCGCCGTTGCCGAGCTCGCGCTCCTTGCTCAGGCGGATGTAGGTGCCGTTGCGCGAGTTCAGGTCGACCAGCGAGAACTGGCCGTCGCCCGCCAGCTCCACCTTGGCGTGGCTGCCCGACATGAAGACGTCGTCGGGGAAGTTCATGTCGCTGTCCTCGCGGCCGATCTGGACCGAGTTCTCGCGGGCGCAGTAGACCATCCCGTCCTGACCGCCGGAGAGGCACTGCACCACGCGGAACGGGCTGGGGCGCTTCGGCGAGGAGTAGAAGTAGGTCTGGTCCGGGTCGGGGCCCGAGGTGTCCTTGGGGGTCGCCTCGAGCCGGAAGACCTGCTCGCCGCAGAGGAAGTGGTCGCCCGGCTTCAGCGGGTTCGGCTTCTTGATGCGCAGGTAGACGCCGTTGACGCTGCCCTCGTCGCGCACGAAGAGCTTGTCGCCGCGGTAGAAGAAGTTCGCGTGGCGGGGGCTGATCCAGGGATCGGTCGGGAACGGGATCTGGGCGTCGGTCGTGCCCGCGATGTGCTCGGTGCCCTGCAGCAGGTAGCTGAGGCCGTCGGCGCCCTCGGTGCCGCGGATGAGGATCAGGCGCGCCTTGCCGGGCGCCTGCATGCTCCCGAAGAACTCGACCTGCCGCTCGAGCACGTCCTTCGGGACGGTGGCGCCGCACGCGCCACAGAACTTGTGGCCCGACGGAACCGGGGTCGAGCACTCCTTGCAGACGTAGAACCTGGCTTGCTCCATCTCATCCTCCCGGGACGGCGCGGCGACGCGCGCCGCCTCCGTGGGCTGCGTACTCTCGCCATGCGGCGGGCTCGGTCGCGAGAAGAGGGCGAGGTCGTGCCCGCACCGCGGACAGCGTTCCGTGCCCATCGGGCTGAACGTGTCGCAGCTGCCACACGAAATCCCGATGTCCTCTTCCATGGCGACAGACTACCAAGACCCGACCGAAGGGGTGTGGAATTCCGGCCCTTTCTAAGCCAGACCGGGGGCCGAGGTCAACGAATGGCGGGCTCGGTCTCCGGCGCCGAGCGCACCAGAGGGCTCCGATCCCGCGCCGCCCGACGCCGGGCTCGGGCCTCGGCCTCGCCCCCCGCCGCGATCAGCGCGCGGGCCGCGGCCGCGCGCACCCTCGGCTCGTCGTCGCCGTCGAGCGCCGCCTCGAGCGCCGCCACGTCCTCCGCCTCGAGCCCGCCCGCGAGCGCGCCCGCGGCCGCCTGGCGCACGAACGCGTAGGGGTCGCGCGCCAGCGCCTCCCGCAGCGCCGCGCGCGCGGAGCCGTCCGCGGAGCGCCCGAGGGCCGAGGCCGCGCGGGTCCGCATCGACCAGTCGCGGTGGTCACGGACGATCTGCGCGAGGCGCTCGACGACCACGCCGGTCGGCGCCCGCGTCGCCTCGGAGAGGGCCTCGAGGGCCGCGCGCTGCACGGAGGCCGGCGGGCTCGAGAGCGCCGACGCCACCGCCTCGACCGCGTCCTCGTGATCGAGGCGGACCAGCAGGCGCACCGCGGCGACCCGGACGGCCCCGTCGAGGTGAGAGGCGGCCTCGACCAGCTCGTCCACGAGGCCCACCCCGATCGACCGGAGCGCGGCGTCCGCGTTCGTGCGCGCGCCGTCCGGCCACGCCTCGAGATCGGCGGTCAGCGCGCCGAGCGACAGCCCGTGCGGCCGCGCGGCGAGCACGTCGAGGGCGGGCAGGACCCGCTCGACCGGCCCGCGGAGGGCCATCGACGCGGCCTCCTCGATCGCGGGGGCCCACGCCGTGAGATCGTCGACCGGCGGCGGATCGGGCTCGGGGCGCACGACCCGGAGCACGTAGTCCCGCGTGCGCTCGAAGGCGTGGGGCGCGGGCAGCTCGACCGGCGCGTCGGCCTCGCGCTGCCGGAGCGCGAGCGCGGCCATGCGGCGGAGCTGACCGTCGGGATCGAAGAGCGCGCCGATCAGCGCGTCTCGCGCTTCGTCGCCGCCGAGCCGGCCGAGCGCGTCGGCGGCGATCCAGGCGGTGGGCCCGCCGCGCGTGCGCAGCACCTCGACGAGCGCCGGCGCGTGGCGCGCGTCTCCGGCCTGCCCCAGCGCCCAGACCGCGGCGTGGCGCACGTCCTCGTCGTTCGTGGTGCGGACGAGACGCTCCAGCTCGCTCGCCGCGCCCGCCCCGCCGCGCAGGCCGAGCCCGAGGGCGGCGTAGCCGACCACCTGGGCGTCGTCGCTCCGCTGCAGGCGGCGCAGGGCGCGCTCGGCCTGCGCGCCACCGAGGCGGGCGAGGCTCCAGGCCGCGAGCCCGCTCAGGCGACGGTCCTCACCCTCCGCCAGCGCCACCAGCCGGCCGACCTGCCCCTCGTCGGCCACGCCCCCGGCCGCGCGGAGCGCCTGGAGCCGGGTGCCGAGGTCGAGCGTCGGGTTCTCGGCGACCGCCAGCAGCGGCGCGGCGGCGTTCGGGTTGCCGAGATCCCCGAGGATGTCGAGCGCCACCCGACGCTGAGAGGGATCGACGTCCGCGAGCGCCTCGAGCAGCGGCTTGATGCCGCGGGTGCCGATCTGGCGCAGCTCCTCCCGCGCCTCGGCCGCGCCCTCCCCGCCCCGGCGCGCGCGCTGCACGAGCGGGCCGGCGTAAGCGTCGTAGAGCTCCACGACCATGCGCCGGAAGATCGGGCGCTGCGGGTGGCCGAGCGCGAGCGGCAGCAGGTCGCGCTCCAGCTCGCCGAGCGTGTCGGCGCCGAGGTTGATCTGGATCGAGGCCCGCGCGGCGCGGGACACCAGATCGTCGTCGGGCGTGATCCCGAGCACCTGGCGGTAGAGGCGATCGGCCCGCTCGGTCTCGCCGCGCGCCAGGAACAGCTCGGCCAGCTCGAAGTAGACCGGGTACAGCCGCTCGTTGAGCTCGAGCGCGCGCTGGTAGCTCGCGATCGCCCGCGGCATGTCCTGCCGGGCTCGGTAGAGATCGGCGAGGCGACGATGCGCGGAGGCGTCCTCCGGGTTGCGCTCCACCGCCTCGGCCGCGTAGCGCACCGCCTCTTCGTCTCGATAGAGCGCGAGCGCGTGCTCGGCCATCTGCTGGAGGTAGTGGGCGGCCCGCCGCGGGTCGGCGTCGCGCAGGCGGCGCAGCACGTCGATGGCCCCCGCCAGGTCACCGCGGTGGCGACGGATGCGCTCGAGCGCGAGCAGGCTCTCCACGTCGCCGGGCGCGATCTCCGCGATGCGCTCCAGCACCCGCTCGGCCTGCGCCTGGTGCTGCGGCCCGCGCCGCCGGTGGGCCTCCGCGAGGAATCGCCCCGCCTCGGCGTCGGGCGGGTCGTCGGCGAAGCGGCGCTCGAGCTCGCGGATCTTCGTCGGCAGCTGCCGGGTGCGCGACCAGATGCCGACGATGCGCTCCCGCGCCTCCCGCCGCGCGACGCGATCGTCGCCGGCCAGCTCCAGGACCCGCCGCCACTGCGCCTCGGCGTCGTCGTTCTGGCGGTTGCGCTCGAGCGCGGTGGCCAGCCCCCGCACGTTCGCGATGTCCTCGGGGGCGAGCCGGACTGCCTCGCGCCACTGCTCGATGGCGAGCGGCAGGAGATCGTGGTCGCCGTAGATCTGGGCGAGGGTCGCGTGCCCTTCGGCGCCGCGCTCGACCTCGAGCACCCGCCGCCAGGTCGCGAGCGCCGCCTCGCGCTCCCCGCGATCGAACTGCGAGGCTCCGAGCGCGATCACGTGGACCGGGTCGCGCGGGTCGATGCGCGCGAGCAGCTCGATCTCTCGCGCCGCCAGCTCCTCCTCGCCCCAGCGGGCGTAGAGCTCGGCGAGCTGCTGGTGGAGGATCGGGTCGCGCCCGTGCCGACGGCCGGTGTCGCGCAGCAGCCGCAGCGCGTCCTCGCGACGGTCGGTCTGCATCAGCAGCTGCGCCAGCTCGATCACGAAGCGCGGCTCGCGGGGCGCCTGCCGGATGAGCGAGCGGTACTCGTCGATGACGTCGTCGAGGCGCCCCGAGCGGCTCAACAGCTGGATCACCCGCACGCGCGTGTCGATGTCGCGCGGCCGCGAGCGCAGCGCCCGGCGATAGGCCTCGAGCGCCTCGTCGTCGTTGCCGAGCTCGTCCTCGATCCGCCCGAGCAGCTCGTTCGCCTCGAAGCCGCGCCCCGCCTCGCGCCGGAGCCGCTCGGCGAGCTCGGGCAGGCGGTCGGTGCGGCGGTGCGCGGTGAGCAGCTGGTCGTAGATCTCGGCGCGGATGCCGGCCTGTCGGCCCGCCAGCCGGAGCGCGCGATCGAGGGTCTCGATGCTCGCCTCGGGGTCGCCCCGCTCCAGCTGCGCGCGCGACAGCTCGAGGAGCACCGGCGGCAGCACCCGGTTGTCGCCGCGCAGGGATCGGAGGACGCGCTGGTACTCCTCGACCGCCCGGTCCCAGTGTCGCGCGGCCGAGAGCGCGCGGGCGTACTCGGCGCGCAGGTACACGCTGCCGTCGCCGCCGCGGGCCAGCTCCTCGTAGTGCCCTCGCGCGGCGTCGAAGTCCTCCATCTCGAGCGCGAGCTGCGCGACCTCTCGGAGCAGCTCGTCGCGGGCGAGCCGCTCCCGGGTCCGCTCGAGCGCCTCCGCGTAGCGCGCGCGCGCCTCGGAGGGGCGCCCCGCCGCGCGCTCGATCTGGGCGAGGGCGACCCGCGGCGCCGCCTCGCCCGGGCGCAGCTCGGCGGCGCGCTGGTAGGCAGCCCGCGCCTCCTCCACCCGGCTCTGGGCCTTGTAGATGTGGCCCAGCAGCATGCGCGGCGCGTAGGCCTCGTCGTCCTCGGTCACCCGCGCGGTGAGCGACTCGACGAGCTGATCGATGTTGCCGTCCCGCTCGCGGTAGAGGTCGAGCAGCCGGCGGAAGGCCATGTTCTCGCGGGGGTCGCGCTCGAGCACGCCGAGGTAGCGGCGGATGAGCACGTCGGTCCGCTGCGGCGCCTCGGACTCCGAGGTCTCGGGCGTCTGCGCGGGCGCGCTCGGGCGCGGCGGGCGGCGACGCGTGGGGCGTCCCCGACGCGGCGGTCGTCGGCGGCCCCGGTCGCGCGCGCCGCGATCCCGCTGCCGCGTCAGCCCCCAGTCGTCCTGCGCCGCCGCGGGGACGTCCGCGAGGACGAGGCTCCCCACGAGCAGCACGATCCACCAGCCACGCGACACGCGGTCAGGATAGCAACGCGTCGCGCTGGCGCCCGGATCTGTCAAGTCGGTGCGTTCACGGCTGGCAGAAGAGCATCGCGCCTTCGCCCATGCACATCTGTCCGCCGGCGACGTCGGGGCACTCCTCGCTCACGCCGCACGGCTGGAAGCAGGCGCCGGGGGTGGGCGGGCCCGCGTCGGTGTCCATCGCGCCGTCGGGCACCATCGGGAACATCTCCCCGATGCACGCGCCGGTGAAGAGCGCGCGGTCGGCGCCGAGCGGCCCGCAGTCCTCGTCGAGCACGCAGCTGCTGCGCGCGTTGCCCCGGAGCCAGGTGGTGCACGCGGCGCCGACCGGCGGCACGCAGCGCATCAGGGCGCCGTCGCAGACGAGCCCGGCCGGGCAGGTCCCCGGCGTCGCGGGGTCGCACTCGAGCAGGCAGACCCGCTCGACGATCTCGCCCATCACCGTGCGCTCGGTGCAGCGGCCGGCGAAGCCAGCGCCGTCGTCGCACTCGGCGTCGACGCGGCAGGGCGCGCAGGGCCTGGGATCGAAGCCCACGCAGTTGCCGTTGGCGACGTCGCAGATGGGGCTCAGGCCGGCGCAGAAGCCGGGCTCGCCGGGGGCGGCGGCGATGGTCTCGACGCTGCACTCGACGCACACCCCGGCCAGCGGGTGGCAGACCGACGGGGCCGCGCACTCGACGCCGTCGCAGGGGGTCGGCAGCCCGGAGTCCGCGGGCCCGGCGTCGACCATCGGGCCGGTCGCGCGCACGCAGGCCCCCGAGGCCGCGCACTCCTCGCGCGGCCCACAGTCCGAGTCGTCGGTGCAGGCGCCGTAGCAGCGGCCCTGAAGACAGATCTGGCCGGCGGCGCAGCGCCCCGGGGAAGCGCCCCCGTCCAGGTCGTCGCTCGCGTCCGGATCGGCGCCGCTCGACTCGGGGACGCACTCGATCGCCTTGTCGGGATCGGGACGGGGGGGCGGATCCGGGGCGTCGTCGCAGCCCGCCGCGGCGACGGCGACGAGGCCGGAGAGGATCACCCTGCTGACGAGCGAGCGCATGCCCACGAGGCCGAAGTCAAGCACGCTCGAACGCTACCACGGGCCCGGCGCGAGCGTCACGGGATCGGCCGCGGTATACACGCCCGCATGACTCGCCTGCACGCCGGCGCCCAGCTCGATCGCGCCCCCGGCCCGAAGTACCTCGCCGCCCTCGATTTCGCGGAGATCGCGACCGTCGGCCCCGCCCCCAAGGCCAAGACCCTCGCGAAGTGGCGGGAGGGGCTGCCCGAAGACTTCACGCTCGGCTTCGTCGTGCCGCACGACGCGCGCCGCTCGCCCGAGGGGCCGCTCCGCTTCGACGCGGACATGGAGGCCGCGCTCGACCGGGCCGCGGAGGCGGCCGACGCGCTCGGCGCGCGCTTCGCGGTGCTCCCGACCGGCGGGGACGTCACCACCGGGCAGCGCGATCGCGATCTGCTCGCGGGCTGGGCGGAGCGGTGGCGCTCGAAGTCCCGGTCCCAGCTCGTCTGGCACCCGACCGGGCTGTGGGACGAGGAGTCGGCGCCGTCCTTCGCGCGCCGGCTGGGCGTGGTGTGGGGCTTCGACCCGCTCGAGGTCGAGGAGCTGCCGCGGCTGGACCTCGCCTACTGCCGGCTGCGCGCGATCGGCATGCGCAAGAGCTTCAACGAGACGCTGCTCCTCGAGGTCCTCGACCGGCTCGTCGACGGCCCGGAGGCCTTCGTGGCCCTCGAGTCGGAGAAGTCGTTCCGCGAGGCCAAGCGCCTCGCCGCGCTCGCCGCCGAGGAGGAGTGAGCGCGTTCGGCGCGCTCCTCGGGGCGCAGCTCCAGCGCGCGGACTCGCCCCACCCCGACCTGCTGGCGCTGACCCTGCACACGCCGTCGCTGCACGGCGTGCTGCTGCTCGCCTGCGGCGACCGCGTCGGCTGGGGCTTCGTCCCGGAGCGTCCGCGCGGCGCGCCGGCCTCCGCGTTCGCGCGCCTGATCCGCAAGCACGCCGCCAACGCCCGCCTCCTCGCGCTCGAGCCGGAGGAGGGCGTGGTCCGCTTCGCCCGCGGTGACGCGATCCTCGAGCTCCGCCTCTCGGCGGACCCGCCGAACCTGCTGCTCCTGCGCGACGGCGAGGTGCTCGGCGGTCGCCGCGGCCCGGGAGGAGGCGCGCCGCCGCGGGATCTGGCCGCCGACGCCGACGCCCTGGCCGGCGACGGTGAGGCGCTGGCCCGCGCGGTCCTCGGCGGGAAGCTCGACGCGCGCCGGCGAGAGCTGCAGCGGCGCGTGAAGCGGCGCCTCGCCTCGCTGCGGCGGCGCCTGCGCAAGATCGAAGGCGACCTGCAGCGCCTCGATCACGTCGAGGGCCTCCGGTCGCGTGGATCGGCGCTGCTGGCCGCGCTCTCGACCCTGGCGGACGACGCCCGCGAGGCGACGGTGACCGACTGGAGCGCAGATCCGCCGCGGCCGATCACCATCCCGATCGATCCGCGCCGCACCCCGCGCCAGGAGGCGGAGCACCTCTTCCATCGGGCGCGCAAGCTCGAGCGCGGCGGCGAGATCGCGCTGGAGCGGCACGCGGCCACCGAGGCCGACATCGCGGCCCTGGAGGCGATCGGAGCGGCCGTGGACGACGCGGACGGCGACGCGCTCGACCGCCTCGACGCGCGGGCTCGCAAGCTGGGCGCGCGCCCCCATCGGCAGGGCGGCGGGGCCTCGCCCGAGGCGCGCTCGCCGTTCCGTGCCTACCGGGGCGCGGGCGACCGCGCGATCCTCGTCGGGCGGTCCGCCGCCGACAACGACACGCTCACGCTGCGACACGCGCGCCCCTGGGACCTGTGGCTCCACGCGCGCGGCGTCCCCGGCTCGCACGTCGTCGTGCCCCTGGAGAAGGGCGAGAGCTGCCCGCCGGATCTGCTCGCCGACGCCGCCCACCTGGCCGCCCATCACTCCGACCTGCGGGGCGAGGATCGGGTGGAGGTCAGTCACCTCGAGCGCCGCCACGTGCGCAAGCCGCGGGGCGCGGCGCCGGGGTCGGTGACCCTGCAGCGGGAGCGCGTCTTCCTGCTTCGGCTCGAGCCGGAGCGGCTGCGCGAGCTGCTGGCGTCCGAAGAAGCGTGACGTCGGGGTGATTCCGTCGCCCTCCCGACACGGATCGTTCCGTGCGGACGCCAACGCCCCGACGGGGGTCGTCGGGGCGCGCGTTCGTGCTCGCGCCCGAATGCCTCGGGCGCCAGCGGGCGATCGGAATGTCAATCGAAGCGGACGGCCGCTCGTCACCTGGAGCCTCACCCCGAACCGGTCGGGTCGCTCCTCGTGTGTTCGCGCCCCGGGTGTCGTCGGGCAGGGCGCGAGCCCTCGATTCCCCCGAGCCGGCTCACGGGCGGGGAGCCGGCACGTGTCCCCTCGATGGCTCGGCCGAATCCGCCCGGAAGAAGCGAGCGGCCGACCTGCCGGACACCGAGCGAATACCGCGAGCTCGGTGTCCGGCCCCAGCGGGGGAGGATCGCTCAGCTGAGGAGCGAGGTGCTGCCCGGAGCGGGCGCGGACGACGCCGGACCCGTCTTGGACTTCTTGGTGGCCTTCTTGCGGGGCGCCTTCTTGCGGGTCGCCTTCTTCTTGGCCGCCTTCTTGGTGGTCTTCTTCTTGGCCGCCTTCTTCGTGGTCTTCTTCTTGGCGGTCTTTTTCTTCGCCGCCTTCTTCTTGGCGGTCTTCTTCTTCGCCGTCTTCTTCTTGGCGGTCTTCTTCTTGGCGGTCTTCTTCTTCGCCGCCTTCTTCTTGGCGGTCTTCTTCTTCGCCGCCTTCTTCTTGGCCTTCTTCTTCGGCGCCTTCTTGCGCGTGGCCTTCTTGGCGGTCTTCTTCTTCGCCGCCTTCTTCTTGGCGGTCTTCTTCTTCGCCGTCTTCTTCTTGGCGGTCTTCTTCTTGGCAGCCTTCTTCTTCGCCGTCTTCTTCTTGGCGGTGCGCTTGGCAGCCTTCTTGGGGGTGCGGGAAGTCGTCGACTTCTTGGCGGCCTTCTTGGTCGCCTTCTTCTTCGCCGTCTTCTTCTTCGCCTTCTTCTTCGCCACCTTCTTGGCGGCCTTCTTTGCCTTGGCCATGTGGGACCTCCTCCCGTGGGGTCTCAGGACTGACGTACCGTATTGTCACGTCATGCAACGTGTCAAGCCGAGCAACATATAATTTATACCTAACTTAGCCCCAAAAGACCCAAATTTGTGCACGGCCCCCTCCTAAACCGATGGAATCCTTCGGCAAAATTGTATGGCAGCGTACCCCCCCGTAACCCTTGAAAAAGCGCCGATGGGGCGGTGATCCCCGGATCGCGCGGGCGTTGACACCGGCGATCACGGCGGCCTAACGTCGCCCCCTGGAACTGGGAGGAGAGGTCGGATGGACCGGATCACCGTGCGCTTCAGCGGGCCCGCCTTGGCCCTTTCCCTGGTCACCGCGCTCGTCGGCTGCGGCTACTCCGAGGAGCAGATGCAGGCCCGCCTCGACCAGATCGGGGAGCTCGAGGGTCAGCTCCGGGAGAGCCGCGAGCAGAACGAGCAGCTCGAGGCCCGGATCGCGGCGGTGGAGGCGCGCAACCAGGAGCTCGTCGATCGCCTGCGGGCCCTCGGCGAAGAGGTCGAGGGGCTCGAGAGCGAGCGCGGGAACCTCCAGAGCAGCCTCCAGGAGACGCAGCGGGCGCTCGAGGAGCTGCGGGCCCGCGAGCGCGCCCAGCAGGAGCGCCTCGCGACCTTCCGCCGGATGATCGAGCGCTTCCGCTCGATGATCGACTCCGGCCGCCTCCGGGTCCGCATCGTGCGCAACCGGATGCTGATCGAGCTGAGCGAGAACATCCTCTTCGACTCGGGCCGCGCCGACCTGCGCGACGAGGGCGAGACCGCGCTCACCGAGATCGTCCAGGTGCTGAACTCGATCCCGAACCGCCAGTTCCAGGTGGCCGGTCACACCGACAACATCCCGATGCGCAGCAGCCGCTTCGCCAGCAACTGGGAGCTGTCCACCGCCCGGGCGGTGAACGTGGCCCGGTTCATGATCGAGCAGGGCCTGAACGCGGAGCGCATCTCGGCCGCCGGCTACGCCGAGACCCAGCCGGTGGCGTCGAACTCCACCCCCGAGGGCCGGGCCCAGAACCGCCGCATCGAGATCGTGCTCGTGCCGAACCTCGACGAGCTGCCCGATCTGTCCTCGCTGAGCGAAGAGGGCGGCGCCTCCTGACCGCTGGCGCCGATTGACCTCTACCCCCGTCCGGGGCATACTCATGCGCCGCGCCAAACCGGGCGTGGTGCGCTTCTTCGGTCGGTCCCACGGTGGAGGTGCCAGCGGCCCTGACAGCGTCCTTCCCAGAGGTCCCGTCCGTTCGACTCCAGGATCGCCCGCTCTCTGCCCTCGGCCGACGTGACGCCGATGGAGAGCGGGCGGCTTTCGGTGAGGCGGCCGGGGAACGAGCCGACCTCGCGACACCGTCCGGTCCAATACCGGCAGTCGCGGGGTCTCATCACGTCGCGCCACTCGACCTCACGCGGTGGCGCGGGCTCACGGACGCCCTCTCAGGCCCTTTCGGCCCTCCCGGCCGCTGGCGAGCTCCCTCGGACCGATCCCACAGACCCGAATCAGGAGTTTCCATGCAGGCTCGCAAGCAGCAGTTCAAGGTCGGAGACAAAGCCGTCTATCCGGCCCGAGGCGTCGCCGAGGTGGTTTCCATCGAAGAGAAGGACATCGCCGGCAACCGCCAACAGTTCTACGTCCTCCGTCTGCTCGACACGGAGCAGAAGATCATGGTCCCCGTCGCCAACGCGAAGAACGTCGGTCTCCGCCCGCCCGTGTCGGAGAAAGAGATCAACGACATCTTCGAGATCCTCAAAGAGCAGACGATCGCGTTCGACAACCAGACGTGGAACCGCCGCTACCGCGGGTTCATGGACAAGATCAAGACCGGCAGCGTCTACGACGTCGCCGAGGTCCTCCGCGACCTCTACCGCCTCAAGGCGGAGAAGTCCCTTTCGTTCGGTGAGCGCCAGATGCTCGACAAGGCCCGCTCGCTGATCGTGAAGGAAATCGCCGTCGCTCGCCGTCGCAGCGAGGACAAGGTCATCGCCGAGATCGAGGCGATCTTCGAAGCCAACTGAGAGCGTCGCGACGGCGGCTCCGTGGGCGAACGCCCGTGGACCGGGTCCGGCGATCCATCGATCCCGGACCACCCGAGAGGGTCCCGGCGCGCACGCGCGCACCGAGCACCCGTCGCACGCGCGGAGGCACCGCGATGGCGAACGATACGATCGTGATCAGCGTCGACGTCGGAGAGACCCGCGTCGCCCTGATCGAAGACGGAATCCTGGCGGAGCTGTACGTCGAGCGAGAGCGCGACCGCAGCCCGGTCGGCAGCATCTATCTCGGCAAGGTCACCCGCGTGCTCCCGGGCATGCAGGCGGCCTTCGTCGACATCGGGCTCGACCGCGCCGCCTTCCTGCACGTCGAAGACGTGATCCCGACCACGGATCTCGATCGGCTGGCGAACAAGGACGACGACGACAACGGCAACGGCAAGCAGAACGGCGCGTCGAAGAAGAACAAGCGCGGCCGGGTGACCCGCAAGACGCCGATCCGAGAGGTCCTCAAGGAGGGCCAGCAGATCGTCGTCCAGGTGAGCAAGGGCCCGATCAGCACCAAGGGCGCGCGCGTCACCAGCCACGTCTCGCTCCCGGGCCGCTACGTCGTCTACATGCCGACGATCGAGCACGTGGGCGTCAGCAAGCGGATCGGCAACGACCGCGAGCGACGCCGGCTGCGCGAGGTCATCGACTCTTGCAAGCCTCCGTCGGGCGGCCTGATCGTGCGCACCGTCGCGGCGGGGCTGACCAAGGGCGGGCTGAAGGCGGACGTCGGCTACCTGGTGAAGACCTGGGACGACATCCTCACCAAGCAGAAGAAGATCAAGCGCGCGCCCACCGCGCTCTACTCGGAGCTCGACATCGTCTGCCGCACCGCGCGCGACATGTTCACCGAGAGCGTGCGCAAGATCATCATCGACGACGCCGAGGAGTACGCGCGGCTGAAGAAGTTCGTCGAGGACTTCATGCCCGAGCGCGCCGGCGACGTGGAGCTCTACGAGGGCGGCGATCCGATCATGGACGCCTTCGGCCTCGAGGACGAGATCGCGCGGGCCCTGAGCCGCAAGGTCCCCCTCCCCTCCGGCGGCTACCTGATCATCGATCAGGCCGAGGCGCTCACCGCGATCGACGTCAACACCGGCCGCTTCACCGGCAAGGGCAAGGACGTCGAGGAGACGATCTTCCAGACCAACCTCGAGGCGGTGAAGGAGATCGGCTACCAGCTCCGCTTCCGCAACATCGGCGGGCTCATCGTGCTCGACTTCATCGACATGGAGCGCTCGAGCCACCGCGAGAAGGTCTACCGGGCGCTCCTCAAGGAGCTGAAGAAGGACAAGTCCAAGACCACCGCGGTCCGCATCAGCGAGCTCGGCCTGGTCGAGATGACGCGCAAGCGCACCCGGGAGTCGCTGGGCAGGACGCTCTACGAGCCCTGCTTCTTCTGCGACGGCACCGGCCAGCTCATGAGCAAGACCACCGTCTGCCACGAGATCCTGCGGCAGATCCGCCGCGAGAAGGACTCGCTGCCGGGCTTCAAGGTGGTGGTCAACGCGCACCCCGCGATCTGCGACATGTTCCAGCGCGAGGAGAAGAAGGCGCTCCAGCGCGCGAGCGCGCGGTACGCGCGGCAGATCGTGTTACAAGCCCGGAAGGACTATCATCTGGAGCAGTTCGACCTCAGCGGGCAGTAGCCCGGCTCGGGGCGGGAGGGCGCGAGAGAGCCATGTCCGAGGAGAACGACAACGACAAGCGTCAGGAAGAGCGCGTCACGATCAACAAGGAGTTCGAATCCTTCGACGCGTTCATCCACGAGTACGTCACGAACATCTCCCGCACCGGCGTCTTCGTGAAGAGCAAGCAGCCGCTGACGATCGGCACCCGGGTGAACCTCAAGTTCACGGTCATCATGGATGACATCGAGACGATCGAGGGCGTCGGTCAGGTGGTGCGCGTGCAGGAGGATCCGCCCGGCATGGGCGTGGTCTTCACCGAGCTGAGCCAGTACTCGCAGCACCTGATCGAGCGGCTCCTGACCGCGCCCCCGGGGGGCGAGGCGGAGTAGAGAGGGCGGCGCGTCGTGGGGGTCATGCGCAGGATCGCCGACGCCACGCGCGCCAAGCTCGACGAGTGGAGAGATCGCAAGGTGGTCCGGATCGGCGACAAGGCCCTGAGCGAGCTGAGCGACGCCGAGCTCCAGATCGAGCTCGAGCGGCGCCGGCGCGCCCGCGGCCACCGATCCGGCTCCACGTCGACCTCCTCCTCCCCCCGCACCCGCGACGGCAAGGCCCCCGGCTGGAAGGTCCGGCAGTGGTTCCGCGACCTCGAGCTCGAGCCCGGCGCCTCGCGCGACCAGGTCGAGCAGGCCTACCAGCGCCTCTCGAAGAAGTACGACCCCGACAAGTACGACGACGACCCGGAGAAACACCGCGCCGCCGTCCGCCTCATCGTCGGCCTCCGCGAAGCCTACGACGGTCTCGTCGAGCAGCACTTCGACCGCTGACCCCCCGACGGTCCATCCCACTCGTGGGCGAGCTTCGAGGGCAATTTTGCTCTCGCAAAGCCGCAAAGCCGCAAAGCCGTCGAGCGGCAGGGGGCCCCGCAGGCAGCACGACGGGCGCACGCCGCCGGTGACCCAGCCGGCACGGGACCGCCCTGCACCGCCCTGCCCACCCTCACTCTGCGCCTCTGCGACTCTGCGAGAGCCACCTGAAGCCCGACAAGCGCCCGACCCCGGAGCGACCGACCAGCCGTGGCCAGTCGCCGTCCCGTCGCCCCCACTCATCTTGGCGGCTTCGCGCCTTCGCGAGAGCCACCCGAAGCCCACGAGGATCAGTCGGCGGGCCGCAGCTCCAGGGTCCACCGTCCTACGCCGTCCATCTCGTCGGCCGTGAACCGCTCGAACTCCGTGCGACGCGGCGGACCGGCGTCCTCGAGCAGAAACCGGTACGTCGAGAGCGCCTCGCCGTTTTCGCCCTCGACCCCCACCTCGAAGCGGGTCGCGGCGGTCTCCGGGGCGAGCGAGAAGCGGGCGGTGTAGCCGTCGCGCTCCCACGTCCAGGACTCGCCCACGGACCGTCGTGTCGGCTCCCGGGTCATGTGCCAGTACGCTCCGTTCTCCGTGAACGGGAGGGCCGCGATCAGCTGCGCATATCCGGGCAGCGCGGCGCAGACGACCGGTTCCCATTCCGGCGCGGGGGGGACCTCCCATCGAGGGGACGCATCCATCACGTCGAGGTCGGCGCTGACCGGACATACGAACGCGGTGCCGGTCGACAGGGCCTCGGACTCGCCCATGACGTGCACGTCCCATTCATCGCCGACGACCACGCCCATCTCGGTGGCGATTCCCTCTGGACTCGCCCGCGTGATGGTCAGCTGTGCGGTGAGGCGGCCGTGACTCGCCGATCGAAAGACGGACTCCTCGGCCTCCCAGACGTAGTGCACGACGAACGAGTCGCCCTCGGAGACGCCGCGGTGAAGCGTGATGGAGTCCGACGGCTCCTCGCGCCCGCTGCTCGAGAGGGAGGCCGACTCCGCCGACGAGGCCGTCTCGCCCCTGCCCGCGCACGCGGCGAGGAGGCAACACGAGGCCCACGCAATCGCTCCGAGTGACGACAACCTCACGTTCGCTCCTTCGTTCTGGTCCCGCATCGCTCCTCGTTTCGAGCGGACCGTGGATCGGCCGTTTCTGTCCGTCAACCGTCACGGGCACGGCCATCCACTCCTCACCTCGTCGTCACGAAGTCGCCCCCGACGAGGTGCCCCGACGGCCAGCCACGCCATCCCGACGCCCGCATGGTTCGTTGCAACGGGAAGAGCAGGCAGCGCGATGGGCGCACGCCGCCGGTGACCCAGCCTCGACGAGCCGGTGGCCGGTCGCCATCCCAGTCGTGGCGGCGGGCTTCGAGGGCAATCTTGCTCTCGCAAAGCCGCTAAGCCGCAAAGCCGTCGAGCTGCAGGGGGGGACCCGCAGGCAGCGCGATGGGCGCACGCCGGCGGTGACCCAGCCGGCACGGGACCGCCCTGCACCGCCCTGCCCACCCTCACTCTGCGCCTCTGCGACTCTGCGAGAGCCACCTGAAGCCCGAGAAGCGCCCGACCCCGGAGCGACCGACCAGCCGTGGCCAGTCGCCGTCCCGTCGCCCCCAACGATCTTGGCGGCTTCGCGCCTTTGCGAGAGCCACCTGAAGCCCAAGAAGCGCCCGCTCACGAGCGACCTAGCAGCGGGCGGCCAGTCGCCGTCCCGTCGCCCCCAACCATCTTGGCGGCTTCGCGCCTTTGCGAGAGCCACCCGAAGCCCACGAAGCGCCGGAGTGGGGCTCAGGAGAGGACGCGGGCGCGAAGCTCGGCGCGGAGGGCTTCGGCTTCCTCTTCGGTGAGGGCGTCGAAGAGGAGCACGCGGTCGGTCTCGGTGCGGGCCCAGACGGTGCGGAGCGAGCCGTCGCTGCCGGTGCCGATGTCGGTCACGTCGGCGAGGTCGACCACCGCCTCGCGGGTGGGGCCGGTCACGGTGAGCTGGTCGCTTCCGACGGTCAGCGTCTCCTCTCCGCTGCGACGCGGCTTACGGGCCCGCCACACGAGCCAGGAGAGCGCGATGAGGGCCATGCTGACGCTGCCGATGGCCGGGCCGGAGCGGACGCGGATGGCGAAGAGGAGGAGCAGCAGCCCGAGCAGGCCGATCAGCACCGCGATCGAGCCGGGGTAGCGGCGCTCGCCGACCACCTCGTCGACGCCGCGGGACACGCGAAAGGGCTCACCCGCGAACGCGAGGCGCCCCACCCGCTCGGGCATGGGGTCCGTCATGTCGGGTACCTAGGGCCCTATTCGACGCGGAGGTAGCCGCTCTTCAAGAGCTTGATGAGGATCTGGCTCGTATCCAGGTCGCTCGCGAGGCTCTTGTTGAGGATGGTCTCGGTGTGACCGTAGTTGTAGGCGAGCTGGAGCACGTCCAGCTCCTCCGGCGTCAGGTCGCG
The DNA here is from genome assembly GCA_036149055.1 of Myxococcota bacterium. Classification (GTDB taxonomy): domain Bacteria; phylum Myxococcota_A; class Polyangia; order Polyangiales; family Sandaracinaceae; genus JAVJQK01. The sequence goes on along the minus strand of JAYZQJ010000258.1, from coordinate 4,057 downwards.
GAGCGGCGGGATCATCGGCATCGCCAGCGAGATGGTGGCGTGCATCGGGGGCATGTCCGGCCCCAGGCGGCGGATCTCGTCGATCTGCCGCATCGCCTCCATGAGGATGCCCTCGGTGCTCATCGAGATGGGCTCGAGGAACTCGCGCTCCTCCGGGGGCTCCATGTCGAAGGTGCCGTCCTCCCAGGTGAGGATGCGGTAGAGGCTCTTGAGCGGCGAGACGTCGAAGTTGTCGTTCACCGTGGCGTAGACGACCGAGCCGCCGTCGAAGAAGAGCTTGCCGACGTCCTGGTCGGTCCGGACCACCAGGGTCCCGCTCTTCTTGCTGGCGCTGAACAGCTGCATCAGGTCGGGGAGCGGGATCTCGGCGATCGAGCCGCTCATCGTCCGGACCTGCGAGGTGCGCCGGCCGGCGGCCACGTCCTCGAGGTTGCTCTTGGCGCCGGCGTCCGAGACGTTGCTCGAGTCGACGGCGACGAGCTTGATGATGCTCGTGCCGATGAGGATCCGGTCGCCCTCCTGGAGGCGCGCCCGCTTGATCTTCTCGCCGTTGACGAAGGTGCCGTTGGTCGAGCCCAGATCCTGGATGAAGATCTGATCGCCCGTCACGGTGATCTTCGCGTGGCGGCGCGAGACCATGTCCTCGACGAGGACCATGTCGAGCTCGCTCGACCGGCCGACCACGATCTCCTTCGACGCGGGGAGGGGGAATTCCCCTCCCTGGTACTTGCCGGAGATGAACCGCAGCGCGTACTGCTTGGCCGGCCGCGAAGGCGGCGGAGGGGTCATCTTGGGGACCGACGGCTCCATCGAGGTCATCCGGGGTACTCCCCCGAATGGAGAGAGTACGAACCTGCCTAAGCTGGGGTCAAGAAGCGCGCCAAAAGCGCGGCTCACACGCGATCACAGTGCCGTGAACCCCAGGGAAACGCAAGCTTCGTCCATGGCTTGACCTCGGCCGGGTTCCCGACGACCGTGGCGAGCCTCCCGTGCTGCGCCGACGCGTCGCCGCCGTCCTGTCGCTCGTGACCCTCCTCGGGGTCGCGCGCGCCGACGCGCAGGTACGCGACCCCACGCTCGACTGGCGCACGATCGATACGCCGAACTTCACCGTGCACTACCACGTGCCGCTCGGGGTCCTCGCCCGGCGGGTCGCGGTGGTGGCCGAGCGGGCGCACGCGACCCTCAGCGAGGTGATGGGCTACACCGCGAACCGGCGCACGCAGATCGTGCTCACCGACAACACGGACAGCTCCAACGGATCGGCGACCGCCCTCCCCCGCAACGAGATCCGGCTCTTCGCCACCGCGCCCTCGTCGATGTCGCCCCTCGGTGACTACGACGACTGGCTCAACCTGCTGGTCACGCACGAGCACACCCACATCGTGCACCTCGACCAGTGGAGCGGGATCGCGTCCTTCATCAACATCCTGCTCGGCAAGGTCTACTCGCCGAACCAGGTGCAGCCGCGATGGATCCTGGAGGGCGTCGCCACGTGGCAGGAGTCGGAGCGCACCAGCGGCGGGCGGCTGCGCTCGACGATGTTCGACATGTACCTGCGCATGGACGCGCTCGAGGATCGCTTCTTCGACCTCGATCAGGTCTCGAACATCGCCGACCGCTGGCCGCACGGGAACGTCTGGTACCTCTACGGCTCGCACTTCGTGCGCTACGTCGCCGAGCGTCACGGCTCCTCCGCCATCGCCGAGATCGCGCGCCACTACGGCGACGAGGTGCTGCCCTGGGGCATCAACCGGGTGACGCGGCGGGTCACCGGGCGCGGCTGGACCGAGCTCTACGAGGACTTCCGCGCCGAGCGGATCGCGCACTACGAGGCGCAGCGCGACGCGGTGATCGCGGCCGGCCGAGTCGAGGGCGAGCGGATCACGTTCCACGGCGAGGTCGCGCGCCTCCCGCGCTTCGACCGCGAGGGCCGCGTCCTCTACTGGCGCGCCGACAACCGCAGCCGACCGGAGATCCGTCGCTTCGCGCTCGGGTCGCCGGACGCGCAGTCCGAGATCGCGCGGGTCAACGGCGACGACGGCTACGACCTGCACCCGAGCGGACGCTACGTCGTCTACTCCCTGACCGCGCCCTACCGCGACATCTACAACTTCCACGATCTGTTCCGGCGCGACCTCGAGACCGGCCGCGTCGACCGCCTGACGGTGGGCATGCGCGCGAGGGAGCCGGACATCTCGCCCGACGGTCGACGGGTGGTGTTCACCACCAACGAGGCGGGCACGACGACGCTGATGATCGCGGAGCTGCGCGACGTCGAGGGCACCGCGCGGGTGCTCGTGCCGAGCGAGCGCTTCGAGCAGGTGTTCAACCCCCGCTTCTCCCCGGACGGCCGCACGGTGGCGCTCTCGCGCTGGCAGCCCGGCGGCTACCGGGACATCCACCTCGTGGACGTGGAGACCGGGCGCGTCACCCCGCTCATGCACGACCGAGCGCAAGACGGCTCTCCCATCTGGAGCCCGGACGGCGACACGCTGTACTTCAGCTCCGACCGCACGGGCATCGCCAACATCTACGCCTATCGCTTGACCAGCGGCGCGCTCCGCCAGGTGACGAACGTGGTGTCGGGCGCCTACCAGCCCGCGATCTCCCCCGACGGCCAGCAGCTCGTCTACGTCGGCTACACGTCTTACGGCTTCGACCTGTTCCACCTCGACCTGCGCGAGGCGCGCTCGCGGCCCGCGCCCGCGTACATCGACACCCGGCCGCCTCCGGTGATCGACGACGCCATCTGGAACGGGCCGAGCCGCGACTACCAGCCGCTCGAGACGATCTGGCCGCGCGCCTACCTGCTCGATCTCACGAACGACGGGTTCGGCTCGGCGCTCGGCGTCACGGTGTCGGGCGAGGACATGGCGGGCTTCCACCGCTGGAGCCTGCGGGCGACGCAGGGTTTCGAGCGCCCGTGGGCCCACAACGTCACCCTCAACTACGACTACCAGCGCCTGCCGCTGCGCGTCGGTTTCGGCCTCTTCCGGCGGGTGGCGCCGCGGCGCGGCCTCATCGTCGGCGGCGAGAACACGCCGTGGCTGGAGGAGGCGTGGGGCGGAGACGTGGGGGTGAGCTATCGCCTCCCGCGCGTCTTCCGCAGCCAGAGCGTCTCCCTCTCCTGGCGCGGCACCTGGCTCGACAACGCGGAGGCCTTCCGCGGACAGCTCGACCCGAACGACCCTCCGCCCCGCTTCCCGGAGCTCGGCCTGCGCTCCGAGGTGCGGCTCGGCTGGAGCTACTCCGACGTCGAGCGCTACACCTACGACATCAGCGCGTCGAACGGCCAGGCCATCGGCTTCACCCTCTCGGTCAGCCACCCGGCGATCGGCAGCCAGTTCGAGGTCGTGCAGCTCACCTGGTTCGCCCAGCGCTTTCTCCCGATGCCGTGGCTCCAGCACCACGTGCTCGCCGCGAGCTACACCGGCGGCATCAGCGGCGGCGACATGGACCGCCGCGGCACCTTCTCGCTCGGCGGCTTCCCCGACGTCAGCCCCGTCGACGGGCTCGTCAACGGCCTCATCCTCGGCGGCGTCGCTCTGCGCGGCTACCCGGCCTTCGACCGCGCCGGGACGCAGTACCACTTGCTACAGCTCGAGTACCGCTTCCCGATCTGGCGCATCAACCGCGGCGTCGCGACGCTCCCGGTCTACCTGAACCGGCTGCACGCGTCCGTCTTCGCCGACGGCGGCGACGCCTTCCGCGGCCAGCTCGACCTCTCCACCTTCCGGGTCGGCGTCGGCGGCGAGCTCCTGCTCGACTTCACCATCGGCTACGTCCTCCCCTTCACCCTCCGCGTCGGCTACGCCCGCGGCCTCATGGAAGGCGGCATCGACGCCTTCTACGCCCACATCGGCGTCCCGTTCTGACCGCGCGAGATCGCTCGGGCCCGCCACCCCGCACCAACGACGGCAGGCGAGCGAAGCGAAGTCGCCGCACGCGCCAACCCGCCGGTTCGATCCCCGCGGCACCCGACGACGTTCGAATCCGCGGCACCGGGCGAGGTTCGATCCCGCGGCAGCGGGCGGCCAGCTCGCGCGGTAGCGCG
>JAYZQJ010000257.1:0-29613 GCA_036149055.1 Myxococcota bacterium | reverse complement strand
CGGCCAGCGAGCGCGCAGCGCGAGCGCGAGCCGCAGGGCCCCCAGCGCCCCGTCGCTGGGGTCGCGGGGCCAGCGCGCGAAGCGCGCGAGGCCCCGACGGAGTCGGGAGGGGGGCCCCATTGGCGCTTCGCCCAATGGGGGGAGGGTTTGCACCAAACCCTCCAGCAAGAAGCAGCGCCCTCAGCGCGCGGCGAGCCGACCGGCGAGCAGGCTACCGACCCGGAGATACCCACGCGCCTCGAGCTGCGCGCCGAGGAGCGGGGACATGCGCGGGTCCTCGAGCAGGGCGTCGCTCACCACCAGCTCCCCCGCGTGAGCCGCGCGGCTGATGTGCTCGGCGAGGTGCAGGGTCTTGCCGAAGTAGTCGAGCTGGCCGCCGATCGAGGTCATACGCGCCGGGCCGGCGTGGAGGCCGAGGCCGACGGTGGCGTCGGGCCGGGCGATCCGCAGCGCCGCGCGCACCGCGGCCACGCGGTCCGAGAAGACCGCCATCACTCCGTCGCCGTGTAGCTTCACCAGCGCGCCCCCCTCGAGGTGCGCGGCCTGCTCGACCTCGCTCGAGAGCGCCACCAGCTCGCGGTGCACCTCGGTCTCCTCGCGCTCGAAGCGATCGAGGGCGTCGGACACCCGCGCGAAGAGGAGCGCGACGTCGGCGATCGCGACGAGCCGGTCGGGCGCGAGCACCTGGTCCGGGAAGAGCTGCCGGAAGAGCGCGGAGGCGGCCGCGTCGGCGGCGGTGACCGCGTCGTCTCGCAGGGTCGCGCGCTCGAGGCGCACCACGACCTCGTGGTCGAGATCGTTGGTCAAGAAGATCTGCACGTCGCCGGGGCGGAGGCTGCGCGGCACGTCCGGCGAGGCGCCGGCGCGGAGCGGCAGGTCCCACCGCTCGAAGGCCGCGCGCGGGTCGACGGTGAACGACCAGCGCTGCGGCAGCCCGCGGCCCGTCACCTGGAACCGGCCGGGCGCCAGCTCCAGGGAGAGCGCGAACCGCTCGCCCGGCACGAGGCGGACCTGCGCGACGACGTGCGGCGAGTGGGCCGGCCCGCCGATGCAGTAGACGCCGACGTCCGCGGGCCGGATGGCCGGGTGCGCCCGGAACACCAGCTCCACCGAGCGCGCCATGTCGAGGTCGAAGTCGAGGTCGCAGACCTCGCAGCGGCCGTGCTCCCCGAGGGCCCGCAGCGACTCCTCGATGCCGCTCGGGATGCGGCAGCTCGGGCAGAGGATGTCCCACATGACCTCGAGCACGCCCTCGGCCGCCGCGAGCAGCAGCGTGTCGACCACGAGCGACTCCTCGAAGCCGTTCTCGCGCGCCCAGGCCCGCGGCCGGAGCCGCCCGAGGCGCTGCGACGGCGCCGTGCACACGAAGCTGCCGAGCGCCTCCGCCACGTGCGGATCGCCGCCCCGCTCCACCACCCGCTCGAGCAGCCCGTCGACCCGCTCCCGGAGCCGCTCGGTCGCCCGCTCGGGCGGCTCGAAGGGATCGACCGGACGGATCGATCCCGGCCGCGCGCTCTCGCGGGCGGTCATGCAGGCGGTGTCGATGCGGCGGTAGACCCGCTCGAGCCCGCGCCGGAGCCGCATGCCGACCTCGACGGTGGCCGCCGCGATCCCGAGGATGCCGCGCGGCCGGATCTCGATCTTGTGCCGCAGCTCGGTGCCACCCTCGGGCCGCGGGATCATCTCCACCGTGCTCCGGAGCCACTCGAAGGGCCCGGCGACGTACTCGCGCACCACCCCGAGCCGCCGCGGCGCGACCCACTCGAAGGGGTTCTCCTTCCAGCGCAGCTCCATGCCCGCCGCGCGGAAGCTGCCCTCGGTCTGCACGTAGCCTTCGCCGGGGCCGTGCGACCACTCCACGTCGTCGAGCCCGGCGGCGCGGTTGAGCCGCTCGGTGTTGCTGACGTGCGGCCAGAGCTCCTCCGGGTCGGCGCGCAGCGTCCAGGCGAAGTCGTAGACCCGGGGCTTGCCCTCGAGCCCGTGGGTCTGGGGCAGCGCCAGGGTCTGCTCGGTCGCGCCTCGCCACGCCGCGTGGAGCGCCTCGTGCAGCGCGGTCGCGTCCGGGAAGCGCTCGTCCGGCGACTTCGCGAGGCAGCGCATCACCACGTCCGAGATGCCCTGCGGGATGGAAGGGTCGTGGTCACGGAGCGGCGCCGGATCCTCGCTCAGGTGCGAGATCATCACGAGGTGCGCGGTGCCGATGAAGGGCGGCCGGCCCGCGAGCAGGCAGTAGAGCGTGGCGCCGAGCGCGTAGACGTCCGTGCGCGCGTCCACCGTGCGCCCCTCGACCTGCTCCGGCGACATGTAGGACGGCGTGCCGGGCGCCCCGGCCTGGGTGAGCTGCTGCTCGGGCTCGGGGGAGATGGCGCGCGCGATGCCGAAGTCGCAGAGCTTCACCACCGGCTCGGCCCCGGACTCGTCGACCAGGATGTTGGCCGGCTTGATGTCCCGGTGCACGAGGTCGAGGGCGTGCATCTCTCCGACCGCGCGGGCCACGTCGCAGACGACCCCGAGGGCGAGGTCGACGTCGAGCCGCCGCCGCTCCTTGAGCAGCGCCTCCGCCGAGCGCCCGCCGACCAGCTCCATCACCAGGTAGTGGAAGCCCGCGTCCTCGTTGGCGGCGACGAACCGGGCCACGTAGGGGCTCTGCACCTGCGCGAGCACCCGCGCCTCGCGGCGGAAGCGCGCGACCAGCTCCGGGTCCTTGGCCCAGTTGGAGAGCAGCACCTTGAGCGCGACGTCGCCCCCGCTGGCCACGTCGAGGGCGCGGAAGACCCGCCCCATGCCGCCGGCCCCGATCTGCTCCTGGAGCGCGTACGCGCCGAGGCGGTCCGGGATGCCGAAGCGGGCCGCGTCGCCCTCCCCGACCGCCGCGAGCTTGGGCTTCGGCGCCGCGCCGAGCGCCTCCGCGACGTGCTCCGCCCGCGGGCGCCGCTCCGGGTCGGGGTCGCACATGCGGGCGACGAGCTCGACCTCGCGCGCCGCGGGGAGGGACGCCAGCAGACGCCCGAGCGCCCACACGTCCGCCGCCGCGCTCGCGCGCCCGCCCCGGGAGAGCTCGGGCGCGACCTCGGGCGGCTGCCCCGGTCGAACCCGCAGCCCGCTCAGATCGAGCCGGGGCGCTCCGTCCTCGCCGACCACGAGACACGACGGCCCCAGCGCCCCGTGCACCACGTCGAGCTTGTGCGCGGCCGCGAGCCCGCCGGCCAGCCGCGCGAGCCCGGCCCGCAGCGCGCCCGCGTCGCCGGTCCAGCTGGCGAGCTCCTCCCAGCGCCACCGCCCCGGCTCCCGGGTGAGGCTCGGCCGCGGCTCGTCGAGGGACAGCTCCAGCAGCCCGAGCAGCCCCGGGTGGTCGAGCCCGCGCAGCGCGGAGAGCCGCCGCCGCGCCTCGGCGTCGAGCGCCTCTGGCTCGAGCCGCCACACCTCGGCCGGGCGCCCGTCGACGTCGGTGACGTAGCAGGCTCCGTCGGGGCCGACGCCCCGGAGCTCCTCGACCCTCGCCACCGCGAGGGCGTCCCGCATCGTCACATCCGCGTTCACGGGGCCCCTTACGACGCTGCCCCCGGGCCGGATCGGCCGCGGGAGCGAGCGTGCGCACATTAGACCACAGCCGCTCGCTCGAGCGCTACGACCGGCCGGGGCTCAGGCCGCGTAGCCGTCCGCCTCGAGCAGGCGGTGCAGATCCGGCCGGAGGGCGGCGAGGCTCGCGCCGCGGGCGACGACGTGCATCGGGTCGAGATCGAAGCGGGCGCGCTTGCCGAAGTACTCGCCCACCATCTCCCGCAGCCCGGGGAGCGACGTGGAGCCGCCGGCCAGGAACACCGCGTCGATGTCGCGGGTGCGGAGGCCGGCGTCCGAGAGCACGTGGTCGCAGACCACGAAGGTGCGGCGCACGATGTCGGTGGTGATGCCGACGAGGTCGGCGCGCTGGAAGGTGACCGGGGCCGCGCTCGGCGCCGCCTCGTCGATCTCGTCGAGCGCGACCTGCACCGCCGCCGTGTCGCCGAGGGCGACCTTCGCCGCCTCCGCGTGCACCGTCAGCCGCGCGAAGGTCTCCGGGTCGCTCGCGACGTCCCAGCGCTCGGAGCGCAGGATGCGCTCGGCCACCCGGGTCGCGAAGATGCGGTCGACGTCGTCGCCGCCGAGGTAGGGGTCGCCGCCGTGACCGACGACGCGGAAGGGGTGCCGGGTGCAGTCCACCACCGCGAGGTCGAAGGTGCCGCCGCCGAGGTCGTAGATGACGGCGTAGCGGAGGTTCGAGCGCTCGAGGTAGGCCACCGCGGTGGCGACCGGCTCCTCGATCAGGCGGGCCTGCGGGAAGCCGACCTTTCGCGCCGCGTCCAGCGTCGCCGCGCGCTCGTCCGCTTCGAAGCCGGCGGGCACCGAGATCACGGCCGCGTGGGTCGAGGGCTCGCACTCCGCGACCCCGCAGGCCTCGCCGAGCACGGCGGCCGCCACCTGCGACGGCGAGACCACGCCCTGGCGGGTGCGCAGCGCCGCGGCGCCCTCGCGCTCGATCAGCTCGTAGGGGTGGCGCTCGGCGAAGCGCTTGGCGCGGTAGCTCTCCCAGGCCGCCCCGATCAGGCGCTTGGTCGAGGCCAGGGTGTGGCGCGGGTCGATGGCGCGCCGGTTCCGCGCCGGCCAGCCCACGAGGGTCTCGCCGGTCGGCGGGTAGGCCACCACGGAGGGGAGCAGCGTCTCTCGCCCGGGCTCGCGGCTGACGCGCAGCACCTCGGCGCGGTGAGCGACCACGGTGTGGGTCGTCCCCAGGTCGATCCCGAGCGAGCTCTTCGGCGCGTGACCTGAACTGGGGTGACTCATCGTTCCTCGCTCAATGCCCCCGGACCCGTCCCCACGAGTGGAGGTCGTTGTACGGCAAGGCCGGATCGATGCAAGCGGCGGGCGCGTATTGATGCAGCGACAACGGCGCGACGGCCTGGCGCGAGGTCGGTGCGGACGGCACGGTGCGGCACGAGGCGCGCTGGCCAGATCCCCAGGGCGCGGCGTTGGCACGAGGGGTGCTCTCCGTCCTCTCCATGCAGAGACCCCTCGTCGCTTTCCTCTTCGTTCTCGCGGCCTTGCCCACGCCGCGCGCGTTCGCCTGCGGGGGCTTCTTCTGCTCGTCCTCGCCGATCAACCAGGCCCGGGAGACGGTGGTCTACGGCTACGAGCCCGACGGATCGCTCACCATGGCCGTGCAGATCAGCTACTCGGGTCGCGACGAGGACTTCGCCTGGATCCTGCCCGTCCCGGTGCCGCCCGACGAGATCGCGGTCGGCCCCGACGCGCTCTTCCAGCAGCTCCTGCAGCGCACCGAGCCGCGGTTCCAGACCGTGAACGAGACCGAAGGCGAGTGCGCCCCGCTCAGCTGCTCGTGGCCGGGCCCCGGCTGCAGCCTGGGCTGCGGCGCCCACGCCAGCCCCGCGCCCGACCCGGGGTTCGCCGGCGACGCGGGCGCCGCCGCGTTCGGAGACGCCGGTCGCGGGGTGACCGTCTACTCGGAGAGCGTGGTCGGCCCCTACGACACCGTGGTGCTCGGCGCCTCGAGCGCCCCCGAGGTCATCGAGTGGCTCCAGATGAACGGCTACGACGTGCCGGACGCGAGCGGCGAGCTGCTCGCGCCCTACGCCGACCAGGGCTTCGTCTTCGTCGCCCTCCGCCTGAACGCGAACCGCAACAGCTCGGTGATCCGCCCGGTCGTGATGCGCATGGCCACCGACGAGGCCTGCCTGCCGATCCGGCTCACCCCGATCGCGTCCGACCCGAACCTCCCCATCGCGCTCTTCCACCTCGCCGACCGCCCGGCGCGCTCGATCAACTACTCCGCGGCCGACGTGTCGCTCGACCTCGACCTCTTCATCGGCCGCCAGACCTGGGACGGCGCGGTGCGCCAGCGCGTGGAGGAGCTCGGCGGCCGCGCCTTCGCGACCGACTACGCCGGCGCGACGCCAACGCTCGACCTGACCCTGCCCGACGTCGCCGACCTCGCCGAGGAGCTCGACGCCGCCCGGGTGGTCCAGGAGATCCAGGCCCGCGGCTACCCGGCCGACGCGCTCCTGCTCGAGCTGCTCGCCCGCTTCATCGAGCCCCCGCCCGGCCAGGACGCGCAGACCTACCTCAACTGCCTCGCCCGCGGGCGCGGGTGCGGCGAGCCGACCCGCTTCGACCCCGCGGGCCTCGCCGCCGCGCTCGAGGACGAGATCCGGGCCCCCCGCGCCGAGGCGCAGGCCCTCGTCAGCCGCCACGCCTACACCACCCGCCTGAGCACCTCGATGCGCCCCGAGGACATGACCGTCGACCCCGTCTTCGCCCTCGACGACGGCCTCCCCGACGTGCCCCAGGTCCGCACCGCCCGGCGGGTCACGGAGTGCGGCGAGCAAGAGTACTTCGCCGCCACCGCCCCCATTCGGATCGAGCTCCCCGACGGCACGGTGGTGCGTCAGCGGGAGGGAGGAACGATGAGCGCCGACGAAACCTGCCGATCGATGGGCGCGGACGGCGCCGCGAGCGGCGTGGCCGACGCGGGCGGAGGAGGCGGAGGCTGCTCCGCCTTCCGGGTGACCCCCGGCACCGCGCTCAGCTGGCTGATCCTGGCCGCCGCCGGAGCCTTCCTGATCACCCGACGCCGTCGACGCTGAGCCCCTCGCCGAGACCGAGTCCCAGACTCCGAGACCGAGACCGAGACCGAGACCGAATCCGAGACCGAATCCGAGACCGAGACCGAGACCGAGACCGAGTCCGAGACCGAGTCCGAGACCGAATCCGAGACCGAATCCGAGTCCGTGTCCGAGACCGGTCCGAAGCCGACTCCGAGGGCGACGAGCGAAGCGAAGTCGCCCCCCCAACGAACCACCGAGGGCGACGAGCGAAGCGAAGTCGCCACCGCCCAACGGGCCACCCGAGGGCGACGAGCGAAGCGAAGTCGCCACCATCCGACGAACACGGAAGGCGACGAGCGAAGCGAAGTCGCCGCACGCGCCACCTCCCGTCTTCGATCCCGCGGCAGCGGGCGGCCAGCTCGCGCGCCGCGCGCGCGCGAGCCGCGTGGCTCACGCGCGGAGCGCGGGACTCGCGCGCCGCAGGCGCGCGGAATTGGGTGGGGGGGCCCCGCGGAGCCGGCTGACCTGTCTCTGCGGAGGGTGCGGAGCACCCGGAGCGGAGACAGGTCTGACGGCGCAGCGGGGGGGAGGGGCTGAAAGCCCCTCCCAGCAAGATTCAATACGCGTTCTGACGGACCTTACCGCCGAAGAGCACGCCCCAGACCGTGAGGAAGATGATCTTGAGGTCGAACACCACGCCCCAGCGGCGGATGTACTCGAGGTCGTGCTCGATCCGCTTCTCCATCTTCCACAGCTCGTCGGTCTCGCCGCGCCAGCCGTTGACCTGAGCCCAGCCGGTCAGGCCCGGCTTCACCTTGTGGCGCAGCATGTAGCCGGCGATCTTCTTGCGGTAGAGCTCGTTGTGCGCGACCGCGTGGGGGCGCGGGCCGACGAGGGACATCGAGCCGGTCACCACGTGGATGAGCTGCGGGATCTCGTCGAGCGAGGTGCGCCGCAGGATCTTGCCGACCGCGGTGACGCGCTGGTCGTTCTTCTTGGCCTGCTTCACGTCGGCGCCGTCCTCGGCCACCGTCATCGATCGGAACTTGAAGACCTCGATCGTCTCTCCGTCGAGCCCGTAGCGGCGCTGCTTGAAGAAGACCGGGCCCTTGCTGTTGAGCTTGATCGCCACCGCGATCACCGCCATCAGCGGCGCGGCCACGGTGAGGAAGATCGTGCCGAGCACCATGTCCTCGATGCGCTTCAGCCAGCCGTCGACGCCGTAGAACGGGGTCTCGAAGATGCTGATGACCGGGACGTCGCCGAGCGCGCTCCAGCGGCCGTGCAGGAGATCGAAGACGAAGAAGTCGGGGACGATGTAGACGCTCGCGGTCGTGTCGGCGAGCTTGCGCAGGAGGTCGTTGACCCGGGGCTCCGCCTTGAGCGGGAGCGCAATGTAGACGAGGTCGACGTCGCCCGCCTTCGCCCGCTCGACCAGCTCGTCGAACTTCCCGACCACGCCGCCGAAGCTCATGCTCACCCGCTCGGTGCGCTCGGGCGTGCGGTCGTCGTAGAAGCCGACGAGCTTGATGCCGAGGTGGGGCGAGCTGAGGATGCGGTTGGCGAGCTCGATCCCGATCTCGGTCGCCCCGCAGACCGCGGCCGTGCGCAGGTTCTTCCCCTTCGCCCGGAGGTGGCGGAGGAACATGCGCACCAGGGTGCGCCAGACGGTGATCGCGATCGGCGCGAGCAGGAGCCAGCCGCCGGACGCGACGCGGCTGAAGCGCTCGGTCGTCTTCAGCAGGAAGGCCGAGGCGAGCAGGACCATCACCACCGGCAGCCACGCCACCCAGATGCGGGCGATCTGACGGCCGAGCGGCACGCCGCGCCACGCCTGGTACAGCCCCGCGATCTCCCCCGTGATGTAGAAGATGAGGACCGCGCCGCCGGTGGCGACCGTCTGGTCGGTCACCCAGTGGGCGTCCGGGTGGAAGTAATACGCGAGGGTGTGGGTGAGCGCGATCCACCCGGCGTCGAACAGCCGCTGCAGGAGCGTGAGCTGCGAGCTGTGGGGTCGAAGGAGCCCCGGTCTGGCCATCCTAGCCTGTCCTCGTTGGTCCCCGCATTGCCCCCAGTGGCCGCGGCGCGCGCTAGGGATAGCAGCGCGCACGTAGACTACAACGCGACCGATCGAAAACGGGCGAAAGTCCCCCCGATGCATCAGAATTGGGCCCGACGACGATGCCCCGATTCCTCTCGCTCGCCGCCCTCCTCCTCGCGCTGACGCCCGCCGCGCTGGCCGCCCAGGCCCCCGCCGCGCCGGGGGCGCGCCTCGATCGGCTGGAGGCCAACCGGCCGGACGGCGTGCCCGCCGGCACCCTCACCTCCATCCGCTACCTGCTGCAGGTGGCCGACCGCATCGAGCGGCGCTTCCCCGAGCAGAGCGAGGCCTGGCGGCGGCGGGCGGCCCGCTACCTCGACGAGATCGAGGCCGGCCGGGATCCCTACCCGGCGGCGCGCGGGGAGATCGTCAACCGCGGATACGACGCCAGCTTCAGCCCGCTCCCGCAGGGCTACGCCGTCTACGTCCCGCCGGACTACGACCCGAGCCGCGCCTACCCGCTGATCCTGATGCTCCACGGCGGCTCCTCCAACGGGAACCTCTTCCTCGGCGTGGTGCTGGGGAACAACATGGACTGGGAGCACTACAACCAGTACCTCTGGAACGACTTCACGCCCCGCTGGTCGCCCGACTGGATCGTCGTCGCCCCCGACGGCGTCGGGCAGCTCATCTGGCGCTGGATGGGGGAGCAGGACGTGCTCGAGGTGCTCGAGGACGTGCAGCGGCACTACAACGTCGACCCGAACCGCGTGGTGCTCGGCGGGCTGAGCAACGGGGGCATGGGCGCCTACTCGATCGGCATGCGGCACGCGTGGCGCTTCAGCCACGTGCAGGCGATGGCCGGCGCGCCGAGCTGGGTGCAGTACGCCGGCGGCCGGCCGAGCGACGTCGAGGAGACCGCCCTGCACCGCTACAGCGCGATGCACCTGGTCGAGAACTCGGTCGACACCGACTTCCGCTTCTATCACGGCACCCAGGACCCGGGCCCGATGCGGCCGGCCTTCGTGCGCGAGATGGAGCAGCACATGCGGGGCCTCGAGCTCGAGCCGAACGTGCGCTGGTACGAGCACGGGCACGACCTGCTCTACCTCGTGCACCGGCACGGTCGGATCTACCCGGAGCTCGCGGAGCTGGTGCGCGACCCCCGCCCGGCCGAGGTGCGGGTGGTGACCGGGGACTACCGCGCGAACCGGCAGCACTGGGTCACCGTCACCCGCATCGAGCGCTACCCGGAGCTGGCCCGGGTCCGGGCCACCGCGCGCGACGGCGCGATCGAGGCCGAGACCGACAACGTGATCGAGCTGTCGCTCGACCTCCGGGACGCGCCGGTCGGCGCCTCGGGGGAGACGCGCATCGCGATCGACGGCGCCGAGATCTACCGCGGCCCCCGCGCCCACCTCGGGCACGTGGTGCACGCGGCGCGCGACGCGGAGGGCGGCTGGACCCTCGGCTTCCTCCCGCGCGCGGAGGGGCTGGAGAAGGTGCCGGGCCTGAGTGGGCCGATCACCGACGCCTACCACGACGAGATCGTGCACGTGTACGGGACCCAGGACGACGCGGCGACCGCCGAGCTGCGGCGGACCGCGGAGCGCGGCGCCAACGGCTGGCCGATGGGCGTCTGGTACCTGAACCAGCGCGTGATCCCGGACACCGAGGTGACGCCCGAGCTGATGAAGCGCTCCCACCTCGCGCTCTACGGCGCGCCCGGGCAGAACGCGGTGCTCGACCGCGTGCAGGGCTCGCTGCCGATCCGGGTGGAGGACGGCGCGGTGGTGCTCTCGAGCGGCGAGCGCTTCCAGGGCCGGGACGTCGGCGTGCGCTTCATCTACCCGAACCCCGAGGCGCCGGAGCGCTACGTCCTGGTCCACACCGGAGTCACCGCCGACGCGGTCGCGCGCACCCGGAACCTCCCGGACTTCCTGCCCGACTACGTGGTCTACGATCGGCGCACCACCGCGAGCCGCCCGCGGCTGATAGCGAACCGCAACCGGCAGCTCGCGGCCGGCTACTTCGACCGCTTCTGGCGGCTCCCCGCGCCGGAGCCCGAGGAGGGCGCGGCGGCGACGATCGAGCCGACCGAGGCGCCGGAGCTGCCCGAGGGGGTGACGGCGGAGGAGATGCGACGCCTCGCGGTCCGGGTCGGCGCGCCCCCCGACTTCATCCTCCCGCCCGCGCTCTTCGAGCAGGACCCCGCGCCCCAGCTCCCGCCCGGCGAGGCGCCCAGCGATCCGCCCCGGCCGCGCCGCTTCCTCGCGCCCCGCGACGACCCGAACGGGCCCATCGCCCGCCTCGTCGCCCGGCTGGTGCCGACCTTCTACAACTACCGCGCGATCATCCCGGGCGGCGTCTGGCACACCTCGCGCCGCGCCCTCTGGCGGATCCGCCCGGAGGCCGACTGCCTCGCGGCGCTGGACGAGGACGAGGTGCCCTACCGCCGGGTGACCGAAGATCTGCACACCCCCACGCCGACCCCGGTCGAGCTCACCGGCGCGGTCGACGGCGTGCGCTTCTCCACCTACCGGGACGACGACGCGGTGATCGTGAGCTGCGAGATGGCGGCCCGGCTGCCGCTCCTGGCCCGGGTGGTGAAGCGCCAGCGGGTGCGCCACGTGGTGGTGCTCAGCTCCCATCGGACCCGCCCGCGGCAGAGCTTCCACCGCATGGGCATGGCGCTCGATCTCTACGCCTTCGACACGCCCCGCGGGCAGCTGATCGTCAACGACCACTACGAGGAGACGCCGGCTCACACGACGTGCGACGCGCCGGCCCCCGACGACTGGCGCGCGGCGGCCCTCCAGCGCATCGCCTGTGACCTCGCGGCGTCGCGTCGGTTCAGCTCGATCCTGACCCCGAACTACAACGAGGGTCACCGGAACCACTTCCACCTCGACATCCGGCCCGACGACGACCGCGTCTTCGTTCGCTGATTTTTGGACGCGGCGTCGCCCCCCGTGCGATCGGGAGGCGGGGTCATGTCGAAGCGACGCAAGACGTTCGTGGGTCTCTCCCTCCTGCTCTCCCTCGGCGGCTGCCGGGAGCCCGAGGCGGACCCCATCACGCTGACGCCCGAGCCCCGGGTGGTGGCCTTCGAGGCCGCGCCGCCCCCGGAGCGGGAGGCGCCCGAGCCCCGCCACGTCGAGGTGGAGGCCGAGGCGGAGGTCGAAGCGGAGCCCGCCCCGCCGCCCGCGCCGGCGCCGGATCCGGAGGCCGCCGCGCGCGCCCGCGAGGAGGCGGCCCGGCAGGCGTTCGAGCGCGAGTACCCGTGGCACGGCGTCGCCTACCACTTCCTGGCCCAGGTCCACGCGCGCCCCGACCGCGACAGCCCCGTCGTGGGCTACATGCGACGCGGCGCCCAGTTCCGCGCCCAGCCGGGGCTCCGCGGGCCGGGCTGCGATCGCGGCTGGAGCCGGGTGCCCGGCGGCGGCTTCGTCTGCCGCGGCAACGGCTTCGCGCTCGGCGAGCGCCCGCAGACCTTCGAGCCCTCGCCGGTCGCGCCGATCGCCGACGCCGCCCTCCCCTACGCCTACGCCTGGGTCGCGCGCGACGACGTCCCGCAGTACTGGCGGCTCCCGAGCCGCGAGGAGGAGGCGCAGGCCCGCGCGTGGATCGAGCGGCAGCGTCGGCGTGAGGCCGCGTCGGCCGAGCAGGAAGAGGAGCCGACCCCCGAGCCCGATCTCGAGGCGCCCCCCGGCCTGGACGGAGACGCGACCGCGCTGAACGAGGAGCCGGCGGAGCTGACCGCCTCGGCCGATACCGACGGCGACCCGGCCGCGGTGGCGCCCCCGCGGCCCGCCGCCGCGCCCGTCGACGCCGGCGTCCCGGACGCGGACGAGCAGCCCTCGTTCCTGCGCATGCGCATGCGGCGCGGCTTCTACGTGAGCATCGACCGGCTCGAGACGCTCGACGGCCGGCGCTTCTACCGCACCATTCGCGGCGCCTACGTGCCGGCGGACGCCGTGATCGAGGCCTCCCCGGGGGCGATGCGCGGGGTGGTGCTCGGCGGCCGCTGGCGCCTCCCGCTCGGCTTCGTGCACCGCGGCGGCGTCCGCTCGCTCTCCCGCGACGCGTCCGACGGCGCGCTCTCGCTCGAGGAGCCGGTCGAGCGCCTGACGCCGATGCCGCTGACCGACGAGGTCATCACCCGGGCCCGCCGCCGCTACCGGGTGGACGACCGCGGGCGCATCGTGCGCGAGGACGCCCTGCGGGTCGCCAAGCCGATCGCGCGGCCCGACGGCATCGGCGAGGACGCGCGCTGGGTGCACGTGGATCTGTCCGAGCAGACGCTGGTCGCCTACGAGGGCGACCGCCCGGTCTTCGCGACCCTCGTCTCCACCGGCCGGCAGGGCTACGAGACGCCGGTCGGCACCTTCCGCATCCAGTCGAAGCACGTGTCGACGACGATGGACGACCCGAACGCGGGCGACGAGGCCTACTCCATCGAAGACGTGCCGTGGACGATGTACTTCGAGGGCTCCTACGCCCTGCACGCCGCGTTTTGGCACGACCGCTTCGGCCGGGTCCGGAGCCACGGCTGCGTGAACCTCGCCCCGGCCGACGCGCGCTGGATCTTCCAGTGGAGCGACCCCGCGCTGCCCCCCGGCTGGCACGGCATGAGCGCCGGCCCCGGCCGGACCGGCAGCTTCGTGCACGTCACGGAGTGATCACCCGCGGGCGGGGAGGCGGAGCTCGATGCGGCGGAGCAGGCGCGCGGCGCTGGGGAGCGCGTAGGCGTCGACGCCGAGGGCGAGCACCGCGGCGACCGCGGGCTGCGCGAAGCCGATGGCCGCGAGCAGGACGAGGAAGCCGCCGCCGAGGGCCGCGACCAGGGTGCCGCGCCAGGCGGCCCGGCGAGCGGCGGCGGCGAGCCAGAGCGCGGCGGCCGCGTCGCGCACGTCGTCGCTGGTCAGCGCCACCGCCCGATCGCTCTCCGGGAGCCCGGCCGAGCCGAGCAGCACCGGGACGTCGGCCGCGTCCAGCGCCGCCTGATCGACGGGGCGGCCGACCACCGCGACGACGCCGCCGGTCTCGCGCAGCCGGCGCACCTCGGCGCCCTGCTCGTCGGGGAGCAGCTCCGCCTTCACGTGCGTGATGTCGAGCGGCTTGGCGAGCGCCTCGACGGTGCCGCGGTGGTCGCCGCTGACGAGCACCACCTCGATGCCGAGGTCGATGAGGCGCTGCACCGCGGCCCGGGCGCCGATGCGGTCCTCGTCCCGGAGGCTCATCACCGCCTTCACCCGTCCGTCGAGGCCGACGAACACCACCGTGTGCCCGCGCTCCTCGGCCCGGCTCGCGTGGGCGTCGGCGACCGCGACGCTGACGCCCTCCTCGAGCAGGAGCGCCCGGTTGCCGGCCACCAGCGCCTCGCCGCTCGGCGCGACCGCGGTCACCCCGCGCCCCGCCTTGAAGTCCGCCCGCCGCACCGACGCCGGCTCGATGCCGCGGCGCTCGCAGAAGCGGGCCACCGCCGCGGCGATGGGGTGCCCCTCGGCGGCCGACTCCGCGCCGGCCACGAGCGCCACCAGCGGCTTCCAGGGCTCGTCGCCGAAGGTGTGGACCTCGACGACCTCGGGCTCGCCCTCGGTGATGGTGCCGTGGGTGCAGAGCGCGCCGACGGCGGCCCGGCCCGCCCGGTCGAGGGTGCGGGCGCTGCTGAACACGATGCCGCGCTCGGCCGCGGTCGCGGCGGCGGCCACGTAGGGCGCGTCGGAGGCGCGGCGGATCGCGATGAGCGGCGCGGCGAGCAGCACCGCCGCCGCCGCCGCCAGCTGCCCCTCGAGGCCCGCGGCCAGCAGGAGGCTCCCGGCCGCGCCGACCAGCGCCGCCAGCCCGCCCCAGCGCACCACCCGCGCGGCGAGCCGGGTGAGCGCGGCCGCGCGCCCCGAGGCCAGGTCGCCGAAGGTGCGCGGGCGGACCAGTGCTCGGTCCTCGCCGACGCGGGTGGCCAGCACCCGGACCTCGCCCTCGGTGACGAAGGCGCCCGCGATCAGCGGCTGGCCGGCGGTGCGGCGGACCGGGGTCCGGCTCGCGGGGTGGAGCAGCACGAACGCCTCGCCCGCCTGCACGACGCCGTCGACGGCGACGACCTCGCCCTCCCCGACCACGACCTCCTGGCCGGTGCGCACCCGCCCCGCGATGACCTCCTCGGACTCGACGACGACCGCCCACTCCTCGTGCTTGGTCGGCACGCGGACCGTGCTGGGCATCTTGCTGGACAGCGCCCCCACCAGCTGGGTGATCGGCTGGCTCGAGCGGGCGTCCAGCCACGCGCGCACCACGACCGCGGCCGCGGCGACGGCGGCGCCGACCAGGGGCAATCGAGGATCGGCGGAGGGGTCGGCGGACGGAGCGGCGAGCGCGGCGACCGCGGCGAGCACCGCGCCCGACGGCGGCAGCGCCCAGCCGAGCCAGCCCACCTCCCGGCGCGCGCCGAGCCCGCGCACCAGCGCCGCGCCGGCCGCCCCGGTCACCGCGAGCGCGCCCAGGAAGGCGACGATCGGGTGGGTGGCGAAGGCGGCGAGGAGCGCCGCGGCGGCGGCGAGCCCGAGGCCGAGCCAGGGCGGCGGGATGGGCGGGGCGGCGAGCGCCTCGTAGGCCGCGGAGTGATCGGGCGACGGCGTCGGGATGGGCTTGCGGCGCACCGGCGGCTTCGCGGCCCGGCGGCGGGCGGTCGTCGTGCGCAGCTGCTCGCGCGAGGCGTCGTGGTCGCGCTCGCCCTCGAGGTAGCGCCGGCGACAGTCCCCGCTGCAGAGGAAGCGGAACCCGTCCTCGAGGAGCAGCACGGCGCCGGCGCGCAGCGGCTCGACCTGCGCGCCGCACGCGGGGCACGGGCGCTCGGGCAGGCGCGGACGGGCGGCCTCGGTCGAGGGCTCCTGGGTCACGAGGGCGTGGGTCTACGGTTCGGCCGACCCCCGGTCAACCTCGCCCGTGTTTGACGCGCTGCCCAAAACGCGGAAGCTTCCGCCGCGATGAGCGACAAAGCCTGGGGCGGACGATTCGAAGAAGAGCTCGATGCGCTGGCGCTGCGCTTCAGCGCGTCGGTGGACGTCGACAAGCGGCTGGCCGACCAGGACATCCGGGGCTCGATCGCGCACGTCCGCATGCTCGCCGCGCAGGGGGTCGTGACCGACGCCGACGCCGAGAAGATCGCGGAGGGGCTCGAGGTCATCCGCGGCGAGATCGCGCGCGGCGAGATGCGCTGGGACCCGAAGAAGGAGGACGTCCACATGAACGTGGAGTCCCTCCTCACCGAGCGCATCGGCGAGGCCGGCGGGCGCCTCCACACCGGCCGGAGCCGCAACGACCAGGTCGCCACCGACATGCGGCTCTGGACCCGCGAGGCCTGCGCCGACACCTGCCGCCGCATCGACCGGTTCCTCGCGGTCATCGCCCGGCGCGCGCCCGAGCTGATGGATCACCTGCTGCCGGGCTACACGCACCTCCAGCGCGCGCAGCCGGTGCGCCTCTCGCACCACGTGCTGGCGTGGGCGGAGATGCTGGAGCGGGACCGCGGGCGCCTCGAGGACGCGGCCGAGCGGCTCAACGAGTGCCCACTCGGCTCGGCGGCGCTCGCCGGCACGACCTTCCCGCTCGATCGCGAGCGCACCGCGGCGGCCCTCGGCTTCCGGGCGCCCACCCGCAACAGCCTCGACGCGGTGGGCAGCCGCGACTTCCTGCTCGAGGTGCTCTCGGCGCTGAGCATCTGCTCGGTGCACCTCTCGCGCATCGCGGAGGAGCTCGTGCTCTGGAGCAGCCAGGAGTTCGGCTTCGTGGAGATGAGCGACGCCTACACCACCGGCTCCTCGATCATGCCGCAGAAGAAGAACCCGGACATGGCCGAGCTCGCCCGCGGCAAGACCGGGCGGGTGGTCGGCCACCTGGTGAACCTGCTGATGCTGATGAAGGCCCTGCCGCTCGCCTACAACCGCGACATGCAGGAGGACAAGCCGCCCGTGTTCGACGCCTTCGACACGGTGAACGACTGCCTCGACGTGCTCGCCGGCTCGGTGGACACCGCGCGCTTCGACGCCGAGCGGATGCGCGCCGCCCTGAAGCACGGCTTCGTCGACGCGACCGAGGTGGCCGACTGGCTCGCGGCGCACGGCGTGCCCTTCCGCGAGGCGCACCACGTGACCGGCCGGCTCGTGAAGCGCTGCGTGGACGCGCGCAAGACGCTCTCCGAGCTCACCCTCGAGGAGCTCCGCGAGGAGCACGAGGCCTTCGACGCCTCGCTGTTCGAGGCGCTCGACCCGGAGACCGCCATCGAGCGGCGCGCGCTCCTCGGCGGGCCGGCCCGGGCCCAGGTCACGGCGCAGATCGAGGCCCTCGCGGCCCGGCTCGACGCCCGGGGAGACGGCTGATGGAGCGCGGCACGCGGACCGAGATCCCCTTCTCGAACCACTGGACCTACGCGGACGGGACGCTGACCTGCGACGGCGTGCCCCTGCCCGAGATCGCGGCCGCCCACGGCACGCCGACGTTCGTGTACTCGGCCGCCTGCGTCGATCACGCCTTCGACCGGCTCGCCGCCGCGGTCCCCGAGCCCTGCCTGATCGCCTACGCGATCAAGGCGAACAGCAACCTGCACCTGCTCCGGCGGCTCGCCGCGCGCGGCTGCGGGGCCGACATCGTCTCGGGCGGGGAGCTGCGGCGCTGCCTCCAGGCGGGCATGGACCCGGCCAAGATCGTCTTCAGCGGCGTGGGCAAGACCGACGCCGAGCTGCGGCTGGCCCTCGAGACCGGCATCCGCGCGGTGCACGTCGAGAGCGCGCCGGAGATCGACGCGCTCGAGGCGATCGCGGAGGCCATGGGCGTGCGCGCGCCGATGACGCTGCGCGTGAACCCCGACGTCGATCCGGACACGCACCCGTACATCGCCACCGGCCTGCACGACACGAAGTTCGGCCTCGAGCTCGACGTCGCCCGGGCGCTGCTGCCGCGCGTGATCGACAGCCCGCACCTCCGGCTCGAGGGCGTCGCCTGTCACATCGGCAGCCAGCTCGGCGGGCCCGACCCGATGCGCGACGCCACGGAGATCCTCGCGCGCTTCGCCGTCGAGTGCGTGCGCGCGGGGGCCGAGCTGCGCTGCATCGACGCCGGCGGCGGCTGGCCCATCCGCTACGGCGACGAGGACGAAGAGCACGCCCCGTGGCCCGACTTCGGGGCCGCGATCTCCCAGGGCCTGGAGGCGGGCGGCGCGGCCGGCCTCGGGCTCGAGCTCATCGTCGAGCCGGGCCGCGCGCTGGTCGGCGACGCCGGCGGGCTGCTGACCCGGGTGATCTTCGTGAAGGAGCAGGCCGAGAAGCGCTTCGTCGTCGTCGACGGCGCGATGACCGAGCTCATCCGCCCCGCGCTCTACGACGCCTATCACGCGATCATGCACGTCGAGGAGCCCCGCGACGCCACCCGGCGGCCGGCCGACGTGGTGGGCCCGGTGTGCGAGACCGGCGACTTCTTCGCCATCGATCGCGCGGTGCCGCACCTCGAGCGCGGCGACCTCGTGCTCCTCCGCGGCGCGGGCGCCTACGGCATGTCGATGGCGAGCAACTACAACTCCCGCCCCAAGGCCGCCGAGGTCCTGGTCGCGGACGGCGAGGCCCGGGTGATCCGGCGCCGCCAGACGGTCGAGGACCTCTGGCGCGACGAGCTGTAGCCGTCGCCCCACATCCCCTCCGGCCAACCGTCGGGCGCGCCCGACGCCTCTCCTCCTCGGGCGCCGCTGGGCCCGCTGGCACGCCGTCTGCTGATGCCCGCGCTCGGAAAATCGGCGCGCCCGATGGACGGGCGGAGGAGAACGACATGGCGAAGATCAGCGAGATCGAGGGCATCGGACCGACCTACGCGGAGAAGCTCGCGGGCGCGGGCATCGAGACGGTGGAGGCGCTCCTCGAGGAGGGCGCGAAGCCCGCGGGACGCGAGCGCATCGCGGACGCGAGCGGCGTGCCGGAGAAGGCGCTCCTCCGCTGGGTCAACATGGCCGACCTCTTCCGCATCCGCGGGGTCGGCGAGGAGTACGCCGACCTGCTCGAGCGCGCCGGCGTCGACACGGTGGTCGAGCTGTCGCGCCGGAACGCGGAGAACCTCCACGAGAAGATGAAGAGCGTCAACGAGGAGGCCAGCTTGGTGCGCGCCCTCCCCAGCGCGGCGACCGTCGAGAAGTGGGTCGCGCAGGCCAAGGAGCTCCCGCGCGGCGTGTTCTTCTGAGGGTCGCGACGATCAGGCTTCGCCGGAGAGGCGGCCGGCTCGAGGCGTGAGGCGGGCGATCACCTCGCGCGACGTCGCGCGGTCGACGAACGGGCGCTGGGCCTCGAGGATCTTGGCCCGCGCCTCGTCGGGCGCGTACCAGGCGGCGCGGTCCACCTCCGGGAAGCGCTGCACGCGGCCCGAGCGGGGCGGCCACTCGAGCTCGAAGGTCTCGCTCCGCAGCGCGGCGACGTCGAAGTCGGCGAGCACCGCGAAGGCGTCGACCCGCTTGCCGCCCTTCTGCGTGATCTGGCCGAGGTGCGCGTAGGGGCCCTCGGGCGGCGTGAAGCCGGTCTCCTCGACGAGCTCGCGCCGCGCCGCCTCGAGCAGGTCCTCCCCGTCCTCGACCAGCCCCTTCACCACGCTCCAGGCGCCCGCGTCCTTCTTGCGGAAGAACGGCCCGCCGGGGTGGACCAGCATCACCTCGACCCGGTCGCCCTGGAGGCGGACCGGCAGGATGCCCGCGCTGTGCTTCGGCATGGCCTCACTCTAGTGCGTGCGTACGTCGAGCCCATGTTCCGCACGCCCGTCTTCGTCTACATGACCCTGGACCCGATCTCGGTGCGCGAGGACGCGTCGCTCGAGGAGGTGGCGCGCGCGCTCGAGCGGCGAAGGGTCTCGGCGATGCCGGTCGTCGACGCCGAGGGCCGCACGGTCGGGGTGGTGAGCCGCCGCGATCTCCTCCGGGTCGGGGAGCTGGTGGTGCCCGAGGGGCGCGGGGTCGCGGAGTGGCGGCTGCCGGAGCAGCGCGCGGACGACGTGATGACCCGGCAGATCCTCTCGGTGGCGCCGAGCACCAGCGTGGCCGAGGCGGCGGCGCTGATGCTCGACCAGCACGTGCACCGCGTGTTCGTCGAGAAGGAGCGCCGCCTCCAGGGCGTGCTGACGACCCGGGACGTCATGCGGGTGATCGTCGACCACCGGGTGGAGCGGCCGATCTCCGAGTTCATGACCCAGCCGGTCCAGAGCATCGCCACCTTCGAGCCGCTGGGCGCGGCGCGCCGGCAGCTGCAGGAGCTGAAGATCCGGGGCCTGGTCGTGGCGGACGAGGGCATCCCCGTGGGCCTCTTCGCGGAGGAGGAGGCGCTCGCCTCGCGCCACCACGACGCCTCCATGGCCGTCGACCGGGTCATGGGCCACGAGGTCCTGGTCCTCCGCCCCGAGGTGCCGTGCCACCGGGCCGCCGCCCAGATGCGGGCGATGCACGTGCGCCGCATCGTGGTGATGAAGGGCGGCGACATGCTCGGCATGCTGACCGAGACGAACCTCGCCGGGGCCGCCGCCGTGAGCTGAAGGTGCGTGCGTAGGGGCGCCGGCCTGCTAGTACACGGCCGATGGCCGAGGACGCCCCGAACTGGCTGACCCGGCTCGCGGCCGGCGAGCTCGAAGAAGTGAAAGAGGTCGAGGCGGCCAAGCTGAAGCTGCCCTCGGGCCGGATCGTGGCGTGCGACCCCCTGGTGTTCCTGGGGAGCGACCCGTTCCAGCGCGAGGTGAAGCCGGGAACCTACGACGTCCTGGTGGGCGTGATCGCGGGCGAGACCGCCTACGCGAGGCTCCAGCTGGCCAAGCGGGGCAAGATCGCGAGCTGGGCCGTGGCGCGCTGCCCCGGCGAAGAGGACGTCGAGGGCTGGCCGGGCTACGGCGTCGACTCCGGCGTCGGCTGCCTCGTCGACCGCGCGACGGTCGAGGCCTACATGGCGTCCGAGGAGGCCCTCGAGGACGAGGTCGCCAAGAAGCTCGCCAAGGACGGCATCGAGCCCTCCGACGCCATCCAGTACCACGAGGCGTTCGAGACCTACCGGGCCGAGATGGGCGGAGACGACCCGCTCGCCGAGGTGGAGCCCCAGCTCGCCGACACCCCCTGGGCCGAGGTCGTACTCGAGCCCAAGAAGAAGGGCAACCTCGTCGCCTTCCGGAGCGGCGCGGGCGACGGCGTCTACGCGAGCTTCTGGGGCCTCGACAAGAGCGGCAAGCCGCTCTGCCTGGTCACCGACTTCGGCGTGCTCGAGCCCACCGACGACGACGACGACTCGATGGACGACCTCGATCTCGGCGAGCTCGACGAGCTCAGCCGCGAGATGGAGAGCGAGATCGAGCGCGCGATGGGCGGCCCCCGCGGCGGCAAGCTGAGCGGCCTCGAGGCCCTCGCCGCCGCCCTCGGCGCCGGCCCTCCCCCGGAGCCCGAGCCCGAGACCCGTCAGGGCCCCTCCCCGCTCTTCGTGCAGACGAAGCAGCTCATCCAGAAGTGGGTGAAGGAGGAGAAGCTCGAGCTCGAGGACGGCGTGAACCTCGACGCCTTCTCCGAGGCCCTCCTCGAGAAGCTCGTCTCCCTCCAGGGCCACCGCAACCCCGGCGCCCACGTCGGCGAGTGGCTCCTCGAGCGCAACGAGGTCGCCGACGTCTTCGCGTCCGACGACGAGCTCGATCGCGATCTGCGAGGCTGATCCCCTCCTCCCGCCCCCTCGGCTCCTCCCGCCGCCTCGGCTCCTCCCGCCGCCTCGGCTCCCCCCGCCGCCTCGGCCCCTCCCTACTCGCAGGAAGCGAGGAAGGGAGGAAACGAGGAGGGAAGAGGAGGAGGAGGAGGGAAAGAGCCCAGCCGGGAGCGCCCGGCTGGGACACCGCCGGCGCCCCTCTGCGCCTCTGCGCCTCTGCGCGAAATTAGTTGCCCTCGAAACCCGCCATTCGAGGGGACGCCGAGCCGAGTGCCGCCAGGTCACCGACGGCCAGCCCCCACCCCGCCGCCGCCTCGGCCCCTCCCTACTCGCAGGAAGCGAGGAAGGGAGGAAACGAGGAGGGAAGAGGAGGGAAAGAGCCCAGCCGGGAGCGCCCGACCCGGACACCGCCGGCGCCCCTTTGCGTCTTTGCGTCTTTGCGTGAAATTAGTTGCCCCCGAAACCCGCCATTCGAGGGGACGCCGAGCCGAGCGCCGCCAGGTCACCGGCGGCCAGCCCCTACCCCGCCGCCCCCCGAGCCCTTTGCGCCTTGGCGCCTTTGCGAGAGCACAATAGCCACCGAAGCGCTCCCGGCCCCTCTGCGCCTCTGCACCTCTGCGTGAAATTAGTTGCCCCCGAAACTCGCCCTCCGAGGGGACGCCGAGCCGAGCGCCGCCAGGTCACCGACGGCCAGCCCCCACCGCGCCGCCCCCCGGCCCCTTTGCGCCTCCGCGCCTTTGCGCGAGCACAAAAAGCCACCGAAGAGCGTCAGGTGGTGGCGGGCGGGATCCAGAGGGCCTTGCGGAGGGTCTCCATCTTGTCGGCGACCGCGCGGAGGCGGCCCATCGAGGTGCCGACGGCCTGGGTGAGCTCCTCGAGCTCCTCGTCACCCTCCTGGCGGGCGGTGCGGGCGGTGCGCACGACCTCGGCGATCGAGCGGGTCACCTCCTCGTTCGCGCTGCGCACGAACTCGACGAGCTTGTCGCCGAACCCGTCGATCTGCGCGTCGAAGGCCTCGGCGAGCTTCTTCGCCGCCTCCTCGATGGCCTTGGGCGCCTCCTCCTGCGCGCGCTTCTTCATCTCCTTGTCGGCGCGGCCGCGGAAGAAGTAGGCGAGCACCGGCGCGGCGAGGGTCATCGCGCCGCCGACGAAGACGTTGGAGAGCGCCATGATGCCGATGCCGAAGGCGCCGAGCGCGATCACGCCGACGTCGTAGGCGAGCGTGTTGACGCTCAGGTCGACCTCGGGCCCGGTCCCGCCGAGCAGCTCGTCGAGCTTGCGGCTCCGCTCCTGCGCGTCCTCGGTCACGAATGCGATGGCCTCCTCGGCGACCTTCTCGAGCCGCTTGGCGAGCTCCTCGCCCTGCTGGTCGGCGAAGGCCCGGAAGCGCTCCTCCATGAAGCTCGGGAGGTAGCGCTTGAGATCCTCGGCCTTGCTGCTCTCGATCTCGCCCGGGATGGCCAGGGCGAAGCGCTTGCCGAACTCCTCGGTCTCGCGCCGCACGATGGCCTTCACCGCGCTGAGCGACTCGCGGATCTGCCGCTCCCGCTTGTCGGCCATCTCCTCGGAGTGGCTGAGGTCCTTCTCGAGCGCCTCGAGCCGCCGCTCGAGCTCCTGCTGGTCCATCTCGAGGGCGCGCTTCTGGATCCGGATGCTCTGCTCGAGCGTGCCCGCGGCGCGCAGGCCGGCGTCGAGGGCGTTGTCGAGCAGCACCCGCCCGCGCTCCTCCGTCAGGTAGGTGCGCAGCTCGCCGGTGAGCGCCGCCAGGCCGGAGCCGTCGAGGTCGCCCTCGAGCGCCTTCTCCGCGCTGACCGCGTAGACCCGCGGCTCGTCGACCAGCCGGGCCAGGTGACCGCGCGCGTAGGCGAGCGCCTCCTCGCGCTCCTCCTCGTCGAGCAGGTCGATCTTGTTGATGACGAAGATCACCTTGTCGCGCGACTGCGCCAGGAGCTTGTTGGCGATGAAGGCGCGCTCCGACTCCTTGAGGATCTGCCCCGCGTCGAGCAGGAAGAGGATCGCGTCCGCCTTCGGCAGGTAGCTGTAGGTGATCTCGGCGCGCGTCGAGTTGAGGTCGTTGACGCCGGGGGTGTCGACCAGGACCACGCCGCCCTCGAGGATGGCCGCCGGGTAGTCGACCTGGAGGTAGCGGACCTCCTCCTCGGCCGCCTTGCCCCCGACCTCGTAGTCGGCGACCTGCTCGACCGGGACGTCGCGCTCCGCGTTCGCGCCCACCGCCTTGGCGTGCGGGGTCTCGCCGTGCACCACGTGGTGGATGACGGCGGTCGTCGGGGTCACGCCGGTCGGCAGCACCGGGGCGCCGAGCAGCGCGTTCACGAACGTCGTCTTGCCGTGGTTGAACTCGCCCAGCACGACCAGATGGAAGCGCTCCTCGTCGAGGCGCGGGATGCGGTCGCCCCGGAGCCGGTCGGCGAGGGACTTGGCGCCGGCGTCCTCGGCGAGCGCCGCGACCTCGCGCAGCGAGGAAAGGACGTCGCTCTTCTGCGCCTGGTAGTCGGATAGCGGGCTGACGGTCATTCCTCGTTCCCCTTCCCCGGGGCGCCGGCCCCAGGTCCCTCGAGCTCGGTGGTGGGCTCCTCGCGGCCCTTGGTGATCTGGATGATCTCGCTGGTGCGCCGGTCGACCTCTTCCATGTCGAGGCCTCCGGCGCCGAGCCCCTGCGCCTTGCGGTAGAGCTCGCTCTCCGCGAACACGCGCAGGGCGTGGATGCGCTTGGGCAGGTAGGGGTGCGTCTCGAACGCCTCCCCGAGCCGGCCGATGCTGCCCTGACCCTCCTCGAACTGGTCGAGGAACGCGTCGACGTTCATCTCCGGGTAGAGCTTCTGGGAGCCGGTGGCGAGCTTCAGGAAGCTGCGGCTCGCGGCCTCGAGGTCGCCGCAGCAGAGCAGGCCGGCCCGGTCGCAGGTGATCTCGGCCCGCCGGAACCACTGCCGCAGCGCGACCAGCGCCGGCTGCACGATCCAGGCGAGGAAGACCGCCGCGCTCTGCGTCAGGATCATCAGCGCGGTGTTGTACACCACGTGCTTGTTCTGCACGTGCCCCACCTCGTGCCCGATCACGAAGCGCAGCTCGGCCTCGTCGAAGTGGTCGATCATCGCCGAGTGGATGACGATGAACGAGTCGTCCTCCGTGCCGTAGGTGTAGGCGTTCGGGGTCGGGTGGTTCTTGATGTAGACCGTGGGCGTCGGCACGGTGAGGATGCGCGCGCAGTCGCTCACGATGTCGTGGATCGACTTGAACTGCCGCGGGCCGACCTTGACGGTGGAGCCGAGCAGCTGGCTGCGCATCATCTCGTGGCTGGTCCGCACCACCGACGCCGCGGCCATCTCGACCGGCCGGAGGCGCTGGAAGCTGCGCAGCATGGCCACGTCGGCTGCGTAGGCGTAGCGGACGCCTTCGTCGCGGCCCCAGGAGCCGGTCTTCTTCTTCTCCAGATAGGACCCGAAGTCGAGGTCGATCGCCTTGGCGATCGCGCCGGCCTTCGGAGCCTCGCGCCGTTCGGTGGGGTCGGTCATGGGTCCTCGCGGTTCGAGCCTATCGGAGTTTGGTTTCTTTGGGCATGGGGCCTTCCCGGGCGGGCGACCAGCCATGTGTGTGCTTCCGCCCGACAACTGCTAGGGTCCGGCGACTGTTCCACCATGCCTGGACTCACCATCATCGGTTCGGGACATCACGTCCCCGGCGATCCCGTCACCAACGACGATCTCGCGCGCGTCATGGACACCAGCGACGAGTGGATCCGCCCCCGCTCCGGGATCGGGCAGCGCCACTTCGCGCGAGAGGGACAGGGGGTGAGCGAGCTGGCGCTGCCGGCGGCGCAGCGCGCCCTCGAGTCGGCCGGCCTGAAGGCCGACGAGATCGACTACATCATCTTCGGCACGATGACGCCCGACTACATCCTGCCGGGGTCGGGGGGCCTGCTGGGCGCCAAGCTCGGGCTGGAGGGCGTGCCCGCGCTCGACATCCGCCAGCAGTGCGCGTTCTTCCCGTTCGCGCTCCAGGTCGCCGACGCGCTGGCGGTGGCCGGCGTCGCCGAGACCATCCTCATCGTCGGCGCCAACGCGCACGCCGGCTTCATGCCCTGGGACTGGGACGCGCTCTGGTCGGGCGAGAAGTCCGACGGCGACGCGTACCAGTTCGCCACGCAGCATCGCGCGACCGCCGTGCTCTTCGGCGACGGCGCCGGCGCGGTGGTCTGCCGCCCGCACCCCAAGAAGGACGAGGGCTTCGGCGTGCTCGGCAGCGTCTGCAAGACCGACGGCCAGCGGCACGATCACTTCTTCGTGCCCGCCGGCGGCTTCCGCCACTACCGCTACTGGGACGTGCCGGTCGACGAGCGCATCCCGAGCATGCGCGGCCGCGAGCTCTTCAAGTGCGCCGTCCAGCGGCTGCCCTCGGTCGTCAAGGAGCTGTGCGAGAAGTGCTCCGTCACGCTCGAGGACGTCGACTGGTTCGTGGCGCACCAGGCCAACGACCGGATCAACGCGGCCGTCGTGCAGAGCCTCGGCGTGCCGATGGAGAAGGTCCCGTCGAACATCGCCCACTACGGCAACACGTCCGACGCGACGATCCCGATCCTGATCGACGAGATGCGCCGCGCGGGCACCGTCGAAGAGGGCCAGCTGGTCTGCTTCTTCGGCCTCGGCGCCGGGCTCAACTGGGGCGCGGCCCTGATGCGGGTGTGAGGGCGGCTCAGAAGCCCACGCCGGAGGCGAGCCAGAGGCCCCAGCCGGGGCCGCGCGGACCGAACGCGCCGTCGTCGCCGTTGAAGCTCACGTTGCCGCGCAGGCTGACCATCGCGTCGTCGACGTGGAGCGCCGCGTAGGGCTCGAGCGAGGCGACCGCGCCGGGCACCGTCGCGCCGTTGGCCGCCCCGACGATCCGGAGGCGCGCGCCGAGCGAGAGTGGCCCGACGACCCGGGCGTCGACGCCCCCGGCGAGCTGCAGCACCACATCCGTCTCCGCGAAGCTGTCGCCGAGGATCGGGACCAGGACCGCGATCGCGCCCTCCGCCTCGAGGGTGACCGCGTCGAGCGGGATGGCGAGCCGGAGGGGGAGCGCCAGCCCGAGCCGCTCGGGGGCCCAGCGCCACGCCGACCAGTAGCCCCGCGCCGACATCACCGCGCGGTGCGTCGCCTCGCTCGCCGCCCGCTCGGCCAGCGTCGCCTCGTCGCGTCCCAGCTCGGCCCGCGCCGCCGCCGGCACCGCGAGCTCGCCGGCCACCGAGAAGCGCATGCCCC
This sequence comes from Myxococcota bacterium, assembly GCA_036149055.1. Lineage (GTDB taxonomy): Bacteria > Myxococcota_A > Polyangia > Polyangiales > Sandaracinaceae > JAVJQK01. The sequence goes on along the minus strand of JAYZQJ010000257.1, from coordinate 3,023 downwards.
CGAGCGCGCCGTCGAACCCGGCGCCGAGGAGCGGGTTGCCGGGGTTCACCGCGAAGACGCTGCCCTGATAGGGCGTGGGCGCGCCGCCGAGCGGCTCCTCACCCTCGACCTCCGCCTGGGTCAGCGCGAGCCCCCACGACGCGTGCATGACGAACGCGCCGGCGAGGCGGAAGCGGAGCCCGACCTCGGCGGTCCCGACGGTGACGCGCGCCTCCTCCGGTCCGCCCGCGGTCACGCCGAGCTCGCCCCACGCCGCGGCGCGCGGCCCGAGCAGCGTGGTCGGCCTCGAGGTCGTGACCTCCTGGGCCTGCGGCCGCTCCGGGGCCTCCAGCTCGGGCTCGAGGGCGTCGCCGACCGGCGGCGGCAGCGCGATCGGCTCCTCGGCCGGCGGCGTGGGATGGCCCGGCGCGAAGACCGGCTCGGGCAGGTCGTCGCTCGGCGCCGGGATCGGCGGCGACTCCGTCTCCGGCGGCTCCGTCTCCGTCTCGTTCGGATCGCTCAGCGACGCGCCGTCCTGGGCGCGCGCGGAGACCGGCGCCGCCAGGGGCGCGAGCAGGAGAGCGAGGGCGATCGACGCCGCCGTGGGGCGGATGCGCATCGGCGCGGAGCCTGCCACCCGCGAGCGCGGCGCGCTACTGCCCGTCCTCGTCGTCGTCCTCGTCGAGGATGCGCTCCGGCCGCCGGCTCTCCCACCGGACGCGCTGCGCCGGGGTGCCGAAGGCGTGCGTGAGGCACCACTCCGCGAGGTCCTCGTCGAGCAGCTGCAGGATGGACTCCACGCGGTCCATGACGTCCGCGGCGAGCAAGCCGTCCGGCTCCGGCCCGTCCGCGTCCACGTCGGCGTGCACGAGCAGCATCCCGTCCTCGGTCAGCCCGATCTTCACCGCCCAGTACTGGGTGTTCATCGAGAGCGCCCAGAGCAGCAGCTCGTGGCCGGCGCCCGCGGGGGGCGCGATCGCGGCCGACACCCGGAGCGCGATCTCGTCGGGCTCGGGGCCGTCCTCGTCCTGATCGATCTGGAGCGTGACCTCGCCCCAGCGAGCGTCCGCCACCGCCCGGAGCCCCTCCGGCGTCGCGGTGACGCCATCGAGATCCTCGTCCAGTAGCTCGCGCAGCGCCTCGAGAACGGGTGTGCTCACGAGCGGGACTCTATCACTCGCTCGCCGCCGCGCTCGCCGGAACGGGCGGCGTGACGTTGCCGCCGCCGGGGCTGCCGCCGGAGGGCGCCAGGGTCTCGGTGCGCCCGTCCGGGTAGATGGCGACCGCCCAGTACTCGCGGCCGTAGGGCCCGCCCGGGACGCGCGCGTTCCAGTCGAGGTTGAGCCAGACGGGGCACGCCGGGGAGCTGCGGAAGTGGATGTTCTCCAGGCGCTCCCGGCCCAGGTAGCGGTCCCAGTTGGCGCGGTAGTGCACCGAGAGCCGGCGCGCGACCGCCTCCGCCTCCTCCTGCACGCAGACCTCGGCGTAGGCGTGCCCGCCCTGCTCGCCGTCGATCATGACGATGCGCGACTCGCCGCCGATCGCCTCGATCATCGACGACAGCACGATGGCGAAGTCGTCGCAGTCGCCGGCGTACTCGTTGGCGATCGTCTGGCTGGCGGCGGCGAAGAACTCGTCCCCGCGCGGGTCGTTGACGTAGCGCCACTCGCCGCGCACGTGCGACCAGATGCGGGCCACCTGCTCGATGCGGAACGGGCCCTCGTCCGCGGCCGCGATCCGGACGGCGCTGTTGCGCGTCTCGGGGCTCGTCGGGTCGATCGCCTCGGTCACCTGGGGCGCGATACGCGCGCGGATCGACCGCTCCTGGGGCGACGTCGCCGGCTCGAGCTCGTCTTCGGTGCGGCCGATCCCGAGGCGCTCCGCCGCCCGGCGCAGGCTGTCGGCCGAGGCGCCCTCGCGCCAGAGCCAGACGCCCGCGAGCACGACCGAGGCGAGCAGCACCGCGGAGATCGCGGCGGTGAGCCACTGGCCCCCCGCCCGCTTGCCCACCGAGAGCTCCACCCCGCAGCTGCCGCACTTGAGCTGCCCCTTGTCGAACCCCGGCGGCATGATGCCCCGGGCGCCGCACGAGCCGCAGATGAAGCGCCGCCCCGGGATCTTGAGGCCGACGAGGGTGTCGCCGCGGGCCCCGCGCCGGAGGAAGCTCTTGAGGGCCGGGTCGCTCCAGTGCAGCTCCGCGTTGCCGCACGCCACGTCCGCCCCCGGCCGCACGCTCGCGCGCCGCACCCGCTCGCCATCGACGTAGGTCCCGTTGGCGCTCCCGAGATCCTCGACGAGGATCGTGTCGCCACGCCAGCTCAGCCGCGCGTGCCGGCCCGAGACGCTCGGCTCCCGCAGGACCAGGTCGCAATCCGGGGACCGGCCGACCACGATGTACAGCGGGACTTCCACCTGCGGTCGCAGTGTACTCGACGCCGCGCCTCCCCGCCCGGCGACACGTCGAACTCGAGCGCTCGAAAACGATGCCGCCGCCCCACCCGCCCGCCACGTCGACTGCCCCAGACGACCGCAGGCGACAGACGACCGCAGGCGACGAGCGCAGCGAGGTCGCCGCACGGCCACGGCAGGCGACGAGCGCAGCGAGGTCGCCGCACGGCCACGGCAGGCGACGAGCGCAGCGAGGTCGCCGCACGAACCGGCAGGCGACGAACGCAGCGAGGTCGCCACGCCCCCCCCTCCCGGTTCGACCCCGCGGCAGCGGGCGGCCAGCTCGCACGAACACGGAAGGCGACGAGCGAAGCGAGGTCGCCACGCGCCACCCAGAGGCGACGAGCGCAGCAAAGTCGCCGAGACGAACACGGCAGGCGACGAGCGCAGCGAGGTCGCCGCACGCGCCACCGCGCCCGTTCGACCCCGCGGCAGCGGGCGGCCAGCTCGCGCAAAGCGCGAGCGCGAGCCGCGTGGCTCACGCGCGGAGCGCGGGACACCGGCGACGAGCGAAGCGAGGTCGCCGGCAATTGGGTGGGGGGGCCCCGCGGAGCCGGCTGACCCGTCACTGCGGAGGGTGCGGAGCACCCGGAGCG
>JAYZQJ010000256.1:0-6223 GCA_036149055.1 Myxococcota bacterium | reverse complement strand
GCTGCGCGCTCGCTGGCCGCCCACTGCCGCAGGATCGAACCCGGGGGGATGGCGCGTGCGGCGACCTCGCTGCGCTCGTCGCCTGCCGTCGTCTCGGGTCAGTGCCGTGGAAGCGGGCGGGGGGCCCCGGCGCCATTGTTTGCCACTTCTCGAGAGCTGCCCTGCCCCTCTATCGGCGGCGCGGCCGGATGGGGTAGACGCGCTTGTTGCCCTCCATGCGGGGCTGGCCGACCTCCATGTAGTCGAGCTTGATAGTCTTGCGCACGCCCGAGGGGAGCTTGATCACGATGCCGCCCTCGCCGTCTTCCTTGTCGACGCGGCAGAGGCCGAACTGGCGGTGCTGGATGAAGTCGCCCTTCTCCGGGATGGGCTCGTCCATGAACTCCGATTCGCTCGTCCGCTTCTTCTCGGGGAGCGGCGGCGGCTTGAAGCCGACCGGGGCCTCGCGCTTCTTCTTCTTGCGCTTCTTCGGCGGCGCGGCCGGCTCGGGCTGGCGCGCGACCTCGGGGGCGGCGCTCACCGCGGCCACGTCGGCCCAGGACACGCCGCCCGACGAGGGGGCCGAGGGCGCCTCGTCGTCGTCCTGGTCGTCGTCCTCGTCTTCGAAGTCGTAGCCCTCGTCGTCGTCGTCCTCGGGCTCCGGCTCGGCGGTCCAGGCGCGGCTCGGGGCCGGCTTGGCCGCCGCCCCCGCGCGCGCCTCGCCCTCCCACACGTCGAGGCCGGTGGTGCGGTCCTTCGCGCGGCTGAGCGCGAGGTCGTCGAAGCACTCGAGGTAGAGTTCGACCGAGAACACCCGGCCCGCGGTGAGGCGGCCGCCGAGCACCTCGACCCCGTTGTCGGTGCGGCGCGAGAGGGTCACGTGCAGCATCGGGGCGCCGCCGGCGAGGCTGCCCTCGAGGCTGAGGATCTCGCACGGCGCGGAGAAGCGCTGGGGCGGCTCGGCGCGCCTGAGGCCCTGATCGTGCCGGTCGAGCTCCACCCACTCGAGGGTGCCCACGCCGCGGATCCAGGCGGCGCCGATCCCCTCCTCTTCGGCCAGCTTCACGAGGGAGGCGACGAGCTCCTCCCCTTGCTCGAGCCGGGCCAGGATTCGCCGCTGCGTCTTGCTCTCGAGGACGAACATGCGCCCTCGTTAGCACGCCCCCGTTCAGCCGGCCTTCTGCTTCTCTTCCTCCTGACGGAGGCGCTCCTCCTTGGCCTCGACCGCCTCGACGAAGAGCTTGATGTACTCGCCGGCGGAGGTGAACGCGAAGAAGAGGCTCAGGTAGAGGAGGTAGAGACCGACGGTGTTGAAGTCGGCCCGGAGGCTGCCGAAGCCGACGAAGTGCACGTCGTAGGGGTGGTGGATGATCAGCATCAGGAGCGCGACCATCTGGAGCGCGGTCTTGTCCTTGCCGCCCTGCCCGGCCGCGATGACCACGCCCTCGCTCATCGCGATCACCCGCAGCGACGTGATCGACAGCTCGCGCGCGAGCAGCAGGATCACCGCCCACGCCGGCACGTGGCCGAGGTGCACGAGGAAGACCAGCACCGCCATCACGAGGAGCTTGTCGGCGAGCGGGTCGAGGAACTTGCCGAGCACGCTGACGAGGCCCTGGCGGCGGGCGAGCCAGCCGTCGAGGAAGTCGGTGATGGCGGTGACGCCGTAGACCATCGCCGCCCAGAAGCTCGCGCGGGGCGTGCCCTCGGCGATGAAGAGCAGCACCACCGGGATGAGCGCGATGCGCAGGAACGTCAGCAGGTTCGGGACGTTGATCGCGTCCTGCCGGAGGCTCGTGCGGCGCGCCTTCTTGGGAGCGTCGCTCATGTGACGAGCAGGATCCCCTGCCCCCGGAACGCGAGCGGCACGCTCGGCGGGTCGGCGTCGGCGAGCTGGGTGGGGAAGAGGCGGCCGGTCCACCCGATGACGGCCTGCGGATCGACCCGGACCTCCTCGTCGGCGCGGACCTCGAGCCCGGTGGGGCGTCGGGGCAGCTCGAGCACGACCGTGCCCTCCCCGTGGAACGAGAGCAGCACGACCTTCTCCCCGGCGAGCGGCAGGCGCCCGTTCTCGTAGCCCACGCGATCGTCGAAGGCGCGGACCAGCGACTCGCGCACGTAGAGCAGCCCGCCGCTCACCCGGAGCGCGTGGTAGCGGCCGGCCTCGGGGGCCGCGAAGACGGCGGCGAGCGGCCCGTGCCAGCGCAGGATGGGATCCTCGTCGCCGCCCAGGGCCTCGTCGGGGCTCCGGCCACGGAAGCGGCGCTGCACCGGCTCGGTCTGGGCGGCGCCGCGGAGCGCCCGGAGGCCGCGGGCGCGCACGTGCACGGCGCCCTTGGCCTGCACGAGCAGCTCCCCCTCCGCGCCGACCGCCAGCGGGGTGTCCTCGGGCAGCTCGACGGCCCAGCTCTCCGCCACCGTGCCGAGCCGCGGCGGGCTCAGGGACAGGACCGGCCGCGAGGCGGTGCGCGCGCGGGGCATCGGATCGGCGCCGGTCTCGACGACCTTCCATTGCCCGCTCGGCCGGCGCGGACGCTCCGCCTCGATCGAGAGCGACACGCCGCGCGAGATGCGCTCCTCCGCCTCGCCCGCCGCGTCGCGCATCGCGCTCACCTGCGCGTCGTCCTGCTCGACCGGCGCCAGCTCCTCGGCCTCCGGCTCGGGCGCCGGGACCGCGCCCGCGCTCGACTGCTCCTCCATGCGCTTGGCCATCGAGAGCTGGCCGCCCCGGAGGAACGCCTCGCGCGCCTCGTCGAGCTGGCCGAGCCGCCAGCGCACGAGGCCGAGGTAGCCCCACGCGCGCTCGTGGTCCGGATCGAGCTCGAGCGCCTGCTGGAGGTAGTCGCGCGCCTCCTCGGGCTGCCCGGTCTTGAAGAGCGAGAGGCCGAGGTTCACGCACAGGGTGAGGTCCTCGGGGAACTCCTCGAGCAGCGCGCGCCAGATCTGGATGGCCGTGGGATACACGCCGAGCCGGAAGTAGACGCCGGCGAGCAGGTCCTGGCTCTGCGCGTCCTGCGGGCGGTGAGAGAGCGCGGTCTCCAGCTCCTCCTTCGCCTCGACCACGCGGTTCTGCATCAGCAGCTCGCTGCCGCGCGACAGATGGAACAGGAAGTCTTCGTTCGCCGGGGGATCGTCGTCCCGGATCAAACGTCTCCCGCGCCCCTGTCGAACGCCGTCGCGCATCGGTCGCGCGAGCGTAGAAGGCCCGGTGCTGTGAGTCAAAACGCGGGTTGCCGCGCTCGATGCCGACTGACAATCTCCCGGCGAATTGCGCGCCCTCCTCATCACGCTGCTGCTCCTCGCGAGCGCCCCCGTCGCCGCGCAGGAGCCGGACGCCGGCGTGGCGCGCGTGCGGACCCGCGTGGTGCGTCCCCCGGAGGGCTCGATGCGCCGCGGCTCCCTCCCGGTGCCCGGCTGGCTGGTCTACGTGGGCGGCGGCGTGGTCGTGCTCGGCGCCGGCGCGGCGCTCGCGTGGCGTCTCGGGCGCAAGAAGCGGTCGTGAGCGAGCGGGCCGAGATCGAGCACGAGACCGACGTCTCGGCCGCCCAGGAGGCCACCCGCGGCCTCGTGCGCAAGGTGCTGATCGGGACGCTCCTCGGCGCGCTGGTCTTCGCCGGCCTCAGCCTCTACGCCGACCTGTCGTCGCTGCGGGAGAACCTCTCGGCGTTCCGCTGGGAGGCCTTCGCGATCGCGCTCGGGCTCGCGAGCGGGAACTACGTGCTGCGGTATCTGCGCTGGCAGTACTACCTGAAGCGGATCGGCGTCGAGGTGCCGCACGGCGAGAGCGCGCTCGTGTTCCTGAGCGGCTTCGTGATGAGCGTGACGCCGGGCAAGCTCGGCGAGGTCTTCAAGTCGCTCCTGCTCTACGAGTCGCGCGGCGTCTCGATCGCCAAGACCGCGCCGGTGGTCTTCGCGGAGCGCCTCACCGACCTCATCGCGCTCGTGCTGCTCACCGCGGCCGGCAGCCTCTCGTTCGCGCAGGGCGTGCCCGTCGCGGCCGGCGGCGCGGCGCTCGTCGGCTTCGTGCTGCTGGCGTCGGCGTGGCGCCCGCTCGGCGAGCGGCTGCTGGACCTCACCGAGAAGCTGCCGCTGCTGCACAGGATCACGCCGCGACTGCGCGTCGCCTACGAGAGCCTGCACGCGATGACCCGGCCGGCCCCGCTGCTCTTCGCGACCGCGCTCGCCACCGTGAGCTGGGGGCTCGAGTGCGTCGCCCTCCACGTGCTGCTCGACGCCCTGCCCGGCGGCGGGCTCGGCTGGGAGGCGAGCGTCTTCAGCTACAGCGCGAGCACGATCGCGGGCGCGGTGGCGATGATGCCGGGCGGCCTCGGCGTCACCGAGGCGGGCATGACCGGGCTCATCGAGGCGCTCTCCGGTGGGGCCATCGACGCGGCGGCGGCGACCGCGGCCACGATGCTCACCCGGCTCGCGACGCTCTGGTGGGCGGTGGTCGTCGGCGCCTTCGCGCTCGTGCTCTTCCGGATCCGCTTCCGCCCGCGCTGATCGACGCTACCGTGCGGTCCACCCGGCGGAGGCGCAGGCGGCGAGCCCGCGGGAGATGCGCGCCGCCCAGGCCGCCTCGTGGTGCCCCGCGCCCGCCTCGTACCAGTGGAAGAGGTCGACGCCGTGCGCGTAGCCGAGGGTCTCGAGGCGGTCCCGGAGCTGGTTGGTGACGCAGTAGTTGTCGCGGTCGTCCGAGTCCTCGGCGACTCCGTCGCCGTCGGGATCCCCGCACGTGCCGCCGCCGCCGCTGTCGAGGTAGAGGGCCGGCCCAGCCCGCGTCGACCAGCGGCGCACGAGCGCGTCGGCGCCGTCGGCGGCGGGATCGAAGGCGCCCCACCCGAGGGTGGAGCTCATCGCGATGACGCAGCCGGAGAGCGTGGGCCGCGACTGCGCCGCGTAGAGCGAGACGAGCCCGCCGAGCGACGAGCCGCCGATGACGAGCCCGTCCCCGGCCGCGGCGACGCGGTAGCGCGCGCGGAAGAACGGGAGCGCCTCTCGCTCGATCAGGTCGAGGTAGTCGTCCGCCCGGCCTCCGGTCGGCCCGCCGCCGATCCGGTCCGGCACGTGCGTGTAGGCGCTCATCCGATCGGGCGCGTTGTCGATGGCGAGCACGAGCACGTCCTCGTAGCCGGCCGCCGAGACCGCCTCGTCGACCCGCCAGCCGCCGAAGGGCGCGTCCGGGTGGAAGACGTTCTGGCCGTCGTGCAGCAGGAGCACGCGCGCCGCGTCGCCGGGGGTGAAGCCGGCGGGCAGCAGCGCGCGGAAGGCCCGGGGCGCCTCGAGCGACGCGCTCTCGAAGGCGGGGAAGCGCTCTCGCCAGCGGACGTCGGTCGGCGGCGCGACGTAGCCGTGCTCCCCGAACGCGTCGTATCCGTACGCGGTCGCCTCGGGCGGCGCCCGGAACACGTCGGGCGCGCCTCGCCACTTGTACTTGGCGCCGGCGGCGGGGACGTCGAAGCTCGCGCCGTCGAGCCGCACCCAGTAGTGCACGCCGCTCGCCGCCCGGCTCGCCGCGCCTCGCGCCGGCGACCAGTCGTTGACGTCCGAGACGAGCGAGACCTCGGGCGGCGCGTCGTCCCAGCGGGTCGCGAAGAGCCACGACGCGCCGTCCGAGACCGGCCAGCCCTCCGCCCAGGCGACCTCGTGGATCAGCGCGTCGAGCGCGGCCGCGGAGGCCGAAGGATCCGAGAGCCGCGCGGCGAGCGCGTCGACCCGCCCCGGCCCGGCGTCCGGAGCCCCCGCGTCTCCGAGCCCCGCGTCACCGAGCCCCGCGTCTCCGAGACCCGCGTCTCCGACACCCGCGTCCCCGAGGCCCGCGTCCCCGAGGCCCGCGTCGTCCGAGCGGCTCGCGTCGGCGAGGCCGCCGTCGGCGTCGAGCTCCCCCCCGCCGTCGCAGCCCACCGCCAGAGCGAGCCACGCGGCCACCAGCCAGATCCGCATCGATCCGATATAGCACCTCACCCCTGAGTCACCCAGGCGGGCGGACTCGAGAGCTGGCAAACAATGGCGCCGCACCCGCGCCCGCTTCCACGACACTGACCCGAGACGACGGCAGGCGACGAGCGCAGCGAGGTCGCCGCACGCACCACCACCTGTGTTCGATCCCGCGGCAGCGGGCGGCCAGCTCGCGCGCAGCGCGAGCGCGAGCCGCAGGGCCCCAGCGCCCCGTCGCTGGGGTCGCGGCGCGAGCGCGAAGCGCGACGCGCCGACGGAGTCGGGAGGGGGGCCCCATTGGCGCTTT
>JAYZQJ010000255.1:0-21069 GCA_036149055.1 Myxococcota bacterium | reverse complement strand
GCTGCGCGCTCGCTGGCCGCCCGCTGCCGCGGGATCGAACGACTCGAGTGGCGCGTGCGGCGACCTCGCTGCGCTCGTCGCCTGCCGTCGTCTCGGGTCAGTGTCGTGGAAGCGCTTCGCGCTCGCTGGCCGCCCGCTGCCGCGGGATCGGACGACTCGAGTGGCGCGTGCGGCGACCTCGCTGCGCTCGTCGCCTGCCGTCGCCTCGGGTCAGCACGCGCGTACAAGCTGCGGCAATACTCGCCGCACCTCGAGCCCCACGCGACCGCGGTTGCGGGTACAACCTCGGGATGCGGAGATGGCTGAGGGAGCCGGCGCTCCACTTCGTCGTGCTCGGCGCGGGGCTGTTCGCGCTGCACGCCGCGGTGGCCGAGCCCGAGGAGACGACCGGGCGCGCGCCGATCGTGATCTCGGAGGACTACCTCGAGGGCCTACGCGCGCGGCACCGACGCCGGGCCGGGCGTGACGCGGACGACGACGCGCTGGTGGCGGCGTACGCGCGCGACGAGGCGCTGCACCGGGAGGCGCTCCGGCTCGGGCTCGACCGCGGCGACGCGATCGTGCGGCGGCGGATGGTGCAGAAGATGGAGCTGCTCCTGCGCACCACGTCGGCGCCGGCGCCCCCGAGCGACGAGGCGATCGCCGCCTTCCACGCCGCCCACCCCGAGCGCTACCGGGCCGCGGAGACGCTCGATCTCGAGCTGCGCTGGTTCAGCCGGGACCGGCGCGCCGACGCGGAGGCCGACGCGCGGGCCGCGATCGCGTCCGGCGCCCCGGTCGGGGATCCCTTCCTGCTCGGCGACCGCTTCGAGGGGCTCGACCGGGCGCAGGCCCGGACCCGGCTCGGGCCGGCGCTCGCCGAGGCCGCGTTCGAAGCGACCGGAGGCGGCTGGGTCGGCCCGATCGCGACGCCCCGGGGCGTGTTCGCGCTGCGGGTGACCGCCCGCCGCCCCGGCCGGCGCCTGCCGCTCTCCGAGGTGCGCGCCCAGGTGGCGCGGGACGTGGCCGAGGCGGCGGAGGAGCGCGCCTTCACCGAGGCGGTGGACGCCCTGGTCGCGGAGTACCGGGTGGAGCGGCCAGCGTCGTGAGGGGACTTCTCGTCTTCGCGCTGGCGATGACGCCGACCGTCGCCGCCGCGCACCCGCTCTCCTTCGGCGCCCTGCACGTCCGGGACGAAGGCGACCGGGTGGCGATGACCTTCCGCTACTCCGGGAGCGAGGGCCGGCCGAGCGTCGCCTCACCCCGGGTGCCGCCTCGCTGCGCTCCGATCGCGCCGCCGGTGAGCGAGGCCGCCGGCGCGGAGGTGACGATGCGGGTCTGGCTGCGGTGCGAAGGCGGCCTGCGCGGCGCGGCGTTCGGGGTGAGCGGCCTCGAGGGCGAGCAGGTGATGGTTCGGATCGAGGGCCCGGACGGCGTCACGGCGGGCCTCGTCGCCGCCGACGGAGACGAGGTCGCCCTCTCCCCCGCGCCCTCGGGGGTCGTCTCCGGCTACCTCGGCCTCGGCGTCGAGCACATCCTCTTCGGCTGGGACCACCTCCTCTTCCTGCTCGGCGTGCTCCTCCTGCTCGACGGCTGGCGGCCCCGGCTCACCGCGACCGTCGCCTTCACCGTCGGCCACGGGATCACCCTCGCCCTCGCCACCCTCGGGCTCGTGCGGCTGCCCGCCGGCCCGGTGGAGGCGGTGATCGCGCTCTCGATCGCGCTCGTGGCGCTCGAGCTGGCCCGGGACCGGCGCTGGACCCGACGTCACGCGGCCCTGGTGGCCGGCGGCTTCGGGCTCCTGCACGGGCTGGGCTTCGCCGGCGCGCTCGCCGAGGTCGGCGTGCCGGAGGGCGCCATCGCGCCCGCGCTCCTCGGCTTCAACCTCGGGGTGGAGCTCGGCCAGCTCCTCGTGGTGGCCGCCTTCGCGCTCGTCGTGCGCCTCACCGGCGAGGCCACGCCCCGGGCTCGGCTGACCCTCGCCTACGCGGTGGGCCCGCTCGCCTGCGCGCTGGTCCTCGCGCGGACGACGGCGTTCGCGCTCTGACCCTCGACGCCCGCCCTCCATTCGCGGTACCCATTCGGTTCCCCGTGCCACCGAACCAGCTCGAGACGCTCGGCCCCTTCCGTCTGGGCCCGATCCTCGGATCCGGAGGCTTCGGCACCGTCTACCGGGCCGAGGGCCCGGACGGGCGCGTCGTCGCGCTCAAGGTGCTCGCGCCGCACGTCGACAGCCAGGAGACGCTGCGCCGCTTCGAGCGCGAGGGGAACATCCGCATCGACCACCCGAACGTGGTCGCGGTGATCGACGCCGGCGAGGATCAGGGCCTCAGCTACATCGCCTTCGAGCTGCTCGAGGGGCAGCCGCTCAACAAGCGGCTCGAGTCGGCGCCGCTGCCGGTCGCGGAGGTGGTCGACCTCGCCAAGCAGATCTGCGCCGGGCTCGACGCGGCCCACGGGCGCGGCATCGTGCACCGCGATCTCAAGCCCGGGAACGTCTTCTGCTGCGAGGACGGCCGGGTGAAGATCCTCGACTTCGGCATCGCGCGGCCGATGAGCCAGGCGAGCGCGCAGCTCACGATGGCCGGCGCGGTGATCGGCACCCCCGGTTACCTCTCGCCGGAGCAGGCCAAGGGCGAGGCGGCGATCACGCCGGCCGCCGATCTCTGGTCGCTCGGCGTGATCCTCTACCAGGCGCTCAGCGGCAAGAACCCGTTCATGCGGCACACCGCGGTGGCCACCATCCTCGCGGTGGTGCTCGAGGAGGCGCCCTCGGTCGCCGAGCACGGGGTGGAGCTGCCGCCCGGCTTCGTCGAGCTCGTGCACGGGCTGCTGAGCAAGGACCCCGGCCAGCGCCCGAGCAGCGCGACCGACGTGTCGAAGGAGATTGACACCCTCGACCTCGAGGCCCGGGCCGAGCCGGAGCGCCCCTCGCTGCCGATGGACGAGCAGCGCGTCGTCGCCGTCCTGCTCGCGACCGATCTGCACGACCTGCCCAAGCTCGAGGCGGCGGTGCGCGACTGGGGCGGCGAGACCATCCCGGTCATGGGCGGCGCGATCGGCGTGTTCGGCGGCCGCACCTACGAAGGTGACGAGGCGGTGCGAGCCATCGAGGCGGCGCTCGCGGCGCGCGACGCGGCGGGCACGGTGGCGGTGGCGACCGGGCGCGCGACCGGCGGACACGGCACCGTCAGCGGCGACGCGGTGGAGGCGGTCGAGCGCGCGGCGCGGGCCAAGATCGCCGGGGTCGCGGTCGACGCGCGCGCGGCGCGGGGGCTCCAGTCGCTCTTCGAGCTGCGCAAGGTCGGCGAGGGCGTCTTCGAGATCCCGCGCAAGCTGAGCCACCGCGAGACGGGCTCGTTCCCGATGCTGCGGGACGACCTGCCGCTCCTCGGCCGCCGGGCGGAGCTGGCCCAGATCGACGCCGCGCTCGCGATGGCGCTCGACGACGGGCGCGCCACCACCATCTGGGTCTCGGGCCCGCCGGGCATCGGCAAGAGCCGCCTCCGCGCCGAGCTCGAGCGCAAGCTGCTGGCGGAGGACGTCCCGATCTGGGCCGGCCGCGGCGAGTCGCACCGCAAGGACGCCGCCCACCACCTCTTCGCCACCACGCTGCGCAGCGCGCCGAGCCTCGAGCCCTTCTTCCTCAACCCGGGCGTGCCGGTCGCGCGCCGCCGCGAGGCCCTGCTCGCCTTCCTCACCGAGGTGCTCGACGACGCCATCTGGGCCAAGCAGTGCCTGGAGCCGATCGGGCGGCTGCTCGGGCTCCCGGACGCCGACGGGCCGGCCACGCTGAGCCGCCGGAGCGACCCGCAGCTCATGGCCGACCGGCTGCGCGTCTCCCTGAGCGACGTGCTCGGGCAGCGCATCGCCAAGGGGCCGCTCGCGCTGGTGCTCGACGACGTGCAGTGGGCGGACGAGGCCTCCCTCGGGCTGCTGCACGCGCTGGTCGAGCGCGCCTCGGATCAGCCGCTGATCGTCTTCGTGGCCGCGCGCCCCGAGCTCGAGGAGCGCCAGCCGGATCTGTTCGCCGGCGGCTCCACGGTGCGCATCGTGCCGCGCGGCCTGCGCGAGAAGGAGGTCGCGACCGCGGCCGAGGCGATCGCGAAGCGCGAGGTGCCCGAGGCCGTGACCTCGCTGATCGCGTCGCGCACCGGAGGCAACCCGTTCTTCGTCGAGCAGATCGTGCGCGAGCTGGTCGAGCAGGATCTCCTCGACGGCGAGCTCTCGACGCTGCCGATCCCGCTCGACGTGGAGGGCGCGGTGCAGTCGCGCCTCGATCACCTGCCGCCCGAGGAGAAGCAGCTCTGCAAGCGGGCCGCGGTCTTCGCCGGGCCGTTCGGGGAGCGCGCGCTGCGGGCCCTCGAGCAGCCCGAGCCGGCCAAGCACCTCCGCCAGCTGGTGGAGCGCGGCCTGGTGACGGTGCGCAAGCGCGGCGAGGAGGGGCAGCGGGAGTACCGCTTCAAGAACGCGCTCGTCTCCGAGGTCGCCTACCGCATGAACCCCGAGGAGGCGCGGCGCGGGCTGCACCGCCTCGCGGCCGAGTTCCTCTCGGCGCTGCCCGGTCAGGATCGCGAGGAGCTCGCGCATCACTGGGAGGTGGCCGGGGACGACGCCCGCGCCGCCCGCACCTACGCCGACGCCGCGATGCGCGCCGCCAAGCGGGGCGACAGCCAGAGCGTGCTCCGCTGCGCCGGCCGAGCGCTCGACCTCGGCCTGCGGGGCGACGCCGCCTTCGATCTCCAGCTCGTGAAGGCCGACGCGCTGAGCTTCCTCGGCGATCGCGACGCGCAGGCCGAGGCGATCGAGGCCGCCATCATCCTCGCGAGCACCGACCTGCAGCGCGCGCGCGTCCTGACCGAGAAGGCGGGCATGCTCGCGTCCCTCGGCGAGCATCAGGCCGGGCTCGAGGTGGCGGAGGAGGCGGTCCAGGTGGCGCGCCCCACCGGCGATCCCGACGCGATCGCGGCCGCGCTGGCCCGACAAGGATGGTTGCTGCTCTATCACGGCAACGTCACCGAGGCCTCGATGGCGATCGGCGAGGCGGCCGCGCAGCCGGGGCTCGCGCCGGACACCGAGGCGGTCGTGCAGGCGTGGCGCGGGCAGCTCTTCAGCGCGATGGGCGACCTCGGCAAGCGCAAGGAGGCGCTCGAGGCGGCCGAGGAGCGCTTCAAGGCCATCGGTGACCTGCGCCGCGCGGCGACCGCCGAGTGCAACCTCGCCGACACCTACAACCGGGTCGGCGCCTACGAAGAGGCGGAGGCCGCGCTCCGCGAGGCGGTCGGCTCCTGCCGCAAGGTGGGCAACCGCGTGGTCGAGGGCTACGCGCTCGCCAACCTCGGCTACGCGATCGCCGGCCAGGGGCGTCTCGAGGAGGCGTTCGTGACCTTCGACGCCGCGCTCTCGATCGCCGAGGAGCTGCACCGCCCGCGCCTCGCGCTCGCGACCCGGCTCTACCGCCTCCGCGCCTGGCGCGCCGACAAGCCGCCGGCCGAGGTCCGCGCCGAGGCGGAGGCGCTCGCCGCCGACAGTCAGGAGGCGGCGCTGCCCACCCTGCGGGCCTCCGCGCTCGCCGTCGCCGCCCGCGCGGCCCTCGACGAGGGCGACGCGACGCTGGCCCTCGAGCGCGCCGAGGCGGCCATGGCCCAGCGCGACGAGGTCGGCACGATGGAGGAGGACGAGGCCGAGATCTTCCTCGCCCTCGCCGAGGCGCTGCGTGCGAACGGCGACGAGGACCGGGCCCGCGAGATCGTCGCCCGCGGCGCGAGCCGCCTCGAGTTCCTCGCCGGCCGGATCGCCGACGTGAGCTGGCGGGCCCGCTTCCTCTCCGAGGTCCCGGTGAACCGCCGCCTGATCGAGCTCGACGGCCAGTAGTCTGCCGTAACCGCACGAGGACGGGGCAGCTCGCCCCCCTTCGCCGCGCCGGCGCGCGTCCGTACGCACCGTCGTGTCCCCTCCCCGCGATCCGCGCTCACGCTCCCTCGAGCGGCGCTTCCGGTGGATGATCGTGCTCGCGATGTGGCTGCCGGTCGCGGTCTCGGCGACGCTGCAGTCGTTCCTCGGCTTCTGGACCCTCGGCGAAGCGCTGCGGGTGCTCGTCACCTTCACCGGGGTCTACTGCGTGCTCTGGACGCTCCTGATGGTGAGCGTGCTCGGCCGGCACCTGCGCGCGGTCCTGCTCGAGGTCGAGCGCGCCGAAGACGAAGGGCGCGCCCCGCGGGTGCCGACGCTCCGGCGCCTGCCGCTCGCGCTCGCCGGCGGCATGCTCGTCTACGTCGGCTTCGGGCCCATCATGGCCTACCTGAGCCTCGAGATCCTCACCGGGCAGCGCTACTCGCTCGGCGAGTACGCCTACGCGAGCTTCGGCGCCCTCCCCTCGGCGCTCATCACCCTGCTGCCGATCTTCTTCCGCACCACCGATCTGCTCGGCGAGCACCTCGCCCCGCGCGGCGTGCGGGTGACCCTGGTGTCGCTGCGCACGAAGCTGATCGTGCTCGGCCTGTGCTCGCCGCTCGTCGTCGACGCGGTGCTGCTCATGTACTACCTCGATCGCACCGGCTACGTGGCCCCCGAGACGGTCGCGCTCTGGATCGGCTTGCTCGGCGTCGCCGCCGCCGGCACCTGGATGGCGCACAAGAGCTTGCGACGGAGCCTCGCGCCGCTGCACGCCGTCTCGCAGCGCGCGCCTGAGACCCTCACCGCCGCCTCCCTCCGGCCGACCTCGCTGGACGAGGTGGGCGGGATCACCGCGTCGTGGGCGACGATGCTGGACGCCCGCGCGGCGGCCGAGGAGCGCCTGCGCGCCTCGCAGCGCATGGAGGCGATCGGCCAGCTCACCGGGGGCGTCGCGCACGATCTGAACAACCTGATGACGGTGGTGCTGTCCAACCTGGAGCTCATCCGGATGGCCAGCGCCGACGCCGGGGTGCACGAGCTGACCGGCGAGGCGCTCGAGGCGACCGACCGCAGCGTGCACCTCACGCGCAGCCTGCTCGCCTTCTCCCGGCGCCGCCCGCTGCAGCCGCGGCCGGTCGATCTTCCGGACGCGCTGCGCCGCTCGACCAAGCTCCTCCAGACGGCGGTGAGCGAGCGCGTGAAGCTCGTCCTCGACCTCGACCCGGCCACGCCGCCGGCGCTGGTGGACGCGCGGGAGCTGGATCACGCGCTCCTCAACCTCGCCACCAACGCGCGCGACGCGATGCCCTCCGGCGGCGCCCTGACCCTGCGCGTGCGCCCGGGCCCGGTCGGCGACGTGCTCGTCGAGGTGGAGGACGAGGGGGTCGGCATCCCCGAGGCGCTGCGCGAGCGCATCTTCGAGCCCTTCTTCTCGACCAAGGCGGACGCGGGCACCGGCCTCGGCCTCGCGTCGGTGCTCGGCTTCGCGCAGCAGTCCGGCGGCGCGCTCGAGGTGGCGTCGGAGGAGGGCGTGGGCACGCGCTTCACCCTGCGGCTCCCCGCGGCGCCGCTCGAGGCGAGCGCCGAGCCCCCGACGCCGATCTCCGCCGCCCGGGTGGCCGTGCGCGGCGGGCGCGTCCTCCTGGTCGAGGACGAGGACGCGGTGCGAAGGGTCGCCGAGCGCGTGCTCCGGGGCGCGGGCTACGACGTCCACAGCGCCGCCGACGCGGACGAGGCCCGCCGCCTCTTCGACGCCGGCCCGCCGCCCGAGCTGCTCGTGTCCGACGTCATCCTCTCCGGCGCGGTGAACGGCCCGGAGCTCGCGCGGGAGCTCACCGCCCGTGACCCGTCGCTCGCCGTGCTCTTCCTCTCCGGCTACCCGCGGCGCGAGCTCGAGGGCCGCGGCGGCCACATCGACCCCGAGGTCGCGCTCCTCCAGAAGCCCTTCACCCCGCGGGCGCTCGAGAGCTACGCCCTCGCGCTCCTCGCCGAGCGCGCCGCCGGCTCAGCTCCGGAACGGGCCGCGGTCGGGGCTCGACGGAGCGGGTGACAGCGCCTCCGCGGCCGAGAAGCAGAGCTTCAGCACGCGGTCGAGCTCGCGGGGATCGTCGAGGCGCTTCTCGAGCACCACGAGCCGGCCGTCCTCGAGCGACATCGCCGGGAAGCGGTCGAGCACCTCGAGGAGGCGCGCGCGCGCCTGCGGATGCAGCAGGGCGCGGACGGCGTCCTCCGACTCGCCCTGGACGATGAAGCGCGCGTCGAAGTCGGGGTCGCCGATGGCGATGTCCTGCATGCCGAAGACGCGCTGCACGAGGCCGTCGCCGAACGGTTTGCTCTCCGACGTCTGCCGGACGAGCCGCAGGTCGCAGGCGGGCGCCTCGCGGAGCGTCAACGCGATCTCCATGCCCCAGCCATCCTGCGAGACCCGCACGTCGAGCGCGGTCCCCCGCACCGCCCCCTGCATGCGCGCCCCGTCCGGCGTGAGCGTGAGCCCCCAGCCCTCGGCGACCTGCGCCCACGCGCGCCGCTGGGCCTGCTCCTCCGGCGTCTCCACTCGCGCCCGGGCGCGGAGCACCGCCTCGCCGATCGCCCCGACCGCGGCCAGCGCGGGCTTCACGTAGCGCAGCCGTCGCTCGTAGCTCGGCAGCTCGATGGTCACGTAGCGGTCCGAGATCCAGAGCTTCGCCCAGGTCTTCGCCTGCTCGAGCAGCAGGCCGCGCACGGCGGGATCGGTCAGGACGGCGCGCGCCACCTCGCGCTGCGCCGCCTCGCCCTGGAAGCACCGGTCGAGCTCCGGGTCGCCGATGAGGAACGCGTCCTCCCGCCGCGCCGCGCCCGGCTCCAGCTTCCAGGAGTCCACCCGCAGCCCCGCCCGCAGCGGCGGCTCCAGGATCGCGTAGAGCTCGGTGTAGTACCGGTAGTCCGTCTCGGCGCGCCCGCTCTCGTCCTCGTACCCGAGGTCGATCTCCTGCCAGCTGTGGTAGCCGCGGATCGCCACCGCGTCGTTCCAGAGCCCCGCGAGCTGCCCGCCCGCGGTGACCTCCATGCCGAGCGCGCGGGGCGCGTCCCCCCAGTCGTCGGTGGTCCCGAGGAAGAACTGGCGGAGTCCGTGCGACACGGACGCAGGATATCAGGCGTCGATGGGCTGGCAGAGGACGAAGGGCGCCACGATCACGGAGTAGAAGGTGATCGGGGACGTCTTCCAGGTCTCGAGCTCCTCGAGGGACGGACGCCGGAGGGTGCCGTCCTCGACCCAGCCCTTCACCGCCGCCTGGTCGTCGCGCGCCACCGCCACCGCCACGTCGGCGAGCGCCGCGCCGGCGCCGACGAGGAAGAGCGCGTTACGCTCCGCGTGCGGCGACAGCGTCGCCCACGACGCGGGCAGGATCTCGGACTCGAGCTTCTTTCGCAGGTCTTCGATGACGCCGGCTTAGCGCGACCGCGAGCGCAGGCAAACGCGCGGCCGCGACGCTACAGCGCCTGCCACGCGGCCTGCAGCACCGCGTTGCTCCGCTCGAAGGCGGCGCGCTCGGACGCGTCCATGTCGGGGGTGAGCACCTCGGTCGCGCCGCCCCGGCCGACCACCGCGGGGAGCGAGGTCGCGACGCCGCCGAGCCCGCCGTGCACCCGCGAGACCGTGAGGACGCGGCGCTCGTCCCGCAGCGCCCAGCCGAGGAGCCGCGCGGTCACGACGCCGATGGCGTGGTTGGTCGCGCCCTTGCGCGCGATGATCTCGTAGGCGGCGCGCCGCACCTCCTCGGCGATGGCGGGCTCCTCGGCCGCGTCCCAGCCCGGCCACCGCCGCAGCGGCATGCCGCCGACCTGAGCCGACGAGAAGAGCGCCACCTCGGAGTCGCCGTGCTCTCCGATCACCTGGGCGTGGATCGAGCGCGGATCCAGCTCGAGGCGGCGACCGAGCCGCTCGCGGAGCCGCGCGGTGTCGAGCAGCGTGCCCGTCCCGAGCACCCGCTCCGGCGGCAGCCCGCTCGCGTCGACCATCACCCGGGTGAGCACGTCGACCGGGTTGGTGACCATCACGAGCAGCCCGGTGAAGCCGCGCAGGTCGGACGCGATCGAGCGCACGATCTCCGCGTTGCGCGAGAGCAACGACAGCCGGGTCTCGTCGGGCCCGCCGCCGTGGCCGGCCGCGACCACGACCGCGTCGGCGCCCCGCATGTCGGCGATCGCGCGGGCCTCGACCTTCACCCGGCGCAGCAGGCTCGCCGCGTGGGCGAGATCCATCGCCTCCCCCTCGGCCAGCCCGGGCTTGGCGTCCGCCAGCCAGAGCTCCCGGACCCCGCCATGCAGGAGCGAGCTCGCCACCGACGCGCCGACCCACCCCATGCCCACCACGCCCACACGCATGGCGGGAGGGTAGACCGAGCGCGCCGTGTGCGTCACGGTGCCCCGGGGTTTGCGCACGTCGCAATCCTCATGCGCAACGATTCATGATACGCGTCGGGACATGAAGTCCTGGATCTCTCGCTCCGTCGCCCTCGCGCTCGCCCTCGCCGGCTGCGACGGAGGCCCTCCGCCGCTCAGGGTCCCCGGCGACGAGGTCCTCACCTTCGACGCCGCGATGATCGGCTACGACGGAGGCCGCTCCGTCCCGGCGCGCGACGGAGGCCCGGCGGACGCCGCGCTCGACGCGGGCGAGACGCCGGGGGTCGCGCGCGGCTTCCACCCCGACGTGCCGGCCACGCACGTGGGCCACGAGAGCTGGGAGGGCCTGTCGCTGCAGGCCCTGAACATCGTGCCGAGCGAGACCGGCAGGATCACCCAGATCTACACGGTGATCCGGAACGACGACCCGACCCTGGCCCTCTGCAACCTGACGCTCGACATCGACGTGATGGACGACGCCGGCTCGCAGATCGCGTTCCTCGGGCTCACCGTCGACGGCGAGCCGTGGATCGACACGATCGTGTCCTCCTGCATCCCGCCCCGCGGGGGGCTCGGCATCGGCTACGGCAACGCCTCCGGCGTGCTCGACCTCTCGCGGGTCGCCGAGCTCCGCTACGTCTGGTTCGGGTACGGGAGCGAGACGGCGCGGCCGACGCACGCGATCCGGAACGAGGGCGCGCGCATCGTGGCGCCCTACGGCGGCGACACGCACTGGGCGGTCGAGGGCCAGCTCGAGATCGTCGAGGGGCGCGTCCGGGCCCCGCAGGTGACGGTCATGCCGATCGTCGACGGCCTGCCGGTGAACGAGCTGATCCACATCGAGCTCGGCAACTTCAGCGCCGGGCAGCGCATCGACTACCAGACCACCGCCCACGAGGGTCCGTTCACCACCTACCTGTCGTCGGTGAGGTACCGCGAGCCGCCGTCGATCACCGTCGACTCCCCGGAGGCGCCCGCCGAGCGCGAGGCCCGGGAGCGCCACGATCAGAGGCGCGAGGCGCAGCGCGCCCTCCGCGCGCGCCTCTGATCGCCTTCACTTCCGCTCGATGCCGAGCGCCTTCATCTTCTTGTAGAGGTGGCTGCGCTCGAGCTGGAGATCGGCCGCCGTGTTCGTGATGTGGCCCTGGTGGTGCTCGAGCGCGCGCAGGATGAGGTCGCGCTCCGCCTCCTCGACCATCGCCTTCAAAGCGGTGTCCGGCCGGTAGTAGCCGCCGCCTCCCCCGCCGCCGCCCGCGATCGGCAACAGCGCGCGCGCGTCGCTCTCGGTGATCGCCTCGCCCGGGGTCAGGATCACCAGCCGCTCGACCAGGTTGCGCAGCTCGCGCACGTTGCCCGGGTAGTCGTAGCGGCAGAGCATCTTCATCGCGCCGTCGCTCAGGCTCTTGCCGCGGCGGTCGTTGTTGGCGCAGGCCGCGCGGAGGAAGTGCGAGGCGAGCAGCGGGATGTCCTCGCTCCGCTCCCGCAGCGGCGGCACCCGCAGGGGCACGACGTTGAGCCGGTCGTAGAGATCGGCGCGGAACCGCCCCTCCTCGATCTCCTTCGGCAGCGGCTTGTTCGTCGCCGCCACCACGCGCACGTCGACCGAGATCGCGCCGCTGCCGCCGACCCGCTCGATCTCGCCCTCCTGCAGGACGCGCAGCAGCTTCGCCTGCATCGGTGAGGGCATGTCGCCCACCTCGTCGAGGAAGAGGGTGCCGCCGCTCGCCCGCTCGAACTTGCCGCGCCGCTGCTTGGTCGCGCCGGTGAACGCGCCCGCCTCGTGCCCGAACAGCTCGCTCTCGATCAGCTCGGCCGGCACCGCGGCGCAGTTGAGCTTCTCGTAGGGGTGATCGGCGCGCTTGCTGCCGAGGTGGATCGCCCGCGCCACCAGCTCCTTGCCGGTGCCGCGCTCGCCCTGCACGAGCACCGGCGCGTTCGCGCTCGCCGCGAGGGCCACCTGCTCCTTGAGCTGCCGCATCGGGCCGCTGTCGCCGAGCAGATCGTCGGTCGCGCCGGTCATCTGCCGGAGCTCGGCGTTCTCCGCCTCGAGCCGGGTCAGCTCCAGCGCGTGCTCCAGCGACAGCAGCAGGCGCTCCGAGGCGATCGGCTTCTCGATGAAGTCGCGGGCCCCGAGCCGCGTCGCCTCGAGCGCGGTGTCGATGGTGCCGTGGCCGCTCATCACGATCACGGGCGTCTCGTTCCCGCCGTCACGCAGCTGTCGCAGCATCGTGATGCCGTCCATCTCGGGCATCATCACGTCGAGCAGGATCGCGTCGTAGGCCTTCGTGGAGACCTTGCCGAGCGCGATCGACGCGCTCCCCGCCACGTCGACCTCGTAGTCCTCGATGCGCAGCGCGCGCGAGAGGGTCGAGAGGATGTTCTTCTCGTCGTCGACGATGAGGACGCTGGCCTTGGTCATGACGCGGCGAGCATACCGCGGTTAGACTCCGGGCACGTGGCCGGGCGAGGCATCCCGACGTTCCTGCGAGCACTGGAGCACCAGGGCATCTCGCTGCGCGAGCTGTCGACCGCCGCGAGGATCAGCGAGGACGTGATCCGCACCTCCCCGGTGCTCGACTACGAGCAGGGCATGCGGCTCTGGAAGGCGGCGGAGACGCTGACCGGCGACCCCGCGGTGGGCCTGCACGTCGGCGCGGCGCTGAAGGCGGACCAGCTCGGCGTGCTCGGCCCGGTGTTCGCGAACGCGGCCGACCTGCGCTCGGCGATCGACGGCCTCTGCCGCATCTTCTCGCTCGCGTTCGAGGGCGCGCGCATGACGCTCGAGGACACCTCGGTCGTCTACGTGAGCCCGCGCGACACCGGCCCGGCGCTCATCCACGGCGTCGACGTCATCTTCGCCGGGCTCGTCAGCCTCGCCCGCGAGCACACCGGGCAGCGCGTGCGCCCCGCCGGGGTGACCTACTCGCTGCCCACGCCCGTCGACCGCGCGCCCTACGAGCGCTTCTACGGCGTCACCCCGCGCTGGGACGCGGCCCGCAACACGGTGACGCTCGAGCCCGAGGCGCTGGCGCTGCCGCTCCGGGGCGCCGATCCATCGCTGGCCGCCCACCTCCTCCGCCACGCCGACCAGCTGCTCGGGGAGCGCGGGGTGGCGCCGCTCGAGCGCGACGCGCGGCTCGCGGTCGGTCGGCTGCTCCGCGCCGGGCGCGCCGCCTCCCTGGTGAACGTCGCCGCCGAGCTCGGCACGAGCGGCCGCAGCCTGCAGCGCCGGCTCAGGGACGCGGGCCGCTCCTTCGGTGAGGTGCGCAAGGGCGCGCTGCGAGAGCACGCCGAGGCCCTGCTCGGCGACCCGAAGCTCACCATCGAGGCGATCGCCGCCCAGCTCGGCTACGCCAACCGCGCGAGCTTCGAGCGCGCCTTCCGCGCCTGGACCGGCCGGACCCCGGCGCAGCACCGCGCCGAAGGCTGACCGCGGTCGACGCGGTATAGATGCTGCAGCGCTCCCCGCGCGTGCGCTGCCTCTGGATCGCCTCCCTGATCGCCCTCGTCGCCGCCGGCTGCGAGCCCTGGCCGCTCCGCGGATCCCGGCGGGAGGCCCCCGAGGCCGCGCCCGCCCCCGAGCGCGCGTGGCCGGGGCGCGGGTGGCGGGAGCCCGCCTATCCGCTCGACACGCACAGCCGCTCCGTCCCCGAGGAGGGCCCGCTCGAGTGCCCGGACATCGAGCTGGTCCGCTACCGTGGCGGGGAGATCTCGTACGGGCGGGGCGTTCGTGTCGCGCCCCCCTTCCAGGAGAAGCTCGAGCGCTTCGAGCGGATCGCGGCCGAGGTCGGCGAGGAGATCATGCGGCGGCCGCCGGAGAGCGTGCGCCACTTCGGCGCCTTCAACTGCCGCCGGGTGCGCGGCCGGCCCTATCGGATGAGCGAGCACGGGCTCGGCAACGGCATCGACGTCTCCGGCTTCCGCTTCGGCCCGGCCCCGCGCGAAGCCCGCGAGGATCTCCCGCGTCGGCTCTGGTGGCGGACCACGGTGAGCGTGCTCGATCACTGGGGCGCGGCCGAGGACGAGACCAAGGACGAGTCGGACGTGCTGAAGTCCCGCTTCCTCCGCGAGCTCACCCGCCGCCTCGCCGAGGAGGACGTCTTCCGCGGCATGCTCGGCCCCGCCCACCCGCGGCACCGGAACCACTTCCACTTCGATCACGGCCCACGCCGCTATCGCATCTTGTAGGCGCTCACGGCGTCTCTTCGGTGACGCAGATCCGCGTCGGCTCGGCGTCGTCCTCGCGCGCCGGCAGCGCCTCGCAGCGCGCTCCGTCCGCGCAGTCGGCGTCGGTCTCGCACGAACGGGCGTAGATCCCGACGTGCCCGTCGTCGTCGTCGCTCCGCAGCACGCCGATCACCCCGAACGGCGCCTCGCCGTCGTCGCCGGTCGTGTCCGAGGGCGAGGCCGGGAGCGGCTCGGGTGGCGCGAGCTCGGCGAGGACGCGCGCCCGGCTCTGGCAGCGCTCGCGCCACGCCGCCGTCTCCTCGGTCGCGTGCTCGGCGCAGTAGCCGTAGGCGGCCGACGCGCGCCCGGCCAGGCCGACCGCGGGGCCCATGAGCGCGCGCCGCCACGCGTTCTCGGCTTCGGCGTTCCCCTCCAGCTCGTCCGGGAGCGGGATGCCCGCGAGCAGCTCGACGAAGCGCTCGAAGGCGCGCCCGACGAGGATCGCGGCGAGCGCGCGGTCGGCGGGCGAGACCGTCGGCTGGAGGAGCGCGGCCGCGTCCCGCTCCAGCTGCGCGAGGCGCTCGATGTGCGCGCGCACGAACGGGCCGAGCGACGCCTCCATCCAGCCCTGCAGCGAGCGCATCGACCGGTCGTCGGGGGGCGAGATCTCGGCCTCGATCGCCGCCTCGAACTGGCCGTGGAGCGCGCGCAGCGCGGGCGACATCGCGTCGAGCGGCGCCGGGTGAGCGACCTCGCCCTCGACGTGCAGGGAGGTCACGGGCGGCGCCGGGGCGGCCTCCGGAGGCGGCGCGCCCCCGCAGCCGACCCCGCAACCGACCAGCGCGATCACCAACGCCATCCGTCTCATGCGGCGTCGCTACCACCTCGACGCGGCAGACAGCAACCCGGGGGTAGGATGTCGGCATGACGCGCGTCCTGTTCGAGACCCCGACCTGGCGGGCCGAGGCCGGTGGGTTCTTCACCGCCTCGTCGCCGGTGCACGTCGTCGACGGGCTCGGGCTGGCGCGGTGCGGGGCGCGGGTGCTCGGCGTCGACGTCGAGGACGGGAGCGTCCGCTTCGATCGGCCGCTCGGGGAGCGCGCGAGCGGAGGCGCGCTCGGGGTGGGAGACGTGGTGATCTGCGACCTGATGCGGCGGCCGCAGAAACTGAGCACGTTGGCCGCGATCGGCGCCGACGGCGAGGAGCGGTGGCGCGTCGACCTGCCGGGCATCACGACCCTCGCCGGGGCCTGCGTGGCCGAGGGCGAGGCGTGGATCCCGATGGTGCGCCCGAAGCTCGGCCCCGCGATCCTGCGCCTCCTGGCGCCGACCGAGCGCGGCGACGGCGAGACCCTGGGGCTCGAGCGCGGCGCGCTCTGGCTCGCGCCGCACGCGGGCCGGGTGGCGGTGGCCAACCCACACGCGCCGGAGCCGCGCTGGGGCGCCTACCACCTGGGCGCGAGAGGAGACGCCGAGCCGCTCGACGTCGGGCTCGCGCAGCGGGTCGCGGCCGCCGACGGGGCGCTCTTCGTCACCACCCGCGCCGGCTCTCTCCTGGCCCTCGACGAGGCCTGGCGGACGCGCTGGAGCGTGGACGGCGCGGCCCTGCCGCTCGCGGCCGCGGAGGGCCGGTGCGTCGGCGTGGTGGACGACGCGCCGACCGCCCTCGACGCGGCCGACGGGTCGGTCGCGTGGCGCGCGGCCGCGGACGACGTCTCGGCGCTGCACGTCGACGGCGGCCTCGTGTGGGCGCGACATCCTCGCGGGCAGCGCGCCTTTCGGCTCGCCGATGGTGAGGAGGTCGCGACGGCGCCGTACGGGTTCGGGCCCATCCGGCGCGCGGGGGAGAGGTTCGTGGCGCTCGGGAACGGCGGGGTGGTGGGGGAGCTCGTGGAGGGCGTGTCGGGGTGACCTGCGCGTTGGCGAGTCTCGGAGATTTCGATTCGCGGGCACGGGCAGGGGCACGGGGACCGGCCTTGCGGCCGGTCAGCGAACCATCGGGCTGTGACCTCGCTGCATCGCTCGGGCCTGACGGAGCAGCGTGTCGCGCACGCGCTCGGCGTCGCGGGCGTCGGCCGCGGTGACCACGAGGCGCGCGCCGCCGCGCACCGACTCGACGTGGGCCGCGACCGGCGGGAGGCCCATCTCACCGGGGCTCTTGAGCGCGTCCGGGGCGTGGCGGCCGTAGCGCGCGTTCCGGAGGCTGCCGTCGTAGAGGCGGGCGAGGCCGTCGGTGGCCTCGCGGAGCTCGCCGACGCGGTCCCGCGCGATGGTGCTGAACGTCAGCGACACCTGGCCGTCGCGCTCGTCGACGTCGAGGCAGGTGCCTGGCACCTCCATCACGCTGGGCAGCGAGATCGCCTCGACGGGGCGAACGTCGACGGGGGCCGTGGACGGGGCTCCCAGGCCGAGGGCGAGGAGGAGGGCGGTGACCGGCGCGGTGATGGGCGTCATGTAGACTGACGGTGACCATCCGCCGCCATCGTCGCAAGATGGGCGTTTTTCCCGTGGCATCCGGTCACGGGCGGATCGGCGACCTGTGCGCCTGCGCGCGTCGCCGTTCTATCCTCTCCGCGTGCGGAGCGACGCGTACGACCCCCTGCAGCCGCTCGAGCGCGAGGCGGCGCGGCTCGACGAGCCCGGCCTCGACGCGGCGACCCGCAGCGCGCGCCGGCGGGGGCTCCTGCTCGACCTCGAGGCGGAGGGGCTGTTCGCGCGCGCGCCGTCGGCGGCGCTGAGGGACGGCGCGGCCGGCCATCCGCGGCTCGCCGGGTGGCTCGAGGCCGCGCAGCGCCTGTGGACGTACTACGGCTCGGAGGAGCGCGCCGAAGAGATGGAGACGCCCGCGCCGGCGCGCCTGCTCGAGGGGCTCGTCTCGGTGGACTGGTTCCGGCTCCCCGGCGAGCGACCGCCGGGCTGGAGCGAGCTGGCGTGGACCGCGGCCTGTGAAGACCTCTTCCGGTGGGCCCTCGAAGAGGGCGCGGCCGAGGGGCGCCCGGTGGAGATGCGCACGGAGCACGCCGTCTACCTGATCCGTGGTCGCCGCGACGACGGCGAGCGTCGGGTGATGGTGGGCTCCGAGCGGTGGCGGCGATGACCGACGACCTCGAAGCGCTGCGCGAGGGGGACGCCGCCGCCGTCCACCGGGCGCTGTCTCGGCTCCCCATCGAGGCGTGCACCGGCGACGTGCTCGCCCTCGTGGCCCGGGCGACGAGCGACGAGCGAGCGCACGCGTGGCAGGACATCCAGTATCCGCACTACGTCGTGCACGAGAGCGAGCGCATCGCCGACGTCGCGGCGTCGAAGCTGCGCCAGGTCGGTCGGTCTGCCGTCGCCGCGCTGGCCGAGCACGTGGCGGACGGCGGAGGCTCCTTCGCGCAGCGCCTCCTCTACGAGCTCGCCGCCGAGCACCTGCACGCGCTCGGCGAGACCAGCCTCCGGGCGCTGGAGCGCGCGGCGGTCACCGACGCGCTGCGGCGACTGGTGGAGACCGCGCGCGGCGGAGACGACGACGCCTCGCTCGAAGCGCTGCGCGAGCGGCTCGAGGCCGGCAACCAGCGCGAGCGCGAGGACGCCATCCGGGAGCTGGGGCTGCGCAGGGGCTGCCGGGAGGCCGCGCGGATCCTGCTCCCGCGCGTCCACCTGAAGAGCGCGGCGCGCGCCTTCCGCGCCATCGGGCCGGCCCTCGCCCCGGAGGACCTCGACGCGCTGGCGGCGAGGGTGGCGCGCGGTGCGGGCGAAGACGTCTGCCGGGCGGCGGCGGAGTACGACGATCCGCGGGTCGCCGAGGCGCTCTTCGCGCGCGTGGTCGGGGAGCGCGCCGCCCCGCACGCCGCGAGCGCGTTCGCCGCCCTCCGGACGGCCGGCGAGCCCTACCGCGCGCGGCTCCTGCCGCGCGTCCTCGACGGCGTCGGCGGCGACGCCTGGCGCGCCCTCGGCGCCGCGCGCGGCCTGCGCGACGAGGAGGTGGCGTGGCTCTGCGACCGGATCGCACCGGAGCTCGCGACCTGGGAGGGCTGGCTTCGGCACGGCTGGCTGGTGCGCCTCCTCGCCGCGAGGGCCGCCCCGCTGACCGCCCCGCTGACCGCGCTGCTCGCCGCCCCGCTGACCGCGCTGCTCGCGGCCCAGGAGGACCCGCGGCGCCGCGTCTCGATCGCCAGCGCGCTCGCCCGGATCGACTTCGCGCCCGCGCGCCCGACCCTGGAGCGGGCGCTCGACGATCGCGCGGCTCGCCCGACCGCGCTCGCGGCGATGGAGGAGGCCGGCGAGGCGGCCCGCGCCTGTCGACCCGCGCTCGAGCGCCTCCGCGAGCGGGTCACCGGCCTGGAGCGGAAACGGGTGACGCGCCTCCTCCACGCCCTCGGGTGACGCTCACGGCCAGACGCGGATCGGGAGGTCCACGCGGTCGCGCTCCCCGAGGCGGATCCCGCCGTGCGTGTTGTTGCCCCAGCAGGCGACCACGCCGTCGTCGGTCCACGAGCAGGTCTGGTTGAAGCCGACCGAGACGTGGCGCGCGTGGCACACGCCGATCGCGCTCACTCTGGGCTCCGCCAGCGCCCCCAGGCGGCCGTGCCCGAGCTGGCCGAAGGTCATGCCGCCCTCGACCGCGCCCATCCAGCAGCGGACCTCTCCGCTGGCGAGCGCGACGCAGCCGTGGTTGTGCACGTCGAGGTCGACGACGTCGGTCACCGCGCGGACCGGCTCGGGATCGGCCCACCCGGGGTCCGGAGGCTCGGGCCGGCGCCGACCCAGCGGCCCCCGCGCGGAGCCCCAGCACTCCACGGCCCCGGCCGCCGTCCGACGGCAGCGCGCGTAGCCGACCGCGAAGCCGTCCCCGTCGGCGAGCCGCACCGGCTGCGGGGTCGGCGGCTCCACCTCGGCGTCGACCTCGTGGCGGATCCGGTCCACGAAGGTGTACCGCGCGCCCCAGCACAGGAGCTCCTCGCCGCGCTGGGCGCAGCTCGCCCACGCGCCGCAGTCGAGCGCGTCCACGTCGTGCGCCACCACGGTCGGGGTCGTGATCGGGATCGGCCGCCGCGGCACCCCGACCTGTCCCCACTCGTCGTCCCCCCAGCAGAGCACGCGCCGGTCCTCGAGCCGCGCGCACACGTGGCGGCTCCCCGCGCACGCGTCGGCCACCGGGCCGGGGAGCGCGACGGCGGTGATGGGCTGGGCCTCCCCCATCTCGCCCAGCCCCGCGTCCATCGCGAGCGTCCCGTACCGGTTGGAGCCCCAGCACCGCAGCGCGCCCTCCAGATCGATCGCGCAGGTGAAGTGAGTGCCGCCGAGGATCGACCGCGCCGGAGGCAGCCCCTCGACCACCACCGGCGGGCTGGGCGGCCCCGCCTCCCCGCGCCCCATCTGGCCGTGCTCGTCGTAGCCCCAGCAGGTCACGCGCCCCGACTCGGTGCGCACGCAGGTGTGGACCCCGGCGACGACCTGGACCACCCGGTCGGCCACCGGGGTCTCCGGCGGCGCGTCCACGCACTCGACGCGCGAGCCGCCCCCATCCCGCCGCGTCGTCGCGTCCGGTCCGCCGCGGTCCATCCCGGCGTCGCCCGCGTCACCCCCGGGGCGCGCGGCGTCGCTCGATCCCGGGAGGCTGGCGTCCCGCGCGCCGCCCGGCCCGTCGAGGCCGTGGCTCAGCGAGCAGGAGCAGCACAGCAGGGCGAAGAGCGGGAGCGCGCGGATCATGGGTCGAGCCTGGACGAGCGGGCGGGCCCGAGCGCGCCGAGAACCGGATCCGCGGTCCGAAAGACGGGCCGCCTCGACCGGAAGACCGTCACTCCTCGGCGTCCTCGTACCAGTCGTCGTGGCGCGACATGCGGTTGCAGCGGATGCACTGGGTGTGCGTCCAGCGGTTGGGGCACTCGGGGCAGCTCGCGTGGGTCTCGAAGGTGTCGAACTGCGCGTGGCAGAGCTCGCAGACCCAGTACGGCTTGCCGTCGGGCTCCCAGCCGCAGAGGGGGCAGCGGATGCGGCGGCGCCGGCGCTTCTCCGGCGCGTCGTCCTCGATGAGCTCGGAGGACAGGTCCCGCTCCGCCTGCTCGTCGCGCGCCTCCAGGGTCTCCATGCCCGCGAGCATGACGCGGCGCGAGCCTCACGGCATGGGCAACGGCTCGTCGAACCAGCCGGCCTCCGCCTGCACCCCGGCCTCCAGGGCCGAGTCCGCGGCGTCCAGAGTGTAGGAGCAGGTCGGGGTGAAGACCGCGCCCGGGTCGTTGGGCGTGCTCAGGGTGGCCCCGCCGCGCAGCACGTCGTCCACCGAACGGTAGTGCCCGGGGACATGACCGCTCCGCCGGTCCGAGAGATGAGCGCCGCGCCGCTCCCGCGGCTGGCGGAGTAGAAGTTGCGCTCCGAGAGAAGCCGCCCCCCGGGGTCAGTCGTCCTGGAAGCGCGCGTGGGGGCCCGAGACGACGGAAGGCGACGAGCGAAGCGACGTCGCCGCACGTGCCACCCCGCCCGTTCGATCCCGCGGCAGCGGGCGGCCAGCTCGCGCGAAGCGCGAGCGCGAGCCGCGTGGCTCACGCGCGGAGCGCGGGACCCGCGGAGTCGAGCGAAGCGAGAATCCGCGCAATTGGGTGGGGGGGCCCCGCGGAGCCGGCTGACCCGTCACTGCGGAGGGTGCGGAGCACCCGCAGCGGG
>JAYZQJ010000254.1:0-61285 GCA_036149055.1 Myxococcota bacterium | reverse complement strand
CGCGGGCGCGCCGGGCGAGGCGCCGCGGGTGGGGGGGGGGGGGCCCCTGGGGGGGTTGGCCCATTGGGGGGAGGGTTTGCACCAAACCCTCCAACAAGCCCAGCTCAGCCGATGCGGGAGCGGGTGCGGACCGCGCCCCAGTCGAAGACCGGGTTGAGCGCCTTCGCGTAGCGCACCACGGGGACCGCTCGCTCGCCGAAGGGATCCCAGCGGCGGGCGCCGTCGAGGCGCATGCCGGCGCGCTCGTAGAACCGCCGCGCCCGCTCGTTGCGCGCGAGCACCCAGACCACGCTCCAGTGACAGCGGTGCCGGGCCAGCTCCTCGAACGCGCTGCTCAGCAGCTCGCCGCCGTGGCCCTGCCCGACGAGCTCCGGCGCGAGGTAGAGCATGTAGACCTCGCCCGCGTAGCCCAGCCAGCTCGGGTCGTCCTTGAGCGGGCCGAAGGTGACGAAGCCGCGGACGCGACCGCCGTGCTCGAGCACGCGGATCGACTCGTCCATCTCTCCGGCCGCGAGGCGCCGCCACCAGCGCGCGGCCAGCTCGTCCTCCCGCAGCCGCGACAGATACGTGTCGGGGAGCAGCCCGGTGTAGGCCCAGCGCCAGCTCTCGAGGTGCACCCTCGCCAGCGCGTCGGCGTCTCCGCCGTGAGCCGCTCTCACCGTCGCGTCCACGGTCCAAGCGTGGCACGTGTTCCGGGACGGAAAAAGGTCGCGCGTTCGATCCGCCCCGCGGATCACGCCTCTTCGGTCAGCGTCCGGACGACGACGCTGGCGGCCGCGAGGCCGAACGCGCCGGTGACGAAGGAGGCCGAGCCGTCGATGCGCGCCCGCTTCTCGCAGGTGTGCAGGCCGTTGTCCTTGTTCGGGCACACGCAGACGAAGCCCTTGCCCTCGTCGTAGGACACGGGCGCCGGCTCGCGCGGGGTCTCGGTGCTGAAGACCGCGGGCACGCCGACCGGCTGACCGGGCTGCACGTCGAGCCCGTGCTCGCGCCGGAGGATCTTGCGCAGCGCGCGCGCGAACGGGTCGCGCTGGGTGTCGGCGAGATCGGCCACCCGGATGAGCGTCGGGTCCATGCGGGCCGCCGCGCCCATGCTCGAGACGAGCGGGATGCCACGCCGCAGGCACGTGGCCACGAGGTGCGCCTTGGCGGTGAGGTTGTCGATCGCGTCGACCACGAAGTCGACCTGACCGTCGAGCAGGGTCTCGCTCGCGCTCGCCTCGTAGAACCGGGGCACCGCGGTGACCGTCGCGCTCGGGTTCACCAGGCGCAGCCGCTCGGCCATCACCTCGACCTTCGACTTGCCGATGTTGCCGCGCAGCGCGTGCAGCTGCCGGTTGGCGTTGGTGACGCAGACGTCGTCGAAGTCGATCAGGACCAGCTCGCCGACCGCGGACCGCGCGAGCGACTCGGCGGCGAAGGAGCCCACGCCCCCGACGCCGACCACGAGCACGCGCGCCGACATCAGGCGATGGAGACCGGGCTCGGTGAAGAGGCGCGCCGCCCGGTCGAAGCGGCGGTGGGTGCGGTAGCGGGCGCTGACCTGGGGCGCTTCGTCCACCGCGGCCGCGCCCTCGGCGATCATCGGCAAGGGCATGGCGAGGGGGATAGCACCGGTCCGCGGCGCGCGCTCAAGCCGAGGTCGGCCAGGGGAGCCCGCGGGCCCGCCACACGTCGCGGAGGAGGTCCGGCCGGTCGGTCATCACGCCGTCCACCCCGAGGTCGAGCAGGCGGTGCATCTCGGCCGGCTCGTCGATGGTCCAGACGTGCACGTGGAGGCCGTGCGCGTGGGCCGCGTCGACGAACGCGCGGTCGACCACCGTCAGACCCGCCTCGGAGGGCGGCACCTGGAGCGCGTCGAAGGGGTAGCGATCGAAGCGGCCCAGCCCGGTGCGCACGCCGAGCCAGAAGCGCAGCACACCCCGGACGCCGGGCGAGGTCGGGAGGCGCCGCGCGCGCAGCCGCCGGAAGCGGTGCACCAGCGGATCGTGCGCGGCCGCGACCAGCACCCGGTCGAGCGCGTCGAGCCGCTCGAGCTCGCGCCAGAGCGCGCCCTCCATCGCCGGCGTGCGCTGCTTGATCTCCACGTTGAGCCGCAGCTCCGGGTGGAGCGCGAGCGCCTCCTCCAGGGTCGGCACCTCGCAGCCGGGCGCCCCCCGGAAGGGGAAGGTCCGTCCGTCGAGGGTGAAGCGGTGCCCGGCGTCGAGCGCCTTGAGCTCGGCGAGGGTGAGCTCCCGGACGAGCCCACGGCCGTTGGTGGTGCGCTCCAGCGTCGGATCGTGGAAGCAGACGACGTGGCCGTCGCGGGTGAGGTGGAGATCGGTCTCGATGTACCGGAACCCCAGCGCGACGGCGCCGCGGAACGAGGTGAGCGTGTTCTCCGGCCAGAGCAGGGCGCCTCCGCGGTGGGCGAAGGCGATCGGCGAGGGGTCGAGGTAGCCCACGGCGGCGCGAGGGTGGCACGCGCGCTGCTAAGCGGGAAGGCATGACCTCGAATCGTGGCGCCGAGCGCCGAGACCTCACCGTGACCGAGCTCGCTTTCTTCGTGATTCCGGGAGCTTTGACCGTCGCCTACTGGGCGGCCACCTTCGCCTGACCCTCCCTCCAGCGCCTCCGGGCGCAGCGATGTCGCCGCGGCGAGAATGCTGCGCTGCTAAGGTGCGCCGATGAGCGAGCGCTGCTGGTGGGCGGGCGACGATCCGCAGTACCGGGCCTACCACGACGACGAGTGGGGCCGCCCGGTGGCGGACGACGTGCGGCTCTACGAGAAGCTCTGCCTCGAAGGCTTCCAGAGCGGGCTCAGCTGGCTGACGATCCTGCGCAAGCGCGAGGCGTTCCGTCGGGCCTTCGCCGGCTTCGATCCGGAGCGCGTCGCCCGCTTCGGCGATCGGGACGTCGCGCGCCTGCTCGAGGACGCCGCGATCGTGCGTCACCGCGGCAAGATCGAGGCGGCCATTCACAACGCCTCCCGCGTCCTCGAGGTGCGGCGCGAGCGCGGCTCCCTGGCCGCGTGGATCTGGGGCTTCGAGCCGCCGCCCGAGGAGCGGCCGACGCGCGTGACGCGGAGCGTGCTCGCCGAGAACCCGACGACCGCCGCGTCGAAGCGGCTCGCCAAGGCGCTGAAGGCGCGCGGCTTCCGCTTCGTCGGCCCCACCACCGCCTACGCCTTCATGCAGGCGATGGGCCTGGTGAACGACCACGTCGAGCGCTGCCCGACGCGCGCCGAGGTCGAACGCGAGCGCGCGGCCTTCGAGCGGCCGACTGCGTAGCTCATCCAGAGACGCCACGTGGTACGAATGACTACGTGGGCGTCCCGTCGTCCGAGAGCACCCTGGCGCGTCGGGCCCTCTGGCTCGTAGGCGCGTACCTGGTCGCCCAGACCGTCGCGACCGCCTACACCCAGGCCGCCCTCTGGGACTTCGAGGCGCTGCAGGAGGATCTCTACGACCAGGCGTGGCGCCTCGAGCTCGCGCTTCGAGCGTCGCACGGCGAGTGGTCGGGGCGCGACTTCGACTATCCGCGCGGTCCGCTCTGGCAGGGGGTGGCGTACCTCGCGTCCCTCCTGTCGTCGGGCTGGGCCGCGGGGACCCTCGCCTGGATCTACCTGCTGTTCCACGCGGCCAGCCTCGCGATCGCCGCGACGGCGACCCTCCGCTTCGTGCCGTCGGGGTGGGCGCGAGTGGGCGCGCTCGCGGCGCTGGCGACGCTCACGAACGGCTCGGGGCCCGCCACTTTTCGCGCGGTGCTGTCCCTCGGGATCGTCCTCGCGTACGCCCCGCCCGAGAGCGCGGTGCGCGACGCCCCTCGACGGCGATGGGTGTTCGCTGGCGTCGCCGCGGCCGCCACCCTGGGGGCGCTCTTGCTCTCGTTCGACCGGGCGAGCGTCGCGGCGCTCTCCTTCGCCGGGGTGTTCGTGGTCGAGGTCATCGTCCGAGCGCGCCACCGCGACGAGCCGCTCGAGGCGGTCCGTCGCCCTGCGCGCTTCGTCGTCTGTCTGGCGGTGGGCGCCGCCCTGGTGATCGCCGTGGGCGCGTGGCTCGGGTTCCACCCGCTCGACTACCTCGAGGGGCAGCGGCGGTTGGCGAGCGCCTACGCCGCCAACATGGTGAGCAGCTGGGAGGTCGACGTCCCGCCGTCGAACGTGATCGCCCTCGTGGTCGCCGGAGGCGCGCTGATCGCGCCCTCGATCACGCGCGCTGGATCCGCGGACCGGAGCGCCGCGGTCTGGTTGGGGGGCGCGCTCCCCGCGGCGGCGTTCGGGCTCATCCGGAGCGACGCCGGGCACGTGTTCATGGCCATCCTCCCCGCCCTGGGCGTGCTGGTCCTCGTCGCGGCCGGCGCCGGGCAGGGCCGCTCCTGGACGCGGCTCGGCGCGGGGGTGGTCGCGGCCGCCGCGATGCTGGGGTGGTTCGGCACCTACCCGGCCGCGTTCAGCCAGAGCCCCACGGTGTTCGCCGACGCCTTCCGCGTGGCGACCGGCCTGAAGCGGGCCGACCGCGGCTTCTCCACCGACCACCGGGTGGCGGCGCGGTGGGCGTGGGGAGAGCGACGACGGGGCGCTCGCTGCGTGGGGATGTCTCCGCACCTGACCGTCGCGCACGCGCTCTCCGGCCTCCGAGGGCCGACCGAGCTCGCGATGCGGTGGACCCCCGACATGCAAGCCGAGCTCGCCCGCGACGTGGAGCGCTGGGACTGCGAGCGGTTCCTCTACTACGCCGGCACGATCGACGAGCCCGGCGAGAGCTGGTTCTTCGGCGAGGACTTCGTCGCCCTCGCGGAGCAGCATCGGGCGCGACGCCGGCTCGGCTTCGCGCTCTTCGAGCTCGAGCGACGAGGGAGCCGCGAGCAGGCGCGGCGCGCGCCCATCGACGTCCCCGAGCCGCAGGCGACCGAGCTGACGCTGCCGGCAGACCTCGTCCTGCCTCTCTCTCCTCCGGTGAGCGGCGAAGAGCTGGTGAGGCTCGCGTACGTGCTCGACTTCCCGCGCTGGCGGACGTTCGCCGGAGGGCAGCCGCGCATCGACTACCGCTTCGAGACCGGCGGCGCTCCGGTCACCGGCTGGAAGCAGATGCACCACATGGAGGTCGGGCGCCCGAGCGTCGTCTTCCTGAGCCCGGATCCCGACACCGCCGAGCTGCGGTGGATCGCTGGGATCCCCAGGGCGGGAGAGCCGCGTCGCGCGTCTTCGCTGCGGCTCCGGGTGACCGGGCCCGGGGTCTTCGCGCCCGACGCGGTGTCGCTCGAGGTTCGGTCGCTCGAGCGACTCTCGCCACCCGCGGCGCCGCGCGATGACGATGAGCCGTGCCACGCCTATCGGAGGCTGGTGGACCAGCTGCGCTCCTCGGCCGCCTGGCCTCGACAGCTGAGCCCGGACGCGGACGACAGCCAGCTGCACCTCCGGCCCAGGCCCCCCGGACAGCCGCTGGGCGAGCTGCTCTTTCCGCTGCGCCCATGCAGCGGCACTTGCTTCATGGCCGAGTTCGAGGAGGGGGCGCCCCCCGGCGACGCGGCCGCGCCGACGATGGACGTCGAGGTACACGCCATCGAGGGCGCGGCCCGGGCTCGACTCGGCCTGACCACCGTCCCCCGCGACGGCTCGCGCTCCGCGCTGGAGCTCTCTCTCGAGCGGTGGCGCGGGCGACCCATCCTCTTGCGGGTGGGTGTGCTGGGGAGCGCCGGCGTCGACCCCGCTCGCGAGGTGCTGCTCATCGAGCCGAGGCTGGAGCGGTGCACCGCGCGGCGCTCGCTTCCGGAGGGGATCGCGTCCGGTCGAGTCACCCTGAGCGGCGCGGCGCGCGCCTCGTCCGAGACGATCGAGGTCGGCTGGCGAGGTGGGACGCTGCGGCGCGCGTTTCACGTCGCGCCGAACACCTGCGCGACCCTCGGAGCCCGGGCCCCGCGCTCGAGCCCGCGCGTGGTCATGGTCCGCGTCGCGGAGGGAGGGCAGGAGCAGGTGCTCCACGAAGGCGAGATCGCCGGCGGGGACACGTGGCGCTCCGAGCTGGGACTCCACGACTGGACCGGGCGACGGGTGGAGCTCGTCGTCGACCTGCCCGCCGCCGCGACGAGCGGAGAGCCCGCCGAGGTGCTCACGCTCGCGCTTCACGAGTGCGGGGCGGCGCCGTGAGCCGTCGCGGCGCGCTGGCGTGGGAGCTGGTCGGCTGGGTGCTCGTCGCGCTCACGCTCGTCGGGCGCTGGCTCGCTCACCTCACCGGCCCCGTGTTCGCGGAGCCGCTGCGAGACGCCGGGAGGCGTCGGCTGCTCGAGCTCGGCGAAGCGACGCTGCGCGGCGACCTCGTCGCGCCGGCGTCGGGCGAGGGCGCGCTGCGTCAGACGTGGGCGGCCGTCGCCGTCTGGAGCGGCGCCGACGCCTCGCAACAGTCGTTGCTCTTCTCGTGGGGCTGCATCGCGCTCGCCGCCGCCCTGGCGCGATCGCTCCCGCTCGCCAGGACCCGAGAGGAGCGCTCCGCCATCTTCCCCGCGCTCGCCGCCCTCGCGCTCACGGAGGAGGCCATCGCCCCCGGCTGGCTGCTCACCGCGGGATCGCTCGGCGCCCTGTCGTCCGAGCGCCCGGATCGACGGCGCGCGGTCCTCGGGAGCCTCCTCGCGGGCCTGGCCGTCTCGTGGACGCCGAGCGCATGGCTCGGTGTCGCTGGAGGGTGCGCGGCGATCTTCTTCACGCGCCCCGGGCGACGCGACGCCGCCGCCGCCCTGACGGCGGGAGCGGCCACGGCGGTGGTGGGCGGCTGGTGGCTCCTCGGGCTGGCGCTCCGCTGGGACCACGACTGGATCGCCCTCCCCCCGCTGGAGAGCGGCCGGGTCGCGGGCATCGCCACGTGGATCGGGCTGGTGGCGGCGGCCGGCCTCGCCCTGCACCGCCGAGGGCTCCTGCATCCGTCCGAGCGCACGTGGCTCGCGGTCGCGGTCGCGGTGGGCGCGACCGCGCTGCTCGACGCTCGGGCGACTCATCAGCTGGCCGCCGTGTCGGTGGCCGCCGCCGCCCTCGCCGTGACGGCCGCGCGCACGTTCTCCCGTCACCGCGGAGTGTCGGCGTTGCTCGCCAGCGCGCTGCTGCTCCTGATGTTCGGGTGGCCGGTCGCGCTCCCGCGGCTGACCGCCCGCGCCCCGCTCGAGGCGGGGGCCGGCTTGCCGCCGTACACCGACGAGGCGAGAGCGGCGGCGTGGGCGAGCCGGCACATCCCCGAGGACACGTGCGTCGTCGCGCCCTCCGGCGAGCCCTCGCTGCGCGCGGCGTTGAAGCGCCCCGGGCCGCTCGATCCCTTCCGCGACCGAGACGGTGGAGCGCGACTCGCTCGACGGCTCGAGGAGGCCGACTGCCCGTGGGCGCTGCAGCGCTGGCGCGCGTCCTCGACGGAGGGCTGGGGAGCGCTGCACTTCGGCCCCGACCTCCTGCTGCGCGCCGAGCGGTACGAGCCCGTCGCCCGGCTCGGCCCCGATCTCTGGATCACGCGTCGCCGGATCGCCGACGCGCCGCCCACGGCGCATCGAGTCCCGATCCGGACCGCGCCGGACGAGCTCGTCGACGTGCCCGGTGAGGTCCGAGTGCAGCTCGACCGCCCCGTCCTCGGCGACAGCGTCCTGGCCGTCGAGCTCGACCTGGAGCCGGTGGGCTGGGACGCGCTGAGGCCGCTCGCGCCGCGGGTGTTCGTGGAGATGCGAAGCCACGCGCGCGTCGTGACGCCGCGCTTCGAGGTCGCCGTGCCCCGCTGGGGAGGCGCCATGACGCTCCTGGTGCCGGTCCACCCGGTGCGCGCGGAGCAACGGTGGATCACCGGGATGCCGGCCGGGCGGTACCACGACGCCGAGCGGTTCGTCCTTCAGCTCGCCCCGTCCGAGGGGGGTCCGACGCGAGCCCGCGTGCGCGTCCGGCGGATCACGGAGCTCCGACCGGGCGGCGCGGTGAGCCCCCCGCCGCCCTTCGAGTGCACGCCCAGCACGCCGATCACCCTGTCGGACGCGCTGCTGCATCACGTCGGCGGCGAGCGGGACGGCGCCCGGCTCTGGCTCACCCCACACCCCCCCGGGGGCCCGGCCGCTCCGAACCGCGGCGCGTACTTCACGCTCCGGCCGTGCCGCGGCGCCTGCCTGGTCGCGGAGATCGGCGCCGAGGGTGAGGGGCGGGGCCGGGTGCGCGCGGAGGTCTGGGACGCGGCGCAGCGGACCGACATCGTCGACCGTCCCCTGCGAGGAGGCGAGTGGCGCCAGCCGATCGAGATCCCGCTGGATCCGTGGGCGCTCCGCTTCGTGATGCTCGGGCTCCACTTCGAGGTCGAGGAGGGGCCCCTGCGCCCGTTCCTCCACCGACCGCGGATCGAGCCGTGCAGCGCGCCCGTGAGCCTGATCCACGCCTTCCAGGATGGCGATCACGAGGTCGTCCGAGGCGCCGCCCGGGTGAGCGGCGACGAGCTCGCGCTCACCTCGCTTCCGCCCGAGCAGACGCCAGCCCAGGTGAAGCTGAGCTTCAGGGTGCCCGCCGACGCGAGCTGCCTCGCCATCAGCCTGGACACGCGCCACGCCGGTCGCGCCATGGGCGCCCTGGTCGGAGTGGAGCGCGGCGGCGTGATGTGGCGCCTCCGGCGCGAGATCCTCGAGCCCGGGGAGGGGCCGCGCGACCTGCGCGATCTGTCGCTCGAGCGGTGGGTCGGCCAGGAGGTCGCGCTCGTGATGTCGGCGTGGCCGATCCAGTGGGCCGAGGGTCCGCCCGAGGGCGACGCGCTCTTCTTGCGCCCGAGGCTGCACCGATGCGGTGAGGCCGCCGACTGGACGTTCGCCGAGCCGCGATGAGCCTTGGCGACCTCGAGCCGATGTGGTCGCATGGAGGAGTGATCGGGCTGATTCTCGGGACGGGCTTCGACTGCGACGAGGGCGACCCGCTCCCGCGGCGGACGCCCTGGGGCGACGTGGGAGGGGACCAGCTCGCGGCCGCCCCCGGGGCGCTCGTGGCCGCGCGGCACGGGAGGGGGCACGGCATGCCTCCGCATCGGCTGGACCCCCGCGCCCTGCTCCACGCGATGCGCGAGGAGGGCGTCGACGCGGTGGTGGCGCTCGCGTCCGCGGGCGCGCTCCGCGAGGGCCTCGCGGTCGGGGACCTGGTGATCCTCGACGACTTCGTGGAGCTCGGCCCCAGCCTCACGTTCCACTCGGACCGCGTCGTGCACACCTCGATGCACGCGCCGTTCGATGCGCCGCTCGCCCGTGAGCTCCTCGTCGGGCTCGACGCGTCGACGGTGCACGAGGGCGGGGTCTACGTGAGCGTGGAAGGCCCGCGCTACCCGACGCGCGCGGAGCTTCGATTCCACGCAACCCTCGGTGACGTCGTGGGGATGACGATCGCGCGCGAGGCGGCGCTCGCCAACGAGCTGGGGCTCCGCTACGCGGCCATCTGCTTGGTGACCGACGCCGCGGACGAGGTCGAGCTCGACCACGAGCGCATCGCGCGCGCCGGGGCGACCACGCGGGAGGCGCTCCGCGCTCGGGTCGCCGAGGTCGCGCGCGCGGGGCTGAGCGCGTCGGGGGCCGGAAGATGAGGCTCTGCGCGACCGCGCCCATCCCGCACACCCGCGAGCTCTCGCGCGGAGCGATGGCGATGGCGCTCGCCCACCTCGCGCGCGACGACGAGTACGCCGGGGCCTTTCGCGAGCTCTCGGAGAGCGGCACCCACGTCGTGCTCAACAACGGCGCCTACGAAGCGCACCTCGCCGGGCGCGAGCTCCTCGGCTTCGTCGAGACGCTCGAGCTGGCGGCCCGGGTGGGCGCGACGGAGGTCCAGCTCCCGGAGGTCGACGGTGATGGTGAGGCGACGCTGGCGCTGGCGAGGGAGTGGCTCGCCCGGCCCGGAGCCGAGGGCGTCCGGTGGCACGCGGTCTCGGAGGGGGCGACCCCGGGAGACTTCCTCACTTGCTTCGATGGGCTCGCGAGTCACCCGTCGGTCGCGGTGATCGGGATCGCCAAGGGGATCGTGCCGCGCGCGTTCTGCGCCGAGCTCGGCGTCCGGGACCCCGCGCTGGCGCGGCTGGTCGTCCTGGAGCGCCTGACGCGTCGCACGGACAAGCCGCTGCACCTGCTCGGGCTCACGCATCCGCGCGAGGTCTTCCTCGCACGCCGGCTGGGCCCCCAGGTCCGCAGCGTCGACAGCACCATCGCCGTCAACCACGCGATCGAGGGCGTCGTGTACGACGACGCGCAGGACCTCGAGCCTCCCGTCACCCGCTTCGACCCGGCGCTCCCGCTCGCCTCCGACGTGCTCGCCCGGGCCTCGCACAACCTCCGGACGCTGCGCCGGTGGTGCGCCGACTCATGAGCCGGCGCGCTCGAAGAACCGCGTCTCGTTGAGCCGCTCCTTCTCGATCCAGGCCTCGAACAGATCCACGTGACATCGGTCGGCGAGGTGGAGGAGGTAGATGAACACGTCGGCGAGCTCGGTGCGGATCCGAGGGATCTCGTCGAGCTTGGCGGCGTCCACCTTCAGCCCCACCTCCTTGCGCACCGCCTTGGCCAGCTCGCCGACCTCCTCGACCATGAGGAGCACGATCTCCATCGGGGTCTCGTCGTCGAAGCCGCGCTTCACCACGAGCGCGTGTGACGTCGCCTGCACCTGCGCGAGCGAGGCGCCGGGGCCCAACGCGTCGAGGGCAGGCTCGGTGGCGGCGCGGAGGGCCAGGGCGATCTCGGCCGGCTCGCCCACCGCCTCCACGAAGGCGCGCAGCGTGACGTCCTTCGGCGCCTCGAGCGCGAACACCCTCTTTCCTCGCGAGAGCGCCCAGCCGACCTCGAGCGACGCGGACGCGCCGACGTAGCCGTCCACGCTGACCAGGAAGAGCGCGTCCGCCTCGGAGATCGCGTCCAGGTGCGCCTGCTCGAGCGTGCGCGGATCGTCCGTCTCGTCTCCGTCGAGGATCACGAACTCCTCGCCGGGGTTCTTCGCGGTGGCGAGCCGAGGCGCGACGACGCGCACCCCCAGCTCGTCGAACGCACGGATGCACCGGTGAATCTCGGCGAGGTGCTTCCGAAAGGACCCCGACAGGACGACGCTCACTTCTCGCTCAACCAACGGCCAACCTCCGCGGACAACAGATCTTTCACGTCACCGACGCGGAGCAGGCGCTCCGACGACGCCGCGTCGATGGACGCCTCCTCGTGATGCCAGCTCTCGTCATGCGGCACGTGCACGGCGCGGGCGCCCAGCGCCAGAGCGGGGAGCACGTCCGAGCGGATCGAGTTGCCGATCATCACCCAGTCCTCGACCGCCACGCCGCGCCGGGTGAGGATCGTTCGGTACACGTCGACGTCCTTCTGGCTGACGATCTCGATGTGCTCGAAGAGATCCGCGAGCCCGCTCGAGGCGATCTTCGCCTCCTGGTCGAAGAGGTCGCCTTTGGTGACGAGCCACAGTCGATGGCGCTCCGACAGCGCCGAGAGCGTCTCCGCGACCCCCGGCAGGAGCTCGACCGGCTGCTCGGTCAGCACCTCGGCCCACTCGAGGATCCGACGGATCGCGTGCCCGTCGATCGCACCGTCGCTGACCTCGATGGCGGTCTCGATCATCGAGAGCAGGAACCCCTTCGGGCCGTACCCGTACCGCTCGAGGTTCCGGATCTCGATCTCGTCCAGCCGGGCGCGCAGCGCGTCGGGCTCACCGTGCTCGGCGAGGAGCTCGGCGAAGCGCGCCTCGAGTCCGAGGTAGCGCGGCAGGTCGTGCCAGAGGGTGTCGTCGGCGTCGAAGGCCAGGACCGAGCCAGCGCGCTCCACGACTCGACTCTACAGGTGATCGCGCCGCGAAGGCGAGACATGCTTCGGCATGGGGAGCCTCAGGATCGTGTCGCAGGGCGACGTGCCCCGCCTCGACCTCGACGCGTACCGCTCCGGCAACAGCCGCGCGCGCAGGGCCGTGGTGGCGACGGCGAAGCGAAGCCTGGAGCGGTTCAACTTCCTCGCCGTCGACGACGACGGCCTGAACGCGGCGACGCGCGCCCGCATCGACGAGGCGAGTCGCGCCCTCTTCGCCCTCCCCGCCGAGCAGAAGCGCGCGTGCGCCGCGGGCCCTCGCGGTCACATGCCCTACGGCATCGAGCGCGCGCTGCGCGGGCGACGTCCGGACCTGAAGGAGCTCTGGCATCTCGGGCGCTCCGCCCCCGCCGACACCCCCCGCGCGCTGCGGTCGTTCTACGAGCCCGACAACCCGTGGCCGCCCGGGTTCGATCCCCACCGCGCGGTCCTCGAGGCCGCCTTTCGGCGCTTCGAGCGCTGCGCCGACACGATCGCCCAGATCCTCGCGGAGACGCTGGAGCTGCCGGCTGGCACGTTCGCGGACCTCGCGCGCGGCGGCGCGCACACGCTCCGGCTGATTCGCTACCCGGCGCTGTCCGGCCCGATCGACGCGGGGCAGGCGCGGGCCGTCGAGCACACCGGCGCGGGGCTCTTCGGCGTGCTCCCTCCCGCGACCGCGCCGGGCCTCGAGGTCTGCACCCGCGACGGACAGTGGCAGGCGCTGCGCGGCTTCGACGAGGCCATGGTGGTCACGGTCGCCGACATGATGGAGCGCCTCACGGACCTCGCGATCCCCGGGAGCCTGCACCGGGTGGCCACGCCGGACGAGGCGAAGCGCGCGGATCGCTACGCCGTGGTCTTCTTCGCCAACGCCCGCCCCGACGTGCTCCTCGCGCCGCCCGCCGCTCTCGTCCGAGGGCGCCCTCGGCTCCGCCCCGTTCGCGCCGACGCCTTCCTGCGCGAGCGCATGACCGAGGTCTGGCTCCCCGGCGCGTCCCCCGCGTTCCGCGCCTACTGGCGCGTCCGACAGCGGATCGCCAGGCGCCTCGGCCTCGGCGCAGACCACAAGGCCCACGAGGCCGATCTCTGAGGCTGCGTCGCGCGCGCTGCTCAGAGCTCGATCTCGAGGTCTCCCAGCCGAAGCGCGTCCACCGATCGCTCGGGCAAGACCTTCACGAGGTGGCTCTTCCCCGGCTCGAACCGTTCGTCCTCCGGCATCGAGCGCACGCGGACCTGCATCCCGTCCCCGAGCACCGCGCTCAGGCGCTCCACGACGCGCGCCGCCGGAGGCTCTCGACCGGCGGGCTCCCAGCGAACCCACGCCGTGAGCTCGTCGACGGCGGTCTGCTCCAACCGGAACGCCTCGATCTCGGGCACGTCCTCCAGCGCCGCCATCAGCGTGAACGGGTGCCGTACGCGCCCGTCCGGCGTGACGAGACAGTCGATGCGCCGCCCACGCAGCTCCTCCAGCCGGGGGAGCCCCCAGGGCGTGCGCTCCGGCGAGAGGCGCCCGAGATCCCCGGTGCGGTAGCGCAGGATGGGCATGGTCCTCTGATAGAGGTTCGAGACCACGATCTCGCCCACCTGGCCGTCCGGTACGGGCTGGCCGCGCTCGTCGACGATCTCGACGAAGACCAGATCCTCGTCGACGAGGTAGGACTGCGCGCCCGGCTCCTGCCAGGCGATGATCCCGACCTCCTCGGTCGCGTAGTAGTCGACCAGCGGACAGCCGAACGTGTCCTCCACGAGTCGTCGCGTCCCCGGGTCGAGGAGCTCGCCCTTCGTCACGACCAGCTTGGGCCGGTAGGCGAGCCCGCCTCGCTTGCGCACGCTGAGCGCCAGCATGCGGATGCTCGACAACACACCATGCAGCACCTCGACCCTCTCCCCCTCGAGCCAGCGCAGGCTCTCCGCCAGAGGCCTCTCCCAGGGAAAGGGGTCGCGTCTCCAGAGCCCGAGCCGCTGCAACAGAAACGGGCGAGGCGGCATGTGCGACGGCGCGTCGAAGATCACCTGCCGATCGGTCAAACGGAAGCCGTGCGCGCTCAGGAGGCGCAGCTCCTGCAGACGGCGGGGCAGCTCGGCCAGCGGGTCGAACAGGACGCGGACCGGTCTCCCGCTGGAGCCGCTGCTGCTGCGCTCGGACAGCCGGTCGCGGGACGGGGCCCCGTCGCGCAGCAGGGAGTCGCCCGCCTCCCGCAGATCGGCCTTGGAGAGGAGGGGATACGCCGCGAGGTCGGCTCGGTCGCGAGGCGTGGCGAGCCCGTCATATCGCGCGCGATAGAACGGGACCGCGCGCCGCGCGTGATGGATCGCCCGCACCAGCCGCGCCCAGGCGAGGCGCTTCACCACGGCCCGCGGGAGCCGATGATGGAGGAGGATCTGGGGCGCCCAGTAGGAGGCCGCCCGCCCGTACGCTGCGACCACGCGAGCCCAGGAGGCGGCGTGAGGATCGCGCCCCAGCTCAGCGCTCGTCCTCGGGGTCATCACCGTTGTCGCCGTGCACGAACCGCACCGAGAGCCATCTTCGGTCGAGCGCCGCCTGGAGGTCGACACCGTGAGCGTTGGCGAGCGCGATCGTCTCCTGGAGGAGCGCGC
This sequence comes from Myxococcota bacterium, assembly GCA_036149055.1. Lineage (GTDB taxonomy): Bacteria > Myxococcota_A > Polyangia > Polyangiales > Sandaracinaceae > JAVJQK01. The sequence goes on along the minus strand of JAYZQJ010000254.1, from coordinate 46,900 downwards.
CAAGCGCCGCGGCGGCGTCTTCACCGTCCACCAGAGCGGCGTGGTGTTTCTTCATTCTGGCGAGCCGGGTGTCGCGACTCGCCTCACCGAGCGGGAGGTGCCGCTGGAGGCCCGCGAGGGTCCGCAGCGCGTCCGGCTCCGCCGCCCCGAGCAGCTCGGCGAGCCGGCGACGCTGCTTCAACCGGCCGACGGACACGACGGTCGCGGGCCGCTGGATCCCCGCGAGGGCGCCGAGCCGTTCGCGGTCGGGCCCCCGCACGAGCGGGACCTCCCGCTGCAGCGCCTCGCGCGTGATCAGGTCGACCAGATCGGACGGAGCGTCGGACGCGTGGACCACGATCGTCGCACGGCCGCGTTCGAGGGCTCGCATCACCTCCTGGGTCCCCCGCGCGAGGGCGCGCTCCTCCAGCGCGAGGCCCAGCAGCGCTTCGACGGCGCTCACGGCGTCCCCCTCGCCGCGCGGGTGTAGAGCCGCGCGGGGTCCAGCCCCTCGAAGGGATCGGACGTCGCGTCGAGCGCGGCCTGACGAGCCACCACGAGCGAGGACTGGATCGCGTCGTCGGAGTGGTACCGCCCGAAGCTCCTCAGCACGTCCGTGAGCACGAAGCCTCGCCGCAGCAACCAAGCCTGCACGGCCGCGAGCAGCTCGTCGGACCAGTGCTCCCGGACGAGCCAGGGGACTGCGATGGCCAGGGTGCTCTCGAGCCGCGGACGCAGCGCGGCGGACGCGCACGCGGTGAACCAGAGCGCCCCCGCCTCGGTGTACGGCGGATCGGTCACCACGAGGTCCATCACCCGCGCGATCTCGGGAGGGAGGCCGCCGCGGGCCTCGCGCAGGTCGAGCTGGACGCGCTCCACCTCGACGCCGAGCTCCTCGGCGAGCGCGCCGACCTCGTCGAGCACGCGCCGGTCGATGTCCGCCACGACCACCCGGCCCGGCCCCCAGCCCGCCACCAGGAGCGAGGTGAAGTCGTCGTCACCGAGGAAGAGCACGTCGCGCTCGGGCGCGTCCTCGGTGTGCAGCAGCCACTCGGCCCGGCGCACGAGGGACGGCGCCTCGAGGTGGACCTGGTCCAGCGCGGGGTCCGGAGCGGGGCGGCGACCGATGACGTGCCTCGCGCGCTCCTCGAGCGCCGCGCGATCGGGGCGGGTAGGCCCAGGCTGCGCGGCCGCGAAGCCGTCCGCGCGCTCGACGAGGCTGCCCTCCGCGAGCAGCTCACGCACCAGGACCTCGGCGTGGTCGAGCCGGAGCAGCTCGGCGGTCGCGATCTGGCGGAGCGAGCGGGGCGTCGAAGCGGCCCGCAGGATCCTGCGTCGCAGCCGATCCCTCACGCGGTCTCCGCCGGGGAGGGCCGGAAGCGCTCGAGCGATTCGACGCGCGCCAGCTCGAGCCCCGTGCCGCCGTGACGGGAGCCGGGCAGGTTGATGATGGGGACCCGGGTGTGGGCGATCACGCCATCGTGGATCACGCGCGCGAGCGTCAGGTCGCGCAGGATCGCGGCGCGCCGTTCGTCCTCGATCCGGGCGAAGGCGTAGACGTGGAAGCCGCTCCGCCCGCTGAAGAACACCTCGGGCGAGAGCCCGTGGGCGCTGAGACAGGCGACGATCCGCCGCGCGTGCACCCGGGCGAAGCCGATGCAGTCCGCGCAGAGGCCGTCGTCTCCGAGGACGCACGGGAAGAAGGCGCGATGGATGGCGTGCCCGTCCACGTCGAAGACCAGGGGACGCTCCCGCACGTGCTTGGGCCTCCGCCGATCGAAGGCGTCCTTCGGGAACAGCAGCCGCGTCGGCGACCACATCACGAAGGCGGGCACGTGGCGCGGGGCCAGCCTCGCGATCTCCCGGCGCAACGCCTCGCGTGTCCGGATCCCCTTGTCGACCTGGTTCAGCGTCCGGCGCGCGGACGTGGCGCCGCCGCGGCGGGCGAGCGTGAACCGGAAGTGGACCCCTCCCGGGCGCCACCACCGCACCACCGCGCTCGGGATCGAGAGCGGCCGCGCGTAGGCCCGCTCGAGGGGCTCGAGGTCGGGCTCGAAGGCCCAGAGCGCGGTCGTGGACGACGCTCGCGCGGGCTGTCGAAAGCCGGGCGCGATCAGCACGAGCGCGTCGAACCCCAGGTCCCGAGCCCGCGTCTCCTGTCTGGCGACCGCGTCGCCATCGAGCGCGTGCGCCTTCACCTCCACGAGGTAGCGCCGAGCGCCCTCGCTGAACGCGCCATCCAGCTCCGGCCGCTGCGCATACGGCACGCCGTGCACCGGGAGTCGGACGTTGACCTCGAGCGGCCGCCCGAGACGCCGGCGCGCGAATCGCAGCGCCCTCACCTCGTACATCTTCGCGTCGTATCGCGCGGACAACGTTCCAGCGGAGTCGGTCATGGCGGTCGCGACCCCTCATCCCCCGCTGGAGAGCCGTCGTCCGACTCCCTCATCGGCAGGCGAACCCACCTCCGCGACCACGGAGAGGGTACCGCCATCGCGGGGCGCTTCCAACCCTCAGCGTAGTCCGAACACGGACAGACCGGCCTCCAGCGCCCTCTCGGCGACCACCTCCAGGGGCTCGCCGCGGGCGTCGGCGACCGCCTCGGCCACGCGGAGGACGTCGGCGGGCTCGGCGATCTGATCGGGGGCGTCGGTCTCGAGCAGGAGGCGGTCGGCGGGGACCGCGCGCGCGGCCTCGAGGGGCTTGCGCGCGCCCTCGCGGAGCACGCTCGGGCCGATGGAGACGTGCAGGCCGAGCGAGACGTAGCGCTGCACGAGCTCCGCCGAGCCGCTGTAGGCGTGGACGACGCCGCGCATTGGGCGGTGGCGGGCGAGGCGCTCGAGCGCGTGGCCGTGGAGGCCGACCACGTGGAGGATGACCGGCAGGCCGCGCTCGGCGGCCAGCGCGAGCTGGGCGTCGGCGACCCGGTCCTGCGTCTCGGTGGACGCCTCGACGTGCGCGTCCCAGCCGAGCTCGCCCACCGCGACCGCGCCCTCGAGCGACGACGCGAGGGCGTCGAGGTCGAGGGGCTCGTGGGCGGCCATCGGATGCACGCCCGCGGCGCGGCTGACCTGGAGGCCGGGGAGCGAGGGCGCCTCGGGGGCGCCGCGCACGCCCGGGACGAGGACGCGCTCGACGCCCGCCTCCCGCGCGCGGCGGGCGACGCCGTCGAGGTCCTCGCGCAGGGCGTCGAAGTCGAGGTGACAGTGGGTGTCGAACAGCCGCGTCAGACGGTCGCCTCGTCGGCCGGCTCCGGCGCGCGCGGGAGCGGCTCGTGGCTGTCGGTGTCGGGCGCGTCGACGGCGCCGTCCTCGTGGAAGCGCGACAGCTCCTTGGACACGCGGCGCAGCCACGCCTGCTTCACGTGGAAGGGCAGGAACGCGGCCTTGAAGCCGTTGAGCACGATGCGCTTGATCTCGTCGAGGCTCAGGCCGACCTGGGTGTGGGTGAGCCAGAGCTCGTTGCTGACCGTGGTGTCGGTGATCAGGCGGTTGTCGGTGTTCACCGTCACCCGCAGGCCGAGGTCGTGGTAGAGCTTGATCGGGTGGCTCGCCAGGTCGCGGACCGCGCCGGTCTGCACGTTCGAGCTCGGGCAGCACTCCAGCGCGATGCGGTGGTCGTTGACGTAGTGGAGCAGGTCGCCGTCCTCGCGGAGGCGGCAGCCGTGCCCGATGCGGTGGGCGCCGCAGTCGTGGATCGCCTGCTGGATCGACTCCGGGCCGTAGGCCTCGCCGGCGTGGATCGTGACGTTGATGTTGTTCTGCCGGACGAGCTGGAACGCGGGCAGGTGGTGCTTGGCCGGGTGATCGTACTCGGCGCCCGCGAGGTCGAACGCGACGACGCCGCGGCCCTTGTAGGCGACGGCCAGCTGCGCCATCTCGAGCGAGCTCTCCGGCGAGATGTTCCGGATGCCGCAGATGATGACGTTGGACTCGATGCCGTGGCTCTCCTTCGCCTGCCACAGGCCCTCGAGCACCGCCTCGACCACGGTCGTGAGCCGGAGCCCCTGCCGCGTGTGCAGCATCGGGGCGTAGCGGACCTCCATGTAGCGGACGTTCTCGGCCGCCGCGTCCTCGGCGAGCTCGCGGGCCGCGCGGATGAGCGAGTCCTCGGTCTGCAGCACCTTGAGCGTGGTCTCGAACGCCTTGAGGTACTCGACGAGCGAGCCGGTGTTCTCTCCCAGGTGGAGCTTGCGGCGGAGCTCGAGCGGGTCGGTGCTCGGCAGCTCGACGCCCTGCTCCTCCGCCAGCTCGATCAGGGTGGCCAGCCGCAGCGAGCCGTCGAGGTGGACGTGGAGGTCGGTCTTCGGGAGCTTCTCGAAAAAGCTGATGGGTAGCGCCATCGACGGAGGTTAGTGGCCGACCCCGGACCTTTCAAGCGCGCACCCGGGCCGCCAGCTCCAGCAAACGACGCTCGCTCCCCGGCGGCCCCAGCCACTGCAGGCCACGCGGGAGCCCGCCCGGGAAGCGGCCGAACGGGGCGGTGAGCGCGGTGGCGTCGGCGACGTTCCCGAGCTTCACGAAGCTCGCCATGCCCCGCAGGCCGAGCGCCTCGCCGTGCCGGGGCGCGGGGTGGCCGGTGGTGGGGCTGACGAGCACGAAGCCCGCGGCCCAGAGCGCCTCGACCCGCGCCTTCAGGGCGAGGGCGTCGCGCATCGCGCCCTCCCGATCCCGGTGCCGGAGGAGGCGCAGCGCCGCGAGCTCGGCCACCACCCGGGCGGCCTGGGGATGCAGGCGCCGATCGCCGACGAGGCGGCCGACGGTGAGCGCGCTCAGGACCGGGCCGAGCCGAGGGCCCCGCCCCCGGAGGAGCTCGACCGCGTGGCTGGCGATGAGGGCCACGAAGGTCCGGTCCATGGCGCGCGGCGAGGGCAGGGGCGCCGGCCAGCTGGGGACGCCGACCGCGTCGAGCGCCGCGCGGGCCTCGGCGTCGAAGTCGGGCCACGCGCCGGCCGAGAAGCGGTCGGGCGCGATCACGAGCGCGCCGCGCAGGGGGGGCTGCGGCGGCGACGAGGCCCGCAGCGGGGCGGCCGCGTCGAGCACGCGGCGGCAGGTCTCGAGGTCGCGCGCGATGGGCCCCATCGCCGAGAGCCACGCGACGCGGCGGAGCGGCGGCAGCCAGCCCTCCCGGGGGACCGGCCAGGCGCTCCGGCTGAGGCGGAGGCCGACGACGCCGCACCACGCGGCGGGCAGGCGCACGCTGCCGCCGTAGTCGGTGCCCCAGTCGAAGGCGGCCATGCCCGCCGCCACCGCCGCCGCGGCCCCGCCCGAGGAGCCGCCGGCGGTGCGGCTCGGATCGAGCGGGTTGCGGGTGACGCCGCCGACGTAGCTCTGGCTCTCCGGCGTGATGCCGAGGTCGCCCATGTTGGTCTTACCGACCAGGACCGCGCCCGCCGCCTCGAACGCGCGGTGCACGGGCCCGCTCTCCGCCGGCGTCCGCGCGGCCCAGGGCGCGTGCCCGAGGCTCGTGGGCAAGCCGGCCACGTCCCAGGTGTCCTTGAGCGTGTAGGGCACGCCGGCGAGCGGTCCGCGTCCGGCGGGCGCGGCGAGCGCGGCCTCGTAGCGCGGCGTGCAGATCGCGCTCAGCTCGGGGTTCCGCGCCCGGGCGCACGCGACCGCGGCGGCGACGTCGAGCTCAGCCATCGCCTTTGACGAAGAGCTGGTCCTCGAGGAGCAGCGCGTCGATGCCCGAGGTGAAGAACACCGCGATCGCGTCCTCCACCGCGTGCACGATCGGCTTGCCCATCACGTTGAACGAGGTGTTGAGCACGAGGGGCACGCCGGTGCGGGCGAAGAAGCGCTCGAGGAGCCGCGCGTAGGCGGGGTTGTCCTCGGCGCGCACGCTCTGGAGCCGCCCGGTGCCGTCGACGTGCACGACGCCCGGGACCCGGTCGCGCACCTCGGGGCGGAAGCGGAGGGCGCGCTCCATGTGGGGGCTGAAGGCGTAGCCCTCGAACCAGGCGTCGCCGTGCGCGTCGAGGATGGACGGGGCGAAGGGGCGGAACTCCTCCCGGAACTTCACCCGCGCGTTGAGGCGCTCCTTGACGTCGGGGTCGCGCGGGTCGGCGAGGATGCTGCGGTTGCCGAGGGCGCGGGGCCCGTACTCCGCGCGGCCCCGGGCCACCGCGACGATCTTTCCCGCCGCGAGGAGCGCCGCCGCCGCGTCGTCCACGTCGTCCGTCGCGCGCGCCCGGAGCCCGCCGAGCGCCTCCACCCGGGCGATGGCCTCGGGGTCGAGCGCGCTGCCGAGGTACGGCGAGAGGCGGCGGCGAGGGGGCGCGCCTCCGTCGGCCGCGAGGGCGAGCCAGGCGGCGCCGACCGCGTTGCCGTCGTCGGCGGGCGCGCTCGGCACGAAGACCTCGCGGAAGGGCGTGCGCTCGACGATCTGGCCGTTGAAGGCGGAGTTGAGCGCGCAGCCCCCGCTCAGGACGAGCCGGTCTCGCGGCGCCTCGCGGTGCAGCTGGGTCAGCAGCTCGCTCATCACCTCGCCGAACACGCGCTGGCCGGTGTGGGCGACGTCGGCCCAGTCCAGCGCCGGCGCGCCCTCCGGCCGGCGCAGCGCGTGGAGCGCGGCCACGTTCTTCCAGTTGTTCCCCCGCACCTGCAGCCCGTCGACCCGCAGCATCGCCCTCAGGGTGCGGTGCAGCGCCGGGTCCAGCGAGCCGTAGGGCGCGAGCCCCATGACCTTCCACTCCTCGCCCTTGAGCGGGTCGAAGCCGCAGGCGACGCAGAGCGCGGCGTAGAAGGCGCCGAGGCTGCCCTGGCGCGCGAACGAGCGCCGCGCCTTCGGCCCGAGCGGCCGGAGGGCGCCGCCCTCGAAGTCGAAGAACGACATGCTCGAGCGCTCGCCGTTCGCGTCGACGATCGCGCAGGTCGCCTCGCCCCAGCCGCTCCCGAAGCAGGCGGTCGCCGCGTGGGTCGTGTGGTGGTCGAACCAGCGCCAGTCGATCGGGGCGTGCGCCGGATCGCGCTCGAAGAGCCGGAGCGCGAGGTTCTTCCCGGCGAGGTCGAAGCTGTTCATCTGCCCGAGCATCGTCGGGCGGAGGAGCGGCGAGACCCGCGCCTCGACGGCGGCGAAGCCCGCGCGGAACAGGGGCGATCGCAGCCGGCGCCGCTCCCAGCTGTGGGCCACGACCAGCGCCTCGCCCGGCCTCACGTGCTCGCGCAGCAGGCGCCCGACGCGCATCGGCTCGTCCGGCGGGCAGTGCCAGGCGCGCTTGTACTGGAGGCTCCGCTCGGTCGCCTCGGCGAAGCGGACCTCGCCGTCGGCCCCCACGATGGCCAGCGCGGGGTCGTGCACGGTGGAGGCGAGGCCGACGTACGCGCGCACCCGCCGGTCAGCCCCCCGAGAGCGCCCGCGGGTCGACGCCGAGCGCCTCGAGCACCTTCGGCAGCCGCTTCTTCGGCACGCTCACCCGGGTGGGCATGCCGCCCTCGAGCCCGAACAGCTCCAGCAGGTTCACCCCGCTGTCGAAGCGCGCCGCCGCGGTGACGGTCGAGCGATCGTGCACGACCGCGATGCGCGCGCGCTCCTGGCCGATCAGGAGCAGCAGCGTCTTGTCGTAGGGCCCGCGGTGCTCCGACGCGTCGACCACCGCGACGTCGCCGACCACCTCGTAGCCGCCGGCGAGCCGGCGCGCCTCGCGCTCGGAGATCTCGAACACCTTGGCGGCGTCGGCGATGGGCTCCCAGAGCGCGGCGTCGCCGCTGACCAGGTAGCGGATCACCAGGCCCTTCAGCCCGTCGTCGCGCGGCTTGCCGCGGAGCGCCCGGTCGATGGTGGCCGCGCGGGGGCTCGGCTCGCCCATGCGCGTGTCGATGGCGCGCGCGTCGGCGTCGGCGCCCTCGTAGGGCTCGATCCCGCCCTTGATCCACTTGGCGGCGGCGCAGAGCCCGTCGAAGTCGATGTGGCAGCAGATGGTGTCGACGCGGCCGGCGGCGCGCACCCGCTCCTCGGTGACCATCTCGGGGCAGGCGGGGTGCTCCGCCTTGGTCGACAGCACGAACCGCGGGTCGTCCGCGTACTCGACGTGGCGGGCGTGGTCGTGGTGATCGATCCACATCGCCAGCCGGTCACCCAGGCCGTCGATGAACTTGCCGGTGACCTTCTCGAAGCTCGCGCCTCCGGTCTCCGCGGCGAAGGCGATGTCGAGCACGACGACCCGGCCCGACAGCTCCTTCGCCTTCGGCAGCTTGCGCGGCGTGCCGTAGGCAATCTCCGGGTACCCCATCGGCGGGAGAATGGGCGCGAGGCCCCTCGGGCGCAAGAGACTGGAGAAGCCTCAGGGTCGCGGCGCGGCGGGCGGGCCGCCGGTCGGGCGGATGGGCGCGCCGGGCGCGGGGAGGCCCCAGCCGGGCGGGCCGCTCCGGCCGCGACGGGCGGTGATGCGGATCGCCAGGGCGCCGCCGCCGGTGGCCGCGCGCGGCGGGATGAGGATGCCGAGCGTGAGATCCTGCGGATCGGTCGGCAGCACCTCGAGGCTCCCGCGGCCCTCGCGCAGGACGCGCCCGCGGTTGGTCAGCAGGCCGACCGACAGGCCGGAGGAGACCTCCACCCGGAGCGGGCGCTCGGCCGGCAGCTCGTAGTAGTGCATCTCGGGCCGGTCGAAGGCGCCGCCGTCCCCGACCGCCTCGTCCTCGTACTGCTGGCCGAGGGGCAGGCTCGGCACGCCGCTGATGAGCACGTCGTCGATGTGCCCGCGGCGGATGGAGGAGAGCCACTCGTCCGGGATGCGCTCGACCGGGCGGGCCAGCTCGATCGGCTCCAGCGTGCCGCGCCCCGAGAGCACCGCGGTCGGGACGGCGACCAGGCGCCCCTGGCGGTCGAGCAGCATGCCGCCGCTGTTGCCGGGGTTGAACTCGGCGTCGGTCCGGATCCAGGCGACCTCGTCGCGGCTGTTCATCTGGAAGCCGCTCATCTCGCCGCTCGTCACGTTGATGGTCCGGACGCCGAGCGGGAAGCCGAACGCGAACAGGCGGCTGCCCGGCCGGAGGCGACGGGTGTCGGCGAGCGGGACCGTCGGGAAGCGGCGGCTCCGGGGCAGCGCGTTGCCCTGGTTGTCGCTGACGATGCGGACCAACGCGAGGTCGAGGCGGATGTCGGCCCGGACGACCCGGCCGAGGTAGCGCTCCTGGGCGGTCTCGCGGGCGTTGGTCACCATCGCGATGCGCACCTCGTTGGCCGTGTTGAACAGGCTGCCGGGCGCTCCGTCCCCGGGGTGGGTGTGGCCGACCACGTGGAAGTTGGTCAGGACGTACCCGCGCGGGTCGATGATGCTGCCCGAGCCGGTGGCCCCCTGTCCGTTGGGCCCCTCGCTGGTGATCTTGACCGCCGCGCGCACCGCCCGGCGGGTGACCGAGCTGGAGAGGTCCTGCGCCGCCGCCTCTGGAGGCACGCTCCACACGGCGAGGAGCAGGGCCAGCAGGGCGAAGGGCGAACGGGGGCTCATGCGATCCAACCTCGTGTGTCCGGGCTCTCGGCGCAAGGGTTTCTCGCGCGATCTCCGGTCTGACGCCCCCGGGGGGCCGAGGCTTGGGGTCAGGCGCCGCGGAGCATGAAGTAGATGACCACCCCGGTGACCGAGACGTAGAGCCAGATCGGGGTCAGGATCCGGGTCACCTTCTTGTGGGTGGCGAAGCGCTTCTTCCAGGCGAAGTAGAAGGCGCTGAGCGCCATCGGCACGATGGCCACGCTCAGGAGCACGTGGCTGATGAGCACGGCGAAGTAGATCGTGCGCATCACGCCCTCGCCCGTGTAGCGCGTGTCGCCGTGGGCGTAGTGGTAGATGACGTAGCTGACCAGGAAGAGGGCGCTGGCGGCGAAGGCCGAGACCATCAGGTACTGGTGCGCCTTGCGGTTGCCGCCCCGGATGGCGAGCCAGCCGAGGACCAGGAGCGCGGCCGCGGTGCTGTTCAGCCCGGCGTTGACCGCGGGCAGGAACGACAGGTCGGCGTCGACCCCGCCCCCCTCGTTCAGCAGCAACAGCCACGAGAGGAACGCGAGGGCTCCGGCGGAGAGCACCGCGTTGAAGAGGTAGAAGGAGCGGTCACCGCCCGTCCGGTTGGCTACTGCTTCGGCCATGTCGTCCCGTGGTTTGGGGGCGTCGGGGCCGAGGATCAAGCCGCCATTTTTTTTCGCCGCTCGTTCCAGCTGGGAAATCTGGCGGAAACAATGGGTCCCTAAGAATCCGAGCCATGGAAACCCTGCTCGACAGCGTCTGGGTGCTCGTCAGCGCCTTCCTCGTCTTCTTCATGCACGCGGGCTTCGCCCTGGTGGAGAGCGGCTTCTGCCGCCGCAAGAACGTGGTGATGGTGCTGCTGAAGAACGTCTCGGTGGTGTCCGTGGCGTCCCTGCTCTTCTACTTCGTCGGCTTCGGGCTGATGTTCGGCGACGGGAGCCCCTGGCTCGGCCTGAACGGCTACGCGCCGGCCGGAGACGCCACGGTCGCGGGCGCGCCGGGCAACATGCCGCTGTTCGTGTTCCTCTTCTTCCAGCTGGTCTTCGCGGCCACCGCGGCCACCATCGTCAGCGGCGCGGTCGCCGAGCGGGTCTCGCTGACCGCGTTCCTGATCTTCACCTCGATCGCCAGCGCGGTGCTCTACCCCATCGTCGGCCACTGGGTCTGGGGCGGCGGCTACCTCGCCGAGAACACCGGCTTCCACGACTTCGCCGGCTCCACGGTCGTGCACGCGGTCGGCGGAGCCATGGCGCTCGCGGGCGTGATGATCATCGGGGCTCGCAAGGGCCGCTACGACGCCGAGGGCCGGCCCCGCCCGATGCCCGCGCACAGCTTCCCGCTCGCGGCGCTGGGCGTGCTGATCCTCTGGCTCGGCTGGTTCGGCTTCAACGGCGGCTCCACCCTGGCCGCCGACCCGGAGGCGATCGCGCCGGTCATCCTCGTGACCAACCTCGCGGCCGCCGCCGGCTTCCTCGCCGCCCTCGTGCACACCCGGGTCCGCACCGGCGGGCTCGACCTGTCGATGGCGCTCAACGGCGCGCTCGCCGGCCTGGTCTCGATCACCGCCGGCGCCGACGTGATCGGCCCCCTCGAGTCGATGCTGGTCGGGCTCCTGGGCGGCGTGCTGGTCGTGGAGGGCGTGTTCCTCCTCGACAAGCTGCGGCTCGACGACCCCGTCGGCGCGATCCCGGTACACCTCGTCTGCGGCGTGTTCGGCACGCTCGCGGTGGGCCTCTTCGCCAACTCCGGCGAGACGCTGGGCCTCTTCCACGGCGGCGGCGTCACCCTGCTCGCCGACCAGGCCATCGGCGCGGCGATGGGCGTCGCCTTCGCGTTCGGCACCGGCTACGTCTTCTGGATGGCGCTGAAGAAGACGGTGGGCGTCCGGGTGTCCGAGGCGCACGAGGTCGAGGGGCTCGACCTCGCCGAGTGCGGCGTCGAGGCCTACGGTCGCGAGCTCGGCGGCTTCGGCCACGCGGAGGAGGCCCCCGGCGAGGCGGCCGCCCCCGCCGCCGCCCGGGCGAGGGCCACCGCCTGACCTCGGTGCGACCTCCTCAACGGGACGCGCCGATGCGCTCCAGGTCCCAGGCGCCGGCCTCCACGGTGAAGAAGACCGAGTAGGGCCCCATCGTCTCCCACGCCTCCTCGGTCAGGCCGAAGCGCGCGCCGAGGCTCAGCACGAGGGGCCCCGCCGCGACGCCGACGCTCGCGCCCGCGAGGGGCAACACGAGCAGGTCGGCGTCCTCCTGGCCGAGGCTGAAAGAGAGCTCGGCCCCCGCGATCAGCGGGCCGACCAGCCGCGCGTCGACGCCGTAGGCCGACACCCAGAGCGCGTTGCCGGAGCCGTCGAGATCGACGGCGGCGCCCTGCCGGGTGCGGAAGAGCCAGCGCTCCTCGAAGGGGAGAGAGAGGTGCACGCTCGGCATCAGCCGCACGACGCCGAGCCCGCTCGCGTCCTGCTGCGTCGGGAAGAAGGCGCCCGCCTCGAAGAGCACGTCGACGTCGTCGCCGAGGTCGGGGCGATACCCGGCGGCGCCCCACACGTCGCCGCTGCCCCGCTGGGCGGTGCGCTCGTGCGCGCCCTCGAAGTCCACCGCCGCGGCGGCCTCGAGGTGGAGCTGCCGGCCGAGGAGCGCGGCGCGGGCGCCGGCGCTGCCGCGGAAGCGGTCCGGCTCGAGCGCGTCGTCCGCGGCGAACCATCCGGCGGCGATCCAGGCGCCGATCCCGCCGCGGCCGGCGTCGCGCAGGCCGACCACGCTGGGGAGGAGGGTGGTCCCGAAGGTCTGGGCCCAGACCGGGCGCGGCGGCGCCTCGGGGGCGACGGCGGGCGGCGGAGGGGCCTCGGGCGTGGCGAGGGGCGCGGGATCGCCGACCACCACCCGTGTCTCGGCGATCGGCGGCCCGTCCTCCGACGCGGCGAGCGTGAGCGGCACCTCGTCCGGCGCGTCCGCCGAGACCCGCACGCGCACGCTCAGCACGTCGCCCTCGCGCTCGGTGCCGAGCACCTCGACCCCTTCGCCGCCCCGGACCGCGAGCGCGCCGGGCAGCGCGGCGGCGCTCCGCACCCGGAGCGGCAGCACCACCTCGCGGCCGCGGGTGGCCTGGAGCGCGCCCGCGTCACCCTCGGCCGAGCCCAGGGTCACCTCGGCGACGCTCACCGCGAAGCCGCCGATCGGCGCCCCGCTCGCGTCGACGCAGCGCACCGCGCCCTCCCCGCTCTCGACGAAGGCGAGCTCGGCGGCCGGCGCTCCCTCTCCGACCCCGCACTGGACGCCGTCGGGCGCCGTGAGCCGGGCGCCCGGCAGGAGCACCAGGGGCTGCGGCTCCTCGGACGCGTCACCGAAGTCGAACGCCGCCTCCTCCGCGGGGGCCTGGCCGGGCTGCAGCAGGCGACCGAGCTCGACCTCGAACGACCACGCGTCGGACGGGCGGCTCTCGAAGAAGTCGCCGTCGATGGTCGAGAGGCGCGCGTGGTAGGTGCCCGGCGGCAGGCGGTGCAGCTCGAAGCGGGTCACGTCGCTCGGCACCTCGACCTGCGCGACCAGCTCGCGGCCGTCGGCGTGGCGGCTGATCTCGACCCGGTAGACGCGGGCGCCCTCGACCGGCTGCCAGGCACCGACGACGGTGGTCAGCTGGGCCACGCCCACGAAGCGAGCCGGCTGCCCGCCCGCCCAGTCCGGCGCGTCCGGCAGGGGTCGCGGGCGGCTCGGGCGCGCGCCGCGGCGGACCTTCGAGCCCATGCCCGGGGCCACCCGCACCGCGCCGGCCCCGTCCGCGCCGGCCACCCGGGCCGCGCCGCCGCTGTGGTTCGAGACGCGCGTCGTGGCCTCGTCGTCGACGGTGGTCACCGCGCTGCCCCCCGAGAGCGCCACCCGCGAGGTCGGCGTGCGGACCTCGAGATCGTTGGCGCCGCGCAGCTCTCCGAGCCGGCTGCGCAGGGCGCCGCGCTCGAGCACCGCCTCGGTGCCGCCGCGTCGCACCGCGCCCTCGGTCGCGCCGTAGACGACCACGAGGGTGTCGCCGCGCAGGGTGACGACCGAGGTGTCCTGGAAGGTCAGCTCGGCGAACGCGGCGGTGAGCGTGTTGACCCGCGAGCCGCGATCGACGCCCTGCCCCAGGCGCGCCGGGATCCAGTCGGCGTCCTCGGGCGGCCGGGCGCGCACCCGCTGACGGATGGCGGTGATCCGGGCCGCGGGGCCGCTCCCCCGGGGCGGCGCGGTGCGAGGCAGGCAGAGATACGTCCCCGCGGTCAGCCGGTGCGGGGGCGGGCCCATGCCCGGGTTGTAGGCGTGGATCAGGTCGTAGCGGCTGCGGTCGCCGAACATGCGGCGGGCCACCCGCGCGCAGCTGTCCCCGCGCTGGATCTCGTAGGGGATCACCTCGACCTCGCCGCTGCTCATCGCGGCGCAGTCGGCGGGATCTCGGCCGGCGAACTGGGCGTCGGCCGGGCTGGCGGCCATCCACAGCGCCGCCATCCACGTCGCGGCCGGTGCAATCGAGGCCAGGGTGAGCGAGCGGGTCATCCGGTCTTCCTCCTGCGGTGACGGCGGATCGCGCGCCACACCTTCTTCGAGAGGTCCTCGGCGCGGATCGGCCGGTGCACCACCTCGTCGACGCCGGCGCGGAGCAGCTCCGTCACCCGGCCCATGTCCCCCGTCTCGGCGTCGGTCACCAGCGGCACGCCGTGCGCCGCGAGCGCCTCGAGCGCCTCCTTCCCCGCGCCGGGGGCGAAGATCGCGTCGGCGCCGTCGATCGGCTGATCGGGCGACACGATGAACGCGATCAGCCCGTTCGCGCCGAGCCCGAGCCCCAGCTCCCCGGCCAGCTCCCCGACCACCGCGAGCTGCACCGGCTCCACCCCGTCCGGCGTGGCGTAGGGGTCCGAGAGCGTGCGCGCGTTCTTCGCCGGCCGGACCGTCGAGATCATGCGCGCCGCCCGCCCCTCGAGGAACACGCCGTCGCGACCGCGCTCGCGCTTCTCGGCCGACGGATCGAGGTGGCTCAGCAGGCCGTGCACGACGTCCATCGCCGGGCGCTCGGCCGCGCGCTTCGACAGCATGCGCAGGCAGAGCTCCTCGAGCTCGCGCGGGATGCGGAGATCCTTGCGCGCCTCGCTCGGCGGGGTGGGCGCGCTGAAGAGCTGCTGGGTGATGACCTGCACCGAGTTGCCTCGGAAGGGCACCTGGGTCGTCAGCATCTCGTACAGGATGCAGCCGAGCGAGTAGACGTCGGCGGGCGAGCCCACGTCGTCGTCGCCCGCCGCCTGCTCGGGCGACATGTAGTCCGGCGTGCCCATGGCGACGCCCTCGCGGGTGAGCCGCCCGCTGTCCTTGCGCCCCCGGATGAACGCCAGGCCGAAGTCGACGACCACCACCCGCTCCTGGCCCTGCGGCGTGCGCTCGAGGAAGACGTTCTCGGGCTTCAGATCGCGGTGCACGAGGTGCATCTCGTGCGCGACCAAGAGCACCTCGGCGATCTGCGAGAGGATCCGGAGCGTGCGCTCGAGCGGCTGCGGCGGGAGGTGCTCGTCGACGATCGATCGGAGGGTCACCCCCTCGAGCAGCTCCATCGCGATGAAGAGCTGGCCGTCGTCCTCGCCGAAGTCGTAGATCTGCACGGCGTTCGGGTGCTTGAGCGCCGAGGCCACCCGCGCCTCTCGCTCGAAGCGCGCGCGGGCCCCCGGCGACGCCGCGTACTCGGGGAGCAGGAGCTTGAGCGCCAGGTCGCGGCCCAGGTTGAGCTGCGTGGCGCGCCACACCGCGCCCATGCCGCCGACGCCGAGCTCCTCGACGAGCGAGAAGCGATCCGCGATGCGGTCTCCGGGCTTCCAGGTGGGGAAGGGGCTCATGCGTGCACCTCGTACAGGTGGACCGTGTCCTTGCGACCCGAGAGCTCGCGCTCTCCGGCGTCGATGTACTCGAAGAGGTCGCCGGCCGCCTCCTTCGTCGCGGCCGAGACCAGGATCTGCTGCGGGCGCGCGATCGCCTCGAGGCGGGCGGCGACGTTCACCACGTCGCCGATCGCGGTGTAGGCCATGCGCGTCTCGCTCCCGATGTTGCCCACCACCGCCTCCCCCGTGTGCACGCCGATCGCGAGCTGCACGCTGACGCCGTAGCGCTCGCGCCAGGTCGCGTTGCCCGTCTCGAGCCACCGCAGCATGTCCTCGGCCGCGCCCAGCGCCCGCTCGGCGTGGTCGGGCTGGTCGCTCGGCGCGTTCCAGATGGCCATCACCGCGTCGCCGACGAACTTGTCGACCGTGCCGCCGTGGCGGAAGACGATCTCGGTCAGGATGGTGAACAGCTCGTTGAGGATCGTGACGACGTCCTCGGGCGCGTGGCTCTCGGTGAGCGGCGTGAAGCTGACCACGTCGGCGAAGAGCACCGTCACCTCCCGGCGCGCGCCGCCGAGGCGCATGTCCTGCTCGCGGTCGACCACCCGCTCGACGATCTCCTTCGGCAGGTAGCGGCCGAGGTCGGTGCGGATGGCCTCCTCCTCCCGGATGCGCGCCTCCGACGCCGCGAGGTCGGTGGACGCCTGGCTCATCGCGTCTCCGAGCACCCGCAGCTCGTCGTTGGTCCAGACCCGCGCGGTGGCGCCGAGCTCGCGCCGGCCGATCTTGTGGGCCAGCTCCACCAGCGAGGCGATCGGCGCGGTGAGGGTGCGCGCGATCCAGAGCCCGATCAGGAGGGCGACGAGCACGACCGCGACCGAGACCCCGCCGACCACCCAGCGCATCTTGTGGATCGAGGCGAAGGCGACCCGGGTCGGCACCTGCACCATCACGCCCCAGCCTCGCTCGGGCACGCTCACCAGGGTGCCGAGCCGCTCCTCGGCCGCGCCCTCGAAGACCCGCTGGTGCGCGAACGCCGAGTCGAAGCGCGCGCCCTCGAGGGTCGAGAGCAGCGGGTGGCCGCCGACCGCGTGATCCGGCGCGACCGGCCCGTCGGAGTGAGCGAGCACCCGGGCGTCGGGATCGACCACCATGACCGCGCCCTCGATCTGCCCGAAGCGGTGGTCGGCGAGGCGCTCGACGCGGCGCTGCAGCCCCTCGAGAGAGACGAACGAGACCGCGAAGCCGGTGGGCGGCGACACCGGCGTCGGACGGAGCGGCACCGCGAGCGGGACCCGGGGAGCCACCTCGCCGGGCGTCGCCACGCCGAGGGCCACGCCGCGCTCGGTGGCGCGCCCGAGCAGGGTCGCGTCCATGCGCTCCGGCGTGTCGAGCTCGGCCGCGCCCCGCTCGCGCACCACGTCGATGAGCGCGCCGTCCGCCGCGTAGATCGCGACGTGATCGAGCGCCGCCTCGCCTTCGACCGTGCGCATCGCCGCGGCCACCGCCTGGGCGTCCGGCAGATCGCCGTCGGTGAGGAGGCGCCCCACCGTGTCGAGGCCGTCCTCGGCCGCGCCGAGCTGGGCGGCGATGGCCGCGGCCACGTCGTCGGCCACCGCGAGCTGCAGCTCCCGGCTCTGATGCTCGATCGCGCCCTGCGCGACGGCGATGAGCACGAAGCCCACCACCGGCAGCGGCGTCGTCGCGAGGAGCGCGGCGAGCAAGCCGAGCTTCAGTCTCAGCGGAAAAGCGGGGCGCGTGGAGTCAGCCATGTCGCCTCCGTATCGTCGATTGAACAAAGCGCACGCGCCTCGTATCGTTCGCCCCGGAGAAAAACGCCACGTGAGCGCAGGAAAAAAGACTCTCCCCTACCCCGAGGAATCGATCCGCCCCCTCCAGGCGCTGCGCGTCGTGGTCGTGGACGGGGACCAGGCCGGCGAGACGGTCGAGATCGAAGACGAGGGGCTCCACATCGGGAGCGCGGACGGCAACGATCTGCAGCTCTCGTCGGATCCCACCGTCTCCCGGTTCCACCTCGAGCTGATCCGACGCGAGGACGGGATCCTCGTCCAGGATCACGGCTCGACCAACGGCACGTTCCTGGGGCAGGCGCGCATCGAGCGCGCGGTGGTCCCGGCGGGCACCGAGATCCGGATCGGGCGCACCGCGATCCGGGTGGAGGACGGCAACCGGGTGTCGGTCGAGGTCGCGCTCGACGAGGAGCTCGGCGCGCTCAAGGGGAGCAACCCCGCGATGCGCAAGCTCTTCGGTCGCGTCCGCAAGGCGGCCGCCAGCGAGGTGCCCTGCCTGCTCGTCGGCGAGTCCGGCACGGGCAAGGAGCTGTTCGCTCGCGCGGTGCACGAGAACTCCAAGCGCGCCGACGGCCCCTTCATCGTCGTCGACTGCGCCTCGCTCACGCCGACCCTGGTCGCCAGCGAGCTCTTCGGTCACGAGAAGGGCGCCTTCACCGGCGCCGACCGCCGTCATCAGGGCGCCTTCGAGCGCGCGGACGGGGGCACGATCTTCCTCGACGAGATCGGAGAGCTGCCCGAGCAGCTGCAGCCCAACCTCCTCGGCGTGCTCGAGCGGCGCAGGTTCCGTCGGCTCGGCGGCCGCGACGAGATCGAGGTCGACGTGCGCGTCGTCTCGGCCACCAACCGCGACCTGCGCGCGGAGGTCAACGCGGGCACCTTCCGCCTCGACCTGTACTACCGCCTCGCGGTGGTCCGCTTCGCGGTGCCATCCCTCCGCGAGCGGCCCGAGGACATCCCGATCCTGATCGAGCACTTCCTGCGCGAGGCCGGCGAGACCGCGCCGGTCGGCGAGGTGGTCCCGCCCGCGGTGATGGCCGGCCTGCAGCGCCATCACTGGCCCGGCAACGTGCGCGAGCTCCGCAACTACGTCGAGGCCACCGTCGCGATGGGCGAGACGCCCGAGCTCGAGGCCGATCTGATGGAGTCGAGCGACCCGGGCGGCGCGCCGACGGGGCCGAGCATCCCGGTCAACGCGGTGCTGGACCTCCCCTACAAGGAGGCTCGGGCCAACGTGCTCCAGCAGTTCGAGGCCCACTACCTGCCGCACATCCTCGAGCGGGCGGACGGCAACGTCTCGCAGGCGGCGCGGGACTGCGCGATGGACCGATCCCACCTGTGGGACATGCTCCGCAAGCACAAGCTGCGCTGATCCGGCCGCCATCGCGCTGCGGTAGAGCAGTCACCGTGCCAGCCGCCGCGCCCTCGGGAGGGGACCCATTCGCCGGGGAGCGCCGTGGGGCCGGACCCACACCCGTCGGGTCACGCCGACGGTAGCTCGAACCAGAACACGCAGCCGCCCTCGGGCGGGCACTCCACGCCGACGTCGCCGTCGTGCGCGTCGACGAGCGCCTTGGAGATCGCGAGGCCCAGGCCGCTCCCACCCTTGGCCCGAGCGTCGGTCGCGTCGAGCTGCGTGAAGCGCTGGAAGAGCCGGCCGCGATCCTCGAGGGGGATGCCGGGGCCGCGGTCCGCGATGGAGAAGCGCACCCGGTCGTCGCGCTGCTCGAGCCGCACCGTCACCGGGGCGTCGTCGGGGCCGTGCTTGAGCGCGTTCGCGATCAGGTTCGTGATCACCTGCACGATGCGGTCGCCGTCCACGTGGACCTGCACCCCCGCCGGCAGCCGGTCGTCGAGCTCGACCTGATCGGGCTTGGCGAGGTCCTCGAGCGTCTCCGCGACCAGCGCGCGGGGCTGGTGGGGCTGCATGTCGATGCTGAGGTGGCCGCTCCGCAGCCGCTCCGCGTCGAGGATCTGGTCGACCAGGCGCGCGAGCCGATCGCCGTTGCGCTTGGCGATGCGCACCATCTCGCGCGCCTTGTCGGGCAGCTCCCCCGCCGCCCCGCCCTCGACCAGACCGAGCGCGCCGCGGATCGAGGTCAGGGGCGTCCTCAGCTCGTGGCTGATCGTCGAGATCAGCTGATCCTTGAGCCGGTCGAGCTGCTCCTCCTCGGTCCGGTCGCGCACGAGCGTCACCCGCGTCGTCTCGTCGAGCTGACGCGCGACGATGCGCACCGGGAGATGGTCGCCGCTCGGCCGCACGAGCCAGGTGTCGTAGGTGCCGTCCTCGCCCGTGCGGATCTTGCGGGACACCCGCTCGATCTCGGACGGGACGACGACCTCCGACGGCCGCAGGCCGATGACCTCGTTGCGGGGCCGGCCGAGGATCCGCTCGAGGGCCTGGTTGCAGTCGACGACCCGGCCGCCGCGGCTGACGGCCACCCCCTCCTCGGCGACCTCGGCGAGGACCCGGAAGTGGGACTCGCTCCGGGCGAGTGCGCGGTGCGCGTCGGCGAGCTCCTCGTTGCGCGCCCGCAGCTCGAGCATGCGCATCACCTGACGGCCGAGCCGCTCGAGCGCCTCCCGCTGCGCCGGGTCGAGGGCGCGGGGCTTCTCGTCGATGACGCAGAGCGTGCCGAGGGGCAGCCCGTCGTCGGTCACGAGCGGCGCGCCAGCGTAGAAGATGACGTTCGGCGGGCCGGTGACGAGCGGGTTGTCGTGGAAGCGCTCGTCGTCGCGCGCGTCCTCGACCACCATGACCTCGGGCCGGTGGATCGCGTGGGCGCAGAAGGCCACGTCCCGCGGCGTCTCGGGCGCGTCGAGCCCGACCTTGGCCTTGAACCACTGGCGCCCCTCGTCGACGAGCGAGATGAGCGCGATCGGCGTCCCGCAGACGTGCGCGGCGATCTGGGCGATGTCGTCGAAGGCGGCCTCGGCGTCGGTGTCGAGGACGTCGTAGGACTCGAGGGCGACGAGCCGCTCCGCCTCGCGCGGGTGCGGGTCGGGCCTCTTCACCGTCCCCGCCCCTTCACTGCGCCGGCTCCTCGTCGACCGGGATCCAGCCCCGGGCCCGACCGATCGCGGTGATCACGTCCACCAGCTCGCGCAGCTCGATCGGCTTGCGGAGGAAGCCGTCGATGCCGAGCGCGTCGAAGCGCCAGCGCTCCTCCTCGCCCGCCGTCGCGCTGATCACGACCACCCGGGCCCGGCTCGCGCCGCGCAGCTCCCGGAGGCGCGAGAGGGTCTCGACGCCGTCCATGCCCGGCATCTGGTAGTCGAGGAGCACCAGCGACGGCGGCTTGCGGGCCGCGTTGGCCAGCGCCTCCTCGCCCGACTTGGCCCTCGCCACCCGGGCCGCGGTGCCGAAGAAGGCCAGCTGGGCGGCGCGCACCGAGAGCTTGGCGAAGTCGTCGTCGTCGTCCACCACGAGGATGCGCGCCGCGACCGGCACCGCGTCCTCCTGGGTCGGCTCGGCGACCAGCGGCTCGGGCTGCGCGAGCCAGCGGGCCCCCGCGATCTCGATCGCGCTCGCCATCTCCGCGCACGACGCGAAGCGATCCGCCGGATCCTTGGAGAGCGCGCGCTGCACCACCCCGTCGAGGGGGGCCAGCTCCGGGCGGAGGCTCGAGAGCGCGCGCGGGGTCTGCTCGAGCTGCTGCTGCAGCATCTCCGGGACCTTGTCGGTCTCGAACACCAGCCGGTTGGTGAGCAGGTGGAAGGCCGTGCAGCCGAGGCCGTAGACGTCGGTGCGCGGGCTGATGCGCTCGCCGCCGCGGATCTGCTCCGGGGCCATGTAGGCGGGCGTGCCCACCGTGCCGCTGTCGCGCGAGCCGGTCTCGGGGGCGGCGAGGCCGAAGTCCACCAGCACCGTGCGGCCGCTGCCGCGCTCGACCACGGCGTTGTCGGGCTTCACGTCGCGGTGCACGATCCCGGCCGCGTGAACGGCGGAGAGGCCGAGCGCGACCTCGCGGAGGATCACGAGCGCGCGGTGGATCGGCACGTGGGCGCGGTTGCGCTCGTACTGCTCGATGATGCGATCGCAGCTCTGACCGAGCACGAGCTCCATCGCGAAGAAGAACGACTGCCCGTCGATGCCGAACGAGTAGACCTGGGCCACGTGATCGGAGCGGATCGAGGCGAGCGCGGCCGCCTCCCGCTGGAAGCGCCGGAGCGCCTGGGGACGCCGCACGTACCGGGGAGCCAGGAACTTGAGCGCGACCGGGCGCCGGAGCGCGACGTCCTCCGCCTGCCAGACCACGCCCATCGCGCCGCGGCCGACCTCGTGCTGGGTGAGGAAGCGGCCGTCGACCAGCTCCTTGCCGATCCCGGCCGCGAGATCGTCGCCGCAGACGACGCAGATCGTCGCGGAGTCCGGGCTCACGGCGCCACAGTCCGAGCAGTGCCTCATGGGGTCTTCACCTCGTCCGCCTCCGCGTCGACCACCCGCGCGCGCCCCGCCGCCTTCGCGGCGTAGAGCCTCGCGTCGGCCCGGTTCAGCAACGTCCTGAGATCGTCTCCATCGACCGAAAGGTACGCCACCCCTCCGCTGAAGGTCACCTCGCGATCGGAGACTCCGGGGATGTCGAGGGCGCGCACCGCGCCGAGCAGACGCTCGAAGGCCCGCTTGCCTTCACCCGCGCCGGTGTCGGGCAAGGCGACGATGATCTCCTCGCCGCCCCACCGCCCGGCGACGTCGTGGGGTCGCAGCGCGTCGCGCAGCAGCGCCCCGACCGCCGACAGCACCCGGTCGCCGACCACGTGGCCGAGCTCGTCGTTGATCTGCTTGAAGCGGTCGAGGTCCAGCAGGCCGAGGGCGAGGGGCCGCCCGTGCCGCACCGCCTGGGCCATCGCCGCCTCGATCCGCTCGTAGGCCGCGCCGCGCATCGCCAGCCCGGTCAGGCTGTCGCGCCGGGCGCGATCCCTCAGCAGCCGGAGCCGCTCGATGCGCACCTCGAGCCGCGCGAGCAGCTCGGTCGGGAGCACCGGCTTCTGGAGGTAGTCGTCGCCGCCCGCCTCGAAGCACGCGACCCGCACCTCCTCGGAGGCGTTCGCGGTGAGGAACAGGATGGGCAGATCCCGATGCGGCGCGCTCGCCCGCAGCGCCCGGCAGACGTCGAAGCCGCCGATCGCGCCCATGCGCACGTCGAGCAGCACCGCGTCCGGGTGGTGGGTCGCGAGGGCGTTGAAGATGTCCCCGGGATCGAGCAGGTGCGCGAACTGCCAGCCGCGCCGCTCCACGATCGGCCGCACCACCTCGCCCATGTCGGGATCGTCGTCGACCAGCAGCACGGTCGGCGCGTCGCCGTCCGGCTCCGAGAACACCTCGCCGACCGCGCGCAGCACCGAGGGGCCGACGCCCTCCGCGAAGACGACCCGGCCGCCCGCGTGCACCGCCTTCACCCGCGCCTCGACCGACTCCTCGACGCCGGTGAACGCGATGGGCAGCCGCGCGAGCCCCTCGAGGGTGCGGAGCGAGCGGGCGACCGCGTAGCCCCCGCGCGCGCCTCCGCCGGCGGGGAGCACCGCGCCGACGACCTCCTCGTCCATCGCCGCCTCGAGCGCCTCCATGGGGTCGGACACGAACCGGACCCGCGGGCCGGGCGGCGTGGACTCCAGGCAGCGCCGGCGCACCTGGTCGTCGGGCTCGAGCACCAGGACCACCGGGCCGCCCTCTTCCTCGTCGTCGTCCGGCTCGGGCACGTCGAGGCCGTCGGCCAGAGTCGCCAGCGCGCGCGCCAGCTCGCCCACCTGCAGCTCGCCTGCCTCGAGCGCGTCCTCGAGGCGCCCGGCGGCCTCGCCGACGTGGGCGTAGCCGTAGGAGCCGGCGGTGCCGCGCACCTTGTGGGCGAGCGCCTTGGCCTCGGCGGGATCGCCCGCGTCCAGGCGCTCCTGGATGGCGCGCAGCTTCTCGCGGAGCCCGGCGGCGTATCCGGCCCGGAGCGCAGCGAGCTTCGACTCCGCAGAGCGGATGTGCGCGTCGTCGGCCAAGGGGTCCTCGGTGGACGGCACCCTACCACGCTCGGGAGCGGAGATACGACCGGCCAGGAACCGCGATCGAGCAGGTCGGGGGAGCATTCACGCGGCTCCCGGCCGGGCACCCCGAGTAAATCAACACGCGTGCCAACCTCCCCAGGAAGGGTTTGACACCCGCGCGAGGGGGCTCATGTCGGGTCGGCCCCACAACGCGTAGGCGTGCCCCTGCAGCCCCTGGACCCAACGCCCACCACCTAACATCATTAGGCCGAACCGCGTCTCGACCGAAGATTGTTGTTGACACACCGCGTCACTGGGGTCAGATTTCCCCACCGTGACGACCGCCCTCGATCCCATCGACCGCGAGCTGCTCGACGCGCTCCAGGACGACTGCAAGACGCCCCTCAACAAGCTCGGCGACCGGGTCGGGCTGAGCGCGCCCGCGGTCATGGAGCGGGTGCGCAAGCTCGAGGCGGCGGGGGTGATCACCGGCTACCACGCCGCGGTCGACGCCAAGGAGGTGGGCCTCGACATCACCGCCTTCATCGGCGTGTCCATCAACTACCCCAAGGACATCGAGCGCTTCCTGGCCGAGCTCGGGGCCCGCCCCGAGGTCCAGGAGTGTCACCACGTCACCGGGGGGCACACCTTGCTGCTCAAGGTGAAGACCCGGAACACCGCCTCGCTCGAGCGCGTGATCAGCGCCCTGCGCGAGGTGGAGGGCGTGACCCGCACCGAGACCATGGTCGTGCTCTCCACCGCCAGCGAGCGCTCGCGCGTGTCGCTGGCCGAGCTCGAGTCCTTGCCCACCCCCAAGCGCACGCGCTCGCGTCGCGCCAGCTGAACCCGCGCGAGAGGACCTCTCCATGCCCCACGTGCCCCACGAGATCCGGCTGCGCGCCCAGGAGCGCGGCCTCTACCGCTCCGACTTCGAGCACGACAGCTGCGGCGTCGGCTTCATCGCGCACCTGCGCGGCGAGGCGAGCCACACCATCATCCAGAAGGCGCTCCAGATCCTCGAGAACCTCGAGCACCGCGGCGCCGAGGGCAGCGACCCGCAGACCGGCGACGGCGCGGGCCTGCTCATCCAGATCCCGCACGGGCTCTTCCGCGCCGAGGCGCAGCGGCTCGGCTTCACCCTCCCCCGCCGCCCGGGCGTGTACGGCGTCGGCATGGTCTTCCTGCCGTCGGACGACGAGCTGCGCGAGCAGGTCGAGGCGATGATCGAGGAGATCGTGCGCGAGGAGCGGCAGGATCTGCTCGGCTGGCGCCCGGTCCCGGTCGATCTGACCGCGTGCGGCCCGAACGCGCGCGCCTCGATGCCGACGATCAAGCAGTTCTTCGTCGGCCCCGGCACCCTGACCGCCGACCCGAACGCGCTCGGGCGCAAGCTCTTCGTGATCCGCAAGCGCATCGAGAACGAGGCGCGCCGGCGCGGGCTGGAGGAGGACGAGTACCCCTACGTCTGCTCGCTCTCGCGGCGGACCATCGTCTACAAGGGGCTGCTCACGCCCGAGCAGCTCCCGAGCTTCTACGCCGACCTCGCCGATCCGCGGACCGAGACCGCGCTCTCGCTGGTCCACCAGCGCTTCAGCACCAACACGTTCCCGTCCTGGTCGCGCGCCCACCCGTACCGGCGCATCGCCCACAACGGCGAGATCAACACGCTCCGCGGCAACGTGAACTGGATGAAGGCGCGCGAGCCGGTGCTCGAGGCGCCGGTCTTCGGCGAGGACATCGAGAAGATCGTCCCGATCGTCGACCCGCGCGGGTCCGACAGCGCGATGTTCGACGACGTGCTCGAGCTGCTCGTGCACACCGGCCGCTCGCTGCCCAACGCGATCATGATGATGATCCCCGAGGCCTGGCAGAAGCACGCCTCGATGCCGCCCGAGCGCCGCGCCTTCTACGAGTACCACTCGTGCCTGATGGAGCCCTGGGACGGGCCCGCCTGCATCGCCTTCACCGACGGCCGGCAGATCGGCGCGGTCCTCGACCGCAACGGCCTCCGCCCGGCGCGCTACACGGTCACCAAGGACGACCTGGTCATCATGGCCAGCGAGGCGGGCGTGCTCGACGTGCCCCCCGACAACGTCCGCGCGAAGAACCGGCTCCAGCCGGGGCGCATGTTCCTGGTCGACACCGCCGCCGGCACCATCGTCGACGACGCGATCATCAAGGAGGAGGAGGCGACCCGCCGCCCGTGGCAGCGCTGGCTCGACGAGAGCATCGTGACCATGGGCGAGGTCCCCCCGGCGCCGCGCGGCTCGGTGCCTCCGCCCCTCGACGACGCCAGCCTCCGCCGTCAACAGAAGACGCACGGCTACACCAAGGAGGACCTGCGCATCCTGATGGCCCCGATGGCCAAGGACGGCAAGGAGGCCATCGGCTCGATGGGCAACGACACGCCCCTCGCCGTGCTCAGCGATCGACCGCAGCTCCTGTTCAACTACTTCAAGCAGCTCTTCGCGCAGGTCACCAACCCGCCGATCGATCCGATCCGCGAGGAGCTGGTGATGACCCTGCGGACCACGCTCGGGCCGGAGAGCAACCTCTTCGAGGAGAGCCCGCTGCACTGCCGCAAGCTGCAGCTCCATGGGCCCATCCTCGAGAACGAGGAGCTGGAGCAGATCCGCGCGCTCGATCGCCCGGGCCTGCGCACCCAGACGCTGAGCGGCCTGTTCGATCCGCACGCCGGGCCGAAGGGCCTCGGGATCGCGCTCGAGCGGCTCTGCCGCGACGCCGAGCGGGCGGTCCAGCAGGGGGCGACGCTCCTGATCCTCTCGGATCGGGGCCACGACCGGGATCGGGCGCCGATCCCGAGCCTGCTCGCGACCTCGGCGGTGCACCACCACCTCATCCGCGCCGGCCTCCGCAAGAACTGCGGCCTGATCGTCGAGAGCGGCGAGCCCCGCGAGGTGATGCACTTCTGCCTGCTGATCGGCTACGGCGCGGGCGGCGTGAACCCCTACCTCGCCTACGAGTCCATCGGCGCGCTGGTGCGCGAGGGCGTGGTCGACGAGGTGAGCGTCGACGAGGCCCACCGCCGCTACGTGAAGGCGGTCGAGAAGGGCATCCTCAAGGTGATGTCGAAGATGGGGATCTCGACCCTGCAGAGCTACCGCGGGGCGCAGATCTTCGAGGCGCTCGGGCTCGGCCAGAGCTTCGTCGACCGCCACTTCACCGGCACCCCGACCCACCTCGACGGCGTCGGCCTCGACACCATCGCGGCCGAGGCGATCGCCCGGCACGAGGAGGCCTGGCGCCGCGTCCGCCTCGACGTCGTCGACGACGAGCTCGACCCGGGCGGCAGCTACCAGTACCGCCGGCGCGGCGAGCACCACATGTGGAACCCGACCACGCTCGCCACCCTGCAGCACGCCGTCCGGAGCGGCGACTACGCCAAGTTCCAGAAGTTCAGCGCCAAAGCGAACGAGAGCGCGGCCCGGAGCACCATCCGCGGTCTGCTCGAGCTCGCGCCGGGCCGCGAGCCGATCCCGCTCGAGGAGGTGGAGCCGGCGGCCGAGATCGTTCGGCGCTTCAAGACCGGGGCGATGAGCTTCGGCTCCATCAGCGCCGAGGCGCACGAGACGCTCGCCGTCGCCATGAACCGGATCGGCGCCCGCTCCAACAGCGGCGAGGGCGGCGAGGACGACGCGCGCTTCGAGCCCGACGAGAACGGCGACTGGCGGCGCAGCGCGATCAAGCAGGTCGCCTCGGGCCGCTTCGGCGTGACCATCCAGTACCTGAACGCCGCCGAGGAGATCCAGATCAAGATCGCCCAGGGCGCCAAGCCTGGCGAGGGCGGTCAGCTGCCCGGGCACAAGGTCGACGAGAAGATCGCGAGGGTGCGCCACTCGACGCCCGGCGTCGGTCTCATCAGCCCGCCCCCTCATCACGACATCTACTCGATCGAAGATCTCTCCCAGCTGATCTTCGACCTGAAGAACGCGAACCCCGACGCGCGCATCACCGTCAAGCTCGTCAGCGAGGTCGGCGTCGGCACGATCGCGGCCGGCGTCGCCAAGGCGAAGGCCGACGTGATCCTGATCAGCTGCGGCTCCGGGGGCACCGGCGCCTCGCCGCTGACCTCGATCAAGCACGCCGGGAGCCCCTGGGAGATCGGCCTCGCCGAGACCCAGCAGACGCTGGTGCTCAACGACCTGCGCGGGCGCGTGCGGCTCGAGACCGACGGTCAGCTCAAGACGGGCCGCGACGTGGTGATGGCCGCGCTGCTCGGCGCCGAGGAGTACGGCTTCGGCTCGATCAGCCTGATCACGATGGGCTGCATCATGATGCGCGTCTGCCACCTCAACACCTGCCCGGTGGGCGTGGCGACGCAGGACCCGCGGCTCCGCGCCCGCTTCGCGGGGCAGCCGGACCACGTCATCAACTTCATGACCTTCGTCGCCGAGGAGGTGCGCGAGATCATGGCGTCGCTCGGCGTGCGCACGATGGACGAGCTGATCGGCCGGGTCGACTGGCTGCGGCCGCGGCAGGACGTCGACCACCCGAAGGCGAAGCAGCTCGATCTCTCGAAGCTGCTGCACCGGCCCGAGGTGGACCACGCGATCTCGGCGGTCCGCGAGCAGGACCACGAGCTCGAGCTGGCGATGGACACGGTGCTCATCGAGCAGGCGCGGCCGGCGCTGGAGCGCGGCGAGCCGGTGGAGATCCGGATGCCGATCCGGAACGTGCACCGGACGGCGTGCACGATGCTCAGCTCGAAGATCGCCCGGCTCGACGCGCCGCTGCCCGACGGGCTGGTGCGCATCCACTTCACCGGCTCGGCCGGCCAGTCCTTCGGCGCCTTCCTCGCCGACGGCCTCGACGTCACCCTCGAGGGCGACGCGAACGACTACTTCGGCAAGGGCATGAGCGGCGGCCGGCTGGTGGTCTACCCGCCCGAGGGCTCGGACTTCCCGCCGGAGGAGAACATCATCATCGGCAACGTCAGCCTCTACGGCGCGACGAAGGGCGAGGTGTTCATCCGCGGCATGGCCGGCGAGCGCTTCGCGGTGCGCAACAGCGGCGCGCACGCGGTGGTCGAGGGCGTGGGCGACCACGGCTGCGAGTACATGACCGGCGGGCGGGTGATCGTGCTCGGCACGACCGGGCGGAACTTCGCGGCGGGCATGAGCGGCGGCATCGCCTACGTGCTCGACGTGGACGCGGCCTTCGCCGGCCGCGTGAACAAGGAGATGGTGGAGCTCGAGACCCTCACGTCCGAGGACCTCGCCTTCGTGCGGAGCCTCGTGCACCGCCACTACGAGCGCACGATGAGCGCGCTCGCGTGGCGCGTGCTGAGCGGCTGGAAGAAGGAGAGCCGACGCTTCGTGAAGGTCATGCCCACCGAGTACAAGCGCGTGTTGACGGAGCGCGGCGAGCTGCGCCGCCCCTCGCACGCAGGGAGGACGGCCTGATGGGCAAGCCCACCGGTTTCCTGGAGCACGAGCGCGCGCTCCCCGATCGACGCCCGGTCGACGAGCGCGTGAAGGACTTCCGCGAGTTCGAGCGGCACCTGCCGATCGTCGAGGTCCAGGCCCAGGGCGCGCGCTGCATGAACTGCGGCATCCCCTTCTGTCATCAGGGGTGCCCCCTCGGCAACGCGATCCCCGACTGGAACGACCTCGTCTATCGCGACCAGTGGCGCGAGGCGATCGCGGCGCTCCACGCGACGAACAACTTCCCCGAGGTCACCGGTCGCATCTGCCCGGCGCCCTGCGAGGAGGCGTGCGTCCTCAACATCAACGACGACCCGGTCACCATCGAGCACATCGAGATGGAGATCGCGGACCGCGCCTGGGAGGAGGGCTGGGTGAAGCCCGAGCCCGCCGAGACGCAGACCGGCAAGAGCGTCGGCGTGGTGGGCTCCGGCCCGGCCGGGCTCGCCTGCGCGCAGCAGCTCGCCCGCGCGGGGCACGCGGTGACCGTCTATGAGCGCGCCGATCGCGTCGGCGGCCTGCTCCGCTACGGCATCCCCGACTTCAAGATGGAGAAGCACCACGTCGACCGTCGGGTCGCGCAGATGGAGGCCGAGGGCGTCACCTTTCGGACCGGCGTCGAGGTCGGCGTCGACGTGACGATGGACGCGCTCCGCGAGACCCACGACGCGGTGGTGCTCGCGATCGGCTCGACCACCCCGCGCGACCTGCCCATCGAGGGCCGCGAGCTCGACGGCGTGGTCTTCGCGATGGACTTCCTCACCCGGCAGAACAAGGCGGTGGCGGGAGACGCGGTGCCCGACCCGATCTCGGCGAAGGGCAAGCACGTGGTCATCCTCGGCGGCGGCGACACCGGGAGCGACTGCCTCGGCACCTCGCTCCGGCAGGGCGCCGCCTCGGTCACCCAGATCGAGCTGATGCCCCGCCCGCCCGAGAGCCGCGAGGAGGCCCAGCCCTGGCCCGAGTACCCGATGGTGCTCCGCACCTCGAGCAGCCAGGAGGAGGGCGGCGAGCGCGACTGGTCGATCCTGACCAAGGCCTTCGAGGGCGAGGACGGGAAGCTGAAGCGGCTCCGGGTCGCGCGCATCGAGTGGGTCGAAGGCGAGGACGGGCGCAAGCGCTTCGAGGAGGTCGAGGGCAGCGAGACCACCATCGACTGCGATCTCTGCCTGCTCGCGATGGGCTTCGTGCACCCCGAGGTCGACGGCGGCCTCGGCGTCGACACCGACGAGCGCGGCAACGTCGCCGCCTCCCTCTCCGACTTCGCCACCTCGGCGCCCGACGTCTTCGCCTGCGGCGACGCCCGCCGGGGTCAGAGCCTCGTCGTCTGGGCCATCTGGGAGGGCCGAGAGGCCGCCCGCGCCGTCGACGCCCACCTCATGGGCAGCTCCGCCCTCCCCTCCTCCCCCCGCGCCGCCTGACCGCCCATCGCGCCAGGTCGACTTCGGGCTTCGGGTCGGTAGGGAGAGGGGAGGAAGGAGGCGAAGAGGAACAGGCCGTCTCGCCCTCGCTCCCCAGGTGACGCTTCATGGCGACTGATGTCGCCATCTCCTCCTCGCCTCCGCTCTCCCCTCTCCCCATTTTCACGGTGCCTGCTCTTCGGAGGAGGAGGGAGTGAGGAGGGCGTCGCGGACGGCGCGGAAGCGGTCGTTGGGGATGGTGAGCGCGAGGTTGTAGTGGGCGATGCGCCAGCCGTCGGGGGTGCGGCGGAGCACGCCGCTGCCGCGGGCGGGGCCGAGGTTCTCGGTGTCGAGGTCCTCGTCGAACCACGCGACGTCGCCCTGCGCGTAGACGTCGCGGCGGACCGAGCGCATGACCCAGCCGTTCCGGGCGGCGAAGTGAGGGTGGGCGTAGGCGCGCAGCTCCTCGCGCGTCCAGCGCTCGGTGGCGTCGGTGCCGAGGAAGATCGCGTCGGGCGTCATCAGCGCGAAGTAGGCCTCCTCGTCCGAGGCGGCCGCGGCCGCGTGCCAGCCGTCGAGCACCGCGTCGATGTCCCTCCGGACGGTGGGGTCCGCGGGGCCGGGCGTGGCCGCGCCGCAGCCGGCGAGGTACGCCGGGAGAAAGAGGAGGACGCAGCGGGCCTCGGATGTCATGGTCCCAGCGTACCCGGAGACGGGGACACGGTCGGGGCCGTTGAACGCGAATTCGTGCAGCGGGTCCAAAAGCCGCGGCTGTACGTTCCATGCGCAGCCTTTGGGAGTATGCTGCGGTCGCGGAGGGGGAAGAGCGGTGCAGGAGGCGATCTCACGGGAGGAGAGCGAGTGCGCGGCGTGCGGCGTCGTGCTCACCGCCGACGCAAGCTTCTGCCAGGGATGCGGGGCGCCCGTGCCCGGCGCGCCCGTGCCCGACACCTTCGACGGCCGCTCGAGCGGCACCTGCTGCCGCGGCTGCGGCGCCTCCCTCGACGCGCGCGCGGTGATCTGCCCGGTGTGCGGCCGCCGCGCGACCCGGCGACGAAAGACCCCGCGGGCCGCCGCCGGAGGCGCGACGCTGATGGGCGTCTCGACCGGGCGCGGCGCGGTGCTCGAGGAGCTCGACGCGCTGCTCGCGGACCGAACGCTCCGGCTCCTGGTCTTGCTCGAGCGCTCGGGGGAGCTGCTCGACCGATGCCGGGTGGCGTTCCGCGCCGAGGGTCTGCCTCTCTTCGAGATCGCGAGCCATCCCTCGCGCGCGCGGGTGCCGTGGCACGCGGTGAAGGAGCTCCTCGGAGAGCTCGCGGAGACCGACGCGCGCGACCTCGCCGAGACCTGGCTCGCCCGGCTCGACACGGAGACCAACCCGAGCCTCGCGGACATCGCGGACGAGCTCGCCGAGGCCCTCCTCGTCGCGGCCCCCGAGGGCAACGGCGTCATCGTGGTCGACCGCGCGCACCGGCTGTGCGGCCGCAGCCAGGCGGTGCTGACCGAGCTGGCCAAGCTCGGCGTCGCGCGGGTCGTGCTGCGCGCGCCCACCGAGCCCCGCGACCTCACCGGCGCGGTGACCCGGCTGCTGCACCCCGACCTCGGGGCCGACCCCGGCGCGCCCGGGCGCCGCGCCCAGGTCGAGCTCACCCCGGCCGCGCGCGAGGTGCTGCACGCCGCGGCGGTGCTCGGCTGGCGCGCGCGAATCGCCGCCATCGAGACGATGCTGGAGCGCCCGATCGCCGACGAGCCGACCGAGCTGGAGGCGCACGGGCTGCTCGAGCGCGTCGGCGACGAGCTGGTCTTCTCCGACCCGGACGTGGCCGACGCCATCGAGGACGCCATCCCGGCGCCCGAGCGGCAGGCCCTGCACGACGGCGCCCTCGCCTGGTACGCGGGCTCGGAGGCCCCGCTCGAGCTCCGCGCCGAGCACGCGGCGCGGGCGGGCGATCTGAGCACCGCGGTCCTCCTCCTCGACATGCTCGCGCGCGTCTGCGTCGAGCGGAGGGAGCTGAGCGGCGCGCTCGAGGCGTTGACGCGCGGCCTCGACCGGATCCGCACCGCCGCGCTCGACGGCGAGGAGGCGGTCAGCCGCGCGGGCGCCCGGCTCGCGCGACACGCGGCGGAGCTGCTCCTGAAGTCGGGCGACCACCGCACCGCCGAGGGGCTGCTGCGAGAGGCGCTCGAGCGCCCCGCGCTGCCGGTGGGGGAGAAGGCCGCGCTGACGATGATGGCGGGGGCGGTCGCGGTCGGCCGAGGCCGGCACGACGACGCGCGGCTGCACCTCGAGCGCGCGAGCGAGTGGGCGAGCGCGAGCGACAACCCGAAGGTCACCGCGGACGCCGAGCTCTGGCTCGCGCAGCTCGAGGCGACCCGCTGCGCGCACGGTGACGTGGTCGCCGATCACGTGCGCCGCGCGTGGGCCATCCTCGCCGATCTGAGCGAGCCGATCCCCGCGCGCACCGCGGCGCTCGCCGAGCGCGTCCTGCGCCTGCTCGCGAAGACGGGCGAGCCGACCCTGGCCCTCGACCTGCTCGACGCGCTGCTCAACGGCCCGGCCTCGCCCGACGACGCGGTCGCGCCGCGCCTCCTGGCCACCCGCCAGTCGCTGATGCCCGCGTCCTGACCTCCAGGGCGCGATGATCCGGCTCGAGGACACCCGGCGGTTCGACGCGCCGCCCGAGGCGCTGCTCGCGCTGCTGATGGACCCCCGCTTCCAGGAGCGGCGCTCGGCGCACCTGGGCACGGCGGCGGCGCGGTGCACGCGGCGCGAGGACGCGCTCGTGCTCGAGGAGACGCGCGACACCGGCTTCGGGGAGCCGTGGCGGAGCCGTCTGACGACGCGCTGGGACGTGGCGACGCGACGGGCGCGCTGGACGCTCGAGCGGGTGGCGGGCCCCGGGGACGCGTCCGCGGAGGGCGAGCTCGCGATCGAGCCGGACGGGTCGGGATCGCGTCTCCGCCTCACCGGCACCCTCGAGGTGCGCGTCCGGGTGCTCGGCCCGATGATCGAGCGGCTCGCCCGCCGCGCGCTGCGCGCCGAGCGCGAGAGGGAGGCCGCGTTCCTTCGCGCCGCGCTTCAGTAGCGCACGCGCAGGTCGAGCGAGTGGTCGGTGACCCGCGCCACCGTGATGTCGGGATCCGTCCGGGTGCAGACCCGGACCACCGCGCCCACGCTCGCGACCGTGAGCTCCTCGTAGATCGGGTCGTCGAAGAAGGGGAACGCCCGGTAGCGCAGCGTCGTCTCGCGCTCGCCGTGCTCGACCTCCACGTGGCCGGGGCCGCGGCGGATGTGCCTCCACATCGTCGGCACCTGGGAGAGCACGAAGCGCGGGGTGCTGATCCGGAGCAGGGCCGAGAAGAAGGTGCCCACGCCGCGCTCGGTGCAGCCCTCGAGGAACCGCCCGAAGCGCGCCGACTCGCCCCGCATCAGGTCCATGCGCAGCGACCGTAGGCAGGCCTGGAGCGCCTCCTCCGGATACCACTCGCTCGTCAGCGGCTCCGCGATCACGTTGCGATGCGGCGCCGGCACGGACTCGACGAGCACCTCGAGCGCGTCCCTGCCGAACGTCGACTCCACCTCCGCGCGCGCGGTGATGAACCAGACCCCTTTGACCTCGTGGGCGGTCACCGGCGGTCATTCTGCGATCGAATCGGCCGGGGCGGAAGCGTCACTTTCCTCCCGGCGCACCGCCGCCTCGAGCAGCTCCAGCAGGCGCTCGCCCCGCGGCCCGGCCAGCTCCAGGTAGCGCTGCCGCACCGGGACGGCGCGCGCCTCGAACGCCGCGCGCGCCTCGGCGTCGAGCGTGACGATCTCCATCTCCGGCTTCCGCTCGCGGATCGCGGCGAGCCGCTCCTCACCGAGGCGCGCCTGCACCTCGAAGATCTCGCCCTGCAGCTGCTCGACGATGTCGCCGACCATCTCGCGGCGCGCGGCGGGCAGCCCCTCGAGCCACTCCGGGTTCGCGGCGAGGGTGGTGACGAACTCGGCGTGGCCGGGGAAGATGAGGTGCTCGGTCACCTCGTAGAAGCTCATCTCCTCGATGGCGAAGACCGGGTTCACCTGCCCGTCGATCATGCGGAGCTGCAGCCCCGAGTACACCTCGGCGTAGGGGAGCGGGGTCGGGCTCGCGCCGTAGGCCTCGTAGCTCGCGAGCAGGAGCGGCGAGGTCATGACCCGGAACCGCACCCCCTCGAAGTCCTCCGGGCGCCGGATCGGCTCACGCGTCGTCCACGCCATGCGCCCCTCTCCGAACGCGGTGAGGAACGAGAGCCCCTTCTCCGCGTAGAGCGCGTCGAGGAAGGCGCGCAGCGCCGGATCGCGGAGCGCCCGCGCGTTCACCGCCGGGTCGTCGCTCAGCACGTAGTGGAGCAAGAACGCCTGCACCTCGGGGATGAGCTTGCCGAGGTGACCGGGCGAGCTCATCGCCAGCTCGAGCGTGCCGTTGTGCAGCTGCTCGGTGATGTGGTCGCTCGTGCCGAGGGCGCCGTAGGGATAGACGACCACCTCGATCTCGCCGCCCGAGCGCTCTCGGATGAGCTCGGCGAAGCGCTGCGCGTACTGGTCCTGCACCGAGCCGGCGGTCTCCTCGATCGCGAAGCGCCACACCTCGCGCTCGGGCCGCGATTCGCAGCCGAGCAGCAGGAGGGCGAGGCAGAGGAGGCGGGTCACGGTCACTCCGCGAAGGCCAGGTCGCGCAGGACGAGCGCGATGTCGGGGAAGGCGATGAGCAGGATGGAGCACAGGACGAGGATGGCGATGAACGGCGGCGTCCCGCGGATGATCTCGAGGTAGGGCCGGTTGAAGATCGCGATGGCGGTGAAGATGTCGCAGCCGAAGGGCGGCGTGGCCGAGCCGATCGCGACCTGGAGCGTGACGACGGTGCCGACGAGCACCGGATCGATGCCGGCGGCGACCGCGACCGGGTGGAAGATCGGCGTGAGGATGAGGATGACGACGATCGGGTCGACGAACATGCAGCCGACGAAGAAGGCCACCGCGATGGTCGCCATGATCTGCGCGTACCCGGCGCCCGGCCCGAGCAGGCCGCTGACGATCTCGCTCGGGAGCTGGGCGTAGCTGATCACCCAGCTGAACGCCGCGCCGGCCGCGACCAGCACGAAGACCACCGAGGTCACGAGGCCGGTGTTCATCGCGAGCTTGGGGAGATCCCGGATCGACAGCTCGCGGAAGACCACGATCTCGAGGACGGCCGCGTAGAGCACGCTGACCGCCGCCGCCTCGGTGGGGCTGAAGATGCCCGCGTAGATCCCGCCGATGATGATGACCGGGAAGCCGAGCGGCAGCGCCGCCTTGCGGAGGGCGAGGCCCCGCTCGGGCCAGCTCGCCTTCGGCTCCGGCTCCACCTCCATGCGCACCGAGGCGACGAAGCAGTAGAAGCAGAAGAGCACGAGCAGCAGGACGCCCGGGCCGATGCCGGCGATGAAGAGCTCGCCGATCGACGTCCCGCTGACGACGCCGTAGACGATCATGCCGATGCTCGGCGGGATGAGGAGCGCGATGTCGGAGGCGTTGATGATCAGCGCGGTGCTGAACGACTCCGGGTAGCCCGCCTTCAGCATCTTCGGCCGGAGCGGCCCGCCGATCGCGACGACGGTGGCCTGGGTCGAGCCGCTGAGCGCGCCGAAGAGGGTGCAGCTGACGGCGGTCGCGATCGGGAGGCCGCCGCGCACGTGGCCGACGAAGCGCATCACCAGATCGAGGAGGCGATCGGCCGCCTGCCCGCGGGTCATGATCTCCGCGGCGAAGATGAACATCGGCACCGCGATCAGCGCGGCCGGCTGCACGCCGCCGATCATCTGCTGGACCAGGGTCTCGGGCGCGGCGCCGGGGAACCAGACGAGCGCGACGAAGAGCGCCGCGATCGTGAGCGGCACCTTCATCGGGTAGCCGAGGAAGAGCAGCAGCAGCATCAGCCCGAGGATCGCGAACGCCATCAGATCCCCTCCGGCGGCAGCTCGTCGTAGCGGTCCTCGGTCTCCCAGGAGAGCCACACGCCCTCGGTGGTCAGGTTCTTCACCAGCGCGAGCGCGTACTGCACGCCGCCGAGCGCGAAGCCGAGGGGCGCGGCCAGATACACGACCCAGAGCGGCACCCGCAGCGCCGGCGAGACGCTGCCGAGGGTGCGCATGGTGCCGAGCGCGTAGCGCGTCGCCAGGTACGCCAGGTAGAAGAGCAGCGCCGAGGTCGTCGCGCTGATGAGGATGGTGAGCGCCTTGCGCCGCGGCTCCGCCAGCTGGTCGTAGACCGCGGTCATGCGGATGTGCCGCCCCTTGCCGGCCGCGTAGCCGATGCCGAGGAAGGTCACGAAGACGATCAGGAACTGGCTGATCTCCTCGGCGAACGCGAGGCTGGTCCCGAAGAAGGTCCGGGCGATCACGTTGCCGATCGTCAGCGCCGCGATCCCGAGGATGCCCCACGCGAGGCAGAGCTCCTCGAGCTTCGTGACGGCTTTGGACAGTGTGCTGGCTACGCGTCGCATCGACGGCCTCGCGCCGCGCGCTCCAGCGAGGCGGCGGGTGGCACACCATGGAGCGCGAGCGGCGGTGGGACCCTAGCACGACCGCGTCGCCCTCACGGCATCGGGCAACCTCGGTTGCACACGATGATGTTGCCGGGGCAGCTCATCCGGCCCGAGCCGGAGCCGCACTCGCCGAACTCGCAGCGCCCGGGCCCGCCGCAGAGGATGAGGCAGCCGCCGCCGCCCCCGTTGCAGTCCACCTCGCACGAGGTCGCGCCGCGGCAGTCGAAGATGCAGGTGGAGCCGCTCGAGCACTCCATCGTGCAGCTCGCGCCCCGACGACAGTCCGCCTGGCAGTTGGAGCCGTTCTCGCACGACACCTCGCAGGTGTTCGAGTCGCGGCAGTCGTAGGTGCGGCGGCAGCTGCTGCTCGAGCTGTTCGCGAACCTGCAGTCCGTCCCCGGAGCGCAGCTCCCGCCGTCGCAGCAGGAGATCGGCGCGGCGCTGCAGGAGGCGCAGGTCGACGTGCAGCCGGTGCGACAGGCGCCGCTCCGGCAGAGCGCGTGCGAGATGCACTCGTTGCCGCAGGCGCCGCAGTCGGTCTCGGTCCGCAGGTCGGTCTCGCACCCGTTGCCCGGTCGGCCGTCGCAGTCCCCGCGGTCCGCCGCGCAGGCGAGGCCGCAGGTGCCGCCGGTGCACGTCGCGACGGCCCCGGGCCCGCCGGGGCACGCGTTACCGCAGCTCCCGCAGGTCGCCGGCTCGGCGAGGTCGGCCTCGCAGCCGTTGCTCGCGTCGCCGTCGCAGTCGTCGAAGCCGGCGGCGCAGGTGAGGCTGCAAGCGCGCGCGGCGCACGACGCGGTCGCGTTCGCCCCGGTCGGGCAGGCGAGCCCGCAGCCGCCGCAGTGGGACACGTCGGTGCGCAGGTCCACCTCGCAGCCGCTGGCGGCGCTGCCGTCGCAGTCGTCGAAGTTGGGCGCGCAGGTGATGCCGCACGCGCGCGCGGCGCAGGTGGCGGTGGCGTTCGGGCCGCTCGGGCAAGTCGCGCCGCACCCGCCGCAGTGAGACGCGTCGCTGCGCAGATCCACCTCGCAGCCGTCGCTCGGGTCGCCGTTGCAGTCCGCGAAGCCGTCGTCGCAGGCGAAGGCGCAGGCGCCGCCGACGCAGGCGGCCGACGCGCGGCTCGGCGAGGGGCACGCGAGGCCGCATCCGCCGCAGTGCGAGACGTCGTCGTCGGTGTCGACGCAGCTGCCCGCGCACTGCGTGGTGCCGGGCGGGCAGTCGCTCTGGCAGCTCGGCGGGTCGCCTCCGCAGAGCGGCGTCGGGGCCGCGCAGGTCGTGCCGCAGGCGCCGCAGGAGCCCGGCGCGTCGAGGCTCGCCTCGCAGCCGTTGGCGGCGTCCCCGTCGCAGTCGGCGAAGCCGTCGTCGCAGGTGAGCGCGCACCCGCCGTCGACGCACGCCGAGGCGCCGTTCGCCGGCTCGCCCGGGCAGACCACGCCGCAGGCGCCGCAGTTCGCGTCGTCGACGCGGAGGTCGAAGGTCTCGTCCACGCGCCCGTCGCAGTCGTCGTCGCGCGCGTTGCAGACCTCGATGGTGCCCGGGCAGGGCCCCGCGTCCTCGGTCGGTCTCGAGCCGTCCGGGGCCGGCATCTGCCCCGAGCGATCCAGCGCGCACCCGCTCGTCGCGAGCGCCACGCACAGCAGCCAGCGTCCCCCCACCATGGAGCCCAGGGTAGCCGAAGACGGCCCGCCATTTTCTATATTGACCGTTCAAAATAGAACCCTAGAGTGGAGGGCGTGCGGAAAGCCCAGCAGTCGGCCCGGACCAAGCGCGCGGTGATCGACGCCGCGATCGCGCTCTTCTCGGAGCGCGGCTACCGGGCGACCTCGCTCAAGGCGATCGGCGAGCGGGCCGGGATCAGCCACGGCGTCATCCCGTTCCACTTCGGCTCCAAGGAGGGGCTCCTGCTCGCGGTGGTCGAGGCCTGCTTCCAGGCGTTCTCGGAGCACGTGATCGGCGCGCCCGGCGCGACCGAGCGGGACTTCGGCGCCAACGATCTCCAGGCGTTCATGGAGGCGCAGCGCCGCTTCGCCGACGAGCACCCGGAGACCGGGCGGCTGTTCCAGGTCCTGATGTTCGAGGCGATCGGGCCGAGCCCGGAGCTGCGCCCGCACTTCGAGGAGTTCCACCGCCGCATCCACACGCTCGGCTGCGCCTGGGTCCGGGAGGGGCAGAGGCGCGGCGTGCTGCGGGAGGACCTCGACGTCGACGCCACCGTCGCCGGGATCATCGGGTTCTTCACCGGGGTCCGCACCCGCTCGCTGCTGATCGGCGACGAAGACGTCTCGCGCGAGCGGATCCACGCCCAGATGCTCTCGCTGATCCGGCGAGGCGCCACGCATGACGAAGAGGGGGAGCCATGAACGCAGCCACGTCGGTCGCGCACCCGGACAAGATCGATCTCGAAGAGCGAGGCCTCCTGCGCCCGCTCTGGCAGGAGAGCGCGAAGAAGTTCCTCTATCAGCTCACGCACGGCGCGCCCGCGCACCCGCCCGGCACCCGCCTCGCGCCCTCGCCGACCCCGGGTGACCGCATCCTCGGCCACCTGCGCGAGGGGGTGGGCGACCCGCTGACCTCGTTCCTGCGCTGGCGCGGCGAGGTGGGCGACGTGGTGCGCCTCCGCCTCGCCGGGACCACCGCCCACCTGCTCTGTCACCCGCGGCTCGTGCGCGCCGTCCTGCAGGAGCGCCACCGCGACTTCGTCAAGCCGATCCAGGGCCGCCAGAACATGGCGCGCATGCTCGGCAACGGGCTGCTCGTCAGCGAGGGCTCGTTCTGGCTCCGCCAGCGCCGGATCGCCCAGCCGGCGTTCCACAAGCGACGCATCGACGGCTTCGGCGAGCGCATGGTGACCGCGGCCAGCCAGCTCGCGGACGAGTGGGCGCTGCGCGCGCGGCGCGAGGAGGCCTTCGACGTCTCGAAGGACATGATGCACGTCACCCTGCGGGTCGTGCAGGAGACCCTGCTCGGCGCCGAGCCCACCGGGGACGGGGACCGCATCGGCGACTCCGTGTCCTACGTGCTCGGCGAGGTGAACCGCCGCTTCACCCGCGTCATCGATCCGCCCGACGACTGGCCGACCCCCGCCAACCGCCGCTTCCAGCGCGCGAAGGCGGTGCTCGACGACGCGGTCTTCGACATCATCCGGCGGCGCCGCGCCGGCGAGGGAGGCGAGGACCTGCTCTCGATGCTGCTCGAGGCGCGCGACGCCGAGACCGGCGAAAGCATGGACGACGAGCAGCTCCGCGACGAGGTGATGACCATCTTCCTCGCGGGCCACGAGACCACCGCCAACGCGCTGAGCTGGACGTTCTACCTGCTCGGTCGCCACCCCCACGTCGCCCGCCGGCTCGCCGACGAGCTGCGCGAGGTGCTCGGCGATCGAGACCCGACCACGGCGGACTACGGCCGCCTCGCCTACACGCAGCAGGTCTTCCGGGAGTCGATGCGCCTCTACCCGCCGGCCTGGATCATCGCCCGCGCGCCCCTCGAGGACATCGAGCTCGACGGCTACCTCCTCCCCGCGGGATCCCGCGTGTTCCTCAGCCCCTGGGTGACCCACCGCCACCCGGAGATCTGGTCCGACCCGGAGGGCTTCGACCCGGATCGCTTCGCAGACCCGAAGGCCATCGACCGCTTCGCGTTCTTCCCCTTCGGCGGCGGCCCGCGCCTCTGCATCGGGCACGGCTTCGCGATGATGGAGGGCGTCTTGATCCTCGCGACCCTCGCCCGGCGCTTCCACCTCGAGCTCGTGCCCGGCCACGCCGTCACCCCACAGCCGCTGGTCACGCTGCGCCCGCGAGACGGGGTGCGGGTCGTGGCGCGAGCGCGGTAGCTCTCCGCGCCGAACCGCGATAGGACGGAACGGTGACCGATTACCCGGTCCCGGCCGTCCTGTCGGTCGCGCTGGCGAACTTGCTGGCCGCGGTGGTCTTCGGTGCGCTCCACGTCCGCGAGCGCAGCCCCGGCATGAGCTGGTTCGCGCTCGCGTGGACACTGGAAGCCGTGCGGCACCTGTTCTCCCTCGCCGAGGTGAACCCGGTCACGTTCTTCGGGGGCGGCTTCACCTTCGTCGCCGCGCTCGGGCTGCTGCTCGAGGGCGCGTTCCGGGTCGGCGGTCGCCCTCCCCGACCGTGGCTGCACCTGCCGCTCCTCGGCGTCGCCGGCTGGATGGTCGTCGTCTTCATCTACCAGGAGCAGATCTCGTTCTTCTGGTGGCACGTGCCGGTCACCATCGTGGTCGCGCTGATCCGGGTCCTGGTGGCGTGGGCGCTCTGGAACGCCTTCGCGGGCGGCCTGGGGCGCATCGCCGCGGCGGGCGCGCTGGGGCTGTGGGCCCTGCACGGCCTGGCCTACTCGCTCCTCGGCGACGTCGAGGAGGCGAAGGTCTGGGGCTACGCGCTCAGCACCTTCCTCGGCCTGCTCGTGCCGAGCGGCGTGCTGATGGCCTACTTCGAGCGCGCCCGCGAGGAGGCCGCGGCGCTCGAGCGGGCCCTCGCGGAGGGCCACCGGCTCGAGGCCCTCGGGCGGCTGGCGGGCGGGATCGCGCACGACTTCAACAACCTGCTCCAGGTGGTGGCCGGCGCGCTCGAGGTCGCTCAGCGCGAGCAGACTCCCTCGGATCGCAAGGACCGCTACCTGAAGCTCGCCCTCGACGCGACGACCCGGGGCGCCGACCTGACCCGTCAGCTCCTCGCGTTCGGGCAGCGCCAGGCCTGGCAGCCGCGCGCCCTCGACCTGAGCCGGGTGCTCGACGAGCTCGGGGAGTGGCTCCCGCGGCTGCTGGGCGACCACGTGACCCTCGAGCTGCGCGCCGAGCGGCAGCTGCCCGTCTTCGCCGACCGCGGTCAGATCGAGCAGGTGCTCCTGAACCTGGTGACCAACGCGCGCGACGCGATGCCCGACGGTGGCACGGTGCGGGTGACGGCGCGCCCCCGGGGCGACGAGGTGGTCCTCGCGGTGCACGACGAGGGCGTCGGCATGGACGAGGAGACCCGGGCGCGCATCTTCGAGCCGTTCTTCACCACCAAGGAGCGCGGCAAGGGCACCGGGCTCGGGCTCGCGAGCGTGCACGGCATCGCGGCGCAGCAGGGCTGGACGCTGTCGGTCGAGAGCGCCCCCGGCGAGGGCACGACCTTCGAGGTCCGCATGCCGCTCATCGAGGACGAGCCGGTCAGCGGCGAGGTCGCCCTGCCCGACGCCGACCCGAGCGCGGCCCGCGTGCTCCTCGTCGACGACGACGTCGAGGTCCGGCGGGTGCTCGCGGCCCTGCTCGAGGACGCCGGCTACCACGTCGTCGCGACCGGCCCCGACGACGCCCTGACCGCGCTCGAGGCGGGCGCCTGGGACGTGCTGGTGACCGACCAGCAGATGCCGGAGATCAGCGGCGTCGAGCTCGTCCGCGCCGCCCGCCGCCTCCGCCCCGACGCGAGCGTCGTGCTCGTGAGCGGCGACGACGCGACCACGGAGGAGCCGGACATCCGGCGAGTGAGCAAGCCGTGCAGAGCGTCGGAGCTGGTCTCCGCGATCGAGCACGTTCTCCCCCCGCGCTAGCGGGGGCGAGAACGCCCGTGCCCCTGCCCGTGCCCGTGCCCGTGCCCGAGCGGCAATTTCTCGCAGAGACGCAGAGGCGCAGAGACCTGGCCTCGGGACGGAGCCTGGCCGCCGGCCACTCGGGTGCGCGCTTGGCTGCTGCGCGTGGAATTGGCTCTCGAAAAGACGCAATGCCGCAAAGGAGCTGGGTGGCGGCGGGATGGGGGCTGGCCGCCGGGCAGCGACAGCCCGGTTACGAAGGTGCGGTCGCAACCCTCGCGCGTCTTCACGCCGCGGCGGAGGACGCTCGCGCGCGGCGGCGGCGCTTGTCGGCGTAGAGGCGGGCGTCGGCGGTGGCGAGCAGGGCCTCCGGGTCGCGGCGGGAGGTGACGGCCCAGCCGACGCTCGCGCGGAGCGGGCGGCCGCGGACGGAGCGCTGCTCGATGAAGCGGCGGGCGCGCTCGGCGACGGCGCGGGCGCCCTGGGCGGTGGTCTCGGGGAGGAGCAAGGCGAGCTCGTCGCCGCCGAGGCGAGCCACCAGGTCGCTCGCGCGCACGGCCTCGAGCAGCGCCTCGGCGGTGTGCTGGAGGGCCTCGTCGCCGGCCGCGTGGCCGAGCTCGTCGTTGATCGCCTTCATGCCGTCGAGGTCGATCAGCACCACCGCGGGGCCGGCGCTCCCGCGCTCGAAGCGGGCGCGCTCCCGATCGAGCGCCAGGTTGAACGCGCGGCGGTTGGCCAGCCCGGTCAGCTCGTCGCTCCCGGCCAGGCGGCGCAGGCGCGCCAGCTCGGTCGCCCGGCGGCAGAGCAGCTCCATCAGCGGCTCGTAGCGGGCCGCGTCCTCGCCCAGCGCCTGGCGGGCCTGTCTCAGCGCCTCGCGGGCGAGGGTCGGATCTTCGGCGCTGGCGAGCGCGGTCAGGGCTTCGGCGACGAGCGGCATGCCCGATCCCTTGGCAACCGGCGTGCCACACCCTGAACGGAACGATCCGCCGACAGCGGCCGGCGGATCGTCAAAGACTCGACGCTCAGGCGGAGGCGGCGCGTCGGTTCTGCCGTCGCTCGGCGTCCCGCCGACGCCCGTCTTCGAGGACCTTGGCCGGCGGCTCCTTGATGTCCCACACCAGCCCGACCCAGCTGAGCATCTTGATGACGTAGTAGGTCGGGTCGATCTCCCACCAGTAGAAGCCCTGGCGGCAGCTGTTCATGTAGTGGTGGTGGTTGTTGTGCCAGCCCTCGCCCCAGGTGAGGAGCGCGAGCCACAGGTTGTTCCGGCTGGTGTCCTTGGTGTCCCAGCGGCGGTTGCCCCAGACGTGGCAGAGGGAGTTGATGACGTAGGTCGAGTGCCACGCGAGGATCTGGCTCCCGAAGAAGCCGAGGAAGAGCCCCGACCAGCCGAAGAGGAGGAACACCGCGACGCCGGTCACCACCGTCGGCACGAGCCACCAGGTGTTCAGCCAGCGCAGCTCGGGGTACTTCGCGAAATCCTTGATGCGCTTCCAGTCGGTCTCGCTGTTGTCCGAGAAGATCCAGCCGGCGTGCGAATGCCAGAAGCCGTCCTGCTTGGCCGAGTGGATGTCCCGCTCGGTGTCGCTGTAGAGGTGGTGCGCCCGGTGATGGGCCGCCCACCAGAGCACGCCGCGCTGGGTGCTGGTCTGCGCCGACCACGCCATCAGGAACTGGAACCACCGGCTCGTCGAGTACGTGCGGTGGGAGAAGTACCGGTGATGGAAGGCGGTGACGCTGAAGATGCGGAAGAAGAAGAGCCCGAAGAGCACCGCGACCGCCTGCCAGGTCACGCCCGACCACACGGCGCCCAGGACGGCGAGGTGGGTCAGGAACCACGGGATCATGGCGCCCCACTCGTAGCGGTGCTTCCGCGTGGGGGCGGCC
The DNA here is from genome assembly GCA_036149055.1 of Myxococcota bacterium. Classification (GTDB taxonomy): domain Bacteria; phylum Myxococcota_A; class Polyangia; order Polyangiales; family Sandaracinaceae; genus JAVJQK01. The sequence goes on along the minus strand of JAYZQJ010000254.1, from coordinate 3,048 downwards.
TCCGCCTCCGCCTCGGAGGACGCGAGGATGGGGGTCCGGCTGGGGAAGGAGCTCATGCTCCGGACCATAGGATCCGGCGTCCCCGCCGTCGGTCATCGTTCGGTCGCGCCGCGTCACGGTTCGGTCAGCGAATGTCACCGTTCGGTAATTGGTGACTTTCGTGTGTCATTCCGAGACGCTGGGCGTCTCAGCCGGCCACGAATTTGTACCCGGCGCCCCGCACGCTGAGGAAGTGGCGGGGGTTCGACGGGTCGGGCTCGAAGTGCTTGCGGAGCCGCGAGATGAAGTTGTCCACGGTGCGCGCCGACGAGTAGTTCCGGAGCTTCCAGACCTGCTCGAGCAGCTCGTCCCGGCTGAGCACCCGGCCGGGGTTCTCGACGAAGTAGCGGAGGAGGTCGAGCTCGAGCCGGGTGAGCTCCACCCGCTGGCCGCGCACGGTGGCCTCGTGGGACTCGAAGTCCACCTGGACCTCGCCGAACTGGGCGCGGCTGGCGTTCGGGAGGCTCTCCTCCGAGCTGCGCTCCCAGGCGCGGCGCCGGACCATCGAGCGCACCCGCGCGAGCAGCTCGTCGAGCTCGAACGGCTTGACCAGGTAGTCGTCGGCCCCGCACTCGAGGCCCTTCACCCGGTCCTCGGCCGAGCTGCGCGCCGTCAACATGATGACCGGCGTGTAGTTCCCGCTGCGCCGGAGCTTCTTGCACAGCTCGAAGCCGTCGATGTCGGGGAGCATCACGTCGAGCACGATCGCGTCGTAGCCGTCGGGCTTCAGCAGCCGCTCCCCCGCCTCCCGCGCGGTGCCCGCCAGGTCCACCTCGTAGCCCTCGAGCTCCAGGTTGAGCTTGAGGCCCGCGGCCAGGTGCTCCTCGTCCTCGACCACCAGGAGCTTGAGCTCGTCCATCGTCACGCCGCCTCCGGTCGAGCCTGGGGGAGCGAGACCCGCATCGTGGTCCCCGTGCCGGGCCCCTCGGACGCCGCCTCCACCCGACCGCCCAGGTTGCGCACCAGGGCCGAGACGACGAAGAGGCCGAGCCCGGTGCCGCGGCGCTGACGCACGCCCTCGCTCGAGACCCGATAGAAGCGGTGGAACACGCGCTTGAGGTCGCGCTCGGGGATCCCGATGCCGCGGTCCGTCACGTCGATGCGCACGACGTCGCGATCCTTCACCGCGCTCACCACCACCTTCACCGGCTCGTCGGAGTACTTCACCGCGTTGTCGATCAGGTTCCGGATCACCACCGTCAAGGCCACGCGGTCGCTGATCACCGTCAGCTCGGGGGGCACGATGACCTCGATCGCGTCCTCGGCGAGGTGATGCCGCTGGCTCACGCTGTCGGCGCAGTCCTCGACGAGCTCCCGCAGCGGCACGTCGCCGAGGTCCATGCCGATCTTGTCCCGGTCGTGCGCCAGCCGGCTGGCCTGCAGGATGTCGTCGACGAAGGCGCTGAGCCGGTCGACGTCGTCGAGCATCATCTCGCGCATCATCTCCCGCTTCTCCTCGGGCAGCCCCGCGCGCCCGAGGGTCTGGAGGCCGAGCTTGAGCGACGCGAGCGGGCTCCGCAGCTCGTGCGTGACCGAGTCGATGAAGCTGTCCTGGCGGCGCACCTCGAGGATCTCGCGGCCGAGGAAGACGGCGAACATGATCATCACGCTCATCAGGGTGACGAACGCGATCACGCCGAGCACGAGGAGCCAGACGTTCGCCGCGACGTCGTCGCCCTCGGCGAGGTTCTGGGCGAAGATCAGCGTCCACCCGGTGAGGAGCGCGATCGCGATCGGGACGGCGATCGACGCCAGGATGATCGGCGTCGAGAGCGAGGGGAGGTGTCTCCGCGGCGAGGCCATGCGCGCGCACCACTATAGCGCCGGCGCGGGCCGCAGGTGCGCGGCGAGCGCGTCGGCCATCTGGCGGACCCGGTCGGCGTCGACCGGGTTCTTCACGTCGCCGCCTCGCTTGAGCCAGGTGCCGACGATCGCGGCGTCGGCGAGCGGAGCCAGCCGGGGCGCGGTGTCGGGGGTGAGCCCGCTGCCGATCCAGACCGGCGCGTCCCCGGCGGCGCCCCGGACCTCGGCGAGCAGCGCCGCGTCCACGCCCTTGCCGGTGCCGGCGCCGGTGACGATCACGCCGTCGGCCTTGCCGCGCTTCAGCGCGTCCTCGACCTCGGTGGGCACGGGCACGGCGGCGAGCGGCGCGGCGTGCTTGACCCGGACGTCGGCCACGATCGCGACGTCGTCGGCGCCGATCGCCGCGCGGTAGCGGAGGGTCTCGAAGGCGCGCCCCTCGATGAGCCCCTGGTCCGTCACGTAGGCGCCCACGTGCACGTTGACCCGCACGAAGGCGGCGCCCACCGCCGCGGCGACGCCGAGGGCCGCGCGCGCGTCGTTGCGCAGCACGTTCACGCCGACGGGCACGCCGAGCTCCACGCACCGGGCCGCGGCCAGGGTGAGCGCCGCGATCTGATGCGGCGGCGTGGGCTGCTCGGCCGTCCCCTTGGGGAACGGCGCGCTCCCGAAGTTCTCGACCACGATGGCGGCCGCGCCTCCCTCGGCGAGCGCGTCGGCGTCCCGCGCCGCCGCGTCGAGGGTCTCCTGGAAGGACGCGCCCCGGGCGGGATCGCCGGGGAGCGGGGCGAGGTGCACCACACCGATGAGGCCACGGATCATGCGGGGACCGTCGCACGTTCGGGGGTTTTCATCGAGCGCGCGGGGATCTAGCTGCCCGGCGGCACGGGCGGAAGCCCGGATTGCCGAAAGGAACGAACATGAAGCGTTTTCTGATGATTCTGCAGGCCCTCGGCCTGATGGCGGTCCTGAGCGCGTGCGGGAGCGCGGGCGCGAGCGTCGACGACGACCCGGGCACCGAGGACGGCGACGTCGAGGCCTCGGCCGGCGGCGACATCACCGAGGGTGAGGCCGCGATCGACGTCGACGTCGGGGACGACGACGATCCCGACGACATGGGCGAAGAGGGCGAGTCCGACGACGATCCGGTCGACGAGTACTGAGCTTTCTGGGCAGGGGCGGGTCCGCCCCCGCCCCCCCGCTGCGCCG
>JAYZQJ010000253.1:0-67024 GCA_036149055.1 Myxococcota bacterium | reverse complement strand
CTGGGCCAGGGGTGATGGCCATGATGCTCGACGCGGGACGGACGGAGACGAGGGCCACCGCGTAGCCCGGCGTGGGTGCGCCGGCTCGCGATGGCCCTCGTGCTCGGCGGGTTCGAGTCAGTCGATGAGGTCGTCGTCGCGTGAGGCTTCGATGAGGGCTCGGTCGACGCGCTTGTGCTTTCGGCGTGCGGCGCGCTTGAGGGCGTCGGTGGCGATGCGGTCGATGTCGCGGAGGCGGCCGTCGCTCGCCTCGTGGAGCAGGGCGACGGCATCGCTGTCGAAGAGGACCTTGTCGCACCCGACGAGGCCGAGGCGGTGCGCGAGGTACTCGGCGGTGTCGTCGGGCTGCGCCTCCCCGAGGTGGAGCCGGGCGCCGATTCGCGAGTAGAGCGAGCGGTTGACGCGCAGCCGCATGCGCTGATCGAGCTCGGGCAGCCCGACGAGGACGAGCGAGAGCAGCGCGCTGGAGTCCCACTCGTAGTTCGAGAGGATGTGCAGATGCGCGAGCACCTGCTGGTGGAGCAGGTGCGCTTCATCGAGAAGGAAGACGGGGTGGACGCGCTCGGTGTGCTGCTCCTCGACGTGCTGGGTGATCGCGAGGAAGACCGACGCCGCGGTCGCCTTCGGATTCAGCCCGAGCGCGAGGCAAATGTGCCGGTAGAAGTCGCGCCGACCGAGGGTCGCGTTGTGGCAGTAGGTCAGCCGGAAGCGCGCCTTCGGCAGACGCTGGCGCAGCGCGCGCAGGACGCAGGTCTTGCCGACGCCAGGCTCGCCCGTGAGCAGGACGTGCGTGCGCTCGCCGCACGCCTCGACGAGGCGGTCGAGGACGCGCTGGCGCGAGGTCGGGACCCAGAGCTGCTCGTCCGCGAGCTCCTTGCTGAAGGGCGGCGCGTCGAAGCCGAAGTGCCCGAGCCAGCGCGGCCTACTCATCGTCGAGCCCCCTGCCGAGGCGCGCGTCGAGGAGCGCGCCAGGGGGATCGAAGGGAGTGTCGAGCCCGGTCTTCTTCGTGGACGACTTGCGCTTGGTGCGGCGCTTTCCGTTCGCGATCGCGTCGACGGGGCGCAGCGGCAGACGCCGCTCCTCGTGCTCGACCCACGGCGCCGCGGTCGGCTCGATCAGCGAGCGGACGACGGTGACGACGCGACCGTGGAGGAAGCCCTGGTCGAGCTCGAAGTCGACTCCGCCGAGGCTCACGGTCCCATCGCGGCGTACCCGTCGGCGCCCACGGACGGTCAGCGCCTCGCGGAGCTTCTCTTCGCCGACCTCGGCGCCGAAGGCGACGCCGAGGGCCTGCGCGGGGCTCTTGCCCATGAGCCCTCCGTGCGGCGCGGCGTGGTAGTGCCGGTCGAGCCACGCGAGCAGGCGGACCTGCACGTCGTGCAGTGTCTCGGAGCCGCCGAGGAAGCTGAGGCACTGCTCGCGCAGCGTGCGCCAGAAGCGCTCCATCTTGCCGCGTGCCTGCGGGTCGTAGGGCTGGGCGTGCAGGAGCGCGATTCCGAGCCGACCGCACGCGGTCGCGAGGGAGTCGCCCGAGTACGTCGAGCCGTTGTCGAGGTAGAGCACATCCGGCGCGCCGTGCGCGCGCACCGCCTTGGCGACCAGGGCGAGCATCTCGCTCTCGCGCTCGGTGGCGCACGCCTGGATCGCCATGATGTGTCGCGTGTGGTCGTCGAGGATCGCGTGGATGCGCAGCGGCACGCTCTTGCCGTCGACGTCGAGGGCGGGCCCGTGGCAGACGTCGGCGTGCCAGAGCGCGTGCGGGTGCGGGGCCTGCCACCGGCGGCGGACCTCCCCGTCGCGGCTCTTCATCGACTGCCGGTCGAGGCCCTCGGCGCGGTAGAGCCGCCGCACCGTCGCGGCGCTCACTTGCTTCTTCGACAGGCGCCCGTCGGCCTCCAGGGTACGCACGATCAGCGACGCGCTCGCGCGGGGGTATTGACGTCGGATGTCGAGCAGCAGCTCACGCTGCTCGTCGGTGAGCGCGCGGGCGTGACCGCGGTCGGAGCGGCGCTTGGGGCGCAGCGCGCCGAGCCCGCCGCCCTGGTAGGCGTAGAGCCAGCGCTCGAGCGTCGAGACGGCGTACGTCCGCGTCACCGCCGCGTCGGGCGGTCGGAAGCGTGCCTGGCTGAGCTCGCGCAGGGCCGCGGCGAGCTATCCGTGGCTCATCGCGTCGCCGCACAGGAGGGGGCCGATCACCTTGAGACGGAAGAGCGCCTGCTCTTCTGCCCAGTCCACCGGCTTCAAGTCGTCGTCCATGTCGTGACTCCTTTCTTCGCCCCCACCGCGAGGGCGTCGTGGAGTCGTCTCGCGATCGGCGCGGCGGTCGCGACGAGCACCCGTGGTGGGCCGGGATCGGGGCGCTGCTCAGGGGCGAGGTCCACCGAGGAGCGCGCCCGCGACCGCGTCCGCGAGCAGCTGTCCCGTCGGCGACGGAGCGCGGCTCTGAAGCGAGCGCACCGCAGCGCGCGCTCGGCTCCTCGCGTCACCGTCGTCGGGACCCGCGCGGATCGGCCACAGCGCCCGAGCCCGCTCCGCCCATCGCGCGGGCGAGCGCCACCCGCGCCGACCCTCGTGACCGAGCACTCGCTGCGGGCTGACCTGCTCGCGAATCCACGGGCTCGCCCGGCCTTCGGCCAGGTACGCGAGCGCCATCACCACGGCGCGGCCGCGGTAGCGCAGCCGCGCGAGCACGTCGGCGGGCGCGACCACCGTGATCGCATCGCACCGCTGGCATTGGTAGCGGCGCACGAGCACCTCGGTCTCTTCAGGCGGCTCGAACAGGCCGGGTGGACCGAGCTGCAGCCGCGTCCGTGTGCCGTGGCCGTGCAGACCGACTGGGCGGCCAGGGACGGCTCCTCCGTGCCCGCACGCGACGCAGCGCGCCGGACGCACCACCGCCGCCGAGGGCAGGGACTTCGTCCAGGACTTGACGTCGATCGTCGAATGAACGATTCGACCTGTGCTCCGTGTCTCCTCGACTGGGTGTCCGGAGCACGGCGGGGGAAGTCGCCAAACTCAGCCCCGCCACCTCTTCGGTCGGCCCTGCGCCGATGCTCTCGCCTCCGCAGCCGCGTCTACCCGGACCCGGCCGCAAAACACGAAAACTCGGCGATGGGCATCGGCGTGGCGCCGGCCTCACTTCCCTCGAGCAGCGTGCGCGAGATCGCGGCCCCGAACCTCAGACTGCGCGCGCGCTAACAAGAAGGCCGCCGCTTTTTTTAGGATCGCCCGATCCATCTCCAGTTGGTCGACCTTCTTGCGGAGCGCGGCGTTCTCGGCCTCGAGTCGCTCGAGTCGCTCCTCGTCCGATTCATGCTCGGCTCCCCCGGGGCCAGGCTGCCGAGAGCGGGCCTTCGGGCTCTTCTTCTGTTTTCGCGCCACTACGGACGCACGATACCAGTGACTGAGCGTCCAGTAGTTCACACCAAGCCGCTCCGCGATCTCCTTCACGGTGGAGTCCGGGTTGGCTCGGATCATCGCCAGAGCGTCCTGCTTGAAGTCATCGGGGTACTTTCTCGGTCGACTGCCCATCTCTTTCTCTCCGGGGCTGTGTCCACCGAACCGAGGGAGGCCTACCCCCCGGCTGCTTGGGGATGGGGAAGATCGTCTCCGTGGCTCGTAGATCGACGAACGAACGGGAAGGGTGCCCGAACCAGAGCGCATCTCACCCGGGCGCCGCGGCGCCCGATCCAGGCGAGGTTGACGCTCGGAACGGACCGGCGGAACCTCGCGCCATGCCTCGCCTCGCCCTCTGCTGCGCGACGATCATGACCTGCCTCCTCACGAGCCCCGCCGCCGCCCAGCGCCGCGTCGAGCATGCCCCGGACCGGCTCGCGCCGCTCACCTCGGGCGGCTCCGTCGAGCTCGGCTTCCACACGCGCGGCATCGGCCGGACGCGGGTCGACGGAGTCAGCGGGCTGCTCCGGCTGCGCTTCGTCTTCGACCAGACCATCGAGATCGGCGCGACCGCCGGCTGGGCCTGGGCCGGGATCCAGAACTTCTTCGGCTTCCTCGACGGCGACGCCGCCTCCGCCGCCAACCCGCTGATCTACGGCGGCCTCGTGCTGCACGACGATCACACCTGGCGGCTCCGGCTCACCGGCGGGCTCGCGTTCCCGGCCGCGCCGAACGAAGACCAGGCGGCGCTCGCCGCGTGGACCGCGGCCTCGATGCGAGGCTACGAGGAGCTCTGGCTCTGGGCGCCGGCGCGCCTCACGGTGGTGCCCGGCGTGCAGGCGGAGGCGGTGCCGGTCGAGTTCCTCTACCTCGAGGGCACGGTACGGAGCGGCTTCCTCTTCCCGCTCGAGGACCGCGCGTCGATCGTGGGCGACACCCCCGGCGAGGTCGACGTCTCGATCGAGACGCGCTTCACCGCCGCCTTCCACCACCCCAACGTGCTCGGCGGCGGCCGCTTCCGCGCCGTGTTCCTGCCGACGGTCGACGAGTCCCGCGACCAGGCGCAGCTCTCCATGGACCTCTTCCTCCGCGGCATCGGCCGGGTGTACGGCGCGGAGCTGTTCGGGGAGTGGCGCCTCACCATGAACCTCGACGACGAGCTCGGCTTCGCCTTCGACCAGGGCGGGGTCTGGGGCATGTTCTTCGTCTTCGGCGGCGGCCTCGTGCTGTGAGCCGGACGTAAGCCCGCCGCCTGCGAAGGCGCACGCGCCCGGCGCGAGAAGACCTCTACAATGAGCGGCAGCATGCGCCGCCTCGCCCTCTGCTCGCTCCTGCTCGTCGCCTGCGACGGCGGGCCGACCTCCGACGCCGGCCCCGAGCCGGAGCCCGACGCGGGACCCGTCGACGCGGGCCCGGGCGACGCGGGGCCGCCGGTGGTCGATCTCTGCGACCCGACCGCCGCGCCCGGCCCGTTCCCCGCGCCCGACGCGTGGACGCCGAACGCCGGCCCCGGGGGCCCGCGCGTCACCTTCGAGGAGAGCGCGCTCTACACGAACTGCGCCTTCCTCGACGGAGGCGAGCTCGACACCAGCGATCACCACAACCTCGTGACGATGTACGACGGCTACCTGCTCATGCCCTGGGCGCCGGAGTACGGGGCGGGCGGGCTGACGTTCTGGGAGTTCGACGATCCCTGCGAGCCGACCGTCGTCGGCTCGGGGCACTCGCCGAACATGCGCGAGACCCACGCGATCGGCTTCTCGCAGCTCGACGGGCGCTGGGCGGTCGTCGACCAGCTCGGGCTCGCGCTCACCGAGGGCCGCGGCGGCATCCAGTTCTGGGACATCTCCGACCCGACCGCGCCCACCGCGGTGCGCGACCTGGAGCTGCCCGGCTTCGTCTACCCGGACGCGTACGCGCGCGTCACCCTCAGCGTCTTCTGGCAGGTGCCCTACGTCTACGTCGCCGGCGCCGACAACGGGGTGTACGTGGTGGACGCCGCGAACCCGCTCCAGCCGCGCTTCGTCGGTCAGTACGTCTTCGATCCCATCCTGCGGGTCGGCCAGGTGCAGGTGGTCGGCAACCTCTTGATCGCGACCGCCGCCGAGGGGCCGCGCACCGTGATCCTCGACGTGAGCGATCCCGAGGACCCGCAGCCGCGGCCGGGCGGCGACTTCCTGGCGATGGACGGCGAGGGCCGCCCGCGCGAGGCCTACTTCACCAACCTCGTCGGCGGCCACGTGTACTACGCCAACAAGGACGGCGGCGGCGGCCTCGTGGTCTACGACGTGCGCGACCCGAGCGCGCCCCGCTACGCCGGCGACCACATCTCCGACGGCAACGGCGGCTACGTCTTCGTGCAGCACGACCTCGCGTTCGTGGGGGAGTCGAGCTTCGCCGCCATCTACGACGTGTCGGATCTGTCGAACATCACCGAGGTGACCCGCCTCGACCTCGAGGGCGACCTCGACACCGTCACGCCGATCGGCAACGTCGCGGTGCTGAGCGTGGACGACGACGCCAACCCGGACGAGGGCAGCGCCGTCGCGCCGTTCGCGCGCGAGCCCGACGCGCGCGGCCCGTCGGTCGTCTGGACCTGGCCCGCCGACGGCGCGACCGGCCTCCGCACCACGTCGCGCGTCGGCCTCAGCCTCGACGAGCTGATCGACGTGCGCTCGGCCCACGAGGGCTCGGTGCGGCTCTACCGCAGCGGCGGGGATCCGGACGCGGGGCGGGTCCCGGCGGTGGTGAGCGCCCAGGAGGCGATCGTCAACGTCCACCCCCGCTGTGCGCTCGAGCCGGACACCGAGTACACCGTGGAGGTCATGGCGGGCGGCATCGTCGACTTCAACGGCAACGCGGTGGCGGAGACCACGTCGTTCACCTTCACCACCGGGCCCGAGTAGCGGCGCATGCTCCGCCGGCTCCTCCTCTGCGCGCTCCTGACCGCGTGCGACGGCGCGGCCGCGCCGGACGCGAGCGCGCCCGAGGACGCGGCTCCCGAGGACGCCGGTCCGCCGCCCCTCGCCGCCGAGGCGGGGCCGTCGCGCTACGCCGACGTGGACCAGGAGGTCGTGCTCGACGGCTCCGCCTCCACCGGCGCGGTGAGCTTCCGCTGGATCTTCGGTGACGGCGCGGAGACCGAGGCCGGCCCGGACCCGGTCGCGCGGCACGCCTTCGCCGCCCCCGGTCGCTACCGCGCCTTCCTCGAGGTGCGGGACGACGCGGGGCGCACCCGCACCGACTCGCTCACCGTCAACGTCACGCTCCCGGTCACGCACGCGCCCGCGCAGAGCGGCTCGGTGGCGTTGCGCGGCGGCGAGGTCGCGGTGGTCAGCCCCGACTCGGACGAGCTCGCCGTCTTCGACGCCGACACCTTCGCCCCGATCCGGCGCGTCGCGGTGCCCGACGAGCCGCGCACCGTCGCGCCCATCGACGGCGGATGGGCGGTGGCGTGTCAGGGCGCCGACGCGCTCGCCCTCGTGCGGGGCGACGACGTCGAGACGGTCGCGCTGCCTCGCGCCTCGCGCCCCTTCGGGGTCATCGCGGCTCATGGGGCGCTCTTCGTCTCGCTCCAGGCGACCGGGGAGCTGGCGCGGGTCGAGGGGGGCGAGGTCCGGCGCTTCGCGGCGGTGGAGGACGCGCGCGGCGTCTCGCTCCTGCCGGACGGACGCATCGCGGTCACCCGCTGGCGCTCGCCCGACGACCGCGGCGAGGTCGTCGCCGTCGATCCCGCGCGCGGCGCCGTCGAGCCGTGGGCGCTCGCCTACGATCCGCAGCCGGGCTCCGACACCGAGAGCGGCGGCGTGCCGAGCTACGTCGAGCAGCTCGTCGTCTCGCCCGACGGCGCGCTCGCGGCGGCGCCCTCGACGCAGGCCGCCATCGGGGAGGGGCTCTTCGTGAGCCCGCGACCGCTGACCCACGAGACGACCCTGCGCGCCGCGGTGAGCTTCCTCGATCCGCGCGACGGCGCCGAGGACTTCGCGCGCCGCAAGCTCTGGGACGATCGCGGCTTCGCTTCGGCGGCCGTCTTCTCGCCGCGCGGGGACTACCTCTACCTCGCGATGCGAGGCAGCCGGGCGGTCGAGCGCCTCGACGTGCTGAGCCGGACCCAGGCCGGGAGCATCCTCGAGGTCGGCTTCGCGCCCCAGGGCCTCGCGCTCTCCGCCGACGGCGCCCGCCTCTTCGTCGACGCTTACCTCTCGCGCGAGCTCGTCGTCTACGACGTCTCGGACTCGGGCGCGCTGCCGACCGAGCTCGCGCGCCTCCCGATCCCGAGCGTCGAGCCGCTCTCGCCCGAGCTCCTCCGCGGCAAGATCCTGTTCAACGACGCGGCCGATCCGCGGCTCGCCCGCGACTCCTACCTCGCGTGCGCGCACTGCCACCTCGAGGGCCAGAGTGACCGGCGCACCTGGGACTTCACCGATCGGGGCGAGGGGCTGCGCAACACCATCGATCTGCTCGGCCGCGCCGGGGTGGGGCACGGGCCGCTGCACTGGAGCGCGAACTTCGACGAGGTGCAGGACTTCGAGCACGACATGCGGGGGCCCTTCCGGGGGCTGGGGCTGATGGAGGACGCGGACTTCGAGGCCCGCGCCGACACCTTCGGCGAGCCCAAGGCGGGGCTCAGCGCGGATCTCGACGCGCTCGCCGCCTACGTGACCTCGCTCGACGCGTTCCTGGCGAGCCCACACCGCGCGGCGGACGGCTCCCTGACCGAGGCGGGGCGCCGGGGTCGCGCGGTGTTCGAGGCCGCGGGCTGCCCCGCCTGTCACGCGGGCGAGGCGATGACCGACAGCGCCATCGAGCCCTCGGGCGCGCCTCGGCTCCACGACGTCGGCACGCTCGGCCCGGGCTCCGGCGGCCGGCTGGGCGCGCCGCTCGCGGGGCTCGACACGCCGACCCTGCGCGGGCTGTGGAACGGCCCGCCCTACCTGCACGACGGCTCGGCGACGCTCCGCGAGGTGATCACCACCCGCAACCCGGGCGACGCGCACGGCGCGACGAGCGGGCTGAGCGAGGCCGAGCTCGACGACCTCGAGGCCTACCTCCTCCAGCTCTGATCAGCTCGCGCGGCAGACGCCGTCGCTGCCGCAGGTCTGCGTCGGAGGGCAGGGCTCGCTCTCCGTGCACGGCGGGGCGCAGCGTCGCTGCCGGTCCGGGGGCCCGACGCAATTGGGGAGCTCCGGCGGGCAGTCCATCGGCGAGTCGCACGGCTCGGTCATCTCGCAGAGCCCGAACACGCAGAAGCGCATGGTGCGGAGCGGATCGCAGTCGGCGCTGCCGACGCACTCGCCGCACACGCCGAGGTCGACGACGCAGCGGGAGAAGGTCGGGTCGGTGCAGTCCACGTCTCCATTGCAGCCGCACTGGCCGCGCACGCAGACCGTGCCGAACGGGTGCTCGCCGGTGCCGGCCACGCCGTTGCACTCCTCCTGGGCGCGGCACTCCGAGGCGCAGAAGCCGCCGCCCGGGCTGGGGCGACAGACGATGCGGCCTTCCTCTCCGGCCGGCGAGATCAGGCAGTCCTCGTGGTCCACGCACGCCGGCTCGCCGCCGTCCGATCCGGGGCGGGCGTCCTCGGGCGCGCTCGCGTCCATTGCGCCGCCGTCGCCGACGTGGCGGCCGCCGTCGAAGACGAGCGAGCAACCGAGGGCCGACGACGAGGTCACGGTGAGCAAGAGAAGCAGACTCTTCGCGCGCATCCCTGCAAACCCTATCACGCGGAGGCTATGCTCCGCCGCGATGCGGCACGCTTTCCTCGCCTCCATCCTCGCGCTCTCGCTGCTCGGCTGCGACGACGGCGCCGAACCCCTCGACGGCGCGGTCGACGCCGGCCCCGATGGCGGCCTGGAGCCGGCCTCCTCGGCGGTCCGCTTCTCGCTCGAGGGGGACGTGAACACCCAGGAGACCTTCTTCGAGTTCCCGTTCCCCTCGGACCTTCGCCTCGCGGAGGACGGGACGCCGGACCTGACCGGCTACCCGAACCCTCGGGTGGCCATCGTCGACAACCTGCTGCCCATCGCGCAGGACCGCCCGGGCTGGCCGACGATCCCGGTGGGGCTCTTCCGCTTCGGCGCCCCCCTCGCGCCCCGCGCGCCCGGCGATCACTTCCCGGCGGCGCCCGAGAGCGCGGTGCTCCTCGTCGACGTCGACCCGGACTCGCCGGAGCGGGGGCGGCTCTTCCCGACCATCGCCGAGACGTTGCCCGTCGACCGCTACACCGGCGAGAACCTGCTCGGGGTGGCCGCGTTCCCGGGCGTCGTGCTGCCCCCCGATCGCACCTTCGCGTTCGTGATCCGTCGCTCCGCGAACGACGCCGAGGGCGCGCCCCTCGAGGTGCCGGAGGCGCTCACCCAGCTCGCGGCCGGGGAGACGCCGAGCGGCGCGTGGGGCGAGGCGGCGGCGGCGCTCTACGCGCCGATGTTCGAGACGCTCGACGACCTCGGCGTGCCTCGCGACGAGGTGGCGGCGGCGACGGTCTTCACCACCGGGGACGTCGTCGCGCGGCTGCGCGCGCTCAGCGAGGCGGTCCTCGACGCGCACACCGTGACCGTCGATGGGCTCGCGCTCGACCCGGGCGACGGGGCCACTCACGAGCGCTACTGCGAGCTCGTCGGCAACGTCTCCCAGCCGCAGTTCCAGCGCGGCACGCCGCCCTTCGACGAAGAGGGCCTCTTCGAGATCGGCGACGACGGCCTGCCGATCGAGCAGCGGCGCGAGGACACCCGCGTCGTGATCACCATCCCCAAGGGCCCGATGCCCGAGGGCGGCTACCCGCTGATGGTCTACTTCCACGGCAGCGGCGGCGTCGCCGCGCAGGTGGTCGATCGCGGGCCGCGCCCCCCGGGCGGCGCCGAGGCGGTCGGGCTCGGGCCCGCGCACATGATCGCCGAGCACGGGATCGCCAGCGTGGGCGCGGCCCTGCCGCTCAGCCCCGATCGGCTGCCGGGCGCGAGCAGCATCGAGTACCTCAACTTCGACAACCTCGCCGCCTTCCGCGACACCTTCCGGCAGGGCGTACTCGAGCAGCGGCTGCTGGTCCGGGCGCTCGAGACGATCGAGATCGATCCCGCGCTGCTCGAGGGCTGCGACGGGCCCTCGCTCCCGCCCGGAGAGACCCACTACCGCTTCGACCCGGACGCGTTCGTGGCCACCGGCCAGTCCATGGGCGGCATGTACACGAACATGATCGGGGCGGTGGAGCCTCGCTTCCGGGCCCTCGTCCCCACCGGGGCCGGCGGCTTCTGGAGCTTTTTCATCCTCGAGACCACGCTGATCGAGGCGGCGCGCGACGGCGTCGGGGCGCTGCTGCGGACCCGCGGTGAGCTGCTCAGCCACCTGCACCCGGCGATGCATCTGCTCGAGATCGCGTGGGAGGCGGCGGAGCCGATGGTCTACATGCCGCGGCTCTCGCAGCGGCCGCTCCCGGGGCTGCCGACGCGGCCGGTGTACGAGCCGGTGGGGCAGGGCGACTCCTTCTTCCCGGTGCAGCTCTACGACGCGATCGTCGTCGCCTACGGCCACCCGCAGGCGGGCGACGTGGTGTGGTCGTCGATGCAGGACGCGCTGTCGGTGGTCGACCTCGACGGGGTCATCGACTACCCGGTGGCCAACAACCTGACCGCCGAGGACGGCACCCCCTACACGGGCGTGGTCGTGCAGTCGGCCGGCGACGGCTTCAGCGACCCGCACTCGATCTACGTGCAGGTGCCGGAGATTCGCTACCAGTGGACCTGCTTCCTCGCGACCGCGATCGAGACGGGCACCGGGGTCGTGCCGGCGCCGGCCCCCGAGGGCACGCCCTGCCCGACGCCGTGATCATTCGTAGCGGACGTCGACGATGGTCAGCGTCCGCACGCCGCCGGGCGTCTTCACCCGGACCTCGTCGTCGAGGTTCTTGCGCATGAGCGCCGCGCCCACCGGCGAGCGATAGGAGATCCGCCCGCGCTTCGCGTCGGTCTCGTGCTCGCCGACGAGCTGATAGGTGACCTCGCCGCCGTCGTCGTCCTCGAGCACCACCGTGGCCCCGAAGAACACCCGGTCGCCGCGGTCCTCGGACGGGTCGACCACCACGGCCGCGTCGAGCGCCTTCTTGAGGAAGCGCATCTTCTTGTCGATCTCGCGCAGGCGTTTCTTGCCGTAGATGTACTCGGCGTTCTCGGACCGGTCGCCCTCGGCGGCGGCGTCGGCGACGCCCTGGACGACGCGGGTGCGCTCCTGCCCGAGCGTCGCGAGCTCCTCGATGAGCGCGGTGTGGCCCGCGGGGGTCATGTACTGGGGACGGGGCTCGGCCATCGGCGTGGGATAGCTCGGATGGCGCGCTCGTGTCACACGGAGGGTCGTGCGCGCGCTCGTCTGCATCGTCCTCCTCGTCGGCTGCGGGGCCCGGACCGGCACCCTCGACCTGGGCGAGGAGGCGCCGCCGGTCGATCCCGTCGACGCCGGGAGCCCCGAGTGCCTGCGCGACGCCGACTGCGACGACGGCGTGGCCTGCACCCGCGACCGCTGCGCGGCGGGCCGATGTCTCCGGGAGGCGGAGGACGCGGCCTGCGACGACGGCCTCTGGTGCACGGGGCCCGGTCGCTGCGATCCCGCGGCCGGCTGCGTGTTCGAGCGGCCCGCCTGCGCCGACGCGCTCGAGTGCACCGAGGACGTGTGCGACGAGGCGAGCCGGAGCTGCGAGTTCGTGCCCGACGCCCGCTTCTGCCCGCTCAGCCACCGGTGCGACGCGCGGACCGGCTGCGAGCCGCGCGCGCTCGTCCACGTGAACGACGCCCTCTGGGAGGTCGACCTGCCGAGCGGCCGGCTCCACTTCCTGGTCCGGATGCGCGCCGTCCTGACCGACATCGCGCTCGGGAACGACGGCGTGGTCTACGGCACCACCTCGACCGGGCTGTTCACGGTGCACGAGCGCAGCGGCACGATCGCGAGGCTCCTCTCCAGCACCGAGCGCACCGTCGCCCTCGAGGTCGGCCCCGACGGCGAGATCTACGTCGGCGGCGAGCGCACCATCAGCCGGGCGGACCTGGCCAGCGGCCGCCTCGTCGAGGTCGTCTCGCTCCCGCGCGGGCGCGGCGCGAGCGGAGACATCGCGTTCATCGGGGACCGGATGCTGATCAGCGCGACCGGAGGCGCCGACGGCGACCTGCTGATGGAGATCCCGCTCGACGGGCGGGACCCGATCGACATCGGCCCCATCGGCTTCTCGTGCGTCTGGGGGCTCGCCGCCTTCGGCACGACCCTCTACGGCTTCACCTGCGAGGGCGCGCTCCTCCGCATCGACCCCGAGACGGGGGCCGGCGAGGCGATCGCCGACCTCGAGGGGCTCCGGGTCGGCGGCGCGGCGGCCAGGTAGGGCTCAGGGCGCGAGCGGGGGGGCCGCCGGCGGATCGGCGGGGACCGGCGCGTCGACCAGGTGGCTCGCGCCGCTCGCGGTGGAGACCCCCTTGCCGAACATCTCGCTCGTGTCGGTCTCGTCCTCGACGTCGCCGGTGAAGTACCACTCGGCCTGCATCCGGGCGTCGTCCAGGTCCAGCACCACGTAGCCGCGGCGGGTGATCTGCGCCCAGGTGAGGTGCGGGTTCTGGTCCATGAGGCTCATGGCCACGCGATCGGCGCCGATGTCGGGGAAGCCCGGCGAGCTGATCGCGGGCGCGACCAGCTCGACCCCGAACGAGCCGTCGCCGGTGTCCGGGTCGTAGGCGCTCACGTCGAGCGGGAGATCGAAGGCCCACGAGGAGTGGATGTCGCCGGTGAGCACGACGACGTCGTCGACCCCGCCGTCACGGATCGCGCCGAGCAGGCGCTCGCGCGCCGCCGGGTAGCCGTCCCACTGGTCGGGGTTCGCGAAGCCGGTGATCGGGGCGAGCATCACCTGGTTGCCGATGAGCTTCCAGCGCGCGGTCGAGGTGCCGAGCTGCTCGATCAGCCAGGCCTCCTGATCGGCGCCGAGGAGCTGCCGCGCGGGGTCGTCGATGCCGGGCGAGTCGAGCCCCTCGAGCTCCTCGTCGCGGCCCCAGATGCGCGTGTCGACCATCACCAGGTCGAGGAGGTCTCCGTAGCCGAGGCGGCGCCAGAGCTGTCCGGGCTCGCCCTCGTCGCGGATCGGCATCCACTCGCGGTAGGCCTGGGTGGCCGCGGCCAGCCGGTCGCTCCAGCTGCCCTCGCTCGCGTCGTGGTTCTGCGCGCCGCCACGCCAGGAGTTGTTGGCCGTCTCGTGGTCGTCCCAGATGACGATGAACGGGTGCTGCCGGTGGGCCTCGGCCAGCTCGGGCTCGCGGCGGTACTGCGAGAAGCGGGCGCGGTAGTCGTCGAGCGCGACGATCTCGGTGGAGGGCTCGTACTCGCGCAGGTTCCCGTACTGCAGGTTCCCGTACTCGTAGATGTAGTCGCCGAGGTGGATGACCGCGTCGAGGTCGGCCCGGGCCGCGATCTTGCCGTAGCCGTGCAAGAAGCCGTGCCCGAGGCTGGAGCACGAGCAGACCGCGAGGCGGAGGCGGTCCGCCGCGCCGGACGGAGCGGTCCGCGTGCGCCCCACCGGGGAGGTCTCGCCGAGCGCGGTGAAGCGGTAGTAGTAGGTCGTCGCCGCCTCGAGGCCGGCCGCGTCCACCTTGACGGTGAAGTCGCGGGAGGCGTCGGTGCTCGCGCTCTCGGTCGAGACGATCGCGCCGAAGGCGCTGTCGCTCGCGATCTCGAGGGTCACGTCGATCGCGCCCGGGTCCGGGTCGCCCGGCATGCCGGGGGTCACCCGCGTCCAGAGGATCACGGAGTCGGGGCGCGGGTCGCCGCTCGCGACGCCGTGCTCGAAGACCGCGTAGCTGCGCTCCCGCGGCGGGATGGGGCCCGGCGGCGGCCCCGCGTCCGGCGGGTCCACGACCCCCGAGTCGCCCGGGCCGGCGTCCGCGTCCATCGGCTCCTCGCCGTCGCAGCCGGGGAGGGCGGCGGCGAAGCCGGCGGCGGCCACGCCGCGGAGGAAGTCTCGGCGCCCCGGGCGCTGCGAATCGTCATCGTGCTGGCTCACGGCCGCGGAGCGTAGCGCAGCTTCGTGACGCCCGTGCATCAAGACGGCGGACGCACGAGGGTGAAGCTCTCCGGCCCGCCGGGCGCGAGCGATCGCGACGCGGTGACCGCGAAGCCCGCCCGCTCGTAGAAGGACAGGTTCCGCCGATCCGCGGTCTCGAGCGCCACCGCCGCGCCCTCCGAGTCGGCCTGACGGATCCCGGGCTCGAGCAGCGCCGCGCCGATCCCGCGGCCGCGCCTCTCGGGCACGACGCCGACGAGGGTCAGCAGCCAGCGGGGCTCCGGCGGACGGTCTCGCTCGATCGCGTCGAGCACCTTGCCGACCGCGCTCAGCCGCCGGAAGCCGACGACCTCGAGCATGCGGGGCAGGAGCCGGAAGGTGTCGCCGAGCCCGAGCGCGAAGGTGTGGGGCGGCGCCCAGAGCGAGGCCCCGACGATCGCGTCGCCGTCACGCGCCAGCCAGACCTGGCCGCGGGGCAGGGCGAGGCCCTCGAGCATCAGCGCGACGTAGGCCTCCCGGGCGCGCGGGGTCGGTCGGGCCAGCCAGCGCACGAACGGATCGGTGTCCAGCGCGGCGAGGAGGGTCTCCGCGATCGCCTCCGCGTCCGACGTCGCGCCGCGCTCGATGTGCGTTCCGGGTTGATTCACGGTCCGAGGGGGCGAAGATAACGCGCCCATGAACCATTCGCGCTCGATCGGTCTCGCTTCGCTGCTCCTCCTCGTGACCTCGGCCGCCTCCGCGCAGGACGCCACCTGCTTCGAGGTCGCCGGCCGGACGGAGGCGCGCGCGCAGCAGCTCGTGTCGCTCGACGACCGGGTCACCCTCTCGAGCGGCTGCGAGTACGCGCTCGACGCCGACGGCCCCTACGCCGCGCTCACCGGAGAGCTCGACTTCGCGACCGTCTACCAGCGGCTCGCCCGGCGCCCCGGCGTGAGCGTCAGCGGCGATCCGCGCGTCGTCTACGCCCGACGCACCGGCCGCCGCGCCGACCCGACGCAGCACACGCTGATGCTGCGCTACTGCGCGCACTACCTCCTCGAGGAGCAGCTCGCCTTCCGCGCCGTGCCCGAGGCCGGCTCGGGGAGCCTGCGCATCGAGCGGGTGGCGGACGACGGCTGCGACGGAGCGGCGGTCGAGCTCCGCGCGGTGCAGGGCGCGCGGTCCGAGCGGCTCTGGGCGGGCGCGGCGGAGGCGACCCTCGGCGCGGGCCAGCGCAGCCTCTCGCTGCCGCAGGGTGACTGGAGCCTCTACGCGGCCCGGCCCGGCGGCGAGGTGGCGCTCCGGATCGGCGTCTTCCGCACCCAGCGCGTGGTGACGCCGCTGCAGAACCACCTGCGCAGCGTCGGCCTCGAGGCCCGCTCCCCGGTCGCGCAGCCGGCCCTGCTCGCGGCCCGGTGGGATCCGCGCGGCCCGGGGCTCCTGCTCGCCCCGACCGAGCACGCGCTCTCGAGCGAGCTCCTCTGGCCCGAGCTCCGCACGGCGGCCGAGGCCGGCCTCCTGTGGATCGCCCGCCAGGAGACCGACGCGCCGCCGGTGGTGCTCGGGACCGTTCAGCTCGAGGCGGGGCAGGGCGAGGCCGGGCAGCCGGCCGCGATCCGCCTGCCGGACACCGCGATCCGCGACCGGATGCGCGCGCGCTACGGCGAGGAGGGCGACGCGCTCGTCCCGACCGCGAGCGACTGGGAGGCGGTCTTCGGCGAGCTCGCCGTGTGCCTCACGCCCAGCTACCACGACACCCGCACCGCCGCGGTCGGCGGGCCCGTCCCCGATCCGCGCGCGTGCGCGGCCCTCGGCGGCCTGACCCTGATGCAGACCGCGGCGACCGAGGCGTCGCCCACCCGCTTCTGCATCCAGCACGGGATGCAGGTGCTCACCAGCGACGGAGCGCGGCAGGAGCTGGGCGAGCCCGAGTGCTTCACGCTGCCGGCGCCGGGCTCGTCGGAGCGGCCGCCCTACCGCATCGGCATCGCCGGCACCCGGGTCGCGCTCGAGCGCGGCGAGGGGCTCTGCGTCACGGTCGACGGGGAGGCGCTCGAGCCGACCGAGGACGGCGACTATCGGCTCCCCGCCGGGCTGCTCGAGATCCGTCAGGGCGGCGGGGAGGGCTGCGCGGGCCGGCAGGGGCTGGCGCGGCTGCGCATGCCGGTGGTCGACCCGCAGCGCGAGTGGCACCCCGTGGGCCTCTACACCGGCGGCGATCCCGACGCGCTCGAGTGCGAGGGCGGCGACGGGCAGTGCCCCTGGCAGGCGCTGCCGCACGACGAGTCCACGCACTTCGCCTACGTCGAGGCGCGCCACCAGCTCGAGTTCCGGCTCTCCACCTCGCCCGCGGTGGCGGCGGCGATCAACGAGGACCCGGCGCACGCGGTCCAGGTGACCCAGGACGTCCCGCTGCTGAGCGGGGTGAGCGGTCGCTTCCCCGGGGCCCGCGACAGCGCGGTGGTCGCCTACGCCTCCCGCGACGCGCAGTGCCCGGCCGGCGCCACCTACGGCGAGCTGCGCGAGCGGCCGCCCTTCGATCCCGACGCGCTCCTCGTCGACGCCACCTTCCACGTGTTCCTCCTCGGCGTCGCCGGGGACGACGAGCCGATCGAGTGCCTGGCCCGGGCGTCCTTCCGCGCGCGCTCCAGCCGGGCCCTGGTCGCCGAGACCGCGCTCGACGTGCTCGGCTTCGAGGTCGGGGTGCTCGGGGACGCGCAGGCGCTCTTCTTCGCCAACGACCCGGTCGCCCTCGGCCTCGGCCTCCCGCTCGCCTGGTTCCGCTTCTCGCCGGGCATCCGCTTCGTCTCGATCGAGGTGAGCGGCATGCTGACGATGGCGGCCGCCTTCGACCCGGCGGAGCTGTCCCGCGTCGGCGTGGCGTTGACCTGGGCGCTCCAGCTCGGCATCCCGGAGCACCTGCCCCGGCTGCTCTCGGTCGGCGGCATGCTGCACGGCGCGGCCGAGACGAGCTCGGTCGACAACCCGATCGTGAGCTTCTTCGTCGGCCTGAACCTGGCGTCGCTGGTCGACCTGGCGGGGGGCCGCTGATGCGCTGGGCCCTCCTGCTGGTCCTCGCCGTGACCGGCTGCCGCGCCACCTACCCGGCGCCGGAGTCCCGGTCCGCGGCGCGCCTGAGCCCGACGCGCTGGGGCCGCACCGACGACGGCGACGTCGAGACCATCCGGCGCGCCGAGCGGCAGTGCATCGCCGGGCTCAGCCCGCGCGCGGTGAGCGCCGCGTTCCAGGCGGTGGACGAGGTCGCCGACGCGCTGGTCGATCTCTGCCAGATCGCGATCGTCGATGACGACCCGCTGGTCTGGCACGTCTGGTGTGGATCGGACGCGACCTTCCGCTCGGGCCACTACCTCGGGCCGTCCGAGGGCAGCGTGCAGTGCGACGGCGCCGAGGCGTCGACGGCCTTCGAGTGCATCGGGCGCATCCTCGCGCGCCACGTGCTGGGCCGCACGATGAGCCAGCACGTCCAGGGCGTCGAGATCGTCAGCCTCGGCAGCGTCGATCAGCAGCGCCTCTCGACGGAGAGCGAGTTCCTCGCCGACCCGTGCGCCGATCTGCAGTCGGAGCTCGCCTTGCCCGAGCCGCAGCGCTGGAGCGCGCCGGAGGAGACGCCGAGCGACGACGAGCGCGCGGGGCTCTGGAACCGGCGCCTGAGCTGGTGCCGGGCCGCGTTCAGCGCGCGCGAGCTGCAGCGCGGCATGGCCAGCGCGGTCGGCGGTCGCTACGACCTCGCCGCGATCGGGGCCGGCGACGACTGGCTGCGCGACTGGCGAAGGGACCATCGCGGCAGCTGCCCCACGGCGGCGAGCGTGAGCGGCGAGCGCGGTCGCGGGCAGTGCCGCGACGCCCGCCGGGTGGATCTCTTCGTGCGCATCCGCGCCGAGCAGGGGAGCGCGGCCGCCGCCGAGTGCGACCCGCCCGACACCCTGAGCGGCGGGGAGCCGGCGCAGGCGCTCTACTGCTACAGCGACTGCCAGGCGCGGGCCGCGACCGGCCGCAACCCCCAGGGCTTCAGCGCGCCCCGGGCCCGCCCCGATCTGCTCTTCGGCGGCGGCGGCGAGGCGCCGAGCGGCTGGATCGTGCGCAGCGCGGCCGACCGCGGCGTCAGCACCGAGAGCGTGCGCCGCCTGCTGCTCCGCGACCCGTAGGTCAGTCCGCGGCCGCGACGACCTGCTCGTCGGTGGGCGCGCGCCAGCCCGGATCGCTCGGGACCCAGGGGGTGAGGGGCGCGTCGCGGTGCACGAGCGTGGTGCGGGTGCGCGGGGGCGTGGCGTCACCCGGGATGGCCACCTGGGCCTCGGGGCGGCGCGGGGGGATCCGGGCGACGGTGGCGACGCCGGGGTCGCTCCAGCCGGAGTCGCTCGGGAGGAGGGCGCCGCTGGCGTAGCCGGTCGCGCCGACCGCGCAGCCGGACAGGCCGAGCGTCAGGGCGAGGGCGAGGGGGATCGTCTTCATGGTAGAGTGATGGTTCTACCTAAGGGTGAAGTCAACCCTTCACCATGTGGGACTGGGGTGTCATCCTCGGGGGGTGAGCGGGCTCGAAGCACATCAGCGCGCGGTCGCCGCCGAGAAGCGGGCCGCCATCCTCGAGGCGGGGCGGAGGCTCTTCGGCGCCCGCGGGTACGAGCGGGTCAGCGTGGGGCAGGTGGCCAAGGAGGCCTCGGTCTCGCTCGCGACGCTCTACAAGCACTTCGAGAGCAAGGAGGTGCTGTTCGAAGCCATCCTGGCCGAGCGCTGCGACGCCTTCGTGTGCGCGCTCACCGCGGCCGACGTGCCGCGCGGCGATCCCGAGGCGTCACTGATGGCCTACGCCGAGGCCTACGCCCGCGGTCTGGCGAGCCCCGCGACGGCCGAGACGCTCCGGCTGCTCATCGGCGAGGCGCCCGCGTTCCCCCGGCTCGCCGCCACCTTCTTCGCGCGCCTCGAGGGGCCGGTGCAGGGGCCGCTCCGGGACCACCTGCGCGCGCTCCGCGCCGCGGGGCACGTGCGCTTCGACGACGAGCAGCGCGCCCTGCGGGAGCTGCTCGGCATGCTGGAGGGCGGCGTGCTCTGGCGCATGCTGCTGCAGCGCGACGCCGTCGACGCCGACCACGTGCAGGAGGTGGCGCGCTCGGCGGTGACCACCTGGCTCGCCCGCTACGGCTGAGCGGGGCCCTCGGCCATCGGGAAGCCCTGCTCGCGCCAGTGCTCGATGCCCTCGTCGAGCACGGCGGTGTTCTCGAACCCGTGCTGCCGGAGCGAGTCGACCACCCGGCCGCTCGCGGCGTGGGGGCAGGCGCAGTAGGCGACGATCCAGGTGCCGTCCCGCGGCAGCGCCTCGACGATGTCGTCCATCTCGTAGAACGGCATCGGGATCGCGCCGGGGATCCGTCCGGAGAGCCAGTCGCTCGTGGCCCGGGCGTCGATGAGGATCATCTTGCGGCCCTCGTCGAGGGCGCGCTTCACCTGCGCGGCCGGCACGTAGCGCTCCTCCCGCAGGGTCAGCCGCGCCTGGCGCCCCTCCGGGTTGATCACCAGCTGCATCTCCGAGAGCGCGGGGATCTCGGCGAGCTGATCCGGCCCGGGGTGCGCGTGGGCCGGCGGACGGCGCTGGGGGTCGAGGCTGCGGATGAACGCGACGACGTCGTTGACCTGGTCGGGCGCGAGCCGGTCGCGGAACGCGGGCATCCGGGTCCCGGTGCGGCCGTGCAGCACCGCGTACTGGAGGAAGCCGTCGGTCGCGCTCGCGAGCAGCATCGGGTTGCGGAGCTGCACCGCGTCGACGCCCTCGCCGCGCGCCCCGTGACACTCGGCGCACTCGGCCTGGTAGACCGCGGCCCCGCGGCCGGCGTCGCCCTCGACCGGCACCGACGCGACGTCGACCTGCGGGTGCCGCTGCCAGCTGCGCAGGTAGGTGAGGATCGCCTCGATCTGCGCCTCGTTGAGCGGGCCGCCGTGGGTCCGGGACCAGGCGCTCATCGCGGTGCCGGGCCGCCCCTCCTGGATCGCCGAGCGGATGAACTCGTCGCTCGCGGTCCGCAGCCACTCGGGCGCCGCGAGGGCCGGCGCGTCGTCGGCCGCGTAGCCTTCGCCGTCCCGCCCGTGGCAGAGCGCGCAGTAGCGGCGGTAGAGATCTTCCCCCGCGTGCTCGGCCCGACGCGAGTCGGGGGCGAGGGTGACCTCTTCCATGGGCTCGGCGTCGTCTTCGCACCCGAGAAGAAACAGCGCCGAGAGCAGCCAGATCGTGAGCGCTCTCATCGGGCGCGCAGCATGGCACGGTCCCGGCGAACCGCGAGCGTCCCTGCTACGTTCGGGCCGCGCATGTACCTCGGCGTGGTCCTCAACCCCCTCGCGCGGCGGAACCGAAAGGACCGCGGCGCTCGAGCCCGGCGGCTCACCCGGCTCCTCGGGTCGTGGGGCGAGGTGCACGAGACGCCGTCGATCGACGCCCTCGGCGCCACGCTCGAGCGGCTCCTGCCGCGCACCACCCACCTCGTCAGCGACGGCGGCGACGGCGCGCTCCACTGGCTGATCAACACCGTGCGCGCGCTCCGCCCGGATCCCGCCGACTGGCCCACCTTCGTCCCGACCAACGGCGGCACGATCGACTTCGTGGCCCGGAAGGTCGGGGTGCGCGGGCGATCGGAGTCGATCGTGCGGGCCCTGACCGCCTGCGCGATGAAGGGCGCGCCGCCGCCGGAGGTCACCCTCGACTCGCTCCACCTGCAGGGCGCCTTCGACGACGGGCAGCCCTTCGACCGGGTGGGCTTCGCGCTCGCGGCGGGCGGAGTCGGCAACCGCTTCTTCGACAAGTACTACGCCGACCCGGAGCCGAGCCCGGCCACGATCGCGAAGGTGATCGGGCGCACCGTCAGCGAGTTCACCGCGGCGCGGCTGGTGCCCGGCCTCGTGGCGAACGGGAGCTACGCGGCGCACCTCTTTCGCCCGACGATCGCGACGGTGACCATCGACGGCGAGGCGCTCGCGTCGACCCGCCACGGCGGCCTCCACGCCGGCGCCTTCGACATCAACCTGGGCGGGGTCGTGCGCGTCTTCCCGCTCGCCCGCGAGCCCGGCGTCCTGCACTTCCAGGCCGGCGAGATCGACCCGGCCGCGATCATCCGCAACCTCCCCGCCATCGTGAGCGGCGGCGCCATCGAGGGCCCGAAGCTGCGCGACACCTCGGGCCGGGAGATGATCATCGAGGCGCTCGACGAGCCCCTCAGCCCGATCGTCGACGGCGAGCGCTTCGAGCGCCTCCGTCGCCTCGAGGTCCGCGCCGGCCCCCCGATCCGGATCGCCCGGGTCCGGGCCTGAGATCGCGCCCAAGGATCGACCTCCGCGGCCCTCGAAGACGCTCGAGGAGGTCGCATGGGAGAAGACAGGTCTGCGCTGGCGTCGGTCTGGGCCGTCGTCCTTCCGCTCGGGTGGGCGGCGGCGGTCGGGTGCGCGCACACGCCGACGGTGACGCCCCTCGTGGGCGATCCGGCGCGCCCGCCCTCCGAGGCCCAGGTCACCCGCGCGTGGGAGGACGCGAGCGAGGTCTTCGCCCGCCACGACGCCGCCGGCGCGTGGGACGGAGAGGCCTGCCGGGAGAGCCTCGCGGCGTTCGAGGCCATCCGCACCGGCGACGGCGCGCAAGACGCCCGCGCCGTCTACATGAGCGGGCTCGTGGCCGAGCGCTGCGGCAACGAGGACGGCGCCCGGCGGCTCTACGAGCGCTCGGTCGAGCTGGACCCGGAGCTCTGCGAGCCCCGCACCGCGCTCGCGGCCCGGCTGATGGAGCGCGGCCGGTCGGTCGAGGCGCGCGCGGCCCTCGAGGCGGCGATCGCGCGGAACGCCCGCTGCGCGCCCGCCTACCTGAACCTCGCCGTGCTCCAGAGCGAGGATCCCGACCAGCGCGAGGCGGCCATCGATTCCCTGCGCCGGGCCCTGGCCTCCCGGAGCGACTACCTGCCCGCGCTGAACCAGATGGCGTTGGTCTACCTCGCGATGAGCGAGGCGCGGCCGGAGCTGCTCGACCTCGCGGCGGTGGTCTGCCGCCAGGCGCAGCTCGTCGATGACGCCTACGCGCCCATCTACAACACCTGGGCGCTGATCGACGTGGCGCGGGGCGACGTGACCGCCGCGGTGGCCAAGCTCGCGCGGGCGCGGGCGCTCGACCCGAGCCTCTTCGAGGCCCACATGAACTTCGGCCAGCTCACGCTCTCGCAGCGCGCCTACGAGGACGCGGCGCGGGCCTTCGGCGAGGCGCGAGCGCTGCGCCCCGAGAGCTACGACGCCGCGGTCGGCCTCGGCGTCGCGCTCCGCGGCCTGCGCCGACCCGACGAGGCGGAGGCCTCCTATCGGGCCGCGCTCGAGATCGACGCGGCGCGCGCCGAGGCCTGGTTCGATCTCGCGGTCCTCTACCACGAGCACCGGGACGGAACGGTCGAGCAGCTGCGTCAGGCGGAGGCCTACCTGGAGGAGTTCGTCCGCCGGGCGCGCGGGGTGGGGCGCCCCTCGCAGACCCTCGAGCGGACCCTCGAGGAGACCCTGCGCTGGTGCCACGATCCGCCCGCGCGCCGTCGAAGGGTCACCTGTCACCGCGGGCGCGCCCAGAGCCTGCACGACGCCCTGGTGCTGCACGGCGCCCGCGAGGACGCCGAGCGCCCCGCGTACACGCGCTGAGCCGCTACTGGTCGAAGGACTCGTGGGCCACCCAGCGGGAGCGAGGGTGGCGGCGGCGCCGGGCGCAGCGGACCGCGTCGGGGCGGTCTCCCGGGCGGCGCCAGTCGGCGGTGGCCAGCGGGCTGAGGTGTCCGTCCCGGTGGCGGATGCCGGGGCGGAAGAGCGGCGCGGGGTCGCAGTTCTGCCCGTCGAAGATCAGCTCGAAGTGCACGTGCGGGCCGCGGCTGATGCCGGTGGAGCCGACCTCGCCGATGATGCCGCCGCGGGGCACGCGCTCCCCGGCCACGACGGAGTTCGCCGAGTTGTGCGCGTACATCGTCACCCACCCGCCGGGGTGCACGAGGAGCACCATGTTGCCGTAGCCGGGCACGCCGTCGTCCGCGTAGCCGACGATGCCCGGAGCGGCGGCGCGCACGTTCCAGCCGATGCGGCCCATGATGTCGACCGCGAGGTGATAGCCGCCCTCGCCGGAGCCGTAGCCCCGGACGTACCAGCCGTTGGTCACCGGCCAGCGCAGGCTCCCGGGCAGCCGGCCACGGCGGCCTCGCGCCGCGCGGACCCAGCGCGCGTTCACCCGCCCGTGGAGCAGGTCCCGCGCCGCCTCCCGGGTCCCGAGGCCGAGGTTCGCGGCCCGGGTCAAGGCGCGCTGCTGACGGCGCGTCAGGGTGCGGCGCACGCGCCCGCCCTGGTCCTGCTCCACGCCCGGGATCCAGAGCCGCGCGCCGGCGCGCAGGTTCCGCACGCCCTCTTCGTTCAGGCCGTTGGCGGCCATGATCTCGTTGGTGGTGACCCCGAACGAGCTCGCGAGATCCCAGATCGTCTCGCCTTCGGTCACCGTGTGCCGGAAGCCCCGCGTCGCCCGGCTCGCGGCGAGGGTCGCCTCGCGGTCCTCGGTCGCGCGCTCGACCTGCCGCTCGGTCACCCCGGGGACGACGATGGCCTGCCCCGGCCGGAGGAGCCGGACGGCGTCGTCGTCGAATTCGTTGCGCTCCATGATGGCGTCCATGCCGACCTCGTAGAGGCGCGCGACGTCCCAGAGCGTCTCCCCGTTGGCGAGGCGGTGGTAGGCGCCGTCCTCGACCGGCGGCAGCTCCTCGGGCTCGGCCGGCGCGTCCTCGACGGTCACCGCGGCCTCCGCGCCCGGGATGCGCAAGGTCTCCCCGGCCCGCAGCCGGCGCACGTCGCGCGGGCGGAGCTCGTTCGCCTCCATGATGTCGGCGACCGACACGCCGTAGGCGCGCGCGATGGCCCAGAGCGTCTGGCCCTCGCCGATGGTGTGGTCGACGCCGGGCGGCGGCCCCTCCTCCTCGGGCTCGAGCGCGGCCTCCGCGTCGTCCTCGGGCTCCGCCGCGGTCTCTTCCGTCGCCGCGGGGGCGGGCGCCTCCTCCCCGCACCCCGGCCAGATCACGCCGGCCAGCGCGCCGAGCGCGACGAAGAGCGACAGGCTGGAGATCCGGCGGCGCATCGTCGGCCGGGCAACCTAGCAGCGTGCGGCGAAAAGGACAGCGCGCGCCCTGCGGCGCGGCTCAGGGCGAGAGCCGGGAGCGGATCACGCCCTCGGGGATCGGGAACGGCAGCAGGTAGCGGACCTCGCGGCGCATGGCCCGGCGCACCACCCCGTAGGTGTGGCCGGGGTTCCAGAAGAGGAAGCCGTCGGCGCGGCCGCGGCGGGCGGCCCGGACCTGCTGGAAGATGAAGTGGGTGTCGAACTCGTCCGCGCCCTGCCGGAACGCCTGGAGGAACGGCCGGATCACCGCCTCGCGGCCGAGGCGCCGCCGGAGCGTGTGGATGCCGGCGTACACGAGCCGGTAGGCCCGGTCCTCCTCGCCCCGGAGCCAGTTCCGCATCGAGTTGATGTAGAGCATCGGGGTGAAGACCTCGACGTAGCGGGTCCACGCCTCGAGGTCCTGCCCGAGCCCCGACGGGTCGCCCCGGCGGAGGGCCGCGAGGCCGAAGACGTCGACCCCGAGCGGGATGTCGATGGCCTCGTCGACCGCGCGCAGCAGCCGCATCAGCACCTCGGGCCGCTCCTCCTCGGTCTCGGCCGGATAGCGCGCGTACTGGGTGCCGTCGTCGACCGGGAAGCGCACGTAGTCGAGCTGCACCTCGTCGAAGCCGAGCGCCTCCGCCTCGCGGGCCAGCGCCACCACCATGCGGTGGTTCTCGGGGTGGTGCGGGTCGAGCCAGGTGCCGCCGGTGCCCCAGCTCGTCCAGATGTCGCGGGAGGGGCGGATGTCCTGGATCGCGCGGTCGGGCACCCGCGCCGGGAGCTGATGGTCGGCGAAGCAGACGATGCGCCCGATGACGTAGACGTCGTTCTCCTGCAGCTCCGCGACCAGGGCCCGCGCGTCGCCCAGCCAGCCGGTCTCGGCGGC
Organism: Myxococcota bacterium; assembly: GCA_036149055.1. Classification (GTDB taxonomy): domain Bacteria; phylum Myxococcota_A; class Polyangia; order Polyangiales; family Sandaracinaceae; genus JAVJQK01. The sequence goes on along the minus strand of JAYZQJ010000253.1, from coordinate 41,583 downwards.
CTGCACCTCGGGGACCGCGCTGTCGTAGTGGACCCGCCCCTCGGCGTCCTTCAGGTCGAGCACCACCGCGTTCATGCGGGTGCGCTGCACCTCCGCGAGCACCCCCTCGGCGCCGTGCTGCCGGGTGAACGTGGCCCCCAGATAGAGCCCCCGGGCGCGTTGGCCGGCCTCGGTCACCGGATCGGTGAGCGGATCTCCATCCTCGTCGGCCCGCGCCTGTCCGCCCATCAGCATGCAGAGCAGCGCGGCCGTCAGCGCCATCGTCTCCCGGGTTTTCACGATGTACCAAGTGTGCAACATCGACCCGCGGCTGGAAAGGAAATGGCCTGCTATGGTCCGCCTCGATGACGGCAGTGGCGCTCACCATCGCCGGCTCCGACCCCTCGGGCGGCGCCGGCATCCAGGCGGATCTCAAGACCTTCCACCAGCACGGCGTGTACGGCACCGCGGCCATCACCCTGCTCACGGTGCAGAACACGAAGCGCGTCTCCCACGTGGAGGTGATGCGGCCCCAGCTGGTCATCGATCAGGTCGAGGCGGTGCTCGAGGACGTGCCCCCGCAGGCCGCCAAGACCGGGGCGCTCGGCACCCGGGGCGTCGTCGAGGCGGTGGCCGCGCTGGCCGAGCGCTTCACGTTCCCGCTCGTGGTCGACCCGGTGATGATCAGCAAGCACGGCGCGCGCCTCATCGAGGAGGACGCCGCGTTCGCGATGCGCGACCGGCTCTTCCCTCACGCGACGCTCATCACGCCCAACGCCCACGAGGCCTCGTGGCTCGTCGGCTTCGAGGTGAAGGACCGCGTCAGCGCCCGCGACGCGGCGCGCGCCCTGCAGAAGCTCGGCCCGCGCGGGGTGCTCATCAAGGGCGGGCACCTCTCGGGCGACAACGCGGTGGACCTCCTCTTCGTCGACGGCCACCTCACCGTGCTGAGCGCGGAGCGGGTGGACTCGGCCCACACCCACGGCACGGGCTGCACCTACTCCGCCGCGATCACCGCGCTCCTCGCGCGCGGCGAGCCGCTGCTCGAGGCGGTCTCGGAGGCGAAGGGCTGGCTGACGGAGGCCATCCGCAACCCGCCGAAGGTCGGCGGCGGCATCGGCCCGGTCGGTCACTTCGTCCCCGTGACCCGCAAGAGCATCCCGCCGGAGGGGTGATCAGCCCAGCATCAGGAGCTGGATGGCCACGCAGGTGGCGAGGCCGACCAGCACGTTCATGGGCAGGCCGATGCGCAGGAAGTCGGCGAAGCGGTAGCGGCCGGCGGCGTAGACGAGGGTGTTCGTCTGGTAGCCGACCGGGGTGGCGAAGCTGGCGCTCGCCCCGAACATCACCGCCACGACCAGGGCGCGCGGGTCGACGCCGAGGCGGTCACCCAGCGACAGGACCAGCGGCGTGAGCACCACCGCGACCGCGTTGTTGGTCACCAGCTCGGTCAGGAGCGACGAGAGCGCGTAGACGGCGAGCAGCAGCGCGAACGGCGGCAGGCCCTCGAGCGTCGGCGAGAGCGCCTCGACCACGACCGCCAGCGCGCCCGAGCTCTCGATGGCGCGGCCCATCATCAACATCGCGAAGATGAGCACGAGCACGTTGCCATCGAGCGCGCGCCACGCGTCCTCGTGGTCGACGCAGCGCGACGCGAGCACCACCGCCACCGCGATCAGCGCGGCGGCCGCGATGGGCAGGACGTCGAACGCGCTGACCGCGACGACGAACGCGAGCGCGCCGACCGCGAGCGCGGCGTGCCGGCGACGGTAGGGGTGGGCCTGGGTCTCGCCCCAGACCATGAGGGTGGTGCTGCGCGCCATGCCCTCCAGGCTCGCCGCGTCCGCCTCCACGAGCAGCCGGTCGCCGCCGCGGATCCGCGCCGTGCCGAGCTCGGGGCCGGCGAGGTGACGGAAGCGGGTGACGCCGACCACCCGCACCGGCCAGCGCGAGAGCAGGGGCATGACCTCGAGCCGCTCCCCGATCGCCTCGTGGTTGGGCGCGACGCTCACCTCGACCAGGCGCCGCGGCTCTCCCTCGGGCAGCGCGCGCCGGGTGAGGCCCGCGTCGAAGCGCTCGTCGCGGGCCAGGGTCAGCAGCTCCTCGAGGCTGGCGCGCACGTTCACCCTGTCGTCCGCCTCGAGCACGAGCCCCTCGAGGGCCGCGCCGCTCAGCAGCTCGCTGCCCCGCCGCACGCTGAACACCTCGACGCCTCGGGGGGAGAAGGCGCGGACCTCCTCGAGCGCCTGGCCGACCACCGGGGATTCCCGCGGGACGCGCAGCGCGCTGAGGAAGACCTGCGGCGAGCGGAGCGTCGGCTCGCTCGGGTCGTCGGCGGGGAGCAGCCAGCGGCCGAGCAGCAGCAACAGCACGCCGCCGACCGCCGCGACGGTCAGGCCGACCGGGGTGATCTCGAAGACCCCGAACGGCGCCTGCCCCGCGCGCCGGGCCACGCCGTCGATGAGCAGGTTGGTCGACGTCCCGATCAGCGTGCAGGTCCCGCCGAGGATCGCCACGTAGCTGAGCGGGATGAGCAGCCGGCGACGCGGCACCCCGAGCGCGCGCCCGAGCTCCGAGACCACCGGGATCAGGACCAGCACGACCGGCGTGTTGTTCATGAACGCCGAGCCGATCGTGGCGCCGCCGAAGAGGAGCACGAACGCGAGCAGCGGCCGCCGCTCGGCGATCCGGAGCGTCCAGCCGGCGAGCCCGTCGATGACCCCCGTCCTCACGAGCGCGGCCGAGAGGATGAACATCGCGCCGATCGTCACGGGCGCGCTGTTCGAGAACGCGGCCAGGGCGTCGTCCACCGGCAGGAGCCCGAGCGCCAGGAAGGTCGCGGCGCCGAGCGTGGCCACCACCGCGGGCGGGAACCGCTCGAGGAAGAACCCGAGGAAGGTGAGGCCCAGCACGGCGAGCGCGATGGCCGCCTGGTGGGCCTCGATCAGGGTCGAGAGCGCTGACAAGTCGGGGTGCTTTCGTTGCGCGAGGGGAGGGCGCGTGGCCCTCCCGAGCGAGACGCGTCAGCGGGTGGGTCGGGCGGCCCCGCGTCGGCGGGCGGTCTTCGCCTTGCCGTCGGAGTCGCCCAGGCCGCCCAGGAAGTCGCTCACGTGACGCTCGGCCTCGTCCTTGGCGTAGCCGTAGCGCTCGCGCAGCCGCCCCACGAGCTCCTTCGCGTTGGCGCGCACCAGGCCCAGGTCGTCGTCCGTCAGCTTGCTCCACTTGGCGCGGAGCTTCGCCTCGGCCTGCTCCCACTTCCCCTCGAGAATCGACCAGTTCATGGCAGTCACCTCGTCTCGGCGACGGCACCACGCCGCCGCACCCGGACACCTCTAGGCCCCCACCGCCGGCTACAGCGCCAATTCGCCCGGGCGATGGGGGGAAGAACGGGCTCCCAAAACGGGTACACAAAGCGTGACCCATCCCTCGCGCCCCCCTATACTTCGTGACGTACCTCACGAGCTGCGGCGTGGGGTGGAGCGGCCATGACGACGGTGACCGAAACGGCCAAGCGGATCGGAGAGGGGCTCGACCTCTCGGACCTCCAGGAGGCCGACCTCGCCACGCTCTGCGCCGATCCCTGGCTGGCTCAGCGCTTCGCCCGCGAGCTCGCGGAGCTGGCGCAGGAGGTCATCCCGGGCCGGCGCTGGTCGGTCGAGGACCTCCGCGACATCTTCGAGGCGGCGGTGCGCGGGCGTCGCCCCGGCGGCGGCGTGCGCATCGTCGAGGGCCGCTACTTCCGCAAGCGGGTGCGCGAGCAGTGCGCGCTGGCCGATCGCTACGGGGATCCCTTCGCGGTCGTGGTCATCTCGCTCGAGCCCGAGCCGCAAGACGGCGTGTACCAGAGCGTGCTCGACGCCGTCGTCGAGCGGCTCCGCAAGACCGACATGGTCTTCCTCTACAAGCGGCGCTTCGCGCTCGTGCTCCCGCGCATGCGGGCCGAGTCGCTCGCCCCGCTGATCGAGCGCGTCCGCCAGCTCGTCGACGTCGGCGTCGGCGAGGCGGTGGTCGAGGACATCGACTCGCTGGTCTACCCGGACCCCCGTCGTCCGGACACGCAGGCGGTCCTCGACTGGGCCGAGGACCAGCTGCGTACGACGCCCTGACGCGGGGCCGAGCGCTGCTATGGTCCGGCCGGTGGGTGAGGGAAGGGCGAGCGCCGAGGGGACGTCGGTCGGCAAGTACCGCATCGTCGGCCGGCTCGGCGGGGACGCGCGCGTGGTGCGCTACCTCGCCGAGCACACGGCCATCGGCCGGTCGGTCGAGCTGCACTGCCTCGCCGACGGGCAGCCGCCCGAGGGGGACGCGGCCGGCCAGCTCCTCCGCGAGGCGCGGGTCCTCGGCGGGGCCACGCACCGCAACCTCCAGAGCGTGGTCGACTCCGGTCGCGATCCCGACGGCCGCCCCTACGTCGTCTACGAGTCGCTCCGCGGCGGCAGCCTCGCCGAGCTCATCGGACAGAACCCGCGCGGCGTCGATCCGATGCGCGCGGCGCGCATCGTCGTCCAGATGCTCGAGGCGCTGCGCGCGCTCCACGACGCGGGGGTGGTGCTCCGGACCTTCGGCCCCGAGAACGTGATGATCGAGCCGGTGAGCGCCGGCGACGAGCTGGTGAAGATCCGGAGCCTCCACGACGCCGCGCTCCTCATCGAGGGGGGCGCCGCGCCGGTCGAGGGCGCCCGCTACACCCCCTACCTCGCGCCCGAGGTCCGGCGGGGCGAGCCGGGGCTCGATCCGCGCGTGGACTTCTATTCGGTCGGCGTGATCCTGCGCGAGCTCCTCAGCGGCGCCCGTCGCGGCGACGACCAGGCCCTGAGCGACACCGCGCGCCGGGCCCTCGCGCGCGCGCTCGCCGACGATCCCGAGGAGCGCTTCGCGAGCGCCGACGGCTTCCTGCAGGCGGTGGCGCTGCTGCTGCCCACCGAGAGCCGCCCGCCCCGCGAGCAGCTCCCGACCCCGCAGGATCCGCTCTCCGCCGACCTCCAGTACCTCCACCTGCGGCGCACCACGCGCCACGGCGTGCGGGTCGACGAGCCCTCGGACAGCCGCATGTCGCTGCTGCCGGTCCTCCTGACCATCGAGGCGGTGTACCGACGCTTCGGCGCCGACGTCTGGGCGGCGCTCTGCCGCGACGTGGAGGGCGCGGAGTCGCTCCTGCCCGGGGCCGGCAACACCCCGGTGCACCTGGAGCAGGGCGTCCCGGTGCCGCTCTTCGCCGAGATCCTCCTCGCCGTCGACCGGCTCGGCGGCCGGGGGGACCTCTCGCTCGTGCCGGAGCTCGGCGAGGCGGTGGCCCAGCGAGGCCTCGCGCGCCTCTTCCCGGAGCTCCCCGAGCCGCTCACGCCCGGGGCGCTGATCGCGGGCTTCGGCTACCTGTGGGGGCAGATCGGGCGCGACGGCGTGGCCCGGGTGCAGCGGGTGTCGGACCGGCAGGCGAGGCTCTGGATCCAGGACCAGACGACGCCGAGCCTCGAGCTGGCCGGGTGGCTCGGGGGCCTCCTGCGCGAGGCGATGCGGGAGGCCGGCGCGCGCGAGGTCGAGGTCCTCCTGATCGCGTCGCAGGCCCTCGGGGACGCGCGGGATCTGTTCGGCGTCGAGTGGCGGTGAACACCCGTTCTCCGAGGAGGTGATCCCGGGCCACGTGCCGGGTTAGGATCGCCGCTCGGGATGCGCGCGCCTTGGATCTGACGGGACAGACCCTGGTGGGGAAGTACGAGGTCGAGAGCCTGCTGGGCGTCGGCGGCATGGGCGCGGTGTGGCGTGCGCGCCACTCGCTCACCGGCCGGAAGCTCGCGATCAAGGTGCTCGACGAGGCCTACCTGAAGAACGAGCAGGTGACCCGCCGCTTCGGGCGCGAGGCGCGCGTGGCGAGCTCGATCCAGCACCCGGGCATCGTCGAGGTCCTCGACCTCGACCAGACCGAGAGCGGCGTGCCCTTCCTGGTGATGGAGTTCCTGGAGGGCGAGACGCTGGCGAGCCGCATCGAGCGGCGCGGGCGCCTGCAGCAGGACGAGATCGTGCGCCTCGGGCGCATGCTGCTCGACGCCCTCGACGCCGCCCACACCCACAACGTGGTGCATCGGGATCTGAAGCCCGAGAACATCTACGTGGTCCCGGCCGGCCGACGCGGCGAGCTGGTGAAGATCCTCGACTTCGGCATCTCGCAGATGTACGAAGAAGGGGAACACAAGCTGACGATGACCGGCTCGGTCCTCGGCACGCCGCACTACATGTCGCCCGAGCAGGCGATGGGCGAGCCGGACGTCGATCACCGCGCGGACGTCTACGCGGCGGGCGTGGTCCTCTACGAGTGCGCGGTCGGCGACGTCCCCTTCGACGCGCCGAACTACAACAAGCTCCTGCGGCTGATCCTCGACTCCGAGCCGCTCCCGCCGCGGAGGCGCGAGGCCGACATCTCCGAGGCGGTCGAGCGGGTGATCCTCTGGGCGATGGAGAAGGACCGCGGCAAGCGGCTCGCCTCGGCCCGCGAGATGTACGACTGGCTCGCTCGCGCCGAGCAGGGCGAGGCGGTGCCCTACGAGCCCCGGCCCTCCGCGCTGGCCCCCTCCGCGCCGATCCCGGTGGGCAGCGGTGTGAAGGAGGGCAGCGGAGCGAAGGCCGCCGGAGGCACGCCGAGGCCGGTGGGCGGCCTCCCCGCCAACCCGGGCGTGCGCTCCAGCCTCGTCAAGCCGACCGCCGCCGAGTGGCGCCCCTCGGAGCCGCCCTCGAGCCTCGAGGTGGACATCGACCTCGAGGTGCCGGACGAGGAGAGCGACTGGTCGATCTCGCCGACGCTCGCGCAGCGCGCCAAGGCCATCTCGAGCGCGCCGCCGCCCTCCGCGCCCTCGAGCGTGCCGCCGCCGGCCGACCTCGGGGACGATCCGCTCACGCCGTCGACCGGGCGGGCCCTCGCGCTGGAGCTCGACGAGACGGCGCTGCGCGCGTCCAAGACCCCGCCGGCGATGCAGCCCGCCGTCGGCACGTCGTCGAGCAGCGGCGGCTTCCGCGCCCAGCCGGCGGTCGGCACCGCGTCGAGCAGCGGGCAGTACCGCGCGGTCTCCAGCTCCGGCTCCATCCCGGCGCCGTCGAGCCCCGGCACGGTCAGCGCGCCGCACTCGATCCCGCCGCGGGTCGCCGAGCTCTCGGGGCGCTTCGAGGCGCAGGAGGCGCCCCCGCCGGCGGAGCGGCCGGCCTGGATCCGCTACGCCCTCTGGGGCGGCGGCGCGCTCGCGCTCTTCGTCGGGCTGGTCTTCCTGGTCCGCTGGGTCGTCGACCCCGGCGTCGACGAGGAGACGCTCACCCCGCCGCCGACCGTGAACACGCCGACGCCCGACGCGCCGCCGGAGAGCCCTCGCGGCCCGCGCTGGGTGAGCATCCGCGTCGAGGGGCTCCCGCCCGCGGCGACGATGACGCTCGACGGCCTCCCGGTGACCACCCCGTTCCGGGTGCGCCACGGGGGCGAGCACGTGGTGGAGATCCGGGCGGACGGCTACGAGGACCGCCGGATCGAGTTCGACGCGGATCGGAACCGCACCCTGGTGGCCCGGATGAGGCCCGCCGAAGGCACGATCCGCGAGCGTTGACGCTTTTTCGCGGGGGCCTCGCGTGCTACGCGTCGCCATCATGAGCGAGCGCTACGAGCCCTCCGAGATCGAGCCGAAGTGGCAGGCCTACTGGGAGCGGGAGCAGACCTTCCGCACCGACGAGGACCCCGACAAGCCGAAGGCCTACGTCCTCGACATGTTCCCCTATCCGTCCGGGTCGGGGCTTCACGTCGGTCACCCCGAGGGCTACACGGCGAGCGACATCGTGGCGCGCTACCTCCGCTGCACCGGGCACCGCGTCCTGCACCCGATGGGCTGGGACGCCTTCGGCCTGCCCGCCGAGCAGCACGCGATCAAGACCGGCACGCACCCGCGCGAGACGACGCTCCGCAACATCGACACCTTCCGCCGTCAGCTCAAGATGCTCGGCTTCAGCTACGACTGGAGCCGCGAGGTCGACACCACCGACCCGGCCTACGTGAAGTGGACGCAGTGGATCTTCCTCCAGCTGTTCCACCGCGGGCTCGCGTACCAGGACGAGGTGACCGTCAACTGGTGCGCCGCGCTCGGCACGGTGCTGGCGAACGAGGAGGTCATCGGCGGCCTGAGCGAGCGCGGCAACCACCCGGTCGAGCGCGTGCCGCTCCGCCAGTGGGTGCTCAAAATCACCGCCTACGCCGATCGGCTCCTCGAGGACCTCGACGGGCTCGAGTGGCCGAACAGCACCATGACGATGCAGAAGGAGTGGATCGGCCGCTCCGAGGGGGCCGAGGTGGCCTTCGACGTCGTCGGGCGCGACGAGAAGATCGAGATCTTCACCACCCGCCCGGACACCCTCTTCGGCGCCACCTTCATGGTCCTCGCGCCCGAGCACCCGCTGGTCGCCCAGGTCACCACCGACGCGCAGCGCGAGGCGGTCGAGGCCTACGTCGAGACGGCGAAGAACAAGAGCGACCTCGACCGGCAGCAGCAGAAGGAGAAGACCGGCGTCTTCACCGGCGGCTTCGCCGTCAACCCGGTCAACGACGCGCAGGTGCCGATCTGGATCGCCGACTACGTGCTCATGGGGTACGGCACCGGCGCCATCATGGCGGTCCCCGCGCACGACGAGCGCGACTTCGAGTTCGCCACCAAGTACGACATCCCGATCGTCGAGGTCGTCAGCGCGAGCGGGGAGCCGACCGAGGGCGGGCTGAGCGAGGCGATGGTCGAGCCCGGCCTCGCGGTCAACAGCGGCGAGTACGACGGGACGCCGACCGCGGAGTTCAAGGCGCGCATCACCGCCGACCTGGAGAAGGCTGGCAAGGGCAAGAAGCGCGTCGAGTACAAGCTGCGGGACTGGGTCTTCAGCCGTCAGCGCTACTGGGGCGAGCCTTTCCCGATCTACTTCCCGGTCACCTGCGACGGCGACCCGCGGAAGGACGACCCGCACACGATCCACTTCGACCAGCCGATCGCGGTCGACGAGAGCGAGCTGCCGCTGCGGCTCCCCGAGCTCGAGGACTACCAGCCCGGCGACGACCCGGCGGGCGTGCTCGCGCGGGCCAAGGACTGGCGCTTCTTCCAGCGGGACGGAAAGTGGTTCGCCCGCGAGACGAACACGATGCCGCAGTGGGCCGGCTCCTGCTGGTACTACCTGCGTTTCACCGACCCGAACAACGACGAGGCCGGCTGGAGCGAAGAGGCGGCGAAGCGCTGGCTCCCGGTCGACCTCTACGTGGGTGGAGCGGAGCACGCGGTGTTGCACCTCCTCTACGCCCGCTTCTGGCACAAGGTGCTCTTCGACGAGGGCAAGCTGCCGGTGAAGGAGCCGTTCCAGAAGCTCGTGCACCAGGGCATGATCCTCGGTGAGATCGAGTACACGGCCTACCGGAAGGCCGGGGAGCTCGTCAGCGCGCAGCACGTGAAGGCGCTCGACGCCGGCGTGATGGTCGACGCGCGCGACGACGCCGAGGTGACGCCCGAGAAGGTCGACCCGGCGAAGGCGGTGAAGAAGGGGCAGGCCTTCGTGCTCGAGGGCCACCCCGACGTGCAGCTCGACGCGCGGGCCCACAAGATGAGCAAGGCGCGCGGCAACGTCGTCAACCCCGACGACATCGTGCAGCAGTTCGGCGCCGACTCGCTCCGCCTCTACGAGATGTTCATGGGGCCGCTCGAGGCGACCAAGCCCTGGAACACCGAGAGCATCCAGGGCGTGCGGCGCTTCCTCGACCGCCTCTTCAAGGTGGCGACGGGCGCGATCACCGAGGACGCGCCGGACGAGAAGATCCTGCGGCTCACCCACAAGACCATCCAGAAGGTCACCCAGGACATCGACGCGATGCGCTTCAACACCGCCATCAGCGCGATGATGGTGCTGAACAACGAGCTCAACGGGCTCGACGCCGCGCCGCGGGAGAGCGTCGAGGCGCTCGTCCAGCTCGTCCACCCGTTCGCGCCGCACCTCGCCGAGGAGCTCTGGGAGCGGCTCGGGAAGGCGCCCTCCATCCAGAGCGCGCCCTGGCCGACCTTCGACCCGAAGCTCGTGGTCGACGACGTCGTGCAGGTGCCGGTCCAGGTCAACGGCAAGGTGCGTGGACGCATCGAGGTCGCGAAGGACGCCGACGAGGCCACCGCCATCGCCGCCGCCGAGGCGAACGAAGACGTCGCCGCGCAGCTCGAGGGCAAGACCGTGGTGAAGCGGATCTGGGTGCCGGGCCGGATCCTCAACCTGATCGTGAAGTAGCCTTCACTCCGCCTGACAGGCTCGGATCGCGACCATCCACACCTCGGCGCGGTCCGCGGCCCGGAACACCGCGGCCACCACGATCTCGATCGAGCGATCCGGGAGGATGCGGGCGCCGATGGCGACGTCCTCGACGACCGGCCGGTCCATGCCGACGTCGGCCGGCGTGATCACCGGGATCACGGGGCTCACGTCGTCCGGCGGGCGCACCGAGCGGATCACCACCTCGTCGCCGCCCGCGCCGCCGGGGACGGGGTTCGACGACGCGAGCACCGCGAAGTCGCCGATCGCGGCGAACGCCGGCAGCTTCGGCTCGGGGGAGGGGAGGCTCACGATACGCCCCATGCCCTCGCACGCGGCGGAGCCCCTCGACACGCAGTCGTCCGGGAAGTGCACCAGGCGCGGCCCGGCCAGCGCCGGGACGACGGCGAAGTAACCCTCCCCGAAGAGGTGGGTGAGCGCGCCGCGGTAGCCGCCCATCGTGCCGCTGATGGTCACCGGCGCGACGGCGCTGCCGTCCCAGAGCCAGGTGCTGCCCGCGTCGTTGCCGATCACGACGCCCTCGGCGGCGTCGATCCAGACCTCGTCCCCCGAGCGGTCGCCGAGCGCGGCGCGGGTGGCGCCGCTGGCGTCCATCATCACGATCTCGTGGTCCGCCGCGGCGGCGCCCCGAACCCGGTAGGTCATGTGGGGCCGACCCTCGTACCAGAAGGCTCGGGCGGGCCACGGCGGGACGCCGGGCTCCCCCTGCGACCGGAGCAGCCCCGGCCCGTAGAGCTCGGCCGTCGCCGAGCCGTCGCGGACCCCCCAGACCGCGCCGAAGGGCTGACCGCCTTCGAAGCCCGGATGGTACGAGGCGACGCTCGTGAAGCCGGCGCTGACCGCGGCGGGCGCGGTGAGCTGCGCGATCGAGCCGTCGAAGCGCACGCCGGTGACGAGCGCCTCGCGCCGGGCCCCGCTGCTGTGGTGCACGACCCCCGCGTCGGCGTCGCCGCCGGTGAGGGCGCCGACGACCACCGCGAGCTGATGCCCGGTGGCCACGACGCCGTCGGCCGCGGGGGCCACGAACGCGGGGAAGGCGCGGTCGGCCTCCGCCGCGAAGGGGAAGACGTTGCGCCAGCGCTCGCTCTCGCACGCCTCCCGGGCCTCGGAGCCGCAGACCGGCAGGCAGCCTCCGGACGGCGGCTCGCAGAGCTCGCCTCCCGGCGAGCAGACGAGCCCGGGCGGGCAGCCACCGCCGTCGTCGCAGCGCGGCCAGCAGAGGCCGCCGCCGCAGCCCTCGCCGGGCAGGCAGTCGCTCGGTCCGCGGCACTGCTGGCAGCCGAAGTCGGGCTCGCAGATCGGGCTGGCCGGGTCCGGGCAGTCCGCGTCGACCCGGCAGCTGCAGAAGCGCCCGCCGCCGATGGTGTCGTCGACGCAGGCGGTCCCCGCCGGGAAGCCCTCGCAGTCGGCGTCGACCCGACAGTCGTGCTCGCAGGCGAAGTCGTCGCCGCCAGGGTCGTACACGCAGAAGGGGCCGGTCGGCGCCTCGACGCAGTCCATCCAGTCGCAGCACTCGCTCATCGGGTCGCACGCGGGCCGCGCCCCGGCGTCCGAGGGGCCGGCGTCCATGCGCCCGGCGTCGCCCTCGCCCTCGCCGCCGGAGACGTGGCGGCCGCCGTCGAAGACGAGCGAGCAGCCGGCGAGGAGGAGCGCGCCCAGGAGCGGCGCGGCGCGCATCAGAAGGTCCCTCGCAGGACCGCGCCGCCGCTGTCCCGGCCCACCCAGGGCTGGAGCGAGGCGCTCTGGCTCTCCGCGCCGTCGTCCCCCCCGACGAGGAGGAGCAGGGCGCCCACCGCGGCGCCCGCGAGGGCCACGCCGAAGCCGATGTCGGTCAGCAGCGCGAACGTCTGGAGATCCGAGACCGCGCTGGCGTCGCACCCGCCGCCGCACTCCGCGTCGAGGTTGCCGTCCTCCACCAGGGTCAGGCTCCCGAAGATGGCGACCATGACCACCCCGGCCGCGGCGACCGAGAAGCCCGCGATGGCGCCGACGTTGGGGCCGCTCCCGCCGGCGGGGGTCAGCTCGGGCTCGGGCTCGACCTGCGCCTCCGCTTCCGCCTCCAGCGTCGCCTCCGACTCCACCACCTCCGCTTCGGCCTCGGCCTCGGCCTCGGCCGCCTCGGCCTCGAGGCGCTGGCGGAAGTTCCGCACCCGCAGCTCCAGGTTCGCCCGGTTCGGGATGTCATGGACCTCCTCGAGGTAGCGCTCGAGGTGGCTCACCGCGTTCTCGAGGTCGCCCATGCCCTGGTAGGCGAGCGAGAGGTTGTAGAGCAGCTCCGGCCGCTGGCTCAGCTCGTAGGCGTGGCGCCACTCGCGCAGCGCGTCCTCGTAGCTGCCCGCCTCGTAGTAGGAGGCGCCGGCCTGAAAGTGCAGCCGCGCCCGCTCCTGCGCGCCCTGATCGGCGAGCGGAAGGTGCTGTCGATCTTCGGCCTCGTCCTGCGCTGCGGCGAGGGTCGCGCTCCCGAAGGTCAGCGCTGCCGCGAGCAGCGCCCCGAGCCATCTCTCCATTCGAGCCTCCGGCGAGGAGTCTGCCACGCGAGGTCGAATCCACGAAGCGTCGAGAGGCCAAAGTTCCGCCCGGCTTGCAGCGAATTGGGGCCTCTGCCACGATGGGCGCCGCGTCGATGGCGAGCGACGACAAGACCGATCGGTTCCGCGCGATCTTCGAGCCCGAAGACATCTTCGAGCGCTTCGTGAAGAACGCGAACGCGAGCACCGAGGAGGCGCTCCCGCGAGACGACGAGCCGACCGGCATGGTCCGCAACGATCACGCCGACACGGTGGTCGCGGGAGCGGTGCTGCGGCCGCCTCCGGACGAGCCGCCGACCGAGGAGCCGACCAGCCCCCACACCGAGCTGCCGGACCTCTCTCGCGTCGGCGTCGAGGCGCGACCGCGCCGCGGCGGGCCGCCCACCTGGGATCACGCGGTCACCGTCCGCGCGCGCTCCCCCTACGACGACGCGCGCGCGATGCGCACCGGGGTCGGCGAGCCGCCCGAGCCCGACCACGAGGGCACCCGGCCGGACGCGCCGCTGGCGCTCGCGATGGCCCGCGCCTTCGACCCGGACTCCACCGAGGAGGGCGACCTCCCGGAGAACGAAGACGACGAGACGCTGACCGTGCCGCGCGGCCAGCCGCTCACCACCGACTCCGGGCAGCGCATCCTCCTGCTCACCAAGGTCAAGCGGCCGTCGAGCCCGCCGGAGCCTGGCCCCGCTGCCGTCGAAACGACGGAGGCGCCGCTGTCGGATCAGCTCGAGGCGGCCCACGAGAGCGTGGTCGCGCCGATGGGGCTGCACACCCAGCGCATCGAGGCCGCGAAGGTGGTGCCCGACGTCGAGAAGGCGGCCCAGCGCAGAGAGGCGCCCGAGGCGCTCGAGGGCATCGAGGACGGCCAGATGCCGACCCGCGAGCTCGACCAGATCCTGAGCGACATGTCGGTGCTGCTCCGCTACGGCCACGACGCGCAGGTCCGGGAGCGGCTCGCGCTGCTGCGTCGGACCTACCCCGAGGACCTCCTGCTCCTGCGGCGCATCGCCGAGTTCTTCGTCGAGCACGAGCTCCGCGAGGCGGCGATGGAGACCCTCTTCGCGCTCGCGGGGGGCCTCTTCGAGCGGCGCAACGTCGAGGGCATGCGCCAGGCGCTCGAGCAGGTCCTGGTCCTCGAGCCGGGCAACGAGCGCGCCTACCGGCTCCTCGGCCTGCTCGACAAGCGCCCCGCCGACGGCGGCTGACGGGCCTCGCCGTTTTCTTGCGCGTCAGGGCGTAGCCCTGCTAATAGCGGTCAGATCGCCGGGCTGAACACCGATCCAGTCCGGCGCGCTGGGAGTAGGGGACTTGGGGCGACGACGCGCAGCTGCTGCCGAGAATCAGCTCGACCTGTACGCCCTGCTGAACCTGACCGAAAACGGAGAGCCGCCGCCCATGAGCTTCGTGGACGCCTCGCTCGCGGAAGAGACCCGCAAGCGGTATCTGAACTACGCACTCAGCGTCATCACCAGCCGCGCGCTCCCCGACGCGCGCGACGGCCTCAAGCCGGTCCAGAGGCGCATCCTCTACACGATGCAGAAGGACCTGCATCTGCGCCCCGAGGGCCGCTACATGAAGAGCGCCCGCGTCGTCGGCGAGGTGATGGGCAAGTACCACCCGCACGGCGACAGCGCGATCTACGACGCGCTCGCCCGGATGGCGCAGGACTTCACCATGCGGGCGCGCCTCGTCGACGGCCGGGGCAACTTCGGCTCCCCCGACGGCGACTCGCCCGCCGCGATGCGTTACACCGAGTGCAAGCTCGCGCCGATGAGCGAGGAGCTGCTCCGCGAGATCGGGCAGCAGACCGTCCCGTTCCGGCCGACCTACGACGGGCAGCTCTCCGAGCCGATCGTGCTGCCGGCGCGCTTCCCGAACCTGCTCGTGAACGGCAGCCAGGGCATCGCGGTCGGCATGGCGACGTCGATCCCGCCGCACAACCTCGGCGAGGTGATCGACGCGCTGGTGGCGCTCATCGACGACGACAGCCTCGGCATCGTGCAGCTGATGAAGCACATCCGCGGCCCGGACTTCCCGACCGGCGGCCAGGTGGTCAGCTCCAAGGTCGAGCTCCGCAAGGTCTACGAGGGCGGCAGCGGCTCGCTGAAGCTGCGCGGCGAGTGGAAGGAGGAGACGTCGAAGAAGAAGCGCGAGAACCCGCGCATCGTCATCACGTCGATCCCCTACTCGGTGGTCCGCAGCACGGTGGTCGAGAAGATCGCCGAGATCATCGTGGGCAAGAAGCTGCCCCACCTCCTCGACGTGCGCGACGAGAGCACCGAGGAGACGCGGGTCGTGCTCGAGATCAAGAAGGGCGCCGACCCGCAGCTGGTGATGGCGTACCTCTACAAGCACACCCCGCTGCAGACGAACGTCACCGTCAACTTCACCTGCCTCGTCCCGACCGAGCAGCCGGAGGTCGCCGCGCCGGCGAAGCTCGGCCTCAAGGAGATGCTGCAGGTCTTCCTCGACTTCCGCATGGACGTCGTCACGCGGCGGCTCGAGTTCGAGCTCCGCAAGCTGCTCGAGCGGATCCACATCCTCGAGGGCTTCATCACCGTCTTCGACGCGCTCGACGAGACCATCCGGATCATCCGGCGGAGCGACGGGCGCGCGGACGCGGCGAACAAGCTGATGAAGCGGTTCGAGCTCAGCGAGATCCAGACGAGCGCCATCCTGGAGCTCCGCCTCTACAAGCTCGCGAAGCTCGAGATCCTGATCATCCGCGAGGAGCTCGAGGAGAAGCGCGCCGAGGCCGAGCGCATCGAGAAGCTCCTCAGCGACCGCGGCGCGCGCTGGAAGCTCATCCGCGCGGAGCTGCTCGAGCTGAAGAACGACTTCGGTGACCGCCGCCAGACCAAGGTGAGCGGCTCGGTCGACGAGCCCGAGTACGACGCCGAGGCGTTCATCGTCGACGAGGACCAGGTGGTGCTCATCACGCACCAGGGCTGGGTGAAGCGGCAGGGCAGGGTGACCGACGTCTCCTCGACCCGGACCCGCGAGGGCGACGCGGTCATGGACGTGACCGCGGGCTCGACCCGCTCGTCGGTCGCCTTCTTCAGCAGCCTCGGGAGCTGCTACGTCTGCCGCATCGTCGACATCCCGGCGACCACCGGCTACGGCGACCCGATCCAGAAGCTCTTCAAGCTCTCCGACGGCGAGCGCATCGTGAAGATGATCGGCTTCGACCCGCGCTTGCTCGACGTGCCGGAGCTGAACCCGGACTCGCTCGAGCCGGATCCGCCGTACGCGATCGCGGTCAGCCGCGGCGGCATGACCTCGCGCTTCTCGCTGCGCGCGCATCGGGATCCGAGCACCCGCAACGGGCGGAAGTACATGCGCCTGAACAAGGGCGACGAGATCCTGATGGTCGACCTCTCCGACGACACGATGAAGGTGGCCTGCGCCACCAAGAAGGGGCACGCGCTCCTGACCACCGACGACGAGGTCCCGGTGCTCAACGGGCCGGGCAAGGGCGTGAAGCTCATCAAGCTCGCCAAGGGCGACGAGGTCGTCGGCGCGGCGGTGATGAGCGACTCGACCGAGCCGCTGATCGTCGAGAACGCCAAGGGCAAGCAGTTCGAGATCACGGTGTGGCGCACCGTCGTGCAGCGCGGCGGCAAGGGCCAGCAGCTCTTCAAGCGCGGCACGCTGGAGCGGCAGGTCCCGCACGAGCCGATCGTGCCCGAGCTGAGCGGAGGGGAGTGAGCCGATGTCGGGTTACACGTCGCAAGAGATCACCGTCCTCGAGGGCCTCGAGCCGGTGCGCCAGCGGCCGGCGATGTACATCGGCGACACCGCGAAGAACGGCTACCACCACCTCCTCTGGGAGGTCGTCGACAACTCGGTCGACGAGGCCATCAACGGGCACGCCAACACCATCGAGGTCCACCTCGACAAGGACCACAAGGGCGTCACCGTCATCGACAACGGCCGCGGCATCCCGGTCGACGTCCACAAGAAGTACAAGAAGTCGGCGCTCGAGCTGATCCTCACCACGCTCCACGCGGGCGGGAAGTTCGGCCACAAGAACTACACGGTGAGCGGCGGCCTCCACGGCGTCGGCTCGTCGGTCGTCAACGCGCTCAGCGAGGAGATGACCGCCGACATCTTCCGCGACCAGACGCACTACCAGCAGACCTACGCGCGCGGGAAGCCCAAGGGCAAGGTCAAGAAGGTCGGCGCGACGCGCGGCAAGCGCGGCACCACGATCCACTTCCGCCCCGACCCGCAGATCTTCGGCAAGAAGCTCTCCTACGACCCCGACGTCGTGAAGAAGCGCCTCGAGGCCAAGAGCTACCTGCACAAGGGCCTCAAGGTCGTCTTCAAGGACGAGAAGTCCGGCGAGCGGATCGAGTTCCACCACCCGGGCGGCATCGTCGAGTACCTCGGGCACCTGGTCGAGGAGCGCGGCAAGCGCGCGATCCCGCCGGAGGCCTTCACGCTCGACAAGGACGACGACCACCCGCGCATCGAGCTGGCGCTCACCTGGACCGAGGCGCCGGAGGAGCGGCTGCTCACCTACGCCAACGGCATCCCGACCGGGTCGGGCGGCACCCACGAGGCCGGGCTCAAGGCGGCGCTGAACCGCGCGGTGCGCGGCTTCATGAAGACCAAGGGCATCAACCCCAAGGGCGTCACGATCTCCGCCGAGGACATCCGGGAGGGCGTCATCGCGCTCCTGAGCGTCTACGTGCAGGATCCGCAGTTCCAGGGGCAGACCAAGGACCGCCTGAACAACCCCGAGGTCGCCTCGCCGGTCGAGACCGCGATCCGGAACGCGCTCGAGCACTGGCTGCTCGACAACTCCAGCGTCGGCGAGGCCATCGTCGCGCGCATCGTCACCGCGGCCCGCGCGCGAGAGGCGAGCCGCGCGGCGAGCCAGCAGGTCAAGCGCAAGACCGCGGTCAGCCACCGGCTCAACCTGCCCGGCAAGCTCGCCGACTGCTCGAGCACCAGCCCCGAGGACAGCGAGCTGTTCCTGGTCGAGGGTGACTCCGCGGGCGGCAACGCCAAGCGCGCGCGCGATCGGAAGACCCAGGCGATCCTCCCGCTGCGCGGCAAGGTGCTCAACGCCGAGCGCGCGAGCGCCAAGCAGGTGCTCAGCAACAAGGAGCTCAGCGACATCGTGAGCGCCCTCGGCTGCGGCATGGGCAAGGCGTTCGACGTCACCAAGCTCCGCTACGGCAAGATCTTCCTGCTGATGGACGCCGACAGCGACGGCCATCACATCGCGACGCTGCTGCTCACGTTCTTCTACCGGATGCTCCCGGAGCTGATCCGGGGCGGCCACGTCTTCCTCGCGCTGCCGCCGCTCTTCCGCATCGACGCGGGCAAGGAGACGCACTGGGCGCTCGACGAGGACGACCGCGACCGCATCCTCGCGGAGCTGCCGGGCAACGTGAAGCCGAAGATCAGCCGCTTCAAGGGGCTGGGCGAGATGAACCCGGACGAGCTCAAGGAGACCACGCTCGATCGGAAGCGCCGCCGCGCGCTCCGGGTGGTGATCGACGAGGAGCTGGTCACCGACCAGACCATCAACGACCTGATGGGCAAGGACGCGGCCCCCCGCTACGAGCTCATCATGGAGCACGCCCCCCGCGCCGAGGCCGAGGCCCTGGACGTGTGAAGCTGCGGCAAATATTGCCGCAGCTTCCACGCGCGTGAGCGCGTGAGATGGGGCGACCGCCCGAGCCGGCTTTGCCGGTCGGGCGGGAGGGGGCGCATGCCCCCTCCGGAAACGGAGCGGCCGGCGGGTGCGCGCGTGCGTACCTGAGCGGGGTGCGCCTCGCCTCGACGCTCGCGATCCTCGCGCTCGGCTGCGCGGCCGAGGTCCCGTCGGCCGAGCTGGGCACGGGGCTCGACGCGTTCGAGCCGCTGGCGGAGGGGCAGCCTCTCCCGATGGTGCCCGGCGCGCAGGGCGGCTTCCACCTGTGGCTCTCGGTGCGGGCCGGTCGGGCCCGCGCGATCACGCTGATCGCCGCGCCGGTCGAGGCCGGGCGGCCGCGTCAGGACCTGCGGCTCGGGGAGGGGGCGCCCCGGGTCGGCATCCCCTTCGTGCTCTCGTCGCCCGAGTGCTTCGTCGACCGCGACGTTCAGCTCGAGCTCGAGGTGGACGACGGCGCGGCCATCCTGCGCGACCGGGTGCGGGTGCGCCCGTTCGGAGACGTGCCGGGGGAGTGTGCGGCGCGTTGAGCGACCCCTTTACGAGGGACCGCGGGAGCGGAGCGGTGCCCGCCTGACACCGGGGCGTACCTGCCGAATCGGCGCGACACGACCGCGCCGGTCAGGGGGGAGCATGGACTTGATCTGGACGCGCCGCGTCCTGGCGGCGCTGCTCGTGCTGTGCAGCGCGCTCTTCGGCTGCGACGACGCGGACGACGTCGACGACTCGGGCGTCAGCCCGCCCGCCGACACCGGCGCGCCGGACATGGACACCGGGGTCGCCGACATGGACACCGGGGTGCCCGACCTGGACTCCGGCCTCCCGCCGGCGGACACCGGGGTGCCCGACATGGACACCGGGGTGGCCGACACCGGCGTCCCCGAGCCGGTCGCGCCGGTCATCGATCGGGTCGAGTGGATGCCGATGGGGAGCTGCTCCACCGGCGTCCCGTCCGGCTTCCGCATCACCGTGAGCGTCACCGACCCGGACACGCCGGCCGGCATGCTCACGTTCACCGGGAGCGCGACCGGCTGCACCGGCAGCATCGACGCCGCGACCTCGACCCTCACCTGCCCCAACGCGGCGCCGTACCCGAGCATGGTCACCGTCACCGACCCCGAGGGGGGTCGTGATCAGGCGAGCTTCACCTTCGGGCCCTGCGAGACCGGCGGCGTCGACCCGTGAGCCCCGCTCCGCGTGGTAAGACGCGCGGATGAGCGAACGAGAGATCGCGGTCGTCACCGGGGCGAGCCGCGGCGTCGGAAGAGGCGTCGCGCTCGCCCTCGGGGACGCGGGCATGAGGGTCTACGTCACCGGTCGGACCCGCGGCGAGGGGCTGTCGATCGACACCGTCGCCGCCGAGATCGACCGCCGCGGCGGCGAAGGGGTCCCGGTCCCGGTGGACCACACGGACGACGCGCAGGTCGAGGCGCTCTTCGCCCGGGTGAAGGAGGAGGCCGGCCGGCTCGACGTGCTGGTCAACAACGTCTTCGCGATCCCGAAGGAGCGCATGTGGGGGCTCCCGTTCTGGGAGCAGCCGATCGGCATCTGGGATCAGATGCACGAGGTCGGGCTCCGGTCCCACTACGTCGCGAGCGTCTTCGCCGCCCCGATGATGGTGGCCGCGAAGCGCGGGCTCATCGCGAACGTCTCGTCGTTCGCCGGGGCCGGCTTTCAGCTCAACGTCGCCTACGGGGTCGGCAAGGCGGGCGTGGATCGCCTGGCGGCGGACATGGCCCACGACCTCGCGCCCCACGGGGTCACGAGCGTGAGCCTCTGGCCAGGGATCGTGCGGACCGAGTGGGTCATGAGCCAGGACGAGCTCCCGTTCTCGACCGAGGTGAGCGAGTCGGCCGAATTCACCGGGCGCGCGGTGGCCGCGCTCTCGTCCGATCCGGACGTGCTCCGGAAGACCGGGCGGCGCCTCATCGTCGCGGAGCTGGCCGAGGAGTACGGTTTCGACGACGTGGACGGGACGCGGCCGCCTTCGCTGAGGGCGCTGGCCCGCGAGCAGAAGGAGCGAGCATGACGGACCTGGTGGAGCGCGCGCGGGGGTTGGCCCCGGCGCTGGCGGAGCGCAGCGCGGAGATCGAGGCGGCCCGGCGGGTGCCGGCGGCGATCAGCGACGAGCTCGGGAGCCACGGCTTCTACCGGATGCTCGCCCCGGCCAAGCTCGGCGGCGGCGAGGTGCACCCGCGGGTCTTCGCGTCCGCGCTCGAGGAGCTCGCCCGGGGCGACGCGGCGGCGGCGTGGGTGGTGATGACCGGCTCGACCACCGGGCTGCTGCTCGCCTACCTGGAGGAGGGGGCGGCTCGGACCATCCTCGAGGACGGCCCGAGCGCCGCGCTCGCGGGCGTGTTCGCGCCCACCGGCCGGGCGACGCCCGAGGAGGGCGGCTACCGGGTGACCGGGCGCTGGGCCTACGGGAGCGGCTGCGAGAACGCCGGCTGGCGCATGGGCGGGTGCCTGGTCTTCGACGGGGACGCGCCGCGGCGGCTCCCCTCGGGCGGCCCGGAGATCCGCTCCTGCTTCTTCCGGGCCGAGGACTCCAAGGTCGTCGACACCTGGAAGGTGAGCGGCCTCCGCGGGACCGGCAGCCACGACCTCGTGGTCGAGGACCTGCGGGTCGACGAGGCGCTGACCTGCTGCGTGCTCGCCGACGCGCCGAGGCACGACGGAGCGCTCTATCGCTTCCCGGTGTTCGGCCTGCTGAGCACCGGCGTGACCGCGGTCGGGCTGGGCATCGCCCGGGCCGCGCTCGACGCGATGCGGGAGATGGCCCGCACCAAGCGCTCGCGCGGCGGCAAGAAGACGATGGCCGAAGGCGAGCTGGTGCAGGTCACCCTCGCCGGCGCCGAGGGCGAGCTGCGCGCGGCCCGCGCCCTGGTGCACGAGACGCTCGACGAGGTGTGGGAGACGGCGTCGAGCGGCGACGCGCTCTCCGACCTCGACCGGGCCCGCCTCCGCCTCGCGGCGACCCACGCCGCCAAGGCGTCGGCCAAGGTGGTCGACACCGTCTACCACCTCGCCGGAGGCGCGGCGATCTGGGACACCAGCCCCTTCCAGCGCCACTTCCGCGACGTGCACGTGATGACCCAGCACGTGATGGTCGGCGAGCAGACGCTCAAGCCGGTCGGCCGCGTCCTGCTCGGGCTCGAGACCGACACCACCGGGCTGTAGGGTGCGCTTCTGCGTGTCTGCGAGAGATCAGTCGTTCCCCAAGCCCGCCGGACCAAGCGGCGAGTCAGGACCGGTGGCCAGCCGCCACCCCGCCGCCCCACCTCCATCTTTGCGGCTTCGCGCCTTTGCGAGAGTAATTCCGACGCCGGGCGGCGGCGCCCGAGCGGCGGTCGTCCCGGCACGCGCCGGCGAGGCGCCGTCCCGGGGCCACGCCCGGTCTCTGCGCCTCTGCGTCTCTGCGAGAGATCAGTCGTCCCCCCAAGCCTTCCCGACCAACCGCGTCAGCGGTGGCGGCAGGCGCCCTGGGCGAGGACGAGGGTCTCCATCGCCTCGCGATAGAGCAGGCCCGCGCGCGGGTCGGAGGGAGGCGGCGCGGAGGCGAGCGACTCGGCCTTCTCCAGCGCCTCGGTGGGGTCGGCCGCGATCGCGTCCCGGACCTCGCCGGCGGCCCGGCGCGGGTTGCCCGGGCGGAGGTGCGCGACGTAGCCGTTCCAGGCGCGCTCGGCGGTGGCGATCTCCTCCTCGCAGGGGCGTGACCAGGGCGCCAGGAAGGCGACGCCGGCCCCGATGAGGCCGAGCGCGAGCACCCCGGCGAGCGCGAGACGCAGCTTCCGCCTCGGCCTCACCGGTGACTCAGGTGTCTCGGGGCGAGATGCCATGGCTAAAGACCCTCCCTGATCGACCGTAACGCCAGGGTGATGCGTCGGCATCTTCACTCTCTGTGCGTCGCCATCCTGGTGCTCGGTCTCCCGGCCGCGGCTTCGGCCGACGAGCCGTGGCTGCTGTCGTTCGAGGCGGACCTCGCGGTGCCGGCCCTCGCGCCGACCGCGGACCGCTTCGAGCCCGGCGCGGCGGCATCGGTGGCCCTCCACCGCCCCTTCGGCGACGTCTTCCTGCTCGGGGCGCGGCTCCGGGCCGGCTTCCTGGGCGACGGCGCCGCGCCGAGCGATCCCACGCTCGCGGACCCCGGGGTCGGTGACCTCTTCCAGCTCGGGCTCTCGCTCCGGCTGCGGCCGCTCGCCCCGGCGATGCCCGACGTTGCGCGCGGCACCGGGCTCTTCGTGGAGCTGGTCGGCGGCGGCGCGCTCACCGGGGGGCTCGTCCGCCCGACCGCGGAGGCGGGCATCGGGTGGGGCTTCGCCTGGGACGACGTGGACATCGCGCCGGTCGTGCGCTGGTCGACGATCTTCGAGGTCGACAACCAGCTCGAGGACCGGCCCGCGCACGTGCTGATGTTCGGCGTGGAGCTGACCCTCTTCGACGCGCGGCCTGCGCCGCCCGAGCCCGCGCCCCCGCGGCCGCCCGGCGATCGCGACGGGGACGGCATCACCGACGACGTCGACGCCTGCACCGAGATCCCGGAGGACTTCGACGGCTTCGAGGACGAGGACGGCTGCCCCGAGGCGGACAACGACGCCGACGGCCTGCCGGACGTCGAGGACGAGTGCCCGATGGAGCCGGAGGACTTCGACGGCTGGCTCGACGAGGACGGGTGCCCCGACCGGGACAACGACGGCGACGGCTTCCCCGACGAGCGCGACGCGTGCCCGAACGAGGCCGAGGTGATCAACGGCATCGAGGACCGCGACGGCTGCCCGGACGAGGGCCTCATCGTGATGCGCGACGACCGCATCGTGCTCGAGGAGCAGGTGCTCTTCGACTTCGCCCGGGCCCGCGTGAAGTCCCGCGCCCGCCCGGTGCTCCACGCCATCGTCGAGCTCTACCGGCAGCACCCCGAGTGGGTTCAGCTCCGGATCGAGGGGCACACCGACGTGCGCGGCGGCCGGTCGTTCAACCAGCGGCTGAGCGAGCTGCGCGCCCAGCGGGTGCGGTCGCTGCTGGTCGAGTACGGCGTGCCCGCGGAGATCATCGACGCGGTCGGCCACGGGGAGACGCAGCCCGCCGCCTGGGGGGACTCGGAGGAGATCCACCAGACCAACCGGCGCGTGGAGTTCGTCGTCATGCGACGCCGGGAGCTCACCCCCGGAGAGCTCGCGGCGGAGGAGGCGGCCGCCGAGCGCGAGCGGGACGAGGCGCGCACGCGCCGCGGAGAGGCGCCGCCGCCGAGCGAGCCGGACGAGGGCTCGTCCGCGGACGGGCACCCGTCGGACCGGCTGGTCGCGGAGCTGGCAGAGGGAGACGCGTCGTGAGAGTCATCTTGCTCGGTCTGATCGCGCTCGCGGCGGGCTGTCAGAGCCCGATCGTCGGCGCCGCGTGTCGAAGCGACCTCGCGCTCTGCGACGGCGTCTGCGTCGACCTGGAGAACGATCCCGCGCACTGCGGGGCGTGCGGCGCCCAGTGCGCGTCGGAGCAGTCCTGCGTGCTCGGCGCGTGCGTCGGCCTCGCCCTCGACGGGGGCGACGGCGACGCGGACGGCGGCGACGCGGGCGTGCTCGGCGACGGCTCCTACGCGGACGCCGACGTCCCCCCGCGCGACGGCGGAGACGGCGGAGACGCCGGCGGCCCGCCCGAGGGCTGCGACGTCGGCGAGCTCGAGTGCGGCGAGATCTGCGTCCGCCCGGACTCCGACCCGATGAACTGCGGCGGCTGCGGGATCGCCTGCGCGGCCGGGGACGTCTGCGCCGCGGGCGAGTGCACCGACGCGTGCCGCCTCCCGCGCATGACCTGTGACGACCGCTGCATCGACACCCGGAGCGATCCGGATCACTGCGGCGGCTGCGGCGTGAGCTGCCCCTCCGGCGTGTGCGTCGGCGGCGCGTGCAGCGGCCCGCTCGCCGGCCACCTCGTGGTCGTCGGGCACGACTACCGCGAGAGCCGCGACGGCATGAACCGGATCGCGGGCAACGCGGTCTTCCTCGCCCGCCAGAACCCGGCCCGGGTGCTCGTCTACGAAGGCGACGCGCGCCCCGAGGCGGTCGCGGGCACCGACGCCGCGATCGACCAGGTCGCCGCCGCCTACGGCCGGAGCTGGGTGCGCACCGCCGCGCCGCGCCCGGAAGAGATCCCGCTCCTCCTCGCCGATGCGGACGTGCTGGTCATCTACGCCCAGACCGACGCCGCCGACGCGGAGCTGCAGCGCCTCTCGCAGGGCCTCGGCCGCTCGATGACCACCTTCCTCCAGACCGGAGGCGTCATCGTCGTCTTCGACGGCGCCGGCTCCAACGCGGGCACCTACCAGGTCGTCACCGGCACCGGCTTCTTCTGGGCCGAGTCGCGGGTCGACGTCTCGCGCCGCGTCCTCGACGTCACCGCCCCCGGCGACGCGGTCGCCCTCGGCGTGCCGCTGCGCTACCGAGGCGAGGTCTCGTCGGTCCGCTTCCACACCGAAGAGGGCACGATGGTCGTCGGCGACGGCGCCGGCCCCGTCGTCATCCACCGCACGGTCTTGCCCTGACCCTCACGCGTCTCGGCCGTACACCGGGACGAGGGCGCCTCGGGTGACCGCGTTCCCGGGGGAGGCGAGGTGGGCGATGGTCTGGGCCAGCTCGGCGGGCTTGGGCCACTTGGCGAAGTCCGCCTTCGGCATGCCCTTGCGGTTGGCGGGGGTGTCGATGGTCGACGGGGCGATGGCGTTGACCCAGATGCGCTCGTCGGCCAGCTCCTCCGAGAGCGAGAGAGTCAGCGACGCGACCACCGCCTTCGACGCGGCGTAGGCCGCGAGGCCGCCGGTCGGGACGAGCGCGGGCTTGGCGGTGACGTTCACCAGCCGCCCCTCGCCGTCGCTCGCGCGGATCTTCTTGACCGCCTCGCGGCACGAGAGGAAGCAGGTGACCGCGTTGAGGTTCATGAGCTTCAGGAAGTCGTCGAGGGAGGTCTCGGCGACGGGGCTCATCGAGAAGCCGCCGGCGAGGTGGACCGAGGCCCAGAGCGAGGGCAGCTCCTCGTAGTAGCGCTCCACCGTCTTCTCGACGGTGAAGTCGAGCCCGGCGCGCACCTTCACCCGCTCGTGCTCGCGGTAGGGGAAGTGGTCCAGCTCCTTCGGGGAGTAGACCGGAACGTGCAGCGTCGCGCCGCGCCCGAGCAGCTCCGTGACCACCGCCGTGCCGAGCGCGCCGCTGCCGCCGGTGATCACCACGTGCCTCTTCGAGAAGTCGTCCATGCGGCAGAGAGTATCCGTTTTTTTGACCCGCCGATCCCGCTCGGGCATGCCCCTTCGTGAGGCGCTTCATGAAGTGAACATGGAAGCGCGACAGGGAGGAGGTCGACGCGCGCCGGGTCCCGGTGGATCCGTGACGGTCGACCTGCGCCGTGCGCCCGAGGCGGGGCGCGCGTGGAGGATGCCTTGGTACAGTCGACTTGCAGCGTGTGCTCGCGCGCCTTCGAGGTCCGGTTCCGCTACCAGGTCCGCGAAGAGGCCGGTCAGTTCGTCCACTTCTGCTCTCAGGTGTGTCACCAGCGCGGGCTGCGCTCGGAGGGGCCGCAGTGCTCGGTCTGCGGCAAGGACTTCGAGCTCGAGTTCCCGTTCCAGGCCGAGGTCGGCGACGGTGACCCGCGCTACTTCTGCACGACCCAGTGTCGCGGCGCCGCGAAGGCCGGCGTGTTCCGCCTGGGCAAGGCGGGCGGCCGCGCGAGCGAGGGCCCGCGTCGGATCGCGGTCTTCAACCACAAGGGCGGCACCGGCAAGACCACCACCGCCGTCAACCTCGCCGCCGGGCTCGCCGAGCGCGGCAACCGGGTGCTGCTCGTCGACGCGGACGGGCAGGGCAACGTCGGCGCCTCCCTCGGGATCCGCGGCGAGCGGACCCTCTACCACGTGCTGGTGAGCGGCGCGCCGGCCGACGAGGCGGCGGTGCCGGTGCGCAACAACCTGGACGTGCTCACGAGCAACGAGCTGCTCGCGGCGGCCGAGCTCTACCTGGCCGAGCGTCAGAACCGCCACCGCATCATGCGCGAGCGGCTCAGCGACCGGGTGAGCGGCTACGACGTGGTCGTGCTCGACTGCGCGCCGGCGCTCTCGCTGATGAACCAGAACGCGCTCGTCTACGCCGACAGCGTCGTGGTCCCGGTGAGCTGCGACTACCTCTCGCTCGTCGGCGTGCGGCAGGTGCTGCGCACCCTGAAGAGCGTGCGGCAGCTCCTGAAGCACGAGGTGAAGCTGCTCGGCGTGCTGCCGACCTTCTTCGACGTGCGCAACAAGATCAGCCGCGAGGCGGTCGAGGCCCTCACCGACCACTTCGGCGAGCGCTGCCTCCCGCCCATCCGGGTCAACACCAAGCTCCGCGAGGCGCCGAGCGCCAAGCAGACCATCTTCGAGTACGCGCCGGACAGCCACGGCGCGCTCGACTACCTGGGGCTCGTCGAGCGCATCGTGGCGCTGCGGGGCGACGCGGGCGCCCTGGATCGCGCGCCGGCGATGGCGGGCTGAACGGACGAGGGAGGAACGATGAGCGACATCAAGGGCGTGCTCGACGGGGACGAGGTCCGGGAGGTCCTGAGCGAGACCTTCTGGGGCGACCAGGACGAGCCGCCGCGGAAGCGGCGCAAGAAGAAGAAGAAGGAGGAAGAGAAGCCGGACCACTACCAGGTGATCTGCATCTCCCTCTACACCGAGGACCTCGAGGCGCTCGACCAGAAGGTGAAGCGCCTCAAGGCCGCCGGACACCGCAAGATGAGCCGCAGCGCGCTCATCCGCTACGCCCTCGACACCGCCGACCTCGAAGGGCTGCCCCGCCCCTACTGAGCTCCGATCCCGCTTCATGCCTGTCACTCGCGAGAAGCGAGGAAGGTGGGAAGCGAGGAGGAAGAGTGGGCTCGGCTACCGAGCTGCGATCCCGCTTCATGCCTGCCACTCGCGAGAAGCGAGGGAGGTGGGAAGCGAGGAGGGAGAGAGAGGGTGGGGGCGGCTCGCCGGCCGCGCGCCGCGGCTGGGACGCCGGCGGCGAGCGACCGAGCCCTGCCGGGCTGGCCCCGCGGCGAAGCCGCGCGCTCCTCGCTTCCACCCTTCCTCGTTTCCAGGGAGTGGGAGGCGACGACTTCCCTCGTTTCCAGGGAGTAGGAGGCGACGACCTTCCTCGTTTCCACGAGGAGACGAGGCGGTGGCGTCAGTCGACGGCTTCGGGGGCGGCGTCCTTCGGGTCGCCGATCTCGCCCCGGAACATCGCGTAGAGGTCGGGGGCCTTGACCGCGACCCACGCGGCGGCCTCCTCGAAGTCGTGCACGAGCGCGTCGCTGATGGTGGAGCCGCCGTCGAGCATGCGCTTGCAGGCGCCGTGGAGCTGCACGTAGGTGTCGAGCCGCTTCTCGAACTCTTCGCGCTCCAGACGCTTGATCATGTGGTTGTGGAACTTCGAGTAGCTGCCGGTCGGCTTGTCGCCGACGGCCTTCTCGAAGCGCGCGTTGTACTTGTCGAATGCGGCGGCGTAGTCGATCTTCACGGCGGCCTCGCGGACGTCCGAGCCTACCAGAGGGGGGAGGGCGACGGTACGCGTTCTCGCGTGACCACGCCGCCCTGGATCACGGCGCGCGCGTCGACGCCGCCGAGCCCGTAGGCCAGGGCGCGCGGGTCCCGCTCGTCGTACACCGCGAGGTCGGCGCGGAGGCCCGGGGCCACCCGGCCGCGGTCGTCCCAGCCGGCCGCGGTGGCCGCGTGACGGGTGATCGCGAGGACCGCCTCCTCGAGGGTCAGCCCCGCGTCCCGCACCGCGAGCGCGGCCATCATCGGCAGGTCCACGCTCGGGCTCGTGCCCGGGTTGCAGTCCGTGCCCACCGCGACGCGCAGCCCCGCCGCGCGCATCCGGGCCGCGTCCGGCGCCTCCTGCCGCAGCGTGCGCCAGGCGCCGGGGAGCAGCACCGCGACCACGCCGGCCTCGGCCATCGCCCGGAGCCCGCCTTCGCTGACGGCCTCGAGGTGGTCCGCGCTGAGCGCGCCGAGCTCCGCCATCAGCTCCGCGCCCCCGAGGTCCGCGAACTGGCCCACGTGCGCCCGGGCGCGCAGGCCCGCCGCCTTCGCGGCGCCGAGGATCCGGGCCGCCTCGTCGCGCGTGAACGCGCCGTCGTCGAGGTAGACGTCGCAGGCGTCCGCGAGCCCCTCCTCGGCCGCCTTCGGGATCATTTGCTCGACCACCTCGTCGACGTAGGCGCCGCGCTCCACGTCCGGCGGCACCGCGTGCGCGCCGAGCAGCGACGTGGTCACCTGCAAGAGGCCTTCGGTCTGGAGGCGCCGCGCCACCCGGAGGTGCCGCAGCTCGTGCTCGGTCGAGAGCCCGTAGCCGCTCTTCACCTCGGCGCTGGTCACGCCGAACGCGCGCAAGCGCCTCGCCCGCGCGGCCGCCGCCTCGAAGAGCGCCTCGTCGCTCGCCTCGCGGCTCCAGCGCACCGTCGCCTTGATGCCGCCGCCGGCCGCCGCGATGGCCCGGTAGTCCTCCCCCGCCATGCGCCGCGCGAACTCGTCCACCCGGGAGCCGGCGAAGACGAGGTGGGTGTGGGGGTCGATCAGCCCCGGCATCACCACGCCGCCGGCCGCGTCGAGCACCTCGGTCGCGCGGGCCGCGCCGAGCTCGGCCGCCGGGCCCACCCAGGCGATCTGCCCGCCGCGCACCGCGACCGCGCCGTCGTCGATCACGCCGAGCGGATCGGCGGCCTCGCCGTCGCAGGTGACGACGCGGCCCCCGGTCACCAGGAGGTCGAAGTCGCTCATCCCGCCCGATCCGGCAGGTGCACGCCCTTGTCCTTCGCGCAGGCCACCGCCTCGTCGTAGCCCGCGTCCGCGTGGCGGATGACGCCCATGCCCGGGTCGCTCGTCAGCACGCGCTCCAGCCGCTTGGCCGCCGCGTCGGTCCCGTCGGCGACGATGACCATGCCGGCGTGGATCGAGTAGCCGATGCCGACGCCGCCGCCGTGGTGCACGCTGATCCACGTCGCGCCGCCGCTGGCGTTGATCAGCGCGTTGAGGATGGGCCAGTCCGCGATGGCGTCGCTCCCGTCCTTCATGCCCTCGGTCTCGCGGTACGGGCTGGCGACGCTGCCGCAGTCGAGGTGATCGCGCCCGATCACGATCGGCGCCTTCACCTTCCCGTCGCGCACCAGCTCGTTGAACTTCAGGCCCACGCGGTGGCGGTCGCCGTAGCCCAGCCAGCAGATGCGGGAGGGCAGCCCCTGGAACTCCACCCGCTCGCGGGCCATGTCGAGCCAGCGGTGCAGGTGCGCGTCGTCCGGGACGACCTCCTTCACGGCCGCGTCGGTGACCGCGATGTCCTCGGGGTCGCCGCTGAGCGCCACCCAGCGGAAGGGCCCCTTGCCCTCGCAGAAGAGCGGGCGGACGTACGCCGGGACGAAGCCCGGGATGTCGAACGCGTCGGTGACGCCCGCGATCTTGGCCTGCTCGCGGATGTTGTTGCCGTAGTCGCACGCGAAGGCGCCGCGCTCGACCATGGTCAGCATCGCCCGGACCTCGGCCGCCATGCCCTCGCGGGCGCGCCGCACGTAGGCCTCGGGGTCCCGGGCGCGCAGCTCCGCCGCCGCCTCGAGGGAGAGGTCGGTCGGCACGTAGCCCACCAGCGGGTCGTGGGCCGCGGTCTGCTCGGTCACGAAGTCCGGGGTCACGCCGCGCCGCACGAGCTCGGGGTAGATCTCGGCCGCGTTGCCCACGAGGGCCACGCTCTTGGCCTCCTTCTTCTCGCACCAGCCCTCGATCATCGCGAGCGCCTCGTCGAGGTCGTGGGTGAGCGCGTCGACGTAGCGGGTCTCGAGCCGGCGCTTGGCCCGCGCCTCGTCGATCTCGACGCCGAGGAACGCGGCGCCGGCCATCGTGGCCGCGAGGGGCTGCGCGCCGCCCATGCCGCCGAGCCCCGCGCTGAGGATCCAGCGCCCGGACCAGTCGCCGCCGAAGTGCTTCTCGCCGGCGGCGCCGAACGTCTCGTAGGTGCCTTGCAGGATCCCCTGGGTGCCGATGTAGATCCACGAGCCCGCGGTCATCTGGCCGTACATCGTCAGGCCCTCGGCCTCGAGGCGCCGGAACTCGTCCCAGCTCGCCCACGCCGGCACGAGCAGGCTGTTGGCGATGAGCACCCGCGGCGCGTCCTCGTGCGTGCGGAACTTGCCGACCGCGCGCCCCGACTGGACGAGCAGGGTCTCGTTCGGCTCGAGCGCCTCGAGCTCCCGGACGATGACGTCGAAGTCGGGCCAGGAGCGGGCGGCCTTGCCGGTGCCTCCGTACACGACGAGGTCCTCGGGCCGCTCGGCGACCTCCGGGTCGAGGTTGTTCATCAGCATGCGGAGCGGGGCCTCGGTCAGCCAGCTCTTGCACCTGAGCTCGGTGCCGCGCGGGGCGCGGACGACTCGCTTGTCGGTCATGCCCCATGCCTACCGCGGACCGACCGCGGCCGCATCGCGCGACCTCACGGCGAATATCGCCGGGCCCGGGCGCGTCACGTTTGACCCGTCTCCCGCCTTCGGCGACGCTCCCCCCGCAGATCCCCGAGCCGACCATGACCCGACTCTCCCTCCTCCTCGCCCTCGGCGTCTCCCTCGTCCCCGCCCTGGCCTCCGCGCAGGTCCGCCGGCCGATGCCGGTCGTGCAGCGCATCGAGCCCACGTCCGGGCCGCCGGGCACGCTCATCAGCCTCATCGGCCGCTACTTCGACCCCCAGCAGACGGTGTGGCTCGGCGACGCGCAGCTCGAGGTGCAGAGCCGGCTGCCCAACCGCTGGACGGCGACCATCCCGGAGGGCGCGCGGAGCGGGAACCTCGAGATCCGCACCCCGCGCGGCAACGTGCGCGGGCCGCGCTTCCGGGTGACCCAGGCGGCGCCGGCGCCCGTGATCCGAGGCTTCGAGCCCGAGTCCGGGGCGGCCGGCACCGAGGTCGTGATCCAGGGCGAGCACTTCTCGCCGCGCCTCGCCGAGAACCAGGTCCGGCTCGGCGAGCGCCCGGTCGTCGTGCGCAGCGCGAACCCGACCGAGCTGCGCGTCATCATCCCGAGCGGCGCCAGCTCGGCCTCGTTCTCGGTGCACGTCGACGGCGCCGGCACGGTGACGAGCGCGGACGCCTTCGAGATCGGGACCGGCACGTCGGTGAGCGGCTTCGAGCCCGCCCTCGGCCCGCCCCGCACCCGCGTCACCCTGCGCGGCACCGGCTTCCACCGCAGCCGCGCCCGCAACCGGGTCTACCTCGGCGAGCAGCGGGCCCGCGTGCTCCGGGCGTCGGAGACCGAGCTCGTCGTCGAGGTCCCCCGCCGCGATCCCGAGAGCGCCCGCTGGCTCGTCGACGTGCGCGGCGCCGGGCGCGCCTACTCGGAGCGCGAGTTCCAGGTGCGCTACGAGCCGGTGATCCGCGAGATGAACCCGACCTTCGGCGCCCCCGGCACCCGCGTCACCCTCATCGGCGATCACTTCGGGCGCGACGTCCGCCAGATCGAGGCCACCATGGGCGAGACCAACCTGGTGGTGCGCGACCTCGGCGAGCAGCGGCTCGTGGTCGAGATCCCGACCGGCGCGGCCGACGGGGAGATCCGGGTCACGGTGGCCGGGCTCGGTCCGGCCGAGGCGCCGTCCCGCTTCGACGTCGTCGAGCCGGTGTCGGTCACCGCCTTCTCGCCGCGGAGCGGCGGGGCGGGCACCGAGGTCACGCTCACCGGCCGCGGCTTCTCGGCGGAGCCGGAGCGCAACACGGTCACCCTCTCGGGCCAGCGCGCCGAGGTCGTGCGCGCGAGCGGCGAGGAGCTGGTGGTGCGCATCCCGGAGGCGGCCAGCGGGCCCCTCGTGGTCGCGGTCGAGAACGCCGGCGAGGACCGGACGGCCCAGCCGTTCGTGGTCACCCGCGTGCCGGTCATCGCGAGCTTCGCCCCCGAGAGCGGCCCGCCCGGCACCGCGGTGACCATCCAGGGCCGCAACCTCGGCACCCGCACCGGCCTCGTCCGGGTCCAGATCGGCGAGAGCAACGCGCAGGTCGTGAGCGCCACCGGCGACAGCCTCCGGGTCGTCATCCCCTCGCGCGCGCGCACCGGCCGCCTCCGCGTGACCGTGCGCCTCCAGGGGAGCGCCGAGTCGGACGCCGACTTCACCGTCACCGACTCCGCCGAACAATCGGGGCCGAGCAATGGGGCCGAGCGGTAGCCTCGATCACATCGGCCCGCCGGGGCCGTCCACGCGCGCCGGGACCAGGAGGTAGACGTCCCGCGCGTCGAGGGGCGAGCCGTCGCCGGAGATCGTGACGCGGGCGTGGAAGAGCTGGGGCTCGGCGGCCGGGGCCACGGTCCGGTTGGCGCGGGGCACCACGTCCCAGCAGAGCGGGGTGCCCGGGAGCACCCGGCTGAACGCGTCGGGGCGCCCGTCGCCGTCGGTGTCCTCGGTCGGGCCCGCGTCGCTGCACCCGTCGCCGGTGGTGTTCACCGTCACGTGGTCGAGCAGCGCGAGCGCGTCGCCCGCGTCGCCGGGCGCGTCGGTGACCTCGAGGGTCACGCGGAGGGGCACGCCGCCGACGCGCTCGTCGATGGCCCGGGTCACGGCGCCGACCACGCCGGCCCGGTCGGCGTCGAACACCAGCGGCTCGCCGTGGCGATCGAACGAGCGGCTCTCGCGCGCGAGGGCCACCAGGTCCTCCCGCTCGGGTGAGGTCGGGAAGTCGGACCAGAGCCCGATGAAGGTCACGCCGGCCGCCCGGAGCGCGCGACCCGCGTCGACCGCGCTGTGGGTGCCGTCGTCGTCCTCGTCGGTGAGGGTCACGAGCACCCGCGCCGCGTCCGGCCGGAACCCCGGGCAGCCCGGGACTCCGGGCCGCGGGCTCACGCAGCCGAGCGGGCTCGGGAGGGGCCCGAGCGGATCGGCGACCGCCCACACCGCGGCGTCGAGGTACTCGGTGCCGCCCCCCGAGGGGAAGACCAGCGCCCGGGCGGTGGCGCGCGGATCGGGCTGGATGGCGAGGCGGTTCTGCAGCTGGTAGCCGTAGGAGCCGACGCCGGTCCAGAGCGAGGCCACGCACCGGCTCTCCGCCGGGTTCTCGATGCACTCGCCGTCGAGGCTGCAGACCTCCTCGCCGCGACACTCCGAGTCGAGCTCGCAGCGCGCGCCCGAGCCGGAGCAGGTGAGGTCGTCGATGACGCGCTCGACCGCGCCCCGCAGGGCGTCGAGCTCGGGGTGGAGCGACTCGGAGTCGTCGAAGAGGAAGTAGACGTCCACCCGCTGCAGCACGCTGCGGAACGAGACCACGCCGCGCCCGGGGGTGGGTGGCGCCTCGTAGGGCAGGGTGAAGAAGAGCGCCTCTCGCCCCGGGCCCGGGCCGTCGGGCTCGAGCTCGAGCGGGTCCGGGACGCCGTCGCCGTCGCTGTCGGGGTTCCGCGGATCGAGCCCGAGCTCGACCTCGCGGCGGTCGTCGAGCCCGTCGCCGTCGCTGTCGCGGTCCCGGAAGTCCGGCACCCCGTCGCCGTCGGTGTCGTCCGGCGGGCTGAAGAGATCGGCGTCGCCGGCCTCGACCTCGTCCGGGATGCCGTCGTCGTCGGTGTCGTGGTCCTCGTGGTCGAAGAGCCCGTCGGCGTCGGTGTCGATCCCGAATTCGTCGCCG
The DNA here is from genome assembly GCA_036149055.1 of Myxococcota bacterium. Taxonomy (GTDB): domain Bacteria; phylum Myxococcota_A; class Polyangia; order Polyangiales; family Sandaracinaceae; genus JAVJQK01. The sequence continues at coordinate 7,464 of JAYZQJ010000253.1, read as the reverse complement.
TCGAGGATGCGATCCCCGTCGCTGTCGGGATCGCGGTAGTTCGGGGCGCCGTCGCCGTCGGTGTCGATCGGCGGGTGGAGGACGCCGGCCAGCTCGTCCCGGTCCCGCACGAAGTCGCCGTCGTCGTCGCGGTCGCGGAAGTCCTCCTCGCCGTCGAGGTCCGCGTCGCCCGTGCCCTCGATCGCGTCGGGGTAGCCGTTGTCGTCCGAGTCGAGGTCGCGCAGGTCCGGTCGACCGTCGCCGTCCGAGTCCCTGGGCGGCGCGCCGCCCGCCTCGAACGCGTCCGGCAGCCCGTCGCCGTCCGAGTCGAGGTCCTCCCAGTCCTCGAGGCCGTCGCCGTCGGTGTCGAGGTGCGCGCCCCGGCCCTCGTCGGCGTCCGAGACACCGTCGCCGTCCGTGTCCGCCGCGCCGCCGGGGTCGCCACCGTCCGAGGCCGGCAGGTCGCCGCCGTCGCAGGCGAAGAGCAGGAGCGAAGCGAGGAGCAGCCACCTCATCCCCGTTCAGAGCCTCCCGCGGGCCGAGCTGGCTCATCCCCGCTATACTCGCGCCTCCCGCGACCCAGAGGAGGCGGAAAGTGCTCGAAGATCGGCTCGAATCGGCCCTGACGTTCGACGACGTGTTGCTCGTCCCGGGCTATGCGGACTTTCTCCCGTCGGAGGCCGACGTGCGCACGCGGCTCACCCGGGAGCTGCCGCTCAACATCCCCATCCTCTCGAGCGCGATGGACACCGTCACCGAGTGGCGGACCGCGGTCACGATGGCGCGCGAGGGCGGCCTCGGCGTGATCCACAAGAACCTCACGCCCGAGGAGCAGGCCCTCGAGGTCAAGAAGGTCAAGCGGGCCGAGAGCGGGATGATCCTCAACCCCGTCACGATCGGCCCGAAGCAGACCCTCGACCAGGCGCTCTCGATCATGCGGGAGCACGACATCTCCGGGCTCCCGGTGGTGGAGGGCGGCAGGCCGGTGGGCATCCTCACCAGCCGCGACATCCGCTTCGAGCAGAACCTCAGCCAGCCGGTCGAGCAGCTGATGACCCGCGAGCTGGTCACCGCGCCGCCCGGCGTCGAGCAGGCCCGCGCGAAGGAGCTGCTCCACGCGCACCGGATCGAGAAGCTCCTCGTGGTCGAGGACGACGGCAGCCTCGCCGGGCTGATCACCATCAAGGATCTCCTCCAGGCCGAGCGCTTCCCCGGCGCGATCAAGGACTCCCTCGGGCGCCTGCGCTGCGGCGCGGCCATCGGGGTCGGGCCGGATCGGGTCGAGCGGGCCGCGGCCCTCGTCGGCGCCGGCGTGGACGTCATCGTCATCGACACCGCGCACGGCCACAGCAAGGGCGTGATCGACGCGGTGCGCGAGGTGAAGTCCGCCCACCCCGACGTGCAGCTCGTGGCCGGCAACATCGCCACCGAGGAGGCGACCGAGGCGCTCATCGAGGCGGGCGCCGACGCGATCAAGGTCGGCATCGGGCCCGGCTCGATCTGCACCACCCGCATCGTCGCCGGCGTCGGCGTGCCGCAGATCACCGCGATCACCAAGTGCGCGGCCGCGGCCAAGAAGCACGACGTGCCGGTCATCGCCGACGGCGGCATCAAGTTCTCGGGCGACGTCGTGAAGGCCATCGCCGCCGGCGCCGACGTCGTGATGATCGGCAGCCTCTTCGCGGGCACCGACGAGAGCCCCGGCCAGCTCGTGCTCTACCAGGGCCGCACCTACAAGAGCTACCGCGGCATGGGCTCGCTGGGCGCGATGCGGAAGGGCAGCAAGGACCGCTACGGTCAGGCCGAGGTGCAGGACGTCGGCAAGCTCGTGCCCGAGGGCATCGAGGGCCGCGTCCCCTACCGCGGCGCGCTCTCGAGCGTGATCTACCAGATGGTCGGCGGCCTGCGGGCCGGCATGGGCTACACCGGCTGCAAGGACATCCTCTCGCTCCGCACGAAGGCGAAGTTCCTGAAGCAGAGCCCGCAGGGCCTCCGCGAGAGCCACGTGCACGACGTCGTGGTCACCGAAGAGGCCCCGAACTACCGGGTCTGAGCGCCGCTCAGCGGCAGAGGACCGGCTGCACCGAGAGGCCGCTCTCGGCGAAGCCGAGGTAGCGGTTCGGGGCGCTGCCGCCGAGGCCGACGAGGAAGTCCACGTGGCCGGCGGCCGGCGTCAGGCTGCCCGGCACCGCCGCCAGATCCGGTGAGCGGTGGCGGTCGAAGAGCAGCGCGCCCGCGCTGTCGATCCCGCTGATGGCGAAGTTCGAGTCGCCGGCGGCGGCGATCGACCTCGTCCCGATCCCGAGGCGGCGGGTGATCGTGAGCTGCACGCCGCGCCCGTCGTAGGTGCCGAGGTACCAGTCCTGGGGCGCGCCGCTGAAGGTCACCTTCCGGAAGAGCAGGCCGACCACGTCGGTGACCGGATCCCAGACCGCGTCCAGCTCGGCCTCGTTGTGCCCGTCCCCGGACTCGGCGCGCGCCGCCATGCTGGCCACGCCGCCGGGCTCGACGAAGTAGGTGATGATGTCGTCGAGCCCGCTGCCGCCGCCCATGCGGAAGTGGCTGAAGGCGACGAACGCGCCGGTCGACGTGCGGGTCACGGTCGGGAAGTCCATCACCCGGGTGCCGCCCGAGCTCTCGAGCACGGTGTCGCTGATGAACGTCGGCGCGGTCGTGTGGCTGGAGCCGACGCGCATCCAGGTGAGGCCGGCCTGGAAGCCGAGCCCGGAGTCGCCGGAGGTCTCCAGGATCGCGAGCTGATCGCTGCCTCCGATCCGGTCGAGCTGCACGCGGTTCGGCGGTCGGCTCAACGATCGGCCAGACGTCGCGCCGAGCAGCCCGGTGGCCGAGAAGGCGAACACGTCGATCCTGCGCGCGGGGCCGTCGGCCACCGCGACGACGAAGTACGAGCCGGTCCACGCGACGTCCGCGCTCGGCGCGTCGCTCGCGACGCGGGTCTCCGGGCCGACGGTGGAGCCGTCGCCGAGCAGGGCCTGGAAGTAGGTGCTGCCGGAGCGCTCGTAGACGAGCCCGACGCGGTCGGTGCCGCCCGCGCTCCCCCAGGCCGCGCGCAGCCCGCGGACCGAGGTGGTCGAGATCACGCGCGCGGTGCCCATGCCGAGCACGCTCTCGTCGACGAAGCCGTCGCAGTCGGTGTCGGCGCGGTCGCAGACCTCGGTCACCACGCAGCTGCCGAAGCCGCCGCAGGTGGAGGTGCAGGCCTGGGTCCCGATCGCCGTGCAGGTGCCCATCGACACCGTGCAGCTCTGGGTCTCGCCCTGGGCGCAGGTGAAGGTCTCGTCGATGTTGCTGTCGCAGTCGTCGCTGATCCCGTTGCAGCGCTCGGGCGCGCCCGGGAAGATGAAGCGGTCGCCGTCGTTGCAGTCGCGGTCGTTGTCCGCGAAGTTGGGGGGGACCACGCACCCCGTCATCGCCGTGCTCGTCGGGTCTCCGAACCCGTCCCCGTCGTTGTCCAGCCAGAACTGCCGGAGCATCTCGCAGCCGTTCGTCGGGTCGCCGTCGCAGTCGTCGAAGCCGGCTCGGCAGATCGGGCGGCAGGTGCCGCCGCTGCACATCGAGCCGGTCGCGCCGGGCGGGGAGGAGGGGCAGGCGTTGCCGCAGCCGCCGCAGTGCACCGGGCTCGAGTCGGTGTCGATGCACGCGCCGTCGCACTCGGTCTGGCCGGGGGAGCAGCTCGAGACGCACGAGGGCGCCCCGCCGCTGCTGGCGCAGAGCTCGGTCGCCCCGCAGGCGTTGCCGCAGGCCCCGCAGTGCTCGGGGTCGATCAGCGACTGCTCGCAGCCGGTGGCCATCTCGCCGTCGCAGTTCGCGAAGCCGGCGTTGCAGCTCCCGGCGCAGCTCTCGCCCGTGCAGGTGGCGGTGAAGTTGGGGCCCATCGGGCAGCTGTTGCCGCAGGCGCCGCAGTTCTCGATCGTCGAGATGTCGGTGCAGGTGCCGTCGCAGCAGGCGTTGCCGGCCCCGCAGGTCGGGCCCGCGCCGCACATGCACGCGCCGTCGACGCACTCCTCGCCGTCGGCGCAGTCGGGGTCGCAGACCGCCATCATGCCGCCGTCGTCCTCGCCGCCGCCGTCGACGCCCGAGTCGGCGCCCGCGTCCGCGCCGCCGTCCATGCCGCCGCCCGCGTCGCCGCGCGAGGTGTAGTCGCCGAAGCCGGTGATCACGCTGCATCCGCCGAGCGCGAGCGTCAGCGCCAGCGCCAGGGCGAAGAAGGTCCTCTCGGTGCTCATCAGAACTGCCCCCGGAGGCCCGCCATGCATCCGGTCGGGCCACAAGTGAAGTCGAAGCGCGCGGTGTCGTCGCTGCCGCCCGAGTCGGCGAGCACGAAGGCCAGCACCGCGCCGGTGGCGGCGACGACGACCCCGCCGATGATCAGCCCGTCGGTGAGCCCGGCGAGGGTGGCGCCGCTGTCGCGCGCGGCCTCGAAGCCCGGGTCGCAGCGGCCGTCGGCGTCGCAGTTGTAGTCCGCCTCCAGGCTGGCCTGCGCGTCGAGCGCGAGCACGCCGGTGATGATGCCGGCGATCGCGGCCGCCGCGCCCACCCCGGCGATGATGAAGCCGGGGGTCCAGAGGCCGCCGCCGCCGTCGCTCGACGCGCTCGGCGCCGGGTCGGGGCTCACCGCCTCGGTGGTCTCGATCGGCTCGGAGACCTCGGCGGTCTCCGTCGTCTCCGGCTCGGTGGCCTCCGCGGTCTCGGTCGGCTCCGCGGTCTCGGTGGCCTGGGCCTCGGCCTGCCGCGCCGCCACCCGCTCCATCGCCGCCAGGCGCGCGGTCAGCTGATCGCGGTTCTCCGCGTCGGGCACCAGCTCGAGGTAGCGGCGCAGCGCGCCCATCGCCTCCTGGAGCCGGCCGGCGTCCCGGTAGGCGACGAAGATGTTGTAGAGCAGCTGCGGCCGGTCGCTCTGCTCGTAGGCGAGCTCGAACTCCCGCGCCGCCTCCAGGAAGCGCCCGCTGTCGTAGTAGGCGCGGCCGACCCGGAAGTGCATGCGCGCCTCCGACTCGTCCTCTTCCTGCGCCATCGCCGGCGCGACCGTGGCCAGCGCGAGCAGCCCCACCAGGACCCCTCGCGCGAGGTGTGAGCACCCTCTCCCAAGCATGACCGGGACCTTAGCAGATCACGCCCCGCGTCGACCGCATGGCGAGCGCGTGGTACCTAGCGGGCGCGATGGAACGGAGCTTCGTCCTCATCCTGGACTTCGGATCCCAGTACACCCAGCTGATCGCCCGGCGCATCCGCGAGCAGCACGTCTACTGCGAGATCCAGCCCTGCACGATCGACATCGAGGAGATCCGCCGCCTGGCGCCGAGCGCGGTGGTGCTCAGCGGGGGCCCCGCGAGCGTCTTCGAGGAGGGGGCGCCCCGGGTCGACGAGGGCGTCTTCGAGCTCGGCGTGCCGGTCCTGGGCATCTGCTACGGCATGCAGCTGTTCTGTCACCTGCTCGGCGGCCAGGTCGAGCCCGCGAGCGAGCGGGAGTACGGCGCGGCGACCATCCGGGTGAAGAAGGCGGAGGGCGTCTTCGAGCCCTTCGATCCCGGCGCGGACCTCGAGGTCTGGATGAGCCACGGCGACCGGGTCGCCCAGCTCCCCGAGGGCTTCGAGACGCTCGCCAGCACCGACAACGCGCCCTTCGCCGCGGTCGGCAACGCCGAGCGGAAGATCTACGGCCTCCAGTTCCACCCCGAGGTCGCCCACACGCCGCAGGGCCCCGAGCTGCTCGGCGCGTTCCTCTTCCACATCTGCGGCCTGAAGGCGGACTGGACCCCGGGCTCCTTCATCGAGGAGACGGTGGAGAAGGTCCGGGCCACCGTCGGCGACGGCCAGGCCATCTGCGGCCTCAGCGGCGGGGTCGACTCGTCGGTCGCCGCCATCCTCGTGCAGCGCGCCATCGGCGAGCGGCTGACCTGCATCTTCGTCGACAACGGCCTGCTCCGGAAGGGCGAGGCCACCGAGGTCGTGAAGACCTTCCGCGATCACTTCCACCTGAAGCTGATCCACGTCGACGCCTCCGAGCAGTTCCTGACCGCCCTCGAGGGCGTGAGCGACCCGGAGGAGAAGCGGAAGATCATCGGCCGCGTCTTCATCGAGGTCTTCGAGGCCGAGGCGAAGAAGGTGCAGGGCGCCGGTCACCTCGTGCAGGGCACGCTCTACCCGGACGTCATCGAGAGCGTCTCCTTCAAGGGGCCGAGCGCGCTGATCAAGACCCACCACAACGTGGGCGGGCTGCCCGAGCGCATGGAGCTGTCGCTCATCGAGCCGCTGCGCGAGCTGTTCAAGGACGAGGTCCGCGAGGTCGGCGCCGCGATGGGCATGCCGCACCACATCCTCTGGCGGCACCCGTTCCCCGGCCCGGGGCTCGCGATCCGCTGCATCGGCGAGATCGACGAGGAGAAGCTCCGCATCCTCCGCGAGGCCGACCACATCTGGATCGACGAGATCCGCCGCGCCGAGATGTACGACCAGATCTGGCAGGCCTTCGCGGCGCTGCTCCCGGTCAAGTCGGTCGGCGTGATGGGCGACTACCGCACCTACGAGTACGTGGTCGCGCTCCGCGCGGTGAGCTCGCGCGACGGCATGACCGCCGACTGGTCGCGGCTGCCCGACAGCCTCCTGGCCCGCGCGAGCAACCGCATCATCAACGAGGTGCGGGGCGTCAACCGCGTGGTCTACGACGTCTCCTCCAAGCCCCCGGCGACGATCGAGTGGGAGTGAGGGCGCTGGCCGCGGTCGTCGGGCTCTCCGCCGCCTGCTGGAGCGGCGCCGTGAGCGCGCAGGACGCCTTCGACCTGCCGTGGGCCGACGTCGCGCCCCGGGTGGACGGCGCGCACCTCGAGGCGGCCGCCATCGCCGGGCCCGACGAGCGCATCGGTCGCTTCTCGGCCCGCCGCGCGTCCGCCCGCCGCCGCGCCCGCGCGATCGCGCTCCGTCGCCTCCACGCGTTCGCCGACGACGCCCTCGCCCGGGTCCGCGCGACCCCGCGCGAGGCGGCCGCGGTGCACGCCGCCCTCGACGGCGCGGCCGAGGTGAGCGGGACCCGCCCGCTCGTCGACGCCGGCGCGGTCGTCGTGGTCCGCGTCCCCCGCGCGGCCCTGCGAGAGGCCTGCGGCCGAGAGGGGCTGCCGTGGTGATCGCCCGCCGGCTCCTCCTCGGCGCGCTCCTCTGCCTCGCCGCCTCGTGCGGCGGCGCCCAGCGAGGCGCGGCCCCGGCCCAGGTGCGCTTCCTGATCCAGCCGCCGACCGCTCGGGTCTACGTGGAGGACCGCTTCGTCGGCGCCGCCCGCGTGCTCGCGCGCCGGCCGCAGGAGTTCCCGCCCGGCGTCCGCCACTTCTCGATCACCGCCGACGGCCACTTCCCGCACGACGTCGAGGTCGATCTCCCGAGCGGGCTCACCACGATCCGGCTCACGCTGCGCCCCGTGCCTCCGTAGCAGCGCGCGGCGAACATGACTGCGCGCGCCTCGCCGGCGCACAT
>JAYZQJ010000252.1:0-35340 GCA_036149055.1 Myxococcota bacterium | reverse complement strand
CCGCCTCCGCCCCCTCCCCCGCCCGCGACCCGCGCGGCGCCGCCTCCGCCGCCGCCTCCCGAGGCGGCCTCGCCGAGCCCGCCGGACGCGCTGGCGCTGGACGGCCTCGAGGCCCCCGCGCTCGACGACGCGGTCGACGCGCTGCTCCAGGGCGACGACCTCGACGCGCTGCTCGTGCCGGACGAAGGGGGCGAGGCGTTCGACGACCGCACGGGGACGACCCCTGGATTGCTGCACGCCTCCCTGACCGCCGAGCCGCTGGTCGAGGAGCGCACGAGCGTGACCCCCGCGCCGATCCGATCCTTCGTCGAGGAGGCGGTCTCGGCGCTCCGGGCGCGGGACTTCGAGTCCCTGGAGGGCGCGATCGGGCGCGCGATCGCCGAGGGCGGCGATCTCGGCGCGGTGGGCCGCGTCCGGGCGGTCGCCGAGCTGGCCCGCGGCGACCTCGAGGCGGCGCGAGCGAGCCTGCGCGAGGCGCGCGAGCGAGGGCGCGACGACCCCGCCGCCCGCGCGCGCTCTCTCCTCGCCGAGGCGCTGCTCGATCTCCGGGCCGGAGAGCCGCTGCGGGGCGTCCGCGGCGGCCTGGCGGCGCTGGCCGTGTCGCGAGGCCAGGCCGATCCGCGCGGGCAGAGCGCCGCGCTCCACACGCTGGCCGCCTGCTATCGCGCCCTCGGCCGGGCCGACGAGGCCGCCGAGCTCGAGCGCCTCCGTCCGTAGCCCCCGCCGGAAACGCAACGATTTCGAGCGGCTCGAGCGCACTGCGTCGGGTTGGTACGGCGCTTGATCCACACCGCCCCTCCATTTATGGTTACGGACCGCGTCGGCGCCTCGCCGTCGTCCGCCCACCCGGGCCCGCAGTGATCGCCATCCATCTCGGCATCCTCGGCGCTCGACCGGGCCCGCCCCCATCTCCCCTCGGGACGCCTCCGCGCGTGCCCGCAGGCGCACGTGTAACCCCTCACCGGAGAGTCGATGAACGCCGCTCGGAAGCTCGAGATCTACAACTTCAACCGCATGGACGCGATCCCGCAGCTCGCCAGGCTGTCCGAGATCGAACGCGACGCCATGCGAGCGGTCGCGGCGGTGCTCCCCTTCCGCGTGAATCGGTACGTGATCGACGAGCTGATCGACTGGGATCGGGTCCCCGAGGATCCGATGTTCCGGTTGACCTTCCCGCAGCGCGGGATGCTCGCGGAGGACGACTTCGCCGCGATGCTGAAGCGGGTGCGCGCCGGCGCCTCCAAGAAGGAGCTGGCCGAGGCCGCGCGCCCGATCCAGATGCGGCTGAACCCGCACCCGGCCGGGCAGCTCGCGCACAACGTCCCCGACGACGGCGGCGAGCCGGTCCCCGGGATGCAGCACAAGTACCGCGAGACGGTGCTCTTCTTCCCGACGCAGGGCCAGACCTGCCACACGTATTGCACCTACTGCTTCCGCTGGGCGCAGTTCGTCGGGCTCGAGGACCTGAAGTTCGCGAGCAAGGAGCCCGAGCGCCTCGCCGAGTACGTGCGGGCGCACCCCGAGGTCACCAGCGTGCTCTTCACCGGCGGCGACCCGATGGTGATGCGCACCAAGGTCTTCCGCCGCTACGTCGAGCCGCTGCTCGACATCGAGCACGTGCAGAGCGTGCGCATCGGCACGAAGGCGCTCGCGTACTGGCCTCACCGCTTCGTCGAGGGCGAGGACGCGGACGACCTGATGCGCCTCTTCGAGGAGGTGGCGGAGCGGGGCAAGAGCGTGGCGGTCATGGGCCACTACAGCCACTGGAAGGAGCTCTCGACGCCGATCGCCGAGGAGGCGGTGCGCCGCTGCCGGAGCGCGGGCGCGGTGGTGCGCACGCAGGCTCCCCTGATCCGCCACGTCAACGACGACCCGCAGGTCTGGAACCGCATGTGGCGGATGCAGCTGCGACTCGGCGCGATCCCGTACTACTTCTTCGTCGAGCGCGACACCGGCCCGAAGCAGTACTTCGAGGTGCCGCTCGCGCGCGCGCTGGAGATCTACGAGGGCGCCTACCGCCACATCTCCGGGCTCGGCCGCACGGTGCGCGGGCCCAGCATGAGCTGCACGCCGGGCAAGGTCCTGGTGGACGGCGTCGCCGAGGTGGCGGGCGAGAAGGTCTTCGTGCTGAAGATGATCCAGGCGCGCGACCCGAGCTGGGTGAACCGCCCGTTCTTCGCGCGCTTCGATCCGAACGCCACCTGGATGGGCGACCTCAAGCCCGCCTTCGGTCAGAGCGAGTTCTTCTGGGAGGCGCCGCTCCGCGAGCTCCTCGCCCGCAAGAGCTGGCGCAAGAACGACTCCGGCGAGGTCCACCTCACGAGCTTCGGCCCGGTCGACGCCGAGTAGGGTTCGGAGTACCACCGGGGCATGCGCGCCCTCCTGCTGCTCTCGGCCCTCCTCGTCGGCTGCGCGGATCGCTGCGCCGACCTCGAGGGCGAGCCGTCGCTCGAGATCGGCGGCGCCCCCGAGGCGGGCGACCGCTTCGAGGCGTTCGCCGACGGCGCCGCCCGGGCCCTCGTGCCCGGCACGCAGGGGGGCATGCACGTCTGGCTGCACGCCCGCATCCGCGGCATCTGTCCGGACACCGCCACCCTCGACCGGCGGGTCACCGACGAGGCCGGCGAGCTCGTGCAGCTCGGTCGCGGGCCGATCGCGTGGGTGGACACCGAGGACGGCTTCGAGCTCGACGCGCCCCGCGCGATGGTGCTCTGCCCCGGGCTCGACGGCCGGGAGGTGGTCGACCGCCCGCACCGCTTCGTGGTCTCGGTCGAGGACGGCGAGGGCCGCCGCGCCGACGCGAGCCTGGGCTTCGTGCCGAGCTGCGCGGATCCGGCCGTCTGCGACGTCTTCTGCCCGTAGGCCTCAAGGCGCGGCGACGACCAGCGCGGCGTCGAGGGCGCGGAGGCCCTCCTTGCCGACCGTGAGGTACGGGGCGCGGGCGAGCCGCTCGAGCGTGAGCTCGCCGAGCAGATCGGCGCAGAGATCGGCCAGCGCCGCCTCCCAGGTCTCCCCGTAGCCGGCCATCGGCTCGTCCGGATCCACGGTGAGCGCGCCGCGATCGACGTGCGGGGCGGCCGGGAGCGGCACGCTCAGCAGCAGGCGGCCGCCCGGGGCGAGCTGCGAGACCGCCGCGCGGAGGAGCGTCCGGGGCCGGTCGGTGCGGTCGAGCACGTTGAGCAGCGAGACGACGTCGAAGGGCCTCTCGTCGAGGCGCACGCGGGCGAGATCGACGCGGTGGCACTCGAAGCCGCGACCCCGGAGGCGCCTCGCCATCGGCCCCGAGGTCTCGGTGGTCACGATCTCGTCGAAGAGCGCCCGGGCCTGGGCGGTGACGTCGCCGCTGCCCGCGCCCACGTCGAGCAGGCGAGCGCCGCGACCGACCAGCGCCTCCCAGGAGGCCTCGCCGAGCAGGGCCATCGGGTGGGTGCCGAGCAGCCCGTCCGCGTCGAAGTCGCTGACGAAGCGTCGGAGTCCGGCGTGCGCGGCCGCCTTCAGCCCGCCGTGCGGCCGGGCGGCGGCGACGAAGGCGTCGATCCACGGATCGGCCGGCAGCGGCTCGAAGAGGTCGGCCAGCGCGGCCGGGAGTCGAGCGCGGTCGCAGTCGCGAGGGTGGGTCACGCGCCGCCCTTGCTGGTGCCCCGGCCGAGCGCGCCGGCGATGAGGTGAGCCAGCCGGATCGGCTCCGGGATCGCCCCCTGGACGCGCGCGTCCCGGACGAGCTGCGCGGCGCCCGCCTCCGAGATCCCCGCCCGCTGCACGTACACCCCCTCGCACCGCTCCATGGGGCCGGCCGCCTCGATCAGGCGCCACTTCCTCGCGCCTCCGGGGACCCGGCGCATCAGGGCGCGCCGGATCGCGGCCATGTCGGGGGCCTTGCGCGCGACGACGAGCACCGGGAGGCCGGTCTCGGCGTGGAGCGCGGCCAGGTCCACCACGTTGAAGCCGGCGAGCGCGATCCCGTTCAGCACCAGCGCCTGAACGTGCTCCCGGAAGGGCGAGCCCCCGATCATCGCCGCCACCTGGGCGGTCGCGTTGGCCCCGTCCCGCCTCACCTTGCCGGTGATCACGCCGTCCAGGCGCCGGCGGGTGGTGATCGCGCCGACGATCGCCACGTCGCCGCGGTGGCTGCGCGCGAACGGGGCGTCGTCCACGCCGCAGAGGTTCGAGAAGCGCGTCACGGGGGCGGTGTATCAGGTTCCCCCTCAACCCGGAGGCCCCATGCGCCGTATGACCCACCTGAAGCATGGACAGCCCCGCGACAACCGCCGAACCCGCCGCCGTCGCCGTGGTCGACGACGACCCGGTGGTACGCCGCCTGATGCGCTTCTGGCTCGAGCACGAAGGGTACGCGGTGCGCGAGTTCGCCCGCGGCGCCGACGCCCTCGCCGCCGCGGAGCTGCCCCACCTCGTCTGCCTCGACCTCGGGCTCGAGGACATGCCCGGGCTCCACGTGCTCGAGCACTACCTGGCCCAGGACGCCGACCTCCCGGTGGTCGTCGTCACCGCCGAGCGCACCATCGAGACCGCCGTCAGCGCGATGCGCGGCGGCGCCTACGACTTCGTCACCAAGCCCCTCGACCGGCAGCGCTTCCTGCTCGCGGTCGCCCGGGCGGCGGAGCGGCGACGGCTCACCGAGCGCGTCCGCGGGCTCGAGGACCAGCTCGGCGGCCGCCGGGCGATGGCCCGGCTCATCGGCGACAGCGCGCCCATGCAGGAGCTCGGCGGGCTGATCGAGCGCGTCCTCTCCAGCGACGTCGCCGTCGCGATCTTCGGCGAGTCGGGCACCGGCAAGGAGCTCGTGGCCCGCACGATCCACGAGCAGGGCCACCGCTCGAGCGGCGCCTTCGTCGCGGTCAACTGCGCGGCCATCCCGGAGTCGCTCCAGGAGTCGGAGCTCTTCGGGCACGAGAAGGGCGCCTTCACCGGCGCGGCCGCGAGGCACCTCGGGCGCTTCGAGCAGGCCCAGGGCGGCACGCTCTTCCTCGACGAGGTGGGCGAGATGAGCCCGGCCACGCAGGCGGCGCTGCTCCGCACCCTGCAGGAGCGCACCATCCGCCGGGTCGGCGGCGCGAGCGACATCCCGGTCGACGTGCGGATCGTGTGCGCGACGCACCGCGATCTCGAGGGAGAGGTCGCCGCCGGCCGCTTCCGCCAGGATCTCTACTACCGGCTCGTGGTCTACCCGCTGTCGATGCCGGCCCTGCGAGACCGCGCCGACGACGTGCCCGCCCTGGTGCGGCACTTCATCGAGAAGCTCGGGCCCGACGTCGGGCGCACGCCCGGGCGGGTCGATCCGACGGCCATCGACGCGCTGATGCGGCACGCCTGGCCCGGCAACGTGCGCGAGCTGCAGAACGTGGTGCACCGCGCGCTCCTGGCGTGCGAGGGCGACGAGCTCAAGCTCGCCCACCTGCCGCCGGCCATCCGGGATCGCGCCCTCCCCTCGGTGCCCGCGCCCGCCTCGGAGCGGCCGCGCAGTCGCCCGCCGCAGCTGCCGCTCATCCCCCTGCGCGAGCTCGAGAAGCGCGCCATCCGCCGCGCCCTCGACGCGACAGACGGGAACGTCTCGGAGGCGGCGCGCCTCCTGGGGATCGGCCGGGCGACCGTCTACCGGCGCCTCGCCGAGATGGACGACACGCGCACGACTAACGTCGCCTGAGGCGCTCGGCGTCCACGTCGGGCTGCTCCTGATCGTCGCTGACCAGCGGCGAAAAGAAGTTGTCCTTCTTGATGTACTCGTCGACGCGGAAGGCGAACTTGTAGCTCGGCGCCGCGCGCTGGTTGCAGTCGGTCCGCTCGCAGAAGCGGCAGGTCGTGCCCACCGGCATCGCCATCTTCTGCGGGTCGACGAAGGGGATCTCGTCGGCGTACGCCAGGTGCTTGGCGTGCTCGGCGTGGGTGCCGAGCCCGATGCTGTAGACGGTGCCGCGGGTCAGCGATCCGCGGTGCGGCTCGGCCTGCACCCGCGCGAAGCAGAAGTAGCGTGAGCCGTCGGGGAACTCCGAATACTGCCGATGGATCTCGTGCGGCGCGAGGAAGGCGGTGTGCACGACCCATTTCGGGCAGCTGCCGGTCCCGTGCGGGAACTTGAGGCCGGTCGACGAGTAGCGCTTGGAGATGTTGCCGGCGACGTCGACCCGCAGGAAGTGGAACGGCACCCCGCGGCGCTCCGGATCGCCGAGGTTGCAGATGCGGTGCGCGACCGTCTCGTAGCTGGCGGCGAAGATCGAGCCGAGCCGATCCACGTCGTAGCGGGTGCGGGTCACGTGCTCGAAGAACGGCCCGTAGGGGAGCAGCAGCGCCCCCGCGAAGTAGTTCGCGAGGTGGATCTTCAGCAGCCGGTCGGTCTCCCCGTGCTGGGCGACGTGGTCGGCGACGATCGGGCGGTGCAGCGCCTCCTCGTCGAGCAGCCGCAGCCCGATCGCGACCGCGAGCTGGAACTTGCGGCGGTGCTCGGGCACGTCGACCGAGAGCCGCAGGCTGCCGCCGTCCGGATCGAAGCGGCGGATGACGCTGCTGTCGCCGTCGGACCCGACGAGCTCCACCGAGACGCCCTTGGCCTCGAGGGCCCGGACGAGCTCGCCGCTGGTGACCTGATCTCCGATCCCGGCGTCGCGGCGGAGGGCGTCGGCGCGCTCCTCGATCGACGGGAAGTAGTTGCCGTGGCGCTCGAGGAAGTCGGTGACCTCGTCGAAGGGCGAGTAGTCGAAGGCGAGCTCTCCGCCCTCCCGCGCGTCGTCCCGCTCGCGCCGCGCCAGATCCGCGAGCAGGTGGTCGAGCTGACCGCGGGTGTTCTTGTAGAGGTTGAAGAGCGCGGTGATGGTGGTGGCCACCTTGGGCTCCGCGCCGAGGCTGGCGAGGTCCTCGCGGCTGAGGTTGAGCGTCTTGAGGAGCGGCTCGTCGAGGAGGCGCGCGAGCCCGTCGTCGACCCTCGCCTCACCGAGGCTCGACATGAAGTCCTCCATGCCGACGCCGTAGATCTCGAGCGCCTTGAAGAGGAGCGGCAGCTGCACCGATCGCTTCCCCTTCTCGATGAGGCTCATGTACGCGGCCGAGACCCCCAGCCGGCGCGCGACCTCGCCCTGCTGGAGCCCCCGCTCGAGGCGGAGCTCGCGGAGCCTGCGGCCCATCTGCTCGTGACTTTCTTTCATGTCTGTCAATCGGCTCCCAGGCCCGTGATACGGCCGGATCCTCGCGCCGAATGATGGGACCTGCAAACGAAACCGCGCCGGTTCTGTTAATCTGTCAATCCCGGCCCGAGACGGCCCTTTACGGCAGCGCGGAGCCGCCCTAGAGTGGCGGCCCGCGCGGGGAGCGGGCCCTCTTTGGGAACCGCCGTCCGCGTCTATCCACCGAGCTCACGACGAGCCGCCGCCGCGGATGAGAGCGCAGCGGAGAAGGAGAGAACGATGGCATTCACGCTACCCGAGTTGCCCTACGCCAAGGACGCCCTGGCGCCGCACATCTCCCAGGAGACCCTGGAGTTCCACTACGGCAAGCATCATCAGGGCTACGTCAACAAGCTCAACAAGGCGGTCGAGGACGACGCCTCGCTCCAGGGCAAGAGCCTCGAGGAGCTCATCAAGAGCCAGTCCGGCGGCGTGTTCAACAACGCGGCCCAGGTGTGGAACCACACCTTCTACTGGAACAGCCTGAGCCCCAACGGCGGCGGCGAGCCCACCGGCAAGATCGCCGACGCGATCAACGCGAGCTTCGGCAGCTTCTCCGCGTTCAAGGAGAAGTTCTCGAACGTCGCGGGCGGCCACTTCGCCAGCGGCTGGGCCTGGGTGGTCAAGAGCGGTGACAAGCTCGAGATCGTCGACACCCACGACGCGGGCAACCCGCTCACGATGGACAAGAAGCCCGTGCTCACCTGCGACGTCTGGGAGCACGCCTACTACATCGACTACCGGAACGCGCGCCCCAAGTACATCGAGGCGTGGTGGAACCTGGTCAACTGGGACCACGCCAACAAGCAGCTGTGATTCTTGGGCGGGGTCGGGTCCGATCGGGTCCGACCCCCCAACCCACTCCGTGCGGCTCGCGCTCGCGCTTTGCGCGAGCTGGCCGCCCTCCCCTCCGGGGGCCCCGGCTTGTCGGCTAGTCGCGACGCGGCGCTTCCCTCAACGGAGCTCAGCGCGCGGCGGCGACGCTGGCGCAAAATTCACGCTGCGCCGCTGAGGAGCGCGCCGACGACGGCGACCAGGACCATGAGGGTCGCCAGGCCGCCCGAGAGGAGGACGGCGAGGTAGGCGTCGCGGTCCTTGCCCTCGGCCCCGCCGAGCCGGATCGCGGCCACGAGGGCGGTGGCGGGCCCGAAGAGGCCGACGCAGGGGCCGGTGAACATACCGGCGACGGCGACGATCCACAGGACGAGCGCCGGGCGGGACAGCGCCCCCTCGCGCCGGCTCGCCCGCACGGCGAGGCCGACCTGACAGACGAGCCAGACGAAGGTCAGCACGAAGATCCCGCCGACGGCGGCGAACATGCCCCAGGGGGTCGGGTCCGACATCACGCGGACCGATCCACGAGTCGGACCCGGAGCTGCCCCTCGGCGGTGCGCTCCACCGCGTAGGAGGCGCCGCCGCGTTCGCCGAAGAGCAGCTCGATGCGCCCTTCACCGGCGCCCTCGAGGCCGGCCATCTCCAGGTACCGCGCCCCGAGCATGCGCCCGGTCCCGGGGGGCACCTCGGCGGCCGCCACCACCTCGGCGTCCGAGCCCAGCGCCACCTCACCGCCCGGGCTGATCGTCAGGAGGCTGGCCTCACCGCGCCAGAGCTTCACCAGGAGGAGGTTCCCGAGGCGCGCGACCTCGCCGGCTTCGACGTGCATGTCTCCGCGCTAGCCGATCGCGCCCGGCCTCGCCAGGCGCGGTGGCATCGGCTCGCGGCCCGATGCATGGTCGCGGGCATGAATTCCGGACGCTCCGAAGTGCCCCTCGGGGAGGCGTGGACCCTCGACGAGCTGGTCGCGATCTCGCGCGGGACGGCGAAGCTCGTCTTCCCCGAGGCCGCGCGCGAGCGGGTCGCGAAGGCGCGCGCGGTGATCGATCGGCTCGCGGACGCGGGCGACGAGGCCCCGAACGTCTACGGCGTGAACACCGGCTTCGGCGCGCTCGCCGAGACCCGCATCCGGGCCGACCAGATCCGGACGCTGCAGCACAACCTCGTGCGGAGCCACGCGTGCGGGGTCGGGGCGCGGCTCCCCCACGACGCGGTGCGCGGCATGATGGCGCTGCGGGCCCAGACCATCGCGATGGGCTGCTCGGGCGCCCGCCCCGAGATCATCGACCTGCTGGTGGCGATGCTCGACCGCGGCGTGATCCCGCACGTGCCGTCGCAGGGCTCGGTGGGCGCCTCGGGAGACCTCGCGCCGCTCGCGCACCTCGCGCTCGTGCTGATCGGTGAGGGCAGCGCCGATCTCGAGGGTCGGGCGCTCCCGGGGGGCGAGGCGCTGGCGGCGGTGGGGCTCGAGCCGCTGGTGCTCCAGGCGAAGGAGGGGCTGGCGCTGATCAACGGCACCCAGCTGATCCTCGCGGTCGGCGCGCTCGCGGTGGTCGAGGGCGAGCAGCTGTGCACCCAGGCCGACGTGGTCGGCGCGATGAGCCTCGAGGCGCTCCAGGGGAGCGTCCGGCCCTTCGACGCTCGGATCCAGGCGGTGCGACCGCACCCCGGTCAGGCGCTGACGGCCGAGAACCTGCGCGGCCTGCTCGCCGACAGCGAGATCATGGAGAGCCACCGGGACTGCAAGAAGGTGCAGGACCCCTACTCGCTGCGCTGCATGCCGCAGATCCACGGCGCCTCCCGCGACGCGCTCGGCTGGGCCCGGCAGGTGCTCGAGCGGGAGATCGTCGCCGCCACCGACAACCCCCTCGTGTTCAGCGAGACCGGCGAGGTGATCAGCGGCGGCAACTTCCACGGCCAGCCGCTCGCGATCGCGCTCGACACCGCGGCCATCGCGATCGCCGAGCTGGCCAACGCGTCCGAGCGGCGCATCGAGCAGCTGGTGAACCCGGCGATGAGCAGCGGCCTGCCCCCGTTCCTGGCGCCGCACACCGGGCTCGACTCGGGCTTCATGATGGCCCAGGTCACCGCCGCCGCGCTGGTGAGCGAAAACAAGGTGCTCTGTCACCCGTCGAGCGTCGACTCCATCCCGTCGTCGGCGGGCAAGGAGGACCACGTCTCGATGGGGAGCATCTCGGCGCGCAAGGCCCGCACCGTCGCCGATCACGTGCGCCAGGTGCTCGCGATCGAGGGCATGGTCGCCGCGCAGGGGCTCGATCTGCGCGCGCCGTTGAAGCCCGGAGCCGGCGTCCGCGAGGCGCACCTCGCGCTGCGCGAGCGGGTGCCGACGCTCGAGCGCGACCGGCCGCTCCACGTCGACATCGACGCCACCACCGCGATGCTGCGCGAGGGCGCGCTGGTCCGCGCCGCGGAGAAGGCGACCGGACGGCTGGCGTGAGGCGGCCGCCGCCCATCACCCCGAGCGCGATCACGCGAGATCTCGCGGCGCTGGGGGTGACCGAGGGCGACGTCCTGCTCGTCCACACCTCGCTGTCGGCGCTCAGCGGCCCCGGCTCCATGGTCGTGGGCGGGGCGACCGGGGTGGTCACCGCGCTCCGCCGCGCGGTGGGGCCCCGCGGGACCCTGGTGGCGCCCACCTTCAGCGCCGACTGCTCGGACCCGGTCGAGTGGACCAACCCGCCGGTCCCCGAGGCCTGGTGGCCGGCGCTCCGGGACGAGATGCCCGGCTGGCGCCCCGACGCGTGGCCCAGCTTCCGGGTCGGCGTGGTCCCGGAGCTGCTCCGGACGCTGGACGGCGCGCGGCGGAGCCTCCACCCGCAGACCTCGTTCGTGGCCCTCGGGCCCGAGGCCGACGCGATCGTGGCCGACCACCCGCTGACCGACTCGCTCGGGCCGACGGGCCCGCTGGGGCACCTCCGCCGCCTCGGGGCCAGGGTGCTGCTGCTCGGCTGCGGCTTCTCGTCGTGCACCGCCTTCCACCTCGCCGAGCACGAGTCGGCCCGCCCTCCCCGGCGGATCGAGCGCCGCGCCCCCCTGGAGCGGGACGGAGCGCGTGCCTGGGTGCGGTGGACCGAGCCCGACTACGACAGCCGACGTTTCCCCGACATCGGGCGGGCGTTCCAGCGGGAGCGGACCTGCCGACGGGGGGAGGTCGGCCGGGCGCGGGCCACCCTCTTCGAGCTGGCCGAGGGGGTGGCCTTCGCGGTCCGGTGGATGAACGGCGAGGTCGCCCGAGAAGAGTGACGGCGGCGGCTTCTTCGGGTTCAAAAACCCGAATGTCCGCGGTATGGTGCGGCCCCCGTCCGAGAGCCGGCGGGTCACCCCCGGGGCGGGCTCGTCCCGCACGGTTCCACCGCTTCATGACCACTCCTTCGCCCCGCACGAACGAGCGCCTCGAGGCCGACGCCGGCGCCGCGGAAGCCCAGATCGAAGCGCTGCGTCAGGAGCTCGAGGCGACGCCCGATCGCAGCCGTCAGGCCGTCATCCAGTACGAGATCGGCCACCTGACGCAGCACGCCCTCGCGAACGAGGCGCAGGCGGTCCGCGAGTACCTCGGCGCCTACAACCTCGATCCCCAGTTCCGGCCGCCGCTGATCGCGCTGGTCTCGATCTTCGAGCGTCGGCGCTCCAGCAAGAACCTGCTGCGCCTCTACGACGCCGAGGCCCGCAGCGCGACCTCGCCTCGGGAGGCCGCCTCGGCGCTCGCCGATCGGGCGGTCCTGATGGCCGATCAGCTCGGCGAGCTCGACGAGGCGCGCCAGCTCTTCGAGGCCGCGTTCGAGCAGGCGGGCGAGGCGGGAGACCTCGCGCTCCTCCTCGAGCAGCAGCGCCTGGTCGACGGCGACGTCGAGGGCGCGCTCGAGATCATCGAGGCCCGCGCCGACCTGGTGCAGGACCCGGTCCTCGCCACCCTGCTCCGCCTCGAGGTGGCGTGGGCGAAGGAGGAGGCCGGGGACCTCGAGGGCGCGCTCTCGACCCTGCGCGGCGCGGTGACCACGCCGGCCGCCCGCTGGCGGGTGCTGACCCAGCTGGAGCGCGTGGCGCGCAAGGCCGAGCGCTACCCCGAGCTCATCGTCGCGCTCGAGGGGCGCGCCAAGCTCGCGATGGCCGAGGCCCGCGGCGAGAACGCCGGCCAGGCGTCCGGCGCGTACAGCGTGCAGCGGTTCGCCGACCAGTCGCGCGCCGCCGCGACCGCCGCCGCCCTCTATCGAGAGGCCGGGCGTCTCCGCCTCCAGAAGCTCAACGACGCCCCCGGCGCCGTGCACGACTACGACGAGGCCACGCAGCTCCGCGAGGCCGACCCGCTCCTCGGCTGCGAGCGCATGCTCGCGCAGGAGCTGGCCGGAGACGTCGAGGGCGCCGCCCGGGAGGCCGAGCGTCTCCTCGAGGCCGGCGTGGAGGGCCCGCCGGCGGCCGCGCTGCGGTTCCGGCTCGCCGAGCGCGCCCAGGCCGGCGGGGACGCCGAGCGCGCGCTGGTCGAGATGCGCGGGGCGCTCGAGGCGGATCCGAGCTCGGCCGTCGCCGCCGCGATGGTGGACGACCTCCTCCGCGCGGGCGGCGATCACGCGAGCGTGGTCGAGCAGCTCGAGGCGCGCGCCGCCGAGGTGGCCGGCGCGGCCCGGGCGCAGCGCCTCTGGGAGGCCGCGCACCTCGCGGCCTACGCGCTGAAGGACGCCGACAAGGCGCGCGCGCTCTACGCCGGCGCCGCCGAGGCGGCCCGCGCGGGAGAGGACGAGCGCGTCGCGGTCGACGCCATCCTGAGGGAGGGCCTGGCCGCGGCGATGACCCTGGGCGACGCCGAGGGCGCCGTCCGCCGGGTCCGCGCGCTGCTCGCGACCGAGCTCGACGACGAGGAGCGGAGCGCGATGCTCCGCGATCTGCACGAGCTGACCCGGGTCGTCCTGGACGACGCGGACGCGGCCGACGCGGTGCTGCAGCAGGCGCTCGAGACCCCGGCCGCGGCCCGCTGGGCGCCCGATCTGGCGCGCCTGATCGCGGCGACGCGGGGGGACGACGCGCTCCTCTCGAAGGCCCATCACGCGCTCGCCGAGCGCGCCGCCGACGCCGAGACGGCCGCCGCTCATCTCTGCGCGGCCGCCCGGGCCGAGGCCCGCGCCGACCGCCAGGACGAGGCGGTGGAGACGCTGCGGGCGGCCCTCGAGCGCTCACCCACCCACCCCTACGCCGCCGCGCTCCTGGAAGAGGTCTTGCGGGCACGTGGCGACGCCGACGAGCTGGTCCGCCTGCTCCGCGAGGCGGCCGAGAAGGCCGACGCGCCGCGGGCGGCCGAGACCCGGCTCCTGCTCGCGGGCGCGGCCGCCGAGGCCGCCGACCGCTTCGAGGACGCGGCGCAGGCCTACGACGAGGCCGCGCAGCGCGACCCGACCTCCCTCGCGCCCGTGCTCGCCAAGCGGCGCCTCGCCGAGGGGCGGGGCGACCAGGCGATGCTGCTCGCGGCGCTCGAGGCGCTGAGCGAGCGCGAGATCGCGGCCGGCGAGCCGGGGCGACACACCCTCGCGCTCGGCGAGCACTACGACCTCTTCGGCGGCCAGCCGGAGCGGGCCGAGGCGCCGCTCCGGACCGCGCTCGAGAGCGAGACCGTCGGGCTGCACGCCGCGGTCGATCTCGCGCTCCTCCCGGCGACGGAAGGCGACCGCGAGGCGCGCTTGATGGGCCTCTCCCGCATGCTCGCGCACGCCAGCGACGAGGCCCGCCGCGGCATCCTGCGGGAGGCGGCCGGCGTCGCCCTCGACGGCCACCTCGATCTCGCGCGGGCCGAGGAGCTGCTCGACGAGCTCGCCGAGCGGGCGCCCTCCGACCGCTGGAGCCCCCTCGGGCGCCTCCAGCTGCTCGCGACCGACCCGAAGCGCGCCGCGGAGCGGGCCGACGCCTGGCTCGCCCTCGGGCGCGCCACCGACGATCCCGAGGTGGCCGCGGAGCTGCTGCTGCACGCCCTGCGAGGGCAGGTCTTCAACGCGGGCGAGGACGCCCTCGACGACGCGGTGATCCTCGCGCACGAGGTGCTCGGCGAGGCCCCCGAGTCCCTCGCCGCCGCGGTGGCGATGGACGAGGCCCTCGGCGCCGGAGACGACCCGGAGGGCCGCGCGACCGCGCTCGGCACCTGGACCACGCACGCCGCCGCCGGGCCCACCCTGTCCTCGGCGCACGGGCGCGCGCTCGCCGCCGCCGGGCAGCCGCGCGAGGCCCTCGGGGTCCTCCTCAAGGTCGCGGTGAGCGAGCCGGAGGACCTCGCGAGCTGGGAGGCCATCCGGGTCGCGGCCCGGGAGTGCGAGGCCTGGGAGCCCCTGGTCGAGGCGTGCGATCGGCTGGCGCACATCGTCACCGACGACGAGCTGCGGATGCTGCTCCTCGAGGAGTCGGCCGCGACCCTCATGGACGAGCTCGGGCAGGACGCGCGCGCCGAGCGCCGGCTCCGCCGCATCCTCGCGATCGACGCGCGGCGGCCCATCGCCTACGGGCGGCTGCACGATCTGCTCGCCGAGCGGGACGACGACGCGGGCCTGCTCGAGCTGGTGAGCAACCGGATCGAGCTGGTCGACGACCCGTCCGAGCTCGTGAAGCTCTTCTACGAGCAGGCGCGGCTGCTGCGCTCGGTGGGGCTGCGCGAGGAGGCGCTCTCCGCGCTCGACAACCTCCTGATGCTCGACGGCGACCACGTCGGCGGCCTCGCGCTGCTGGTGGAGCTGCAGGTGCAGCAGGAGAACTTCGGCGGCGCGGTGCACGCGCTCCAGAGCCTCGCGGCCGCGCCGGACGTGCCCGACAGCCAGCGCCGCATCGCGCGGCTCGGGGCGGCGGACTTCCTCGAGAAGAAGCTCGACGACGCCGCGGGCGCGCTCGACGAGCTGAACGCGCTGCACGAGATCGGCCTGGCGGACCGGGAGATCTACGAGCGCATGGCCGACGTCGCGGTGAAGATCGACCGCCACGACGACGCGGTGACGGCGCTGGCCCACGCGGTCGAGCACGCCAGCTCCGCCAAGGCGGTGGCCCGCCTGGAGCGGCGCGCGGGCGCCATCCACGCGGAGGAGCGGCTCGATCGGGACGCGGCGGTGCAGGCCTACGAGCGCGCCCTCGCGGCGTCGCCGACCGACCTCGAGGCGGGCGAGGCGCTCGCGATGCTGCTCGACGGCCCCGAGCGGGTGGAGGCGAGCCAGCGCTTCGAGCAGGCGCTCCGGGTGCTGCTCGACGACGACCCGACGGAACCGCAGATCCTCCGCAAGCTGCGACGCGCGGCCGCGTGGCGAGACGACCGCGGGTTCGACGCGACGCTGCTCGCGGCGCTCGTCGTGCTCGGCGAGGCGGACGAGGCGGAGCGCGAGGCGTACGCCGAGCACACGCAGCACTTCGCGCGGGCCGCCCGAGGCACGCTCAGCGCCGAGGAGCTGGACGCGATCCGGGTGCGCGGCGACGGCGGCGACGTGCTCCAGCTCGCCCGGCTGCTCTCGGAGAGCGCCGCCGAGATGGACGGGCTCGAGCCCTCGGGCTTCGGCCTCGGGCGCGGCGACCTCGTGAAGGGCGACGACCCGCTCAAGACCGAGCTCGGCTCGCTCGGCGCGGTGTTCGGGCTGCCGGCCGCCGAGCTCTACCGCGGCGGCGACGACCCGGCGCGCCTCGACGTGATGCCGCACTACAAGGGCCACCTCAGCTGGACCGCGGGTGGCCAGGTCGCCCCTCCGCTGACGCCGGATCGACGCTACACCTTCGGCTACCTCGCCGCGGGCGTGCGCATGGGCGTGGCCCCCTTCGTCCGGCGCGGCGCCGAGGGCGCGGCGCTCGCGATCTTCGCGGCGGCGGCGGCCGCCGAGGCGCCGCTCCAGGCCGGAGCCGGGCGCGATCTCGAGGAGACGACGCGCCGCATCTACAAGGCCATGCCGCGCCGGGTGCGCAAGTCGCTGCCCGAGAAGCTGGCCTCGCTCGAGGGAGGCCAGCGGGTCGACGAGTGGGCCCGGCGGCTCACCCGGACCGCGCAGCGCGCCGGCCTGCTCGCCTCCAACGATCTGCACACCGCACTGACACGCGTGCTCGGCCGACCGCCGACGCGGGAGGGCGTCACGTCGTCGATCGACGCGCGCGAGCTCCTCCTCTTCTGGCTGTCGCCCGTGACGCTGGGTCTCCGAAAGAAGCTGGGTCTGGCCGAATGAGCGAGAACGACGACAAGTCGCCTGGCGAGATCGAGCTCGACGAGCTCGAGTGGGACGACGCGCTCGCGGACTGGGAGACGGAGCTCGACGACAGCGCCGAGGCGAAGGCGCCGCCGCTGCCGCAGACGAGCGAGCCCTCGCGCGCCCTCTACCGCCCGCCGTCGCCCGACGACACCTTCGCGAAGCGGTCGCCGCGAGCCCCCGCGCCGCCCCCGCCGAAGCCGGTGAACCTCGACGACTTCCCCGGCCTCGACGAAGAGGACGACGAGGAGATGGAGTCGACGCGCATCGCGTCGATCCCGCAGGAGCTGATCAACTCGCTGGTGGGGAAGGACGCGGCCGACGAGGAGCGTGGCGCGCAGCCCACCAAGCCGCCGCCGCCCCTGCCCATCTCGGGTCGCAAGCCCGCCGGACGGGCGCCGGAGCGCGAGCCCGCCCCCGCCCGCGCCGCGCCGCCCCCGGTCGACCTCGACCTCGACGGGCTCCTCGACGGCCTCGACGAGGAGACGCGCGCCTACCCGTCCGACGTGCGCGCGCCGACCCCGCGCCGACCGTCCACCCCCGCGCCCGAGCGCCCCCTGGCCGGCACCGACGCCGAGGCGGAGTTCTTCGGCAGCGCCCCGCCGCCTCCGGCCACGCCCGAGGAGGCCTTCTTCGGCGAGCCCGCGCTCGAGAAGGACGCCGAGGAGGGCTTCGACCCCTTCGGCGCGCCGGGCGACGGCCAGGACTTCGACGAGGGCGCGGCCCGCACGCGCATGGCCGACCTCTCGGAGGTCGCGCGGCAGAGCGCGCCCCCCGAGGAGCCCCAGGAGGCGAACGAGGAGGCGGAGGAAGAGCCGGAGCCGCGCACCCGCATGGCCGACCTGTCCGCCATCGCGGAGGAGGCGGAGGCCGACGCGGGGGAGCGCCCCACGAAGCCGCCGGCGGCCGGCGCGGACGAGGCGGGCACCCGGCCCACCCGACCGCCGGAGGCCGGCGCGGCAGGCGCGGCCAAGCCCGCGTTCCGCGCGCCCTCGATCCCGAAGCCGTCGCTCCTGAAGCCCCGCATCCCGAAGCCGGGCCTCACCAAGCCGGGCGCGAAGCCGACGATCCCGAAGCCCGGCATCCCGCGACCGGGCGGCATCCCGAAGCCGAAGGGCATCCCGCGACCGGGGGGCTTCCCGAAGCCCGGCCTCCCGCCCAAGCTGCCGACGCCGGGCAAGCTCGGCCTGCCGCGCCCCGGACAGCCGAAGAAGCCGGCGATCGCGCCCCCCGCGCCGCCCCCCACACCGCCCGGCGATCTGCCCTCCGAGCTCACGGCAGAGGAGACCGAGCCGGCGACGCCCGAGCGCGTCACTCCACTCCCCGCGGCCGGACTCCCCGCGGCCGGACTCCCCGCGGCCGGGCTCCCCGCCGCCGAGCCCGTGCCCCCGCCCCTGCCGACGGCGGAGGCGCCGACCGCGGAGCGCCCCACCCCGGTGCCCGAGGCCGAGCCGACGCCGGCCGCGAAGGACGACGCGGCGAAGGATGACGCGGAGGAAGAGGAGATCGCGGCGGCGCAGACGCCGCCCACCCCGACCGGGCCGCGCAAGCCGGCCTTCGAGTCGGCCGAGCTCGACATGGGCCTGGCCGAGCTCGACGCGCTCATCGAGTCGGAGATCCCGCCCCCGCCGCTCCCGAGCGACGACGCGGTCGAGGCCCCCGCGGTCGAGGCGCCCGAGCTCGAGCTCGGGGAGCCCCCGCAGGACGAGCCGGAGGACGACGAGCCCGCCATCGCCGTCGCCGAGACCGAAGAGGAAGAGGACGACGAGCCCGCCATCGCCGTCGCCGAAGCGGACGACGACGAGGACGAGCTCGTGGTCGAGTCCGGCGAGGTCGACGACGAGGAGTGGGCCGAGCTCGCCGAGGCCGGAGAGCTCGACGACGAGGAGTGGGCGGAGATCGAAGCCGCCGAGGCGGCCGAGCAGGAGGCCGCAGCCGCCGCGCCGGACCGCGGGGCGCTGGCCGCCCGACGCTCGGTGCGCTCCCGCAAGCCCCGTCAGGAGAGCTTCCCGATGGTCGGGGACGGCCCAGAGGCGATGCGCCTCCGCATGCGGCTCCTGCGCGATCTGGCGGAGAGCAAGGAGGGCCCGGTGCGGGCGCGCCTCCTCGTCGGCGCGGCCGAGCTCGCCGAGCAGCTCGGCGAAGGAGAGGACGCCCGCGACGGCTACCGCGCGGCGCTCGAGGCCGATCCCAGCGACGTGGTCGCCCTGCGGGCGCTCCGGCGCGACGCCGTCCTGCGCGAGGCCTGGGACGAGGTCGCCGCGTCGTTCGAGAAGGAGGCGGCGCTGCCGCTGTCCGCCTGGGAGCGCGCGCTCGCGTGGACGGGGCTCGCCGAGCTGAAGCTCGGCCGGCTCGAGGACCCGGAGGGAGCGGAGGCCGCGGCCTCGAAGGCGCTGGAGGCGCAGCCGCTCTCGGTGACGGCGACGATCCTGCTGGCCGAGGCGCGCTGGCGACAGGGCAAGACCCGCGAGGCGGTCCAGCCCTTCGCCGCCGCGCGCGACGTCTGGGACGATCCCGACGGGCGCGCGGCGCTCGCGGTCGAAGAGGCGCGGGCCCTCGAGCGGGCCGGCGACGAGGCCGGCGCGCGCGAGATCTTCGCGTGGGCGAACGAGGTCGATCCCGAGGCGCTCGACGCCTGGTTCGGCCGGGCGCGCGCCGGGAGCCGCGCCGACTCGGACCCGCGGGGCACGGTCGAGGCGCTCGCCACCCTCGCGGCCTACTGCGGCGGATCCCTCGGTGAGGCCGTGCTCACCCGCGCGAGCCGGGTCGCGACGCGGCTCGCGAACGACCCGCAGCTCGGCGTGCGATTGCTCGGGCAGGCCACCGGCGTGGTCCCGCTCCAGGCGCGCGCCGACGCGGCCGCGGCGACGGGAGATCGCGAGCTCGAGCGCGAGGCCCTCGAGGCGTGGTCGGGGGCGGCCGGCGGCACCGACCGCGCGCTCGCGCTCGTGCGCATGGCCGAGGTGAAGGCGGCCGCCGGCGACCTCGACGGCGCCGACGCCGCCCTCCGGGACGCCGCGCTGGCCGACGGCAGCCTCGGCACCATCCGCGTGGTGCGCGAGGTGATCGCGCGGCGCAGCGGCGACGTCTCGCGGCTCGTGGACGCCACCCAGTCCGGCGGCGCGCTCGCCTCCGCCGCCCGCGTCGCGCGCGATCGCGGCGCGGTGGCGCGGGAGCGAGAGCTGCTCGCCCAGGCGAGCCAGGACGGCGTCGCGCTGGTGAGCGTCGACGTGCTCACCCTCGACGCGGCCGCCAACGACGGCGACGACGCGGCGATCGACCTCGGCCTGCGCCGACAGGCCGATCGGGTCCCGCCGGAGCAGCGCGCCGGGTCCCTCCTCGCGCTGACCGAGCGCGCGGTGGGCCGGGAGGATCTCGAGGCGGCCTACGCCCTGCTCGAGGAGGCGCGACAGGTCGCGTCCGGGGATCCGCTGGCGCTCCGCCCGCTCGGGCGGCTCGCCCTGCAGCGCGACGCGACCGCGGCGGCGGCCCTCTGGATGGAGGAGGCCTCGGTGTCGGACGGCGCGCGCTCCGCGTTCTGCGCCACCCAGGCCGGCCGGATCCTCACCACGGCGGGCGGCGACGCCCTCGGCGCCTTCCGGCGCGCGCTCGACGCGGTCTCGGGCTACGGCCCGGCCGCCTGGGCGCTCAAGCCGCTCGCGGTCGAGCTCGGAGACCCGCTGACCCTCGGCGAGGCGCACGAGCAGCTCGCGGAGGCGGCCGTCGATCCCACCGACGCGGCCAGCCACCTCGTGCGGGGCGCGCTGCTCCGGGCGGACGCCGATCCCTCGGGGGCCGGCGCGCTGCTCGATCGCGCCCGTCAGCTCGCGCCGGGCGACGGCGTGCTCCAGAGCCTGCTCATGCGGCTCGCCGGCTCGACCTCCCCGGCCGAGCGCGCGGCGATGCTGACCGAGTCGGCGGCGTCCGCGCCCGCCGAGCTGGCCCGCGTCTACCGCCTCCAGGCGGCGGCCGCCTACGAGGACGCCGGCGATCCCGCCGCCGCGGCCGAGCAGCTGAAGGCGGTCGCGACCGAGCACGCCGACGATCCCATCGTGCGCGTCGCGCTCGACCGAGTGGAGATCGCGGCCGGCGCGGTGGCCCGGGTCGCCGAGCGCCGCTTCGCCGCGGTGAAGGAGGCGGCGGACGACGAGGCGCGGGTGTTCGCGCTGGAGCGCCTCGCCGAGCTCGATCGGCTCGAGCGGAACGACCCGGCGAGCGCCGTGCTGTCGCTGCAGTCGATCCTGGAGACCGCGCCGGGGCACCTGCCCAGCCTGCGCGCGCTCTTCCGCTACTTCGCCGAGCACGGCCGGCTCGAGGATCTCGGCCGGGTCACCGAGGCGCTCGCGCTTCACGTGCAGGGCGGCGCCGACGTCACCGCCCACCTCCGCCTCGCGCGGCGGCTCGCCTACGCGGACGCCGAGGCCCCCGGCGAGTCGGCGGACGACGTGCTGATCGAGGCCGGCAAGCGCGCCGAGCTCGATCTGTGGCTGGCCCCGCGGGTCCTCGCGGCGGCCCGGGAGCGCGGCGAGGCGGGGCTGGCGCGGAAGGCGGCGGCGGCCCTCGCCAGCGCCCTCTCCTCCCCCGACGAGCGCGCCTCGGCGCGGGTCCGGGCGGCCGAGCTCACCTCGGACGCGGAGACCAAGGAGTCCATCCTGCGCGAGGCCGTGCAGTCGTCTCCCCAGCACCCGACGGCCGCCGAGGCGCTGGCCCGCGCGTGCGTGGCGCGAGGTGACGACGCGGCGGCGGCGGAGGCCCTCGAGGCGGCGGCCAAGGCCACCGAGGTGCGCGGGCGCGCGGCGGCGCTGCTCGACGAGGCGGCGAAGCTCTGGGACGAGAAGGTCGGGGACGCGGCGCGAGCCCGCGCGGCCCTCGAGCTCGCGAGCGAGCGGGACGTCACCCACGGCGACGTCTTCACCCGCCTCCAGGGCATCCTGGAGACGGCCGGGGACCGGGAGCGCCTCGCCCAGCTGCTGGGCGCGCGGATCTCGGCCGGCGGCGAGCCCGCGGAGCTGGTGGCGCTCTACCTGGAGCAAGCCGAGCTGCGCAAGTCCATCTCCGACGTGACCGGCGCCAAGGCGTCGCTCCGCTCGGCGCTGGGCCTCGAGCCCGAGCGCATCGAGGCCCTGCGCGATCTGGCTGAGCTCTGCCTCGAGGACGAGGACTGGCGCGGCGCGGCCGAGGTGCTCATCCGCATCGCGCGCATCCGCAAAGAGCGCGAGGAGCTGCGCTGGGTCTTCTTCACCCTCGGCGACATCTACGATCAGCACATGCCCGATCCGCGGCGCGCCGAGGCCGCGTTCCGCCGGGTGCTCAAGCTCCTGCCCCGCGACGTGCCGGCGATGGAGCGGCTCGCCAAGCTCTACGAGCGCGAGGGCCAGCTGGAGAACGCGGCGCAGATGCTCGCGCAGCTCGCGCAGCTCGACGTCGACCCGGACAGCAACCGCGGCCACCGCCTGCAGCTCGCGGCGGTGCACGAGCGCCTCGGCGACGCCCGGAAGGCGGAGCAGGTGCTGGACGAGGCCCGCAAGAACGCGCCGACCGATCTCGGCGTGCTCAAGGGGCTCGCCGACTTCTACGATCGTCAGGGCGCCTCGAACGCCCTGGCCATGCACCTCGGGCGCGCGGTCAACGACTTCCGACACGCGCTCGAGGCCGACCTGGGCGACGCGGCCGCGTGGCCCGGGCTCGTGGAGATCCTGCAGTGGCGCGGTCAGACCGACGCCGCCGCGTGTGCGGCCTCGGCGGCCCAGGCGGTCGGCGTGATGGACGTCGAGATGTCCAAGCTCGTCGACGCCCGGGGCGCGGCGCAGGGCGTCGGTCAGGCGGCGGCGAAGTCCGACCTCGACGAGCTGCTCGCGCCTCCCGCGCTCAACGCCCCGACCCGCGCGGTCTTCAAGCTCGCCGGCGACGCGCTCGAGAAGGCTCTTCCCTTCGACGTCGCCGCCTACCGCGCGCAGAAGGTGGACGGGCGCGACACCAGCATCCGGCCGCTCGCCAACGAGGTCAGCCGCTGGTTCGGCTTCGGCGCCTACGAGCTGTACGTCACCAGCGCGGCCCCCCGGGTCTGCGTCCCGGTGCACAGCAACCCGTGCACGCTCCTCATCGGGAGCGAGCTGATCGGCATCACCGACGACCGCGAGAAGCTCTTCGTGCTGGCGCGCGCCTTCCGCATCGCCAAGGCGCAGCTCTCGGTGGTCGTGCGGGCCCAGCCCCACGAGGTGAACGCGCTCCTCGGCGGCCTCGTGCAGAGCTACGACCCGCACCACGCGCCGGCCGGGGTGGATCCCTCGCACCTCGCGGAGGCGGCTCGCCGGGTGAGCAAGCACGTCAACCGCAAGGTCCGCGACGAGCTGGGCCCGCTCGTCTACGAGATGGCCGGGCGGCCGGGCTACGATCCGGCGGGGCTCGCGATGGCGGCGTCCGAGTGGGGCAACCGCGTGGGCCTGCTCGCGAGCGGCTCGGCCCCGGCGGGCATCAGCGCCCTCGCGAAGCTCAGCGGGGAGCGCGAGCTCCCGGCCGACACCCCGGCGCGGCTCGCGCTGGTGACCCGCTTCCCCGAGGCCTCCGCGCTGCTCGAGTTCGCGATCAGCGACGCGCACTTCGAGGCGCGCCGCCGCTCCGGGATCGGCTGATGCGCATCGGTCTCCTCGGGCCGTCGGACGGCGACGCCGCGACGCTGCGCGAGGCGATCGAGTTCCTGCTCGACGACATGGAGGTCGACCAGGCCGTCTACCTCGGGCTCGACGAGGACACGGTGGACGCGGTCGTCCGGGACTGGGTCGGCGCCGATCCCTCGGACGAGGCGTTCCTCGCCGACGCCCTCGAGCAGGCGCGCTCGGGCACGCCCGACACGATCGAGGCGCTGCTGGAGCGGCGGGAGCTGGTCGAGCAGCTGGCCAAGGTGCGCAAGCTGCCGACCCCGCCCACCCGCGCGGTCGAGATGCTCGCCGATCGGATCCTCCTCTTCGTCAACGACAAGTCCGTGCTCGACGAGGAGGACATCGCCAACGCGAACCTCATCGCCTACGGCAAGAGCGCCGCGTCCGAGCTGCGCCGCTTCGGCCCGCGCTACTTCCTCACGCCGGGGCCGCTGTCGAAGGAGCAGGTCGCGGTGGTGGAGCTCGAGGCCGACGGTCAGGTGTCGCTGGCTCTCTTCGAGATCAGCGGCGTCCCGGTCTGGCGCGAGACGATGGCCCGCCGCACGAGCAAGGTGAAGCTCGCGCGATGACCACGCTCGCGGTCTTCGGGGGGAGCTTCGACCCGCCGCACGTCGGCCACGTGCTCGCGGCGACCTGGGTGCTCAGCGCGACTGACGTCGACGAGGTGGTGGTGGTCCCGACCGGCAGCCACGCCTTCGGCAAGGCCCTCACTCCCTTCCCCCACCGGCTGCGCATGAGCGAGCTCGCGTTCGCGCCGGTGCGCGGCGCTCGGATCAGTCGGATCGAGGCCCAGCGCGCCGGCCCCAGCTACATGATCGACACGCTCGAGGCGCTCGCCGCGACCGGGGCGTCGCTCCGGCTCGTCGTCGGCACCGACCTGGTCGAGCAGATCCCGCGGTGGCACCAGGGCCACCGCATCCCGGCGCTCGCGCCCCTGCTCGTCGTCGGCCGCGGAGGGCACGCGGAGGGACACGAAGACATCGTCATGCCCGACGTCAGCAGCACCGAGGTCCGCCGACGGCTGCGCGCGGGCGAGGAGGTCGACGCGCTCGTCCCTCGGGCCGTCCGGCGCTACGTGGCGCGCCATCAACTCTATCGAGGCGAAGAATGAAGGTGACGATCGTCGGGCGAGGCCGGGTGGGCCGCGGGCTCGCGAAGCGGGCGCGGATCGCGGCGCTCGACGTGACGCTCGTGGACGGGCGGACCGAGGGCAAGGCGAAGGGCGACCTGGTGGTCCTCGCGGTGCCGGACCCGGTGGTGCGCGAGGTGGCGGGGCGGCTCCGGGTGAAGGGCGCGCTCGTGCACTGCTCGGGCAGCCTCGGCCCGGAGGCGCTCGAGGGGCGCGCGCCCTCGGTCGGGGTGATGCACCCGCTCGTCTCGTTCGCGGATCCCGCGCGCCCGCCGCACCTGAAGGGGGCGGCCTTCGTCATCGACGGGGACCCGAAGGCGGTGAAGCGGGCTCGCCGGCTGGCCCGCGCGCTCGGGGCGCGACCGGTCGAGGCGTCGATCCACGGCGCGGCGTATCACGCGGCGGCCGCCCTCGGAGCGAACGGCGCCGCGGCGCTCGCGGCCCTCGCGGTGCGGGTGCTCGAGGCGCGCGGGATGGGCCGGCGCGAGGCGGAGCGGGCGATGGGCGCGCTGCTGCGGACCGTCGGCGAGAACGTGGAGACCGTCGGCGTGCCGAACGCGCTGAGCGGGCCGGTGATCCGCGGTGACGCGGCCACGGTGCGGCGACACCGCGACGCGCTCGAGGCCCTCGACCCGGGTGTGCGGCGCGCGTACGACGCGGTGGGGCCGGCCATCCTGGAGTGCGCGCGCGACGCGGGGCTGACGCCGGAGCGGGCGGCCGAGGTCGAGCGCGCGCTACTGGAGCGCGGCCCAGACCAGGGCGGCGGCGAGCGCGAGGGCGAAGAGCACGACGCCGAGGACGAGCGGCATCGGTGATCGGCGCCCCTCCGCCTCCGACGCGGTGAGGCGCTTGGTCGTCTCCTCCGCGAGCGGACGCGCGGACGGCGTCTCCCGGGTGTCCTCCGCGGGCGCGGGGCGCTCGAGGGCTTCGATCTCGACGGGCGGCCCCGCCTCGAGCGCCTCGGCCGCGCGCTCCCGCTGACGGCGAAGGAGCACCACGTCGGCCTCGAAGTGATCGCTGAGGAAGCTGCCGAAGCGGATCTGCGAGACGAAGAGCTTGGCCGTCATCGCGTAGTCGTCGAGGGCGCGCAGGAACTGGCTCGCGGTCTCGAAGCGATCCTCCGGGCGAGGCGCGAGGGCGCGGTCGAGGATCGCCTGCAGCTCGGCTTGCTCGGGCAGACCGCGGTCCGGCAGCGGAGGGACCTCGCCCCGCTTCGCCATCTCGAGCATCTCGCTCTCGGTGCCCTTGTAGAGGCGCCGCCCCGCGCAGAGCTCCCAGAGCACGATGCCCGCCGCGAAGACGTCGGCCCGGCCGTCGAGCTCCTCGCCGCGCGCGTGCTCGGGCGACATGTAGGCCGCCTTGCCGGCCACCCGGGAGCGCTCGCCGGTGGACTCGCCGTCCTCCTGCGCCTCCGGGGCGCGCACCGTCGTGCCGAGCGCCTTGGCGATGCCGAAGTCGCAGAGCTTCACCTCGCCCTCGAAGCTGATGAGCACGTTGGAGGGAGAGACGTCGCGGTGCACGATGCCGAGCGGCTCCCCGGCGTCGTCGCGCTTGCGGTGCGCGAAGTCGAGCGCGGCGAGGGCCTCGCGCACGACGAAGAGGGCGAACTCGGCCGGGAGCGGGATGCGCCGCTTGCTCAGCCGGCGGAGGAGCTGGTTGAGGTCGTAGCCCTCGACGTACTCCATCGCGATGTAGAGCCGGTCGCCCTCGCGCCCGAGGTCGAGCACCTGGACGACGTTCGCGTGCCGGAGGCCGGCGACGAGCTTGGCCTCGTCGATCAGCATCTTCGCGAACTGAGGGTCGCCGGACAGGGCGGGGAGGATCTGCTTCACCACCGCGCGGCGGGCGCCGCCGAGCTCGGTCTGCACGCGCGCGAGGTAGATGTCGGCCATGCCCCCGCGACCGATGCGGTCGAAGAGGTGATACCGCCCGAAGCGCCGCGGGAGGTGCTCCGCGTTGGCCGCGCCCTCCCCCTGCGCCCGGGCCGCGCTGGCGGCCACGTTCCCCAAGAGCTCAGGTTCCCGCCGCGCTTGTGCCAGGGAAGGCCCCGAAACGCAAGGTCACCCTTCGGGATCGAGCTCGCCTCGCGCCGACTTGAGGATCTGGACGGTGCGCCCGAAGCGGCGTTTGCCCCACTGGGTCTCCTCGTCCGTCTGCGCCGCCTCGGCGGCGGCCACGGCGACCCGCCCTCCGCGCGCCTCCACGCCCGCCAGGAACGCCTCGATCTTCGCGACGCGCGCCGCCGCGTCCTCCTCCGAGACGTACACCTCGAGTCTCCGCTTCAGCGCGGGGAGCGCAGCGCGGTACGCGTCGACGCCGCCGGCTGGCTCCTGGCCCGCCTCCGCCAGGGCGCGACGCACCGCGCCCGGACCGACGTAGGCGGAGAACCCGCAGAGCTCGACGACGCGTTCGAAAAGGGCGTCCTTGCTCACTTCACACCTCTCATGGACAGCTCACGCCCGCACCATCGAGCACGTCGGGACGCAGCAGGTCGTCCCCGGAACCTTCCCGCACGAAGCCCACGTCGCGGAGCAGCCGCAGGGTCTCGTCGTAGTCCGCCCGGTCCAGGCAGCCCGGCGTCACCTCCGGCTCGCCGAGCAGGCCCGGCTGCACCAGCTCGGACACGCGCTCGAGCTGCCAGCTCTGGTGGACCCGCGGGTCCTGCCTCGAGCCGGACCCGTCGCAGGTGTCGCCGCAGAGCGCGAGCACGAGCTCGGTCGCCTGCTCCCGGTTCCCCTCCTCGATGACCCAGGCCCAGCCGCGCAGCGTGGCGCGGATGAAGCGCTCGGCGATCTCGCGCCCCGAGATGCCGGTCCCCTCGAAGTCCGGGTCGTCCAGGAGCGCCTGGGTCGTGAAGATGAAGTCCTCGAGCAGCCCGCAGCCGTGCTCGGCCGTCGGCAGGCGCACCAGCGCGTCGAGGGGGTGGCCGAGGCCGACGATCTGGTCGAGCTCGTTGTAGACCATGGCGCTGGCCATCGCGACGTCGTCCGGGAAGACCAGCCCGGGATCGAAGGCGTACGAGAGGGTCGTCACGTCGGGCTCCTGGCCCGGCGGCAGGTCGTCGTCGAGGTCGCTCGTGATGCCGTGGCTTCGCAAGCAGACCTGCACCGGGTACTCGTTGCCGAAGTCCCACACGCCGATCGTGCTGCCCCGGAGGTCGTCGAAGCCCGTGACCCCGCTGTCGGCCAGCCCGACCATCTCGAAGCCGGGGCGCTGGAAGATCTGCGCGACGTGGCGGAGCTCGTGGTCGTTCTCCTCGACCTCGCGGACCATGTTCGCGATCCAGTCGGTGCCGAACTGCGCCTCCCCGCTCGCGACCGCGCCCGAGGGGTTCACGCCTCCGCCGTCGAGCACGACGACGTCGAGGCCCTCTTGCTCGTAGAACGTGTAGCCGCCCTCGCGCGGGACCATGGCCCCCGCGGCCTCGCCCTCGGGGTGACCGCCGGCCGCGTAGTAGCCGGCGAACTGCGCCTGCGGGAACCACTTGGACTGGAACACCACCCGCACCGGGTCGTCGGGCGTCCCGGCCGGGGCGGCGCCGCCGTCACACGCGGTCAGCGCCGCGAAGAGGATCAGAGTGACAAAACTTCTCGACATGGCTCTTCCCCCTGGGATCGATCACTCGGCCGTCAGCTCCAGCGCGAGGTGGTAGTCCAGCGTCGGCACCCCGCGGGCGGCGGAGAGCGCGACGAAGTAGACGCCGGGATCGAGGCCCTCGGCGAACGCGTCGCCGGGCTCGATGCTCGGGCAGGCGCCTCCCGCGCGCCCGAGCGTGCCGGCCCCGCGACGCACGAGCCCGCGCTCGCCGAGCAGCGTCATGGTCACCTCCGGCGTCCCCTCCTCACAGGGGAGCTCGGCGCCGTCGAGCATGATGACCGAGAGGCTGGCCCGCTCGGTGACGCGGACGGCGAAGACGTCGACGTCGCAGGCCCCGCCGAGCCGCCCCACCATCGAGCGCGCCTCGCCCATCTCCGTCGGGGCGACGTTGGCCTCGGAGGTCTCGTTGTTGGGCTCGATCTCCCGGAGGCGGTCGAGCGAGATCTCGAGGCGGCAGGAGGAGTCGCAGCCGTCGCCGTCGATCTCGTTGCCGTCGTCGCAGCCCTCGCCGGGCTCGCGGCGTCGGTCGCCGCACGTCGTCTGGACGACGGTCAGGTCCAGCTCGCCGCCGCCGCGATAGCTGTCGAAGCCGAGCACGTGCTGGCCCGCCTCCTCCGGCTCGAAGACGAAGGTCTCGAGGATGCCGGGCCCGCAGCGATCGACGAGCGTGGTGCACGCGCCGGGGTCGCAGAGCGGCATCGTGTAGACGACGACGTCGGTCTGGGTGTCGAGCGGCTCGGCCACCACCGTCCAGCGGTCGCCGGGCTCCGCGTCGATCGCGACGAAGGCGTCGGCCCCCGAGAGCCCGCGGCCGTCGCAGCCCGTCAGCGAGCGCTCGTCGTCCTCGAGCTCCGCCAGGTTCAGTCGCACGGTGCCGCCGCCGCCGGTGAGCGCCTCGAGCGGATCGGGCCCGCAGCGATCGTAGACCGCGAGCGAAGGCTCTCCGCCGCCCGCGTCGAGCGCCGCGAGGGCCGGCCCGATGTCGTAGATGTCGCAGCCCACCAGGAGCAGCGCGATCGCGCACCACCGGATCATCGGAACCGTCCCAGCATCGTGAGGCCGACGCCGGCAGGGAGGACGCTCGGCGCGATCACGGCGCGCGCGGGCTCCTCCTCGTCGGCCCAGTCGGTGAGGAAGATCGCCCAGGCCACGCTGACCGCGGCGAGCCCCGCGGTGACCCCGATCAGGACGTTGGTGCGGGTCTGCAGGTCGAGGCCGGCGTAGTAGCCGTCGAGCGTGGGGTCGGCGAGGTAGGCGTCGTGGGACTGCAGCACGTCGACCGTCGACCACGTCAGCAGCGCCGCGGACACGGCGGTGAGCCCCACGGGCACGGTGAGGAGCCACGGCGAGAGCCGCCACTCGTCCGACGGGGCCGGGGCCTCGGGGGTCGGCTCGGAGACCGCGGCCGCGCCCTCGAACATCTGCGGCTCGATCGCGCTCCCCAGCTCCAGCAGGCGGTTGCCGTGGGCGTCGAGGACCCAGGCGTGGAGCTCGACCGACGCCTCGGCGGTGAGCCCCTCGACCGGAACGTGCAGCTCCTCCGCCGCGTCGAGCTCGAGCCGGGCGGGCTCCGCCGCGCCCTCGAGGCGAGCCACCGCGACCACCCGCGCGGCCATGTTCAGCGGATCTTCGAGGCGCAGCGCGAGCCCTCGATCGCCGCGGAGCCGACGCGCCTCGACGCGGAAGTCGCCGTCGCGCGCCGCCCACGCGCCCTGCGCCTCCAGCAGCGGCTGGCGAAGGCGCGGCGACAGGTCGGCCCCGTCCTCGTCCGCGCCCAGCGCGATCATCCGGGCGAAGGCGTCGCGGGCCACCGGGTCGTCTCCGTCGGCCGCCGCCGCGATGGCGATCAGGCGATAGATGCGGGCCACGTCGCCGGGCGAGTGGCCGCCCTCCTCGAGCGCCTCTCGGGCCAGCGCCCGCGCGCGAGGGAAGTCCACCTCGAGGTAGGCCTCCTCCGCCTCGGCGAGGCGATCCTGCGCCGCCGCAGGCGCCGAGGCAGAGACCCAGAGGAGCGCGAGACAGAGCGAGATCCGGATCAACGCAACCCCACCCGCCGACGCGTGGTCTCGCCGGACGCGATCTCCACCATGTACCGCTGCTCGATGCCCTGCTCCGGGTTGCGGAGCAGCAGCGTGTGCTGACCGGGCGGGAGCTCCACGCGCATCAGCGGCGTGTTGCCGAGCCGGCGGCCGCCCAGGCTGACCTCGGTCCAGGGCGTGGTGTCGAGGAACAGGAAGCCCGGCGCGGCGCGGGGCGCGGGCGCGGCCTCGTCTGCCGAGGGGCGGGGCGCGCGGCGCGGTCGCCGACGGCGCGATCGGCGCGGGGACTCGGCCCGCGCGGTCTCCACCGCCGCCCGGTCCGCCGGCGCGTCCTCCGGCGCGGCCTCCGCCCCGTCCTCCGGCGCGGCCTCGGCCGAGTCCTCGGTCGGCGCGGCCTGATCCGCCGCCGAGGGCTCGACGTCGTCGGCGACCTCGGCGGGCGCGGCGGCGACCTCGGCGGGCGCCTCGACGGGCGCGGCGGCGGTCGCGATCGCGGGCTGCTCGTCGGCGGCGAGCGCGGGCGCGTCCGGCGCGCGGGTGGCGATCCAGCCCATCGCCCCGGTCAGCCCGGCGGCGAGCAGCACGACCAGGGCCACCAGCCAGCGGTTGGTGCGGGACCGGACCGCCTCGGTGCCGGTGGCGGAGTAGGAGTAGGAGCCGTCGCCCCCGAGCACGAAGGCCTGCGAGACGTCGCCCATCTCGCCCTTCACGCACGCGGCGATGGCGTCCCGCCGGAGCGCGATCGCCTCCTCGAACATCTCCCGGAGCTGTCGGCCCACGTCGCGGTGCCGGGTCGGCTCGGGCAGCCCTCGCAGATACGCCTCGAGCTCGTCGCGCATCTCCGCCGCCGAGGCGTAGCGCTCGGACAGGTCGCGGCTCAGCGCGCGGTCCGCGATCCGCGCGAGCGTCTCGGGCGCGTCGATCGCCACCGAGCGCGTCGGCGGGATCTCGTCCTCGGTCACCGCGCGAATGGTCGCCACCTCGGTGTCCCGCTTGAAGAGCCGGCGGCCGGTCAGGCACTCCCAGAGCACGACGCCCATGCCCCACACGTCGGAGCGCGCGTCCACCTCGCGCTGCTCGGCCTGCTCGGGCGAGAGGTAAGCGTACTTGCCCTTGATCGCGCCGTGCTCGGTCCGCGCCACCTGCATCGCGGCCTTGGCGACGCCGAAGTCGAGGACCTTCGTGACGCCGTTGTAGCCGACGAAGAGGTTGTGCGGGGACACGTCCCGATGGACCACGCCGAGCGGGTTGCCTTCGAGATCGCGCAGCTCGTGAGCGTGCTGAAGGCCGTCGAGCGCGTCGGTGATCAACCGGGCGAGCACCGGCGGCGGCAGCGGCTCACCGAGCTCCTTGCACCGGGCGAGCACGTGCGAGAGCGGCTGACCGTCCAGGTACTCCATCGCCATGAACGGGAGCCCCTGGACCTCGCCGACCTCGTTGGTCTGGACGACGTTGGGGTGGGCGAGCAGCGCCGCGAGCCGGGCCTCGTCCATGAACATCTCGCGCACGCCCGGCTCCTGCAGGAGGTGCGCGTGCATGCGCTTGATGACCACCAGCTTCTGGAAGCCACCCTGGCCGGTCCGGAGCGCCAGCATGACCTCGGCCATGGCGCCCTGTCCCAGCTTGGCGACGAGCGTGTAGCCCCCGAACCGGGTCGCCTCGATCGCTCTCACCGTCCCGAGGACTTCGTCCGACTCGTCCAACTCGGGACCCACCAACGGATTGTCGTCGGCGTTCCTGAACCTGTCAACGAACACCTAGGGTGAAATCGCACCCGCGGTGTAAGCGTCGGACCTACTCTGGAGTGCGTCGCCTACTCGGCGGCGTCCGCGGTCGGACGAGGCTCGAGGATCACCCGAGGGCCGTCGCCGCGCAAGACGAGGACCGACCCGCTCGGCGCGGTCCCGGCGAGCACCGCGCTCGCGAGCGGGGCCTCCACGAGCCGGCCGATGCAGCGGCGCATCGGCCGCGCCCCGAGCTCGGGATCGAAGCCGCCAGCGGCCACCAGGGCGTCGATGCAGCTCGGCTCGATCTCGAGCGCGACCCGGTGCTCCTTGCGCATCACCTCGGCGACGTCCTCGAGCAGCTTCAGGGCGATGGCCTGGATCTCCTCGGCGCCGAGGGCGGCGAAGTAGAGCGGCTCGTCGATGCGGTTCCAGAGCTCGGGCGGCAGCGCCCGGCGGGCGGCCATCAGCGCGCGGTCCCGATCGCCGCGCGCGCCCTCGTCCTGGGTCGCGCCGAAGCCGACCCGGCGGGTGGGCGTCGCGGCCGCGGACGCGCCGAGGTTGCTGGTCATCACGATCACCGTGTTGGTGAAGTCCACCGTGCGGCCGCGGCCGTCGGTGAGGCGCCCCTCGTCGAGCAGCGGCAGCAGCGCGAGCAGGACCTCGGGGTGCGCCTTCTCGATCTCGTCGAGCAGGATGAGCTGGTAGGGCCGGCGACGGACCGCCTCGGTGAGCTGGCCCCCCTCCTCGTGTCCGACGTAGCCGGGCGGGGCGCCGACGAGGCGCGCGACCGCGTGGGGCTCGCTGAACTCGCTCATGTCGAAGCGGGTCACGCCGCTGGTCGGGAACAGGAGATCGCTGATCGCCTTGGCGGTCTCGGTCTTGCCGACGCCGGTCGGCCCGAGCAGCAGGAACGTCCCCAGCGGGCGCGCCCCGCGGAAGCCGGCCGCGCCCTTGCGGAGCGCGTCGGCGATCCGCGCGATCGGCTCGCGCTGCCCGACGACCCGGGCGTGCAGGTGCTCCTCGAGGCGCAGGAGACGGTCGGCGTCGCGCATCAGCAGCCGATCGACCGGGACGTGCGCCTGCTCGGCCACCACCCGCGCGACCGACGCAGGCTCCACCACCGAGCCGCCGCGCCGGCGCACCCGGGCCGCCGCCAGATCGAGCGCGGCGATCGCCTTGTCGGGCAGGAAGCCCTCGGAGACGAAGCGCACGGTGAGCTCGACCGCGGCCTCCAGCGAGCGCGGGTCGTAGGCGACCGCGTGGTGCAGCTCGTACTTCGGCACGATGCCGCGGAGGATCTCGATGGCCTCGCTCGGCGTCGGCTCGCCCACGTCGATGCGGGAGAAGCGCCGCACGAGCGCCGCGTCCTTCTCGAAGTGGCGTCGGTACTCCGCGTCGGTCGTCGCGCCGATGCAGGGGAGCTCTCCGCGCGCGAGGGCCGCCTTGAGCTCGTTGGCCAGGTCGTCCGGCCCCTCGCCGCCGACGATGGCGTGGATCTCGTCGAGGAAGAGCAGCACCCGGTTGCCCGCGCGGTCGACCTCCTTCTGGAGCTGCCGCAGCTTCTCCGCGAGGGCGCCGCGGACGCCGGTGCCGCTGACGAGGGCGCCGGCGGAGATCTCGATCAGCAGCCGGTCGGCCAGGCGACCGCAGCTGCCGCCGTCCTTCACCAGGCGGAGCGCGAGGCCCTCGACGATGGCGGTCTTGCCCACGCCGGGCGGGCCCACCAGGACCGGGTTGTTGGCGCGGCGCCGACC
Organism: Myxococcota bacterium; assembly: GCA_036149055.1. GTDB lineage: Bacteria > Myxococcota_A > Polyangia > Polyangiales > Sandaracinaceae > JAVJQK01. The sequence goes on along the minus strand of JAYZQJ010000252.1, from coordinate 2,225 downwards.
GAGCACGTCGAGGAGCCGGTCGAGCTCGTGCGCGCGGCCGACCACCGGATCGATCTCGCCGCGCGCCGCGGCCGCGGTGAGGTTGCGACCGAGGCGACACAGGAGCGGGAAGCGCCCCGGGTCGAGGTCGTGCGGGCCCACGTCCGCGGGCTTCTCGCTCTCGGGGTTGTTCAGCGCCGGGCGACGGGCGGCGCTCGGACGCTTGCGAGGCGCGCGCACCTCGGGCGGCTTGCCGTTGCCGCTCCGCGCGACCGGGCGCAGCGGCGTCTCCGGGATCGAGTCGTCCTCGGGCTTGCGCGGCGGCGGCGCCTTCCGGCGGTTCTTCGGCGGCTCGTCGCGCCGCGGATCCTCGCGGCGCACGCGGGTGCGCGGCACCGGGGGCACGGTCGGCCGGGAGCGCGCGGGGGTGAGGCCCGGCGCGCGGGTGAGCGTGCGGTCGTCCTCGACGCCCAGCACGCCGACCACGTCGTCGCGGAGGCGCGTCGGGTTGGCCCCGGCGGCCTCGAGGCAGCGATAGCCGGCGCTCCGCGGCTCGCGCACGATGGCCGCCAGCAGGTGCACCGGTCGCGCGACCCCGTCGCCGACGTTCTCGGCGATGCGCGCGGCGCGCTCGAAGGCGACCTCCATCGCGCTGGTCGGCTCCTCGTTCGCGACCTTGAGCGCGCTGATGAGGTCCATCTCTCGCACCCCGCGCTGCGTCAGCACGCGGGACGTCTCGTCGTCGGACCTCAGCATCACGAGCAGCGCGTAGGCCGTGGTGGGCCGCTGCTTGCGGCGCAGCGCGGTCCGCCGCGCGTTGGCCATCAGGCCGCTGAGGGTTCCGGTGATCGTGGCCATGCTTCCTCCGCCTCCCCCCGCGATACCGGGGAGGATCCGGGAGGCCAAGTTTTCGACACGCGCGCCGGGGCGGATGCGTCATCCTCGATCCCGATGCACGCGCGAACGCTGTCCCTCGCCCTGCTCCTCGCGGCCTGTCAGGGCGATCCGTCGCCCCCCGACGCGGGCCCGCCGGACTCCGGCCCTCCGGACGCCGGAGGGATCGGCGAGGCGATCGATCCTTCCACCCTCGACCTCGCCGCCGACCCGCCCGGCGAGTGGCTCGCGGGGGATCTGCACGTGCACGCGACCGGCGCGAGCAACGACACCGGCGGCGACTCGTTCCCCGAGGACATCGCGCGGATCGCGCGCGAGCGAGGGCTGTTCTTCGTGGTGCTGACCGACCACAGCAACAGCACCGGGAGCGACGTGAGCACCACCGAGGAGGATCCGGCGCTCTTCAACATGGGCCCGGAGTTCCCCTACTGGGACGAGGCGAACCGACTGAGCGAGCCGGGCGCCTTCCTGATGGTCGACGGCAACGAGCTCAGCCCGGTCGCGGACGGCGACCCGCCGACCGAGCCCACCGGCCACGTCGGCTGCGTGCCCGCGGACCTCGAGGCGTTCGATCGCTCCGGCGCCATCGTCGACCGCCCGCGGGGCGCGGTGACGGGGGCGGAGACGCTGGCTCAGGCGCGGGAGCGTGGCTGCTTCGTCGTGCTGAACCATCCCTGGGGCACGCCCTGGACGAGCTTCGACTGGACGAGCTTCGACTACGACGCGGTGGAGGTCTGGAACGGGACGGCGGGCCTCGACGCCCTCGATCTCCGCGGCCACGACGCCTGGCGCTGCGATCTCCTCCAGGGGCGCGCCGTGACGCCGATCGCGGCGAGCGACTGCCACCGCGTGCACACGGAGCCGCCGGGGGAGACGCTGCACCCCGCGCTCGGCTTCCCGCGCACCCACGTGTTCGCCGAGGCGCGGACCTGGCCCGCGATCGTGGCCGGCCTTCGCGCAGGGCGGGTGGCGCTCGGGGACGGGGAGTCGGTGCTGTTCCTCGACGCGTACGCGGAGGGGGGCGAGCTGGAGGCGTCGCGGGAGACGCGGTGGCTTCGGCTCCGTGGGCGCGTCGATCCGGCGGCGGGGCGCCCGAGCGTGGTGTTGACGCGGGCGGTGGCGTGTGGGGACACGCGGGGGGTGGATCGGGAGGCGCCGGGGATCGAGGAGGTGGTGGTTTTGGAGCGTGGGCTCGAGCCGGGGCAGGAGATTGACTGGGCGGTTCGCGTGGAGGGGGAGGTGGGGGTGTACTCGGCGATGCTTCGGGCGAGCCGGGGGCACTATGGGGCTGTGAGTCGGGGGATCGTGCTCGAGTAGGGGGCGGCTGCGGGGGCGGGGAGCGGCAGCGGGGA
>JAYZQJ010000251.1:0-9466 GCA_036149055.1 Myxococcota bacterium | reverse complement strand
ACCGCCCCCGCCACCGCTGCCGGCCCCGCTGCCGCTGCCGCCTCCGCTGCCGCTGCCGCCTCCGCTGCCGCCTCCGCTGCCGCCTCCGCTGCCGCTACCGCCTCCGCTGCCGCCTCCGCTGCCGCCTCCGCTGCCGTCTCCGCTGCCGCCTCCGCTGCCGCTGCCGCCCCCGCTGCCGCTGCCGCTGCCGCTGCCGCCACCGCTGCCACCGCCTCTACCGGCGCCGCCGACCTCGGGCGAGCCGAGAGCCACGATCGCAGCACCGGAGCTCGATGAGATGAATAGGATCGTCCCCGGAGTTTGGGGATGGGGAAGATCGTCCCCGAGCGTCTCGAGCGCCGGAGTTCGGGGATGGGGAAGATCGTCCCGATCGTCTCTCAGGAGGGGCCGATGGCCCGCACCTCGAGGGTGGGCTTCCCCTCCTCGCGGGCCCGCGCGAGCGACACCTCCGCCGCGATCGACCACTCGAGGTGCTCCTCCGGATCCACCAGCACCTGCCTCACCCGCCAGACCTCCCCATCCTCCTCGATCAGCGTGTGCTTCGGGCTCCGCGCCGCCGGATCGAAGCGCAGCTCCCCGTACGCCTCGAAGAACGGCGCCATCGCCTCCGCGAGCTGGTCGGGCTTCCACGTCGCCTCGGCCTCCTCGAGCTGCTCGGCCGCGTCCTCCCAGCGCTGCAGGGCGAAGGCGCGCACCAGGCGGGCCATCGCGTTCCGGACCATCGCGGTGAACCCGCGCCGGTCCTTCGTCACGTCCACCGGCCCCTGGTCCAGCTCCTCGTCGGGCGCCTTCACCTTCTCCGGCGACCCGAGCCGCTCCCACTCGTCGATGAGGCTCGCGTCGACCTCCCGCACGATCGCGCCGAGGTCGTCGCTCAGATCGTAGAGATGATCCGTCTTCGCGTTCTCCGGGATCGTCTGCACGATCGCCTTGTAGGCGTCGGAGAGGTAGCGGAGCAGCAGCCCCTCGCTCCGCGAGAGCCCGTACTCCTTCACGTAGTCGAGGAAGCCCATGCCCTTCTCGAGCAGCTCCCGCGCGATCGACTTCGGCCGCACCGTCTCGCCGCCGACCCAGGGGTGGTGCTTCCGCCACTCCTCGAAGGTGCCGAGGATGAACTCCAGGTTGGGCTTGTCGATGTCGAGCTCGTCGAGCTTCGCCATGCGCTCGTCGTACTCGATGCCCTCCGCCTTCATCGCCGCGACCGCGTCGCCCTTGATCTTGTCGAGCTGCCGCAGCAGGACCGCCTTCGGATCCTCCAGCGTCGCCTCGACCAGGCTGATCGCGTCGAACGCGTAGCTCTCGCTCTCCTCGTCGAGCGCCTCGATCGCCTCGACCACGTAGAGCGAGAGCGCGCTGTTGAGCGAGAAGTCCTCCTGCAGGTCCGCGTGCACGTCGACGAGCGCGCGCCCGTTCTCCTTGGTGATCTCCACCACCCCGGCGTCGAGCAGCGATCGCAGCATCTGGATGGCCTGACGGCCGTGGTGGAACTTCAGCCGCTGCGGATCGTGGCTCGCCCGGATCAGGCGCTTCATGCGGCGACAGCCGTCGCCGTCGGGGCGGTCCATCACCTGCAGGAGCATCCCGTGGCTGACCTCGAAGCTCGACTCGAGCCGCTCCGGGTCGCTCTGCGCCAGCTTCTCGAAGGTCTCCTCGTCCCAGTGGGCGTAGCCGCGGTCGGGCGGCTTCTTCCACTTCGCCTTCTTGGCCTTCTTCGGGTCGCCGGCGATCTTGGCGCGCAGCTTGACGTTCTCGATGTGGTGCTCGGGCGCCTGGCAGACGACGAAGCCCTCGTCGTCGAAGCCCTTGCGGCCCGCCCGGCCGGCGATCTGCTTGAAGTCGCGGACCGTCAGCAGCCCGGTCTTCTTGCCGTCGAACTTGCAGAGCTTGGTGAAGAGCACCGTCCGGATCGGGATGTTCACGCCGACCCCGAGCGTGTCGGTGCCGCAGATGATCTTGAGCAGCCCGTCCTGGGCGAGCCGCTCCACCATCAGCCGGTACTTCGGGAGCATGCCCGCGTGGTGCACGCCGATGCCGTGGCGGACCCAGCGACGCAGATCCTTGCCGAACGGCGTGTCGAAGCGGAAGGGGCCGAGCGCGTCCTTGATCGCCTCCTTCTGCTCCTTGCTGAGGAAGTCGATGCTCGTCAGCGCCTGCGCCGCCTCGGCCGCGCTCCGCTGGGTGAAGTGCACGATGTAGATCGGCGCCTTCCCCTCCTCGTAGAGCTCCTGCACCGTCTCGTGGATCGGCGTCTCGCGGTAGCTGAAGTCGAGGGGCACGGGGCGCTCGGCCGTCTTCACCAGCGCGGGCGGCTCGCCGGTGAGCTGCTCCACCGCGTCCTCGAAGCGCGCGGTGTCGCCGAGGGTCGCGCTCATGAGCAGGAAGCGGGTGGACTCGGGCAGCACGAGCAGCGGCACCTGCCACGCCCAGCCGCGATCTCGGTCGGCGTAGTAGTGGAACTCGTCCATCACCACGTAGTCGACCCGCGCCTCCTCCATCTCGCGGAGCGCGATGTTGGCGAGGATCTCGGCCGTGCAGCAGATGACCCCCGCGTCGCGGTTGATCGACGCGTCCCCGGTCATCATGCCGACGTTGTCGGCGCCGAAGTCGCGGCACGCGCTGAAGAACTTCTCGCTCACCAGCGCCTTGATCGGGGCGGTGTAGAAGCAGCGCTTGCCCTCGGCGAGCGCCTTGAAGCCGAGGGCGGTGGCGACGAGCGACTTGCCCGACCCGGTGGGCGTGTTGAGGATGACGCTGCGGCCCCCGAAGAGCTCGAGGATGGCCTCCTCCTGCGCCGGGTAGAGCGAAAGCCCCTTGTCCTCGGCGTAGCCCAGGAAGCCCTCGAGGAGCGCGTCCGGGTCCGAGGGGCCAGCTATCCGATCCTGCAGGGTCGCCGTCATCGCGGGACCATAGCAGAGCCGATCAGAAGTCGATCGCGGGCGCCGTCATCGCGATGCGGATCGCGTCGCGCAGCTTCTTGGCGTCCACCGGCTTGCCCAGGAAGTCGGTCGCCCCGAGCGAGAGCATGCGCTGCTTCCGGGTGTCGTCGTAGTAGCCGCTGATCAAGACGACCCGCGCGCCCGGGTCCATCACCTTCAGCTGCTCCAGGGCCTCGGCGCCCGAGAGGTGCGGCATGTCGAGGTCGAGCAGCACCACGTCGGGCCGCGGCTCGGACGCCGCGTAGACCTCGAGCGCCTCGCGGCCGTCGGCGGCGTAGAGGACCTCGTGCCCCGACGCCTTCACCAGCCGGCCGAGGCTGCGGCGCACCAGCTCCTGATCGTCGACGACCAGCACCCGCCCGTGCTTGCGCCCCGCGCCCTGGCCGTCCCAGGTGGTCGACTTGCGCTTGCGCTTGGTGCGCTGCTGGTCGGCGGCCCGCGCGACCCGGGACGGCAGCCGCACCCGGAAGCAGGAGCCCACCCCGATCGCGCTGTCCACCTCGACCCCGCCGCCGTGCGACGTGGCCACCTCGTAGACGGTCGCGAGCCCGAGGCCGCTGCCGGCGCCGGACTCCTTGGTCGTGAAGAACGGCTCGAAGACGCGGGCGCGGGTCTTCTCGTCCATGCCCACGCCGGTGTCGCGCACCTCGAGCACCACCTGCGGGCCCGGGCTCCACGGCGACGTCGCGGTGGGCTGGGGATCGGCGTCGAGCCGGGCGACCACCTCGAGGGTGCCGCCGTCGGGCATCGCGTCCCGCGCGTTGATGCAGAGGTTCATGACCAGCTGGTGCAGCGCGGCCTGGTCGCCCTCCACCGCGAGCCCGGGCTGGATGTCGGCGGTGACCTGCACCGAGCGATCGAAGGTCCGGCGCACCAGCTGCAGCACGTCGCCGCAGAGGGCGGAGACGTCGACCGGGCGGTAGCGGTTCTCCTTCTGCTGCTCGCGGCGGCGGGCGATGGTCAAGAGGCGCGCGGTCAGCTCGGCCGCCCGGCTCGCCGCCTCGGAGATGTCCTGCCGGCACTCCCGGACGTCGGCGTCCGACAGCGGAGTGCTCGGGTCCAGCGTGTCGAGGTGCGCGGTGCTCGTGCTGATGACGTTCAGCAGGTTGTTGAAGTCGTGCGCGATGCCCGCGGCGAGCTGGCCGATGACCTCCATCTGCTGGCGGTGCAGCAGGAGATCCTCGAGCGGGTCCTGGCGGGTGAAGAGCAGCAGCGTCTCGCCGGAGAGCTGGATGCGGTCGCCGATCTTCAGGAGCGAGAGGTCGACGCGCTCGCCGTTCACCAGGGTGCCGTTCCGGCTGCCCAGGTCCTCGACGTACCAGGCGCCGTCCTCGCGCTGCGCGACCCGGGCGTGCTGCCGGCTCACCTTGGTGTCGTCGAGCTGGATGTCGCACTCCTCGGAGCGGCCGACCAGCGCGTGGCCTCCGTCGAGCGAGAAGCGGCGGCCGGGCTCCTGGCCCATGAGCACCACGAGGCGCGGGGGGCCGCCCCCCTTCGGAGAGGGAGCGACCGTGCCCCCGACCACGCCCATGCGGCTGGTCAGCTCACCGGTGGAGGTGCGTGACATGGATCCTCGAGAGGGTACGGCCGCCGGCGCCTCGAATTGAGACAACCCAGAAGAGAAAGACTAGCCCGCCGACCTCGCCGGCTCAAACCCGGCCGGGGCAGACCGCCACAGGGGTGATCCACGGCCGGGGCTGCTGTAGAACCCGGGCCGTGCCGGAGAGCCTGAGCGAGCTGAGACAGCGCTACGTCGTCGACGGTCGACCGATGCCGGCGGCCATCGAGGCGGCGCTGCGAGACGATCCCCGGGCCGGGGCGGCCAGCATCCTGGCCGCGGTGGAGCGGCGCCGGAAGAAGAACCGCGCCGAGGGGCAGCGGCTGCGCAAGATGCTGCAGTACGAGCGCGCGCTCTACCGGGAGGGCCTGACCCTGCTCGCCGGCGTGGACGAGGTCGGCATGAGCCCGCTCGCCGGCCCGGTGGTGTCCGCGGCGGTGATCCTGCCGAAGGGCTTCCGGCTCGCCGGCGTCGACGACAGCAAGAAGCTCGACGCGCCGACCCGGGAGCGGCTGGCGGCGGAGATCCGGGCCCAGGCGGTCTGCTGGGCGATCGGCGCGGTCGAGCCCGAGGAGATCGACCGCATCAACATCTACCACGCGGGCCTGCTCAGCATGCGCCGCGCCATCGAGGGCCTGTCGTGCGCGCCCGAGCACGTGCTGATCGACGCGCGCAAGCTCGAGGGAGTGCCGGTGCCGCAGACCCCGATCATCAAGGGCGACGCCAAGAGCCTCTCGATCGCCGCCGCGTCCATCGTGGCCAAGGTCCACCGCGACACGCTGATGATCGAGCTCGACCGGCGCTACCCCGGCTACGGCCTGGCCAAGCACAAGGGCTACCCGGTGAGAGAGCACCAGGACGCGCTCCTCACCCTCGGCGTCACCCCGATCCACCGCCGCTCGTTCGGCCCGGTGCGCCGCGCCCTCGGCCTCGAGCCCGAGCAGCTCGAGCTCGTCTGACCTAGATCAAAATGATCGCGCCGTCGGGCGGGACGACGATGTAGACGTTGCGGCTGTCGAGGCGGGCGACGCCGTTGCCGCGCACGATGATCGTGGCGCGGAAGATCTGGGCGGTCTCGGCCGGCGGGCGCACGTCGTTGAGGAAGCGGACGTCGAACTCCACCTGCGTGCCGGGGATGACCTGGTGGAAGGTCGTCTCGTCCTTGGACGCGTAGGTCACGCCGGGCATCGGGCCGCTGACGCCGCCGTTGTAGCCCTCGACCGGGGTGATGGCCTTGATGAACTGCCGCGCGTCGAAGCCGTCGGGGTTGCCGTCGACGTTCTCGGCGGTGGTGTCGACGTTCTGCGGGGTGCGGCCGGCGAGGGTCTCGATGCCGGTGATGATCGCGTCCGAGACGGTGCCGCCGGTCGCGTCGTAGACCAGGGGCGCGCCCGCGCTGTCGACCGTGCCGGTGCGCGTCGCGATCTGCTCCTCGGCCGCCCGGGGCGCGGAGCCGACCGCCACCCCGATGAAGCGCGCGCCGATGTTCATCAGCGAGATCACCGCCTGGTCGAACTGGTGGGGCGAGGGGCTGATGCCGGTGTAGCCGTGCTCGCCGCCGGGGCCGTTGTGGAACGGCGCGTCGGTCACGAGCACCACGATGGGCAGCGAGTCGGGGCGGAAGCAGGGGTAGCCGCGGCGACGTCCGGTCTCGTCCGGGACCGCCGGGCAGGCCGCGCGCGGCAGGTCGAAGGGCGCGGCGCCCGCGGTGAAGGACCAGCGGCCGCCTTCGCCGGTGGCCGTCTGGTAGATGGCCTCGACGCTCGACTCCGGGCCGTCCGCGCCGCCGCCGGCGGTGAGGCGCCCGAGCGCGGCCTGCACCGCCGAGACGTCGGCGGTGATGTTCTGCTCGTTGCCGTAGGGCTCGTCGCCCGGGCTGCCGTAGGCGTCGAACGCGAACGGGTCGTCGTTGTTGGCGAAGTCGCGGTACTGGCCGACGCCCATCTGCACGTTCGGGATGCGCGCGCGGATCTCGGTGGAGATGCGCGAGAGCGACGAGGTCACGTTGTCGATCGAGCTCTGCATCGACCCGGTGGTGTCGATGAGGAAGTAGACGTCGGCGAGCTGCAGATCGGTGCCGAAGCGGAGGGTCCGGTTCTCGGGCGAGCCGTTGTAGGGCAGCACCACGAAGAAGTCCTCGGGCGGGATCGTGCTCGAGGCGTCGTTCGGGTCGGTCATCGTGCCGCGCGCCTCGCCGAGGTCGGTCACGCCGTCGCCGTCGGTGTCGCGGTCGTACGGGTCGGTCGAGTACGTGCCGCGCTCCTCGAGGTCGCTGAGGCCGTCGTTGTCGCTGTCCGGGTCGAGCCAGTTCGGGATGTCGTCGTCGTCGAAGTCCGGGAGCGAGCACGGGACGTTGCCCATGTGCTCCTCGGTGTCCGAGATGCCGTCGCCGTCCGCGTCGGTGTCGAGGTGGTTGGGCGTGCCGTCGCCGTCAGTGTCGGTGGTGCCCTCGGCCTGATCGGCCACGCCGTCCATGTCGGAGTCGAGCGACGGGTCGCAGCCGGCGAGGATGTTGCCGCTGTCGGGCGTGCCGACCGAGCCGTCGGGGCGGTTGCCGCCGCCGGCGGAGCAGCCGAGCAGCGCGAGCGCGACGAGGAGGCGAGTGCAGCGAGTCATGAGCGAGGTCTCTCCCTTCCCGGCGGACGCCGGGGCGAGGGGACGGTAGCCGGGCCGCCGCGCGACGAGAAGAGCGGCGCCCCGGGGACAGAGCGCTGTAAGGACGGGGCCGATGTGGCGGCGGGGGCGGCGTTTCGGCAGACTGCTCCGGATGTCCCGCCGCCTCCTGCCTTACCTCACCTTCTTCTTCCTCCTCGCCGGCTGTGATCCCGCCGCGCCCCTGCCGACCTGCTCGAGCTCCGACGAGTGCGAGACGAACGAGGTCTGCGTGGACGGCCGCTGTCAGCCGTCGACGACGAGCGACGGCGGGGAGATGGACGGCGCCCCGACCGGGCGCGACTCGGGCCCGCCCGCCGCGCTGATGGCCATCGAGATCGAGCCGGCGAGCGCCGCGCTGACCTCGGTGGACGGAGCCATGGTCGAGCAGGACTTCACGGTGGTCGGTCGCTACGACGACGGCAGCACGCGCCCGGTAGCCGGGCCGACCTTCGCCATCGCGCCGGTGAGCCTCGGCGTCATCGACGTCGCCTCCGGGCGCTTCACCGCCAACGGCGTGATCGGCGGCGAGGCCACGGTGACCGCGACCCTGCCCGGCCCGGCGGGCGAGCTGACGGCCACCGCGACCCTGACCGTGCGCCTGGAGCGCACCCTGCTCGGCGAGGGCGTGCCGGCCGACGTGGCCGACCGCTTCGCGACCCCGGTCACCGACGACGCGCGGCGCGCCCAGACCGTCTACCCGCTCGACGGCGCGGTGATGCCGCAGAACGTCTACCCGGCCGACGTGCAGTGGCTCCGGGGCGCGAGCGGCGACATCGCGCGCGTCCGCCTCGAGAAGCCGCACCTCGCCATCACCGCCTACGTGCTGAACGACGGCAGCTCCCACTGGCTGGTCGAGGAGGGCGCCTGGCGCAGCTTCGCCCAGACCGATCCCGACGCGTCGGGCGCGGTGACCGTCGATCGCTGGGAGGCGGCGAGCGGCGAGGCGATCACGGGCAACCCGGTCTCCCTCACCTTCGCGCGCGCCGCGCTCACCGGCAGCGTCTACTATTGGGACATCCAGCGCGGCCGGATCGTGCGCATCGACGACGGCACCGCCACCCGCGACGAGTTCATGCCGAGCCCGCCGGTGGCGATGCGCGGCGAGCGCTGCGTCGGCTGCCACGCGGTCTCGAACAGCGGCCGCTACATGGCGGGCCGGCTCGGCGGCGGCGAGAACATCGGCGCGATCTTCGACCTGACCACCGATCTCTCCGGCGACCCGCCCCCGACCGTCTACCCGCTGCGCACCGCGGCGCCGACCTCGGTCCGGTGGTGGTTCTCGTCCTGGAGCCCCGACGACACCCGCATGGTGGTCTCGGCCGAGGAGGGCACCAGCCGGCAGATGCGGATCTACGATCCCTTCCTCGGCACCCAGGTCGGCGTGAGCGGCACCCTGCCGAGCGACGTCACCCACCCCGCGTGGTCGCCCGACGGCGCCCAGATCGCGTACGTGTCGTCGCCCGGCAGCTGGGGCGGGGTGAACACCGCCGGGGACATCTCGGTGATCGACGTCACCGGCCCCGACACCTTCGGCGGCACCCGCGTGCTGCACCGGGGCGCCGACCTCGCCGGCGACACGCCCGGCGGCAACTCGGACAACTACCCGAGCTGGTCGCCGGACTCGAGCCTGATCGCGTTCGCGCACGGCACCGGGAGCCGCTCCGAGGACCAGCAGTCGGCGCTCTACCTGATGAACCGGGACGGCACCGACGTCCGACGGCTGACCGCGGCCTCCGGCGGCCCGACCGGGATCGACAACTTCCAGCCCCGCTTCTCGCCCTTCACCGCCGGCGGCTACTACTGGCTGAGCTTCCTCTCGCGCCGCGACTACGGCAACGCCAGCGTCGGCACCGGCGGCTCGGGCTTCCAGCAGATCTGGATCACCGCCGTCCGGACGGGCGCGGGGGCGGGCGAGGATCCGAGCTCGGTGCCCTACTGGCTGCCCGGCCAGAACACGACGTCGCGCAACATCAGCGCCTACTGGGCCCCGCGCCCCTGCCGCCCGGACGGCGAGAGCTGCTCGGTGGGCAGCGAGTGCTGCGGCGGCGACTGCCGCCCCGACGCGTCCGGCGCGCTGGTGTGCTCGCCGCCGCCGCCGGATCGCTGCCGGATGGCCAACGAGACCTGCTCCACCAGCGCCGACTGCTGCGACGGCCTCGAGTGCCTCGCGAACGTCTGCGTGCGCGCCCCCGAGTAGCGATCGCCGGCGCTCGCCGCCCAGGGTGGCGATCGCCGGATCTTTTTTGACAGGAGCGTGACGGAACGGCAGGTGCCGCGCCGCGTTCCGTTCCGGGACCCACGAGCGTGGCTAAGCCCG
>JAYZQJ010000250.1:0-11885 GCA_036149055.1 Myxococcota bacterium | reverse complement strand
GCCGCCCGCTGCCGCGGGATCGAACGACTCGAGTGGCGCGTGCGGCGACCTCGCTGCGCTCGTCGCCTGCCGTCGTCTCGGGTCAGTGTCGTGGAAGCGGGCGGGGGTGCCTCGGCGCCATTGTTTGCCACCTCCTGAGGGCCCGCGGACCAGGAGCCATCGAGTCGAGATCGAATGACGATATGACGACGAGCGTCCCCGGGGCCCCTCCCCGACTTCATCGCGACCGCGGTGCGGGAGGCGGGTCGAGTCGACGGCGAATGACGATATGACGACGAGCGTCCCCGGGCCCTCCCCTGACGGCGAATGACGATATGACGACGAGCGTCCCCGAGCTCACGTAAGGTGAGGCATGCCGAGACAGAAGCTGCCGCCGTCGGGCGACCTGGCCGTCGACATCGTGAACGCGCACACGTGGTGCGACGCGCACCGTGAGGTGCTGCGGCGGAGCGCGGCGTGCGGGTGCTTCTCGTGCGCACAGATCTACTCGTTCGACGCGATCGAGGAGTGGATCGGCAGCGACACCGCGCTCTGCCCCAAGTGCGGGATCGACGCGGTCATCGGATCGGCGTCGGGCTACCCGATCGAGACCGACTTCCTCCGGCGGATGCGCGACCACTTCTTCCTCCCGCCGCGAGAGAAGCGGTGAGCGGGGTCTCGTACGGCGTACGATTCCGGCGGCCCGGAGGGTCCGGCGCGCTGGTAGCGTGAGCCGGTGACCCGCACGCTCGCCGCCTCGCTCCTGTCGCTCGCGCTCGTCGCGTGCGGCGGCTCCGACGACACCGAAGATGGCGGCCGCGCGGTGGACGCGCGCGCGCCGGGCATGGACGCGACGACGCCGGAGGACGACGCGGGGGCGCCGCCGTCTTGCGCCGAGGTCGCGGAGGCGCGCGGGTGGTCGGTCTGCGCGGAGGCGGGGGCCCGGTGCGAGGTGGTCTTCGAGGACGGCGCGGGCTGCGCCGAGGTCTGCGCGGCGCTCGGGCGCGCGTGCGCGGAGAGCTACGAGGATCAGCCGGGCGCGTGTGAGGCCCAGCGCGATCTGCCGGCGCTCGGGTGCGGCGACACCGGGCACGGCTCGGACTACTGCGTGTGCGGAGAGGCGGTCGCGGCGGACGCGGGGCCGCCGGACGCGGGGCCGCCGGTCGACGGCGGGGGCTCGCTCGCGCCGCACGAGCGGATCCTCGACGAGCGCGTCGGCTTCGGGCGCTTCACCACCGGGGGCGCGGGCGGGCCGATCGTCGAGGTCACCACGCTGGCCGACGACGGGCCCGGGTCACTGCGCGCGGCGGCGGAGGCGAGCGGGCCGGCGTGGATCCGCTTCCGGGTGAGCGGCGAGATCGCGCTCGCCAGCCCGATCATGGTCGAGAGCGACAAGACCATCGACGGGCGCGGCGCCGACGTCACGGTCACCGGCGAGGGCCTCTTCGTGCAGGGCGGCCGCGGCAACGTGATCCTGACCCACTTCGGGATCCGCGACACGTCCAACGACCTCATCCGCTTCCATGACGGCGGCGCGCGCATGTGGGTGCACCACATGGACCTCGAGAACGGCGGCGACGGCGCGTTCGACGCGACCGAGGGCGTGACCGAGGTGACCATCTCGTTCACCCACATCCGCAACCACGACAAGGCCATGCTGGTGGGCGCCGGCTCGGACACCGGCGACGGCGCGGGCATGCGCTGGACCGGGCACCACAACTGGTACGAGAACTGTGTGCAGCGCCTGCCGTTCATCCGCATGGGCTGGGCGCACTCGTTCAACAACCTCATCGAGTGGCGCAGCGGCACCGCGATGAGCGTGCGCATCTCGCCCGGGCAGATGCTGGTCGAGAACAACGTGCTCGCGCCCCAGACCAACGTCGGCCACAAGGTCGTCAGCGAGGGAGCCGGTCGCGGCGCGGTGCGGCTGCGCGGCAACCTCGAGCGGCCGCTCTCCGGCGACATGATCGAGTTCACCGAGCACATGCCGAGCGCGGTCTTCGACGCGTCCGCCGAGTACCCCTACACGCTCGAGACCGCCGACGACGCGCTCATCGCCCGCCTCCGCGCCGAGGCCGGCCGGCAAGACGTCCCGTTTCCAGAGTGAGGGGGCGCAGTGAGGGGGGCCTCTCGCCTCGGCGGACGGCGCTCGTGTAGCCTCGGCGCAGGAACTCTCGCCATCGAGGCCGCATGCTCCGAACGCTCGCCTGGTCGATCCTGTCGCTCACCCTCGCCGCCTGCGGTGACCCGGAGCCCGCCGAGGACGCCGGCCGCGCCGCCGAGGACGCACGCGTCGCGCCCATGGACGCGCGCGTCGCCCCGATGGACGCCCGGGTCGCCGACGACGCGGGCGCGCTGCCGTCGTGCGCCGAGGTGGCGGCGGACCGCGGCTGGTCGCTCTGCAGAGAGGACAGCGGAGAGGACGGGGCGCGGTGCGAGGTGGTCTTCGAGGACGGCGCGGGCTGCGCGGAGGTCTGCGCGGCGCTCGGACGCCCGTGCACCGCGAGCTACGACGACCGGCCCGGCGCCTGCGAGCCGCGCACCGACCTGCCCGCGCTCGGGTGCGCCGACACCGGGCACGGCTCCGACTACTGCGTGTGCGGCGGGGAGGCGACCGACGCCGGCGCGCCCGACGCCGGGCCGCCGGTCGACGCCGCCGATCCCCGCCCCCCGCACGAGCGCATCCTCGACGAGCGGGTCGGCTTCGGGCGGTTCACCACCGGCGGCGCGGGCGGGCCGATCGTCGAGGTCACCACGCTGGCCGACGACGGCCCCGGCTCGCTGCGCGCGGCGGCGGAGGCGACCGGGCCGGCGTGGATCCGGTTCCGGGTGAGCGGCGAGATCGCGCTGCGCTCGCCGATCGACGTCGAGAGCGACAAGACCATCGACGGGCGCGGGGCCGACGTGACCGTGACCGGCTTCGGTCTCTACGTCCGGGGCGGCCGGGGCAACGTCGTCCTCACCCACTTCGGCGTGCGGGACACCGCCGACGACCTCATCCGCTTCACCGCGGGCGGCCGGCGCATGTGGGTGCACCACATGGACCTCGAGCGCGGCCGCGACGGCGCGTTCGACGCGACCGAGGGCGTGACCGAGGTGACCATCTCGTACACGCACATCCGCAACCACGTCTTCACGATGCTCGTGGGCGCGTCCTCGCCCAGCGGCGACGGGGAGACCATGCGCTGGACCGCGCACCACAACTGGTACGAGGCGTGTGAGCAGCGCATGCCCTTGATCCGCAAGGGCTGGGCGCACTCGTTCAACAACCTCTTCAACTGGCGCGTCAGCCGCGCCATGGAGGTCAGCATCGCGCCGGGGCAGCTCCTCGTCGAGAACAACGTCTTCATGCCGATGGGCCCCATCGGCCACAGGGTCATTCATGAGGGCCCCGACCGC
This sequence comes from Myxococcota bacterium, assembly GCA_036149055.1. Lineage (GTDB taxonomy): Bacteria > Myxococcota_A > Polyangia > Polyangiales > Sandaracinaceae > JAVJQK01. The sequence continues at coordinate 8,507 of JAYZQJ010000250.1, read as the reverse complement.
GGCGCGGCGCGCTTCATCGGCAACCTCGAGCGCCCGGTCCCGGGCGACGAGATCGAGTTCACCGAGCACATGCCCGACGCCGTCTTCGACGCCTCCGCCGAGTACCCCTACACGCCCGAGACCGCCGACGACGCGCTCATCGCCCGCCTCCGCGCGGAGGCCGGCCGGCAGGACATCCCCTTCCCCGAGTGAGGCGAGCCGGGTCTACGGGCCGCCGATGGCCTTGCGCAGCGCGCTGCGTGAGGCGGCGAGGCCGGCCGAGACCTGACGGTGGCGGAGCGCGGCCGCGAGGGCGTTCGAGGCGACGCTGAGCACGCCTCGCTCTTCGGTCGTCCACACCCGCTCGCGCGTGCAGTCGTCGAAGCCGACGAAGCCCCAGACCTCGCCGCGCACCCGGATGGGGCAGACGAGGATCGAGAGGATGTCCTGCGGGCCGAGGATCTCCCGGTCGGCGGGGGTCATCTCGCGCACGATCCCGAAGAGCGGCTCGCCGCGCTCGAAGGACTCCAGCCAGTGCGCGAGCAGGTCGCTCATCACCAGGCCCTGGAGCTCCGGGTTGTCGATCTGCGCCTCGGCGGCGCCGCTGTTCCACTCGTAGCGCTGGTGGGCGAGCGTGCGGCCGTCGGGCGTGTCCTCGTTCTCGAAGACGTAGGCGCGGTCCGCGCCGACGCTGGCCCCGATCTGGCCGAGGAACTCGACCAGCGCGGCCTGGTCGAACGCGGAGCGGAGGAGGCTCTTGGAGGCGGCGATGACTTTGTCGGTGTCCATGGCGGGGTACTTCTCGGTGAATCGGGAGGATACCGCGAGCGGGGGCGGATCGCGGGTGCGAATCTCCGAGCGGGCCTATCTCACCCCGTGTCTCGGGTGGCGCGCCGCGCTCCGGTCGCGCACAACCGCGGGGCATCTGTTGGGTGAGGTGGGCGAATGGACATCGACGGACATCGGCGATCGGAGAACTTCGAGGATCGCGGCGCGGGCCGCGCCGGCCGGGCGGGAGCCGGAGGCCTCGCCTACTTCCTCTTCTCGATCGTGCTCCGGAAGTTCGGCATCCCCGGCGTGCTCGTGCTCGCGGTGGTCGGCGCCGGCGTCTATTTCCTGGCCCCGGACTCGGTGCGCCAGCTCCTCGGCGGCTCCGGCGGACAGGTCGCGACCTCGGGCTCCAGCGTGTGCGCGGCGTCCCAGGAGTACGCCGACGCCTGCGACTTCTCGCGCGTCGTGCTCGCCTCGACCGAGGACGTCTGGGCGGCCCAGTTCGCGCAGCGGCGCCTCCCCAGCTACGGCGGCGGCGCGCCCGCGAGCTACCAGGCGCCGACCCTCGTCGTCTTCTCGGGCGCCGTCTCCACCGGCGGCTGCGGCAACGCCACCAGCGCGGTCGGCCCCTTCTACTGCCCGGCCGACAACCGGCTCTACATCGACCCGGACTTCTACCGCACCCTCGCCCGCCGCCTCGACGCGCCCGGCGACTTCGCGCAGGCCTACGTCATCGCCCACGAGGTCGGCCACCACGTGCAGAACCTCATCGGCTCCACCCGCCTCGGCGTGCGCGGCGAGAGCGACGCCCAGGTCTCCGTGCGCGTGGAGCTGCAGGCCGACTGCCTCGCCGGCGTGTGGGGCCACTTCGCCCGCTCCTCGCTCTCCATCACCGACGCCGACCTCGCCGAGGCGACCCAGGCGGCCCACTCCATCGGCGACGACGCCCTCGGCCACGCCGACGAGGCGACCTTCACCCACGGCTCGAGCGAGCAGCGCATCCGCTGGTTCCGCCGCGGCTTCGACACCGGCGACGCCCGCCAGTGCGACACCTTCGCCGTCCAGGATCACGCGCGGCTGTAACGCTCACGAGCCGGTCGGCGCGTACTCCAGCACGTGGAGCTGGTAGCCGCCGACGCCGACCCAGTCGCCCGGGACCACGCGTCGGCCCTCCGGCGGCACCTTGCGCCCGTTGTGGTACGTGCCGTTCGACGAGCGGTTGTCGACGACCGCGAGGTGGTCTCCGCGCCCCTCGAGCCAGGCGTGCACGCGGTGCACGTTCATGGCGAACAGCTCGACGCTGCAGCCGGGCGTCCGCCCGATGGTGATGCGCTCCCCGATCACGATCCGCTCGACGGCGGACGGCTGGTTGCGGGGACGGATCGCGAGGCGCACGCGCCACTGGGCGGCGCCGTCGCCGGGGCTGGGGCCCGTCGTCTCGCCCTCGTCGAGGGTGCGCAGCTTCGCGGCCCACGGCGCGTCCGCCAGCGAGCGCGCGTGAGCCCCGCAGTCGCGCACGTCCAGCCGCTGGAGGCGCTCGAACGGCGCGCGCCGGAGCGCGTCGATCCCCTCGTCCCCGAGCGCGTTGTCCTCCAGCCCGAGGTCCACGAGCTGCGCCGCGTACCGCGTCGACAGCGCGGCCGCGCCCCGCGCGCCGATCCCGTTCGACCGCAGGTTGAGCGTCGACAGCCTGGGGAGCCCCGCGTCGGCCACGGCGAGCGCGCCGTCGTCCCCCAGCCCGTCGTAGCCGGCCGCGAGCCCGATGAGCCGCGGCCAGGGGAGCTTCATGAGCGCGCGCATCCCGTCGGCGCCGAGCCGGTTGCCGCAGACGTTCAGGGACCAGAGCCCCTCCCGCCACGGCGCCGCCGCGAGCACGTCGACCAGCTCCGGCCCGTAGTCCGACATGTAGAGCGACAGCGAGCCGAGCTCCGGCAGGTCCCGGCACGCGAGGATGCTCAGCCCCCGGATCGTCACGGGGCTGCCGTACAGCCCGATGGAAGGCAGCGCGGCGAGGCTCGGGTGGCTCATCGCGCCATCGTCGAGCTCGAGGGTCGCCCCCGCTACGTCCGCCATCCCGCCACCTTGCCATGACCACGCCCGGCCCGGCACGCCCGCCCCGGATTCCGCAGGGCCAGACCTCTCAGCCCGCGTCGTACCCTCGCCCGCGCAGCTCCTCGGCGAGCACCGCGGCGAGGTCGTCGGGCACGCGGAGATCGACCGACCGCGCGCGGAGCTCGATCCACTCGGCCGCCTCGCGCGCCCCGGACACGACCGTGTACGGCATCGGCATGCGCTGGATCATGAAGAGACTCGACAGCACGAAGCGAAACCCCACGCTCGGCGCGATGATCGCGCTGCCCACGCACAGCCGCGCGACATCTCGCTTGTGCTCGCGCATCCACTCCCCGACGCGCCGGAGCTGACCGGGCGCCGCCGAGTACCGCAGCATCAGGGACGCGCCGATGTAGGGCCGGTCGCGTTCGTGGAGCTCGCGGAGGGTCTCCAGGTAGGCGTCGACATCGGCCTCCTGCTGCTCGCCGTCGAAGACCGTGATCGTCACCGGCCCGTCCTCCCGGACGGTGATCGGCGAGCGGTGAGTCGGTTCGGCCTTCACGCCGCGTATTGTACGCGACGACGCGCCCTGATCTCCGCTCAGCTCTCGGGTCCGGCCGTGGTCTCGGCGGGCCGGGCCCACGTGGGTGACGACCACCTGCTCACGCGCCGGTGGAGCGAGACGACAGCGTGCATCTCTCGCGTCAGGTTGGAGTGCCCGTGGTCCCCCGGGGGCCGGGACGTGGAGGCGGCAGCCGCCTACCTTCGCCCAGTCGGGAATTCGAGGCTCGTCGGCACTTCGCCGGGGCACCCGGCGGCGTCGACCACGAGTCGCCACGGCGACCGCTCGTCCTCGCGGGCGATGACCGCGGCTCCCACCTGACCGCCGCCCGGCGTCCGCACGAGCGCCGCGATCGCGGCTCGCACGCGATCGTCGACCTCTACCTCGTAGAGCTCCTGATAGGCCCTGGTCTCGTAGTCGTGCCGGCTGTCCGCCGGGTAGTTCATCACCAGCATCGCGCTGTCGCGGGATCGCTCCGTGACCCACACGGCCCTGCTGATCACGCATCGGGCGAGCGGCCTCTCCCGGGCCAGCCCCCTCGCGTTCGCCGACCGCGCGCGGGGAGCCGGGACGACGAGCGAAGAGGAGATCGAGCCGTCTGCGTCCAGGCGAACCAGCCCGATGTGGTCGCCGACCGTGCGCACGACGAGCAGCTGCTCGTCGACCGCCCTCGCGGCGAGCACGTTGTCCATCTCCAGAGGAGCGCGGACCGGCGCGGCGGTCGCGTCGAGGAACCGCAGCGCCGCCGGTCTGGGATCGTCTCGATGGAGGGAGACGGCGACCCACCCGGTGGCGCCCACCGGGTGAATCGAGTCCACGATGCCCTCGGGCTCCCCGGACCGGACAGCCGCGAAGTCCTCTCCCGCTCGGGCCCGATACCAGGTCGGTGGCGCCCACGCGAGGGCGGACCCGTCATCGCGCAGCGAGAGGGCGAGCTCACGTGTGGGGTACCCGAAGTCCTCCGTGTGCACGGTCGGGTCGCCGGACGCGCCGAAGGTCACGCGGTGCAACGCGTAGCGGTGGTTCGAGCCGTCGACGGGACACGACGACGCGCTCCACCCGGCGACGCGATCGCCGGTCGCCGAGGCGAACAGCGTCCGGTTCAGGATCATCGGGCATCGCGAGGAGTCCCCGCTCAGGTCGACGCGGGTCTCCCGTCCTCCCTCACCGACACAGACCAGGGAGGACCGCTCCGTGTGGCAGGTCCGGCGCGGCCTGATCACCCCAGGCGACGTCGGGAAGCGACCGAGCTCCGGCGACTCGAACACTGCTCGAAGGTCTGCCGTGTCCCGAGCGCCTACGAACTGTTCGAGGGTTGCGCGGTCATCATCCACATTCCCGGGGAACACATCGGCGGCCAGTCGGCGCGAAGCGACGACGGTGCCGTCGACCTCCAGGAGGACGTACGTCATGGAGCCCGGAGCATCCGGCGTCGGAGACGGCGCGACGAACACGACGGCGGGGCTCGACGCCGCGGAGACCACCGCGTAGGGCGGCGGTGGCGGACGCGGCGGCTCCGCGGCGCCGAGGGGCTCCCCACAGCGAGCGCCGAGGACGAGCGGGGCGCTCATCAGGCACAGGAGCAGAACGCGGAACGAGCGCGCGGGCGGCGGGAGTGGTGACTGCACTGTGCTCCCAACGTCCGGGGCACGCAGACCTTACACGCGCCTCCACGGCGGCGCGAGACGCGTCGTCATCGCGTGAATCGGCGCCGACGCGCCGGACGTTCATGAGACGCGCAACCGCGCCGCGGCGCCGCCGATGGGAGCGCCATGCGATGGACCGTTCGCCGCAGCCCCGGGGACGCTCGTCGTCATACCGTCATTCGCGCGTCTCCCGACCTCGCTTCAGTCGGCGTTCTCGTCGACCCAGCGCTCCACCCACCGCTGCATCGGTCGCAGGTCGGAGCCGGTCGAGCCGCCCTCCACATAGGCCATCCGCGGGCATCGTCGCGACGCGGGGAAACGCTCGCGCGCGACCTCGGCGCCGGTTCGTCGGTCGCGGACCACCAACACCGACTCGTTCAGCGTGATTCGAACGTCGGTGGTCCCCGGCGTGCCGGGGTTGGAGTAGCCGCCACAGAGCTGGCTCTCTCCGGTCGGCTCTCGGCGCTCGCGGATCACCCAGTCGATCTCTCGCGCGACCGTGCCCTCGCCGAAGATGCGCCGGTCGGCGTCCTCGCTGACCGCCCAGTCGACGAGCGCGGTGTCGCGACGGTCGCCCTCGGGCTCGCCTTCGAACAGGAACCCATTCGGATGAGCCCCCTCCTCGCGCATCGCGGCCCCGATCGCGCGCAACGCGGCGAGCTGCGTGAGCTCGACGGGCGGCGACTCCACCTCGATCGGGAGCCACTCCTCTCCGGGCTCGATACGAATCGGTAGAGACCGGCGCCACGGGCTTCCCTCCGGGTCCTCGAGCCCCGAGAGGCTCACCTCGCCGAACAGCGGAACGAGGTCCGGCCGTTCCAGCAGGGCGCGCCCCTCGAGCACCTCGGCCCCCACGAGGATCCTCGTCCCGTACGGCCAGCCCGTGTGCGCAACGACGATCGAGCCGGACAGGGTCGAGACCTCGAGCTCCGCCGTGGGGAGCTCGTCGACCCGGAGCACGCTCCCCTCCCAGCGATGGGCGAGGAGCCGGGGCTCGATCGGCCCGGGGTCCGGCGGGGGCTCCTGGCGCCCGCAGGCGGACGCGAGGATCAGGGCGACGAACGCGAATGAAGTGAGGCGTGTCATGCCGGTGAGCTACGCGGCTCCCGGCGACGGCCCCCTGCCCTGTCGTCCGATGTCCGATCAGTGACGCGAAGTGTTCGACGGATCCCGGGGACGCTCGTCGTCATATCGTCATTCGTGGTCCCCGCCGCTCGGACCGAGGGAGTCGTGATGCGCGCCGCCCGCCTCGTCAGGCGCAACCGCGCCGCGGCGCCGCCGATGGGAGCGCCATGCGATCAACGAGCAGCCACGCCGCGTCGACCTACGAGCATCGAGCCCTTCGCTGGGCCCCAGCCGTCATCGCCGTCACGTGGTTCCTCGGCTTCTGCGCCGTCGGGTGGGTCGTGCACCCAGCGCACGCCGGAGAGGGGCTCTCCCGCTGGGGCGGCGCGCTCGTCCCGGTCGGGCTCGGCGCCGCGCTCGCGGGCGTCGGGCTCGTCTGGCTCGAGCGACGCGCGCTCCTGCTCGCGCCCGCCGGGCTGCCGCTGGTCGCGCTCGCCTGGGAAGCGCTCTGGCACCCGATCGACGACCCGTCCCTCCCGGCGCGGCTGACGGCGGCGTGCCGCGTCGCTTGGGTCGAGGCGTGCGCTTTCGGCGCCCTCGTCACGGCCGCTGCGCTGGTCGCGGCGGAGCTCCGGGACCGGCTGAGGCCGCGCGACCGGTGGGACCTGCTGGCCGCCGCGGTGGGGTTGGCGAGCTGCGCCGCCGGCCTGTGGACGCCGCGGCTTTGGCTCTGGAGCGCGCCGCTCACGATCGGCGCGCTGGTGTCGCGACGACGCGACGGGTGGGTGCGAGGAGCCGCCGTGTGCGCGATCGCGCTGATGGCTCCGGTGATCGCGCTGACCGCGCGCGGGGCCGCGATCACGCGTGGCGCCCGTCACCTGGCGGAGGCCGGGCCGCCCGTCATCGGCGGTGAGCTCTGGCCGATCCCCGGCATTCTCTGGATGATGGCGACCGCCGCGCTCGCCGGCGCCGTCGCCTCGGAGCTCGTCCGTCGACGGGAGCTCGCCCACCTCTTCCTCCTCGCCATGGCCGCGGCCGCGTGGCTCGCCGCGAGGATCCCCATCGCCCCATGAACCACACGATCCAGACCGCCTACTGGGGGGTGATGATGGGCCTCATCGTCACGGGCCTCGTCCTGCGCCCGCGAGCACCGCCCCGGGGACGCTCGTCGTCATATCGTCATTCGCGGTCCCGTCGGTCGCGCTCGGCGGCTTCGTCGAAGACCACGAGATCCGGACGCACCACGACGCGATCGACACGGGCGCGCCCCGCGCACAGCAGACGCAGCGGCGGCTTCAGCGGCCAGCCCAGATCGCGGGAGCGCTCTCGAAGGATGAACACCTCCGCCGTGCGCGCCGACAGCGCGCCCTGGACCTCGCGCTCCCCGGCGTCCCCTCGAGGTGCGCTGACCACCTCCTCGGGGCGCGGCCGAAGAGTCCCGTGCTCGAGGATGATGTCGTCCCCGCCCCACCACACCTGGAGCACGAGGGAGGACGGCGGGGGCTCGGTCATCGCGATCGGGATCGCGTGGCGCTCGCCCCGATGCTGGGTGAGGAGCATGATCTCCTGCCCGGCGCGGTGGGCGGCCCACAGGATGAGGTTCAGCCGCTGGAAGGAGTGCCGCGAATCGATGGCGAGCGTCGGCCGGCCCGGCGCGTTGCGTAGGAGGACCTCGAGCTCGTCGAGCCACGCCGTCCGCTCGATCGGGTGCTTCTCTTTCCAGAGCCCACCCGGCCAGTACACCCGCCCGTCGAGGTCGATCGAGAACGTCGGCTCGGCGCTCGGATCGGACGAAGCACACATGGGCAGCGCGACCTGAACGAGCGCGCGCCGCGGCAGCTCCTCGCTGCACGCGGCGCAGAGAACGGTCAGAGCGCAGACCATCGCCAGCGGTCCCGTCACTCCCTCACCTCACGTGGCGCAGCACGGCGGTTGCCGAGCTTGAAGAGCACGTTGCACTCGCGGAGGTCGGGAGTGACCCACTGGTACAACCGGCGAAGCGAGATGGTGTCCGGTCCGATAGCCGGGTCGACGATGTCGACCATCTGAAACTCGTCCGGGAGTGTCCGGTCCCAGATGAGTCCCGTGACCACGATGGCGTGATGCCCGCCCTCGGGTCGCCGGAGGAGGGGGGGACGGAGTGAACTTGTGAACTTACGTAGGCGAACGACCTACGAGTCCAGCGTCGACATCGCGAGACACGGGGACGCGCCAAGGATCGGGCAACCGCGCGGCCGGGCGTCCCCGAGCTACTGGAAGACGAGGCGGCGTCAGAGCGGCAGCGGCTGCTGCGCGAGTGGCGCCAGCGCGAGAGGCTCTCCTCGTTCGCGAGACGCGGGGACGCGCGTGGGCATAAAGGGCTTGGTGTAAGTCGAGAATTCGACGAGCGGCCCCCCGGGGAGGCGGGGGGGAGGTGGCGCCGCGCCGGGGGG
>JAYZQJ010000249.1:0-46699 GCA_036149055.1 Myxococcota bacterium | reverse complement strand
GCCACCCGGGCGCGGTGGCCCCGCTCGCGCTCGAGGTGATCCGGGAGCCGCGGCTCGCGCGCGCCGCCGCCCGGCTCGCCCTCGCCACCGGGCGCGCGCAGGAGGCGCTGGAGCAGCGCGACCGGGGCTGGGTCTGGGCGGACGTGGATCTCCCCACCGCCCGCGCGCTGCGGCGAGACGCGCTCCGTCACCTGTGGCGGGGCCCGACCGGCGAGGTCGATCTCGCGGCCGCGATCGACGAGGTGGCCCGCTTCGCCCGCGAGCAGCGCCTCGACGAGGCGCACCGCCGGGCCGCGGCGCTCCGGGACGAGCTCGACCGCCCGCTCCTGCTCGCCATCCTGGGCGAGTTCAACGCCGGCAAGAGCACGCTGGTGAACGCCTTCGTCGGCGCCGACGTGGCGCCGACCGGCATCCTGCCCACCACCGCGACCCTCAACGTGCTGCGCGGAGGGGCGGAGCGGCGGGTGCGCGTGGTGCTCAAGGACGGGACGACCCGGGAGGGCGAGTACGGCCAGCTCCGCGCGCTGCTCGAGGAGGCGGAGGCCGCCGACGAGGCCGGCCAGCACGTCGACCACGTGGAGATCGTGCTCCCGAGCGAGGTGCTCGAGCGCGTCTGGATCCTGGACACGCCGGGGAGCAACGCCCCGGTGCCGGAGCACGAGGCCCTGGCCCGGGAGGCGCTGCGGCGCGCCGACGCGGCGCTCTGGATCTTCGACGCCGGGCAGGCGGGCAAGGCCACCGAGGGCAAGGTGCTGGGCGCGATCCGGGCCTCGCGCCGGCACGTGGTCGGGGCGCTCAACAAGGTCGATCGGCTCAGCGAGCCCCAGCTCGAGAAGGTGCGGGCGTCGCTCAAGACCGAGCTGCCCGACATCGGCGAGGTCGTGGCCCTCAGCGCGAAGAAGGCGCTGAAGGCCCGGCTCACCGAGGACGAGGGGGCGTGGGACGACAGCGGCTTCCCGCGGCTCCTCGACCGGCTGGAGCGCGACGTCTTCGGGCGATCGCGCCTCCTGAAGCGGCGCGCCTGCGGCGGGCGCCTGCTCGCGCTGCTCGACGACGCGCTCTCGACCGAGAGCGAGGCGGCCAAGGCCGAGGAGGCGCGGGCCGCCGCGCTGACCGCGCTCGAGGATCCCCTGCGGGCGGCCGTGGCGAAGCTCCCGGACGCGGTGGACGAGGCCCTCGGCAGCCTGGAGACCGCGCAGCGACAGGCCTTCGTGGCCGCCGCCGAGGAGGTCCTGGCCTTCGTGCGCCCGCGCACGAACCGCTTCGCCAAGCACGGCGCGGACCTCGAGGACCGCGCGTTCCTCGCCGAGGTCATCGAGCAGCGCCTCCGGGCCGCCACCGACGCCTGCGAGGCCCGCCTGATCGCCCGGGCTCGCGGGGTGCTCGCCGAGCCCGCCGGCGGCCTCGGCCTCGACGCCGAGACCCTCGATCGCCGCGTGCGCGCGGCCGTGGCCCCGGCGATGGCGCGGTTCGCCGGCTTCCAGAGCGGCATGCTGGCCGGCGGCGCGCTCCGGCGCTTCTTCGAGGACGATCTGCCGCGGGCGGAGCTGGCGGTGGAGCCGCTGGCCGAGGCCCTCGCCGTCGCCCGGGCCCACCCGCGGGAGAGCCTGCGGCCGCACCTCCAGGACGCCCTCGGGGACCTCGGGGCCGACCTCGAGCGGGCCCGGCAGCAGGCGATCGCCGGCTCGCGGCGGGCCCGGGAGCAGCTCCGCGATCGCGTGTACGAGCCGCTCCGCGCCCTCCGCGAGGTGCTCGAAGAGCTGGTCGATTGACCGCCCGCGCTCGCGAATCCTCCGATCGGGGCTAGCTCCGCCGACGCGAAGAGGGGGACCCGAGGCCACTTCTCGAGAATCGATATGCAATATCGGTTCCCAAGGTCGCCATCCCCCATTATACTGGACCGGCGTCGCGTGACACCGACGGCGCGACCCATCCCCGAAACCAGGAGACCCGATGGAGATCAAGCAGCAGCTACGACTGTCGCAGCAGCTCGTCATGACGCCGCAGCTGCAGCAGGCCATCAAGCTGCTCCAGATGTCCCGGCTCGAGCTGGAGACCCTCGTCCGCGAGGAGATGCTCGAGAACCCGGTGCTCGAGGACCAGCACGAGACCGGCGAGACGACCGACCGTGACGGCACCGTCAACGGCGACGACCGGGTCGAGGTCTCGACGATCGACAAGCAGGTCGCGCAGGACGACAAGGTGAAGGGCGAGGTCGGCAAGGAGACCGAGAAGAAGGCCGACGAGATCGACTGGGAGCGCTACCTGGAGAACCACTCGCTCCAGGCGCCGATGCCCTCCTTCCGCCGCGGCAACGAGGACGAGCTGCCCGGCTACGAGGCCACGCTGAGCGACGGGGAGGACCTCGTCGATCACATGTGGTGGCAGGTCCGGATGAGCGACCTGGTCGAGGACGAGATGCGCTTCGCGGCGCTGGTGCTCGGCAACCTCGACGACTCCGGCATGCTCAAGATGGAGGGCGTGCCGCCGGAGGAGGTGGTCCCGAAGCTCGCAGACGAGTCGGATCTCCACCCCGAGGACGCCGAAGAGGTCCTCAAGATCATCCAGAAGATGGACCCGCTCGGGGTCGCGACGCGGACCCTGCAGGAGTGCCTGCACGTCCAGGCCGAGCACTTCGGCATGGACGAGCTCACGATGAAGGTCATCGACGAGCACCTCGACAACCTCGAGCGCAAGAACTACCAGGCGATCGCCAAGGACCTCGACGTCCCCGTGGAGGAGATCTACGACGTCGCGCAGGTCATCGCCGAGCTCGAGCCGCGGCCCGGTCGGAACTACATCACCGAGGAGCCGCGTTACATCGTCCCGGACGTGCACGTGCACAAGGTCGGCGACGAGTACTTCGTGGTGGCGAACGACGACGGCATGCCGAAGTTGAAGATCAGCGGCTTCTATCGCTCCGCGATGGCCGGCGATCCGAAGGCCAAGGAGTACATCCAGAACAAGCTGCGCAGCGCGCAGTGGCTCATCCGCAGCATCGACCAGCGCCGCAAGACCATCGTCAAGGTCACCGAGTGCATCGTCGAGAAGCAGCGCGACTTCTTCGACAAGGGCATCGAGCACCTCAAGCCGATGATCCTCCGTGACGTCGCCGAGTCGGTCGGCATGCACGAGTCGACGATCAGCCGCGTCACGAGCAACAAGTACGTCGCCACGCCGCGCGGCGTCTACGAGCTGAAGTTCTTCTTCAACAGCGCCATCAAGCGGGAGGGCGCGAAGGAGGACATCGCCTCGGAGGCGGTGAAGCAGGCCATCAAGAAGATCATCGACGCCGAGGACTCGCAGAACCCGTACAGCGATCAGAAGATCGTGGAGATCCTCGCTCAGCGCGACATCAAGATCGCGCGGCGAACGGTCGCCAAGTACCGCGAGATGCTCGGTATCCTCAGCTCGTCCAAGCGAAAGAAGTACTTCTAGAGGGAGGTCGCGTTCGATGCAGATCAGCTTCACGTTCCGCAACGTCGAGTCGTCGGAGGCCGTCAAGGGATACGCCCGAGAGAAGATCGGGAAGATGCAGAAGTACTTGCGGTCCCCACTCGAAGCGGACGTGATCCTGTCCATCGAGCGGCACCTCCACACCGTGGAGCTGTCGGTGCGGGCCGAGGGCGAGCGCTACGCCGCCACCGTCGAGTCCGAGGACATGTACGCCTCGATCGATCTCGTGGTGGACAAGGTCGACCGGCAGGTCCGCGACGCCAAGGACGCCGCGACCGCTCGCGTCAAGAGCTCCGGCGGCGTGTCGCAGCTGAGCGGCAAGCGCGGCCCGGTGCCGCGGTAGCGCGCCGTCCGGGATCGAAGTTGAAAGGGCGGCCGTTCTGCGGTACCCGCGCCCTGGGCGTCGCATCGGGCGTCGCCGTCGCCCCTCGTGGAGCAATCGCGTGCGCCTCAAAGGCATCCTGACCGTCGAGAGGGTCACCGTCGCGCTCGCCGCGACGAGCAAGGCGGACGCGCTCGCCGAGCTCGCCGACCTCTTCGTCGAGGGGGTGACCGACGTCGAGCTCGATCGCGACGAGGTGGTGCGGGTCTTCGAGGAGCGGGAGTCCCTCGCGAGCACCGGGGTCGGGAGCGGCGTCGCCATCCCCCACGGCCGGCTGTCGTCGGTCCCGAGCCTGGTGGCCGCCGTGGGGCTCTCGAAGGCGGGCGTCGAGTTCGAGGCCATCGACGGGCGCCCGGCGCACATCCTCGTCGCGGTGCTCGGGCCGGAGCGTCAGACGGGCGAGCACCTCAAGGCGCTCGCCCGCTTCTCCAAGCTCCTCCGCAACGGGATCGTCCGGCAGAAGCTCCTGGCCGCGCCCGACGCCCGCGCCGCCTTCGATCTCCTGATCGAAGAGGACGAGCGGCGCTCCTGATCAGACCGCGTCCGGGTCTCTCAAGCCGAGCTGACGCGAGAGGCGCCGGGCGAAGTCGCGGGCGGAGTGGTGCCCCGCCTCCTTGAGCAGCTCGTTGCGGGCCGCGACCTCGAGGATGACGCCCATGTCCCGGCCGGGCCGCACGGGGATGCGCAGCTTGGGCAGCTCGACGCCGAGGATCGTCTCGGTCAGCTCGTCGAGCCCGAGCCGCTCGTACTCCTCCTCCTCGTCCCAGGGGCAGAGCTCGGCCACCAGATCGACGACCGCCTCGTCCCAGACGCTGGTGGCCCCGAAGAGATCGCGCACGTTGAGGATGCCGAGGCCGCGGATCTCCAGGTGATGCTTGAGGAGCGGCGCGGGGGCCGCGGTGACCTGGTTGTTGGGCAGCCGGGTGAGGTGGACCTGGTCGTCGGCCACCAGCCGATGGCCGCGCTCGACGAGGAAGAGGGCGCACTCGCTCTTGCCGATCCCGCTCGGCCCGAGCAGGAGCGTGCCGATGCCGTGCACCTCGACCATGACCCCGTGCCGCTGCTCCTTGGGCGCGAGCAGCCGATCGAGCGCCTGATGGATCGCGGCGATGGTCGCGCTCGAGCGGGGCGCGGCGACCACGAGCGGGGTGCCGGTCTCGCGCGCCTGCTCGGCGAGCGCGCTAGGCGGCTCGACGCCGCGGGTCACGACGACGCAGCTCAGCCCCAGCGCGAAGAAGCCGGCGACGCGCTCGGCGCAGACGTCCGGCGGCAGGGTCTCGAGGAAGCTGATCTCGGTCTCTCCGAGGATCTGCACCCGGGTCGGCACGATGCCGTGGCTGTGCCCCGCGAGCACCAGCCCCGACTTCTGGATGCGCGGGTGCTCGATCGGTCGGTCGAGCCCGTCGTCCCCGGCGACGATCCGGGTGATGACCCCGACCCCCTCCCGGGCGAGGAGCGCGCGCACGGTGGTCGGCGGCGCGGGGGGCGGCAAGCTGTCCAGAGCGGCCACGTCCGTACGATACCCCGCGAGCCGCGCGCGGCGAAGATGGCTGCGCGCGCCGCCTCGGCGGGACGCCGCGCTCGACGATCCATTACGCGCATCTTCGCCGCACGCTGCTACAGCTCCTCCGTGGCACTCCGCGCCCTGTCCCTGCTGTCGTTCCTGCTCGCCGGCTGCGGTCACGCCGAGGAGCCCCCGTCCCCGCCCGAGAGCGTCGCCCAGTCGGATTCGGACTCGGACTCGGATTCGGACTCGGTCTCGGCTTCGGACTCGGATTCGGATTCGGACTCGGACTCGGACTCGGACTCGGACTCGCACTCGGACTCGGACTCGGACTCGGCGTCTCGCGGGCACGGGCACGGGCAGGGGCACGGGGCGGGGCAGGGGCACCGTGCGGGTGCGGGGCAGACGATCGGGGCGGGGCCTTGGATCGTCCGCCGGACGCTCGAGCACGCGCCGTTTCCGCGCGACGACGTCCCCTCCGCGATCGTGCGCGCGCCGGCCAGCTATGACGGCACCGGGCCGCTGCATGTGGTGGTCTTCCTGCACGGCTGGCGGGGCTGCGCGTCGGCGCTCGCGCTCTCCGGGCCGCAGCGCGGCGGCGGGACGACCCTCGAGGGCTGGGATCTCGCGGGGCGCTTCGACGAGGCGGAGGTCGACGCGATCTTCGTCGTGGCCCAGCTGGCCTTCCTCGAGCGGGACGGCAGCCCCGGTCGCTTCTCCGAGGAGGGACGGTTCCGCGCCTGGCTGGGCGAGCTGCGCGCCTCGCTGGCGCTGCCGGAGCCCGCCTCGATCACCCTGGCCGCGCACAGCGCCGGCTTCGAGACCGCGCTCGCGATCCTGGCCCGCGGCGGGGTCGAGGTGCGGAGCGTGGTGCTCTTCGATGCGCTCTACCGCGGCTTCCAGCCCTTCGCGGACTGGGCGGCGGCGGCGCCGGAGCGGCGGCTGATCTCGCTGCACACCGGGGGCGGTCGGACGGCGAGCCAGAGCGCGATGCTGGCCCGCCGGGCGCGGCAGGCCCTCGGCGCGGACGCGGTCTCGGTCGACCCGGAGTCACCGGCCGAGGCGGTGCTCGCGCACCGGGTCGTCGTCGCCCGCTCGCCGGTCCGTCACGGCGACGTCCCGGCCCGACACCTCGCGGAGCTGTCGAGGGTGTTGCTCGGAGGGGGGAGGCGGTGACTACACTCCGAGGGGTGAGCGAAGGCCTGCACATCGTCGTGGTCACCGGGATGAGCGGCGCGGGTCGCTCGAGCGCGCTCCGTGTCCTCGAGGACCTCGGCTACTTCTGCGTCGACAACCTGCCGCCGGCGCTCGCGCCCCAGCTGGTGCAGCTGCTCGAGGGCGAGCTGTCCCGGGTCGGCTTCGGCGTCGACGTGCGGACGGGGACCTTTCTCGAGGGGGCGGAGACCACCTTCCAGGAGCTCGAGGCGCTCGGCCACGAGACCGAGGTGATCTTCCTCGACTGCGCCGACGAGGTGCTCGTGCGGCGCTTCAGCGAGACCCGCCGCCCGCACCCCCTCGCGCCGGGCGCGGACGTGCTCGCCGGCATCAAGGCCGAGCGCGAGCGGCTGGCCGCGCTCCGCAAGCGCGCGCGCCACGTCTTCGACACCACCAGCACCTCGGTGCACGACCTCCGGCGCAACCTCATCGACTACATCGCGCGGGGCGGCAGCAAGCCGCGCATGGCCATCCGCGTGGTCTCGTTCGGCTTCAAGTACGGCCTCCCGGTCGACGCCGATCTCGTGTTCGACCTGCGGTTCCTGCCGAACCCGCACTTCGTGCCCCACCTCAAGCCGCGCACCGGGCGCGAGGCGGACGTCGCCGAGTACGTGCTGAGCGCCGAGCCGACCAAGGAGCTGCTCGCCGACGTGAAGACGCTCCTCGGGCACACCGTCCCGCGCTACGAGCAGGAGGGGAAGGCCTACCTGACGATCGCGGTGGGCTGCACCGGCGGCCGACACCGCTCGGTCGCGGTCGCCGAGGAGCTGGGCCGCTGGCTCCGCGAGGGCGGGCGCGACGCGGTGGTCGATCATCGGGACGTCGAGCGCTGATGGCGGACGGCACGTTCGAGATCGTCAACGAGCTGGGGCTGCACGCGCGGGCCGCCACCAAGCTCGTACAGCTCGCGAGCCGGTTCGACGCGCGGGTGGAGCTCGAGAAGGACGGTCAGCGCGCCAACGCCAAGAGCGTCATGGGCGTGCTCCTCCTCTGCGGCGCCAAGGGCACACAGGTCACCGTGCACGCCGACGGGAGCGACGCCGACGCGGCGGTCGACGCGATCGGCGCCCTGATCGCGAGCCGCTTCGGGGAGGACAAGTGAAGCTCGAGCGGCAGGCGCTGCTCGGCATCGGCGCCTCGCCCGGCGTCGCGATCGGCCCGGTCACCGTATACGACCGCCGCAGCGTCCCGGTCCCACGCCGCCGCATCTCCGAGGACGCGGTGCCGGCCGAGGTCGAGCGGCTCGAGCGGGCCATCGAGGACGCGCGCCGCGAGGTGGAGGAGGTGCGCGACGCCTTGCCCGAGGACGCGGGCGCGGACCACCGGCTCCTGCTCGAGACGCAGCTGATGATGCACGGCGACGAGCTGCTGCTGTCGGGCGCCCGGGCCTCTATCGAGGATCACCAGCTCAACGCCGAGTGGGCGCTCCGCCGCACGGTGGACGCGATGCGGGCCAAGCTGCGCGCCTCGCCCTCTCCCTACTTCCGGGAGCGCGCCGACGACGTCTCGATGGTCGGCGAGCACGTGCTGCGCGTGCTCACCGGGGCGCCGCGCGCGCTGCCGCACCTCGAGCCCGGCGCGATCCTGGTGGCCACCGACCTGAGCCCGGCCGAGGCGGCGCAGCTGTCGACGATGGACGTCCGGGCCCTCGTCACCGACGGCGGCAGCGCCAGCAGCCACACCGCCATCCTCGCCCGCGCGCTCCAGATCCCCGCCGTGGTCGGCGTCACCGACGTGACCCGCCTCGTGGGCCCGGGCGACACCCTCGTCGTCGACGCGCTCCGGGGCGAGGTGGTGATCTTCCCCGACGAAGAGGAGCAGGAGGAGGCCCGCGAGCGCGCCGACCGGTTCCGCGCCTTCAAGGGCCGGCTGCGCGACTCGGAGCGGAGCGCGGCCGAGACGATCGACGGGCTCCGGGTCTCCTTGCTGGCCAACGTGGAGCTCGAGCTCGACGTGCCGCACGCGAAGGGGGAGGGCGCCGACGGGATCGGGCTCTACCGCACCGAGTACCTCTACCTCGACCGGGACGAGGCGCCGGCCGAGGAGGAGCAGGCCGCGATCTACCGGCGGGTGGCCCGCCGCATCGCGCCGCAGCCGGTGATCTTCCGGACCTTCGACCTCGGCGCCGACAAGATGCCGCACGGCATGCGGCGCGGGCCCAACCCGGCGCTCGGCCTGCGCGCGCTCCGGGTCGCCTTCGAGCGGCCGGAGCTGCTCGTGACCCAGCTGCGGGCGCTGCTCCGGGCCTCGGTCGAGGGGAACGTGCAGGTGATGTTCCCCATGGTCTCGAGCGTGGGCGACCTGCGCCGGGCCAAGGTGCTGCTGGAGCGGGCCCGCGAAGATCTCGAGGCGGAGGGCGCGGCCTACGGGCCGGTGGCGATCGGCTCGATGCTCGAGGTCCCGTCCGCGATCCTGGTGGCCGACCGCCTCGCCAAGGAGTGCGACTTCTTCAGCATCGGGACCAACGATCTCACGCAGTACACGCTCGCGGTGGATCGCTTCGATCCCCGGGTCGCGCACCTCGCGCGGCCGCTGGACCCGGCGATCCTCCGCATGCTGTCGCAGGCCCGCGCGTCGGCGGCCGAGGCGGGGCTCCCGATCAGCGTGTGCGGCGACCTCGCCGCCGATCCGGCCGCGGTGCCGGTGCTCATCGGCCTCGGCTTCGAGCGCCTGTCGATGCCCATGGTCGCCATCCCGCTCGTGCGCGAGGTGGTGAGCCGCATCGAGCGCAGCGCCTGCGAGGAGGTCGCGCGCGAGGCGCTGGATCTCGACGGCGCCGACGACGTCGAGCGCCTCGTCGCGGCCCGCTTCGGCGACGCCCTCGGCGAGCTCTGGCGCGAGCAGGGCCTCTACCTCCCCCGCGCTTGATCTATCGACCCAGTCTCACGCAGAGGCGCAGAGACGCAGAGGGCTGCGGGGTGGTCCGAGGCCGCCGGGTGCCGAGCGCGCGGCGGCCGCGCCGTCTGCGCGAGGCCGGGCGAGCCTCCATCCCGACGCCAGCTCTGCGTCTCTGCGGCTCTGCGAGAGAAAAACTGCCGTCGCCGGTGGCGTCACCGCGAGGCGGAGAGCATGGCCTCGAGGTCGGCGGTCTCGAGGTAGCCGTAGCGGCGGCTGACGACGACGCCGCGGGCGTCGAGCAGGACGACGGCGGGGATCGCCTCGATGGGGCCGAGGACCTCGGGATCGGCGGGGAGCGCCTCTTCGGGGTCGTAGGTGATGGGGAAGGGCGGGCTGAGCGCGTGCACGTAGGCGTCGACCAGCAGCCGCGCGTCGGGCTGGGCCGCGACGCCGAGCACGACGACCTCGGGGTGCGCGCGCTGAAAGGCCTCGAGCGGGCGGAGCATCATCTGGCTGGGGGCGTCGAAGGTCGCGAAGAGGAAGAGCAGGACCTCCCGGCCGCGGAGCTCGCCGATGTCGATGAAGGACCCGTCGGGGCGACGCAGCGCCAGCTCCACCGAGCCCTCGACCGCGGGCGTGGCCTCGGCCTCGGCGCCGCTCGAGGGATCGCTCATGCCGATCGGGGTGCCGTCGTCGGCGGCGGGGCGTGAGTCCCCGCCGCAGGCGGCGAGCAGCGCGGCGGTCAGCGCGATGATGCGGCCCATGGAGGGCGAGGTATACCGCAGCGATGGCCCCCCGGCTCAACCGCTTCGATCGGCTCGGGCAGCGGCTCGACGCGCTGGTCGCGTCGCACGACGCCGCGGCCCGGCTCGACTCCGATCCGGTGGGCCTCGTGCATCGGGCGCCGCGCGCCGACCAGGAGGTGGTGGGGCTCGTCGCCGCGCTGCTCGCCTTCGGCAACGTCGTGGCGATCCGGGCCTCGGTGACGCGCGCCCTCGCCGCGCTCGGGCCCGACCCGTCGCGGGTGATCGAGGCCGAGCGCGAGGCGAAGCTGCGGCGCCGGCTCGACGGCTTCGTGCACCGGGTCTACCGCGGCGAGCACCTCGCGCGGCTCCTCGCCAACGCCGGGCGTGTCCGGCGCGAGGAGGGCTCGCTCGGCGCGTCGTTCGCGCGGCGGCTCGAGGCGCGGGGCGACTTCCGGGAGGCGCTCGCCGAGCTCGCCGAGACGCTGCGGGGTCCCGATCCAGATCGCGGGCTGGCCCACCTGGTGCCCGACCCGCGGGCCGGGAGCGCCTGCAAGCGCCTGCTGCTCTACCTGCGGTGGATGGTCCGGCCGGCCGACGGCGTCGATCTCGGCATCTGGCCCGTCTCCCCCGCGCACCTGGTCATCCCGGTCGACACGCACATCCAGCGGATCGCCCGCAACGTGCGCCTCACCGAGCGCAAGACCGCGAGCTGGAAGACCGCCGAGGAGATCACCGAGAAGCTCCGGCGCTTCGATCCCGACGATCCGGTGAAGTACGACTTCGCCCTCTGCCACCTCGGCGTCTCGCGACAGTGCCCGTCGAAGCGCGACCCCGAGAAGTGCGGAGCCTGCGTGCTCCGCGACGTCTGCCGCCATCAGCGCAGGTAGGACGCGAGCCGGCGATCGTAGGTGCCGATGATCTCGGCGTCCGCCAGCGCCGCGCCGCGCTCGACCGAGTCCCGGCTGACCCGCACGAGCCCGAGATCGTGGAACGCGCTCAGGGCGTTCTCGATCTTCTGCCGCGACAGCGCCTCCTCGAGCTCCACCTCGCCGGTGGCGAAGAGGCGGCGGCCGCGGGCCAGGGTCTGCTTCACCCAGTCCTTCTTCTTCACCTCGCCCTCGGGCAGGGCGTCGAGCGCGCGCACCGTCAGGCGGTAGGCCTCGAAGTAGCTGCGGAGCAGCGACGCGTAGACCGGCACGAGCGAGCCCTCGACCGGGCGCAGCACGCCGTCGTCGCGCTCGACCTCGCCGGCCTCGATCATGCCGCGGAGCGCGTCGTCGAAGATCTCGTCGAAGGTCGCGTCCGCCCGGTACATGAACTCGTACTTGAAGAGGCGGGAGAGGTTGGCGACCCGCTCCCGGAGCCGATCCTCGATGGGGCCGCGCTCCTCGCCGTTCGAGAGCGAGAGCAGGCCGGCGGAGATCAGCGCGCTGGGCACGAAGAAGCTGATCAGCGTGTTCTCGTGGTACTCGAGCGCGATCCTCCGATCGCTCGGCACGGTCAGCACGCGCTCCCCCTCCACCTTGTCGAGGGTCAGGAGCTTCGCGTCGGCGAAGAGCGCGATCGTCTCCTCGATCGCGTCGTCCCGGAGCAGGGCGCGCGCCTCGGCCGCGCTCAGGGCCTGCCCCGGGCGGTAGTCCGACTCGTCGTCGATCACCGGGCGGGCGATCCGGGCGCCGAAGCGGGAGAGCGCCGCGAGCAGGTGCGCCGCGCGCTCGACGAGGTCGGCCTTGGACATGCCGCGCTTGCGGTGGCTCATCAGCGCGGTGGCGACGAGCGAGGCGGGCGTCACCGTGGTGACCCGGTCGATCTCGTGGGTGACGCGGTGGGCGATGCGGTTGATGAGGGCGCGCCGCTCGGCCGGCCGGAGCTCGCGCAGATCTTCGGGCTCCTCGTCGCCGCGGAGGCGCGCGGACTCGGCCAGCAGCTCGTCGAGCTCGAAGATCTCGCCGAACTGGATGTAGAGCCGGCCGTAGCGCGAGCGGAGCACGGTGGAGGTGCGGAGCAGGCCGCCGACGCTCTCCGGCTCCTTCTCGCCGCCCCCGAGCTCGTGCGCGTAGGCTCCCTGCTCGATGACGCGCTCGTAGCCGACCGAGATCGGCACGAAGCTCACCTGGGTGGAGGGCAGCTTGAGGCCGGCGTCGACCACCATCGACAGCAGCCCGAGCTTCGGCGGGAGGAGCTTGCCGGTGCGGGAGCGCCCGCCCTCCATGAAGAACTCGACGTTCCAGCCCTCCACCAGGATCTTGCGGAGGTAGGCGTCGACCAGCGCGGTGTAGAGCCTCCGGCCCTTGAACGACCGGCGGATGAAGAAGGCGCCCGAGCGCCGCAGGAACGGGCCGAGCGGGAAGAAGGAGAGGTTGTCCCCCGCGGCGATGAGCGGCGGCGACACCGCGTTCTGGGCCATCACGTAGCTCAGGACGAGGTAGTCCACGTGGCTCTTGTGGGACGGCAGGAGGATCAGCGGCCCCCGCCGGGCCGCCTCCCGCACCCGCTCGAGCCCCTCCTGGTCGAGCACGAACCCGTCGTAGATGCGGGTGAAGACCCAGGTGAGGATCCGGGCGAAGAGGTTGATCGCGTTCGGATCCATCATCGCGCAGAGCTTGCGGAGCTCCTTGTCGGCCTCCTTCTCCGCCTTCTCGATGGAGATCCCGCGCTCGCGCGCGTGCCGCTCGATGTGGGTGCGGACCCGAGGGCTCCGGATGAGCTCCTCGCGGATCCGGCCGGCCGTCTTCTTCGCCGGCCCGAGCACGATCTGGCGCTCTCGCTCCATGCGCCGCAGCACCGCGTAGCGGATGCGATCGGCCGCCTCGGCGTCGGTCAGATCCTGGTGCTCGTCGAGGAACGCGGAGAGATCGAAGGGCTCCCCGCTCCGCAGCTGCGCGTTCCGGTAGTTGAGCAGGAAGCGGAGGAACACCCGCAGCCGGCCCGGCCACTCGCTCGGGCCGAAGACGAGATCCACCAGCGTGGGCTTCTTGCTCGGCGGCCGCTTGGTCCAGACGAAGGTCTGGGGGACGAGCAGGATCGGGCGGTCGACCTTGCGCGCCTGCTCGATGAGCGTGCGGATGAGATCGACGTCGAGCCCCTGACCGGTGCGCTTCTCGCCGAGGCCGGGCGGCCGCCGCAGGAAGAGCAGGGCGCTCTCGTGCTCGTGAATGACCTTGGCGAGCGCCTCCTCCTGCGGGATCTGCCGCCGGAGGCGCAGGCGTCGCCCGCCGCGGCCGAACGGCTCGAGGATCCAGAGCCCGAGATCGTTGACGAAGCGGACGAGCGGGAGCCGGAAGCGCTTCACCAGGTAGTCGAGGCAGAGGAAGTCGAGCACCGAGATCGACCGCATCACGTAGACGACGATCCCCTGGGCCGCCGACTCGCGGACGTGGTGGCTCCACTTCTCGTCGATCCGCATGTGGCGGAAGAAGCGGGTATAGAGCCACCGGAGCCAGCGATTGGGCTCGAACGTGCCGGGCTCCGGCTGCTCCAGGGTGGAGAGGCCGGGGTCTTCCACCGTGGGCCGGGGCGCCTCGCTCGGGCGCTGGCTGTGCGTGCGGGCTTCGGTCATGGGCGGGCCGCGCCAGAGGAGCCGACCGTAGCAACGTAGACCCGAGGCCGGCCAGCCCCATCGGGGAAGCTGTGTTCGCTTGACAGCCCTCGGGGCCACCGCTAAACCACGCCGCCCATGCGCGCCGGGTCGTGCGCGCCCCATTCGAGGCTTTTCGATGCTCACGCATACTACGCGCGCCGTGAAGACGGCCGAGGTCGAGCGGAAGTGGCACGTGGTGGACGCCACGGACAAGCCGCTCGGTCGGCTCGCTTCCGAGATTGCCAAGGTCATCCGCGGCAAGCACAACCCCGCCTTCACCCCCAACACCGACACGGGTGATTTCGTGGTGGTGGTCAACGCCGAGAAGGTTCGGCTGACCGGCAACAAGCTCACCCAGAAGCACCTCCACACCCACTCGGGCATCCCGGGCGGGTTCAAGTCGGAGCCCTACCGGCTGCTGCTCCAGCGCAAGCCGGAGATCGCCATCGAGAAGGCGGTCCGTGGGATGCTTCCCAAGACGAAGCTCGGGCGGAAGCTCCGCGCCAAGCTCAAGGTCTACGCGGGGCCGACGCACCCGCACGCGGCGCAGAAGCCCGAGCCGCTGAAGCTCTGAGAGGATTTCGACAGTCATGCCCCAGGCGACGATCCACGGCCGTCCGTACGGCACCGGCAAGCGCAAGAACGCGATCGCGCGCGTCTTCCTCAGCCCCGGCGAGGGCAACGTGACGGTCAACGGCCGCACGTTCGAGGACTACTTCCCCCGCGAGACCCTTCGCATGGTCGTGCAGCAGCCCTTCGACGTGCTCGAGGCGCGCGGCAAGTTCGACGTGCAGGTGACGGTCACGGGAGGCGGCGTCGCGTCCCAGGCCGAGGCGGTGCGTCACGGGATCTCCCGTGCCCTCCTGAACGTCGACGCGGAGCACCGCGGCGCGCTCAAGAAGGCCGGCTTCCTGACCCGCGACTCCCGCAAGAAGGAGCGGAAGAAGCCCGGTCAGCCCGGAGCCCGCAAGAAGTTCCAGTACTCGAAGCGCTGATCCGCGCTCCTGGAATCCCGGAACCCTCCTCGCCTCGCGCGCGGAGGGTTTCTGCATTCCGTCTCCGCGAGTCGCAGCCGCGAGCCGGACCGCGGGGCAGAGGGGTTGCGGAGCGGGAGCAAAGAGGGCAGAGACAGGCCGTGCCGAACGTCAAAGTCGCCGTCGTCGGAGCCACCGGATACACGGGCGCCGAGCTCGTCCGCTTGCTCCGAGGCCACCCCGAGGTCGAGCTGGTCTCCCTGGTCGGGAACTCGACCGCGGGTGAGCCGATCGCCTCCGTGCTGCCCAGCCTGATGGGGCTGGTGGACGGGGAGGTCGAAGCCTGGAACCCGGCCGCGATCGCCGAGCGCGCCCAGGCGGTGTTCTGCGCCCTGCCGCACGGGGCGAGCGCCGAGAAGGTCGGAGAGCTGCGGGACGCGGGCCTGGTGGTCCTCGATCTGTCCGCCGACTACCGGCTCTCGAGCCTCGACGTGTACCGGCAGTGGTACGGCGAGCACGGCGATCCCGACCGCGTGGGCCGCGCCGTCTACGGGCTCCCCGAGCTGCACCGGGGCGCGCTCCGGGAGGCCGATCTGATCGCGGTGCCCGGCTGCTACCCGACCGCCAGCATCCTGCCGATCGCGCCGCTGCTGCGCGAGGGGGCGGTCACGGTGGACGGCCCGATCGTCATCGACGCCAAGAGCGGGGTGAGCGGCGCGGGGCGGGGCGCCAAGCCCCGGACCCACTACCCCGAGACCGCGGAGAGCTTCCGGGCCTACGCGATCGCCGGCCGGCACCGCCACACGCCGGAGATCGAGCAGGAGCTGACGCAGCTCGCCGGGCAGGCGGTGCGGGTGATCTTCTCGCCCCACCTGGTGCCGATGACTCGGGGCATCCTCTCGACGATCTACCTCCGGCCGAGCGCGGGCGTGAACGCGGTCCGCTGCACCGAGCTGGCGCGGGCCTTCTACGAAGGATCACCCTCGGTGCACGTGCTCGACCCCGATAGCTACCCCGATACCCTCTGGGTGCGGGGCTCGAACCGGGCGATGATCTCCTACACCGACGACGCGCGCAGCGGCTGGGTGGTCGCGCAGGGCGCGATCGACAACCTGGTGAAGGGCGCGAGCGGGCAGGCGATCCAGTGCCTCAACGTGCGCTTCGGGCTCGACGAGGGGGCCGGCCTCCGCGGCTCCGCCACCTGGCCCTGAACGATGGACAAGCCCGAAGGCGCCGTCCGCGTCCTCCACGTCTCGGACATCCACGTCGACGTCCCGCTCCGCCACGTGCCGCTCGGCGGGTGGGCGGGCAAGCGGCTGATGGGCGGCGCGAACCTGGTGCTCCGCCGGGGGAAGCACTTTCGCCGCGTCCGCGAAAAGGTGAAGGTTCTCGATCGCTTCTGGCGCGAACGTGGAGTCGACCTCGTTCTCTGCACCGGCGACTACACGGTGCTGGGCACCGAGGCGGAGCTCGCCGCGGCCCGCGACGTGATCGCGCCGCTCACCGAGGCGCCGCTCGGCTTCGTCACCGTGCCCGGCAACCACGACGTCTACGTGCCCGACGCGGTGGGGCGGTTCGAGCGCTTCTTCGGCGATCTGCTCGAGACCGATCTGCCGGAGCTCCGGACCGACGGGGACTGGCCGATCGTGCGTCTCGTCGGTGACACGATCGCGGTCGTCGCCGTGAACTCGGCCCGACCCAACCCACATCCCTGGCGATCGAGCGGTCGCATCCCCGATCCGCAGATCGACGGGCTCGGTCGTATCCTGAATGATTCGAGGCTCGCGGGGCGCTTCGTCTTCGTGATCACCCACTACGCGCCGCGGCTCGCCTCCGGCAAGCCCGACTCGTTCACCCACGGCCTGGTCAACGCCGAGGCGTTCCTGGCGAAGTGCGCGAGCCTCGAGCGCGGCGCCATCCTCCACGGCCACGTGCACCACTGCTTCCACGTGAAGGTCGACGGGCTGCGCGCCTCGCTCTTCGGGGCGGGCAGCACGACCCAGGACGATCGGGAGGGGCTCTGGCTCTTCGACATCGAGCCGGACAAGGTCACCGCGGCCCGCGGCGGCTGGGTCGGAGATCGCTACGCGCTCACCGGCTCGCCGTTCGAGGTCCGATAGCGGCGGCTTTCTTGGAGCATGTGGGATGAGTCGGCACAGTGTGGGCTCGCCTCAGGAGGTCCCCATGCTGCAGCCCGCCACCGTGCTCCCCGGCTCCCGTCGTTCCCTGCGTCGCGCCGTCCGTCTCGAAGCGGAGCTGGCCTCGACCGAGTGGGAGCACGTCCGCCCGCACCGGGTGCTCGATCTCTCGCCGGAGGGCATGCAGGTCGCGGCGGGTACCCGGCTCGGCCGCGGCGAGAGCCTCGTGGTCTCCTTCACGCCGCCGGGGTGGTGGCTGCACGGCGAGCTGAGCCTCTTCGCCGAGGTCGTGCGCAGCACTCCGCGGATCGGCGAGGAGCCGGCGAGCATGGGCCTCTCGTTCCTCGACATGCCGCACGGCGCCCGCGAGGAGCTCGCGCGCTGCCTCCGCGGCCGGCCGCCGCCCCTCCCGCGGCGCCGTCACCGGCCGCGGCGCGAGCTGGTCTGGGTGGACTGCCTCGTCACCTGGGAGGAGGACCTCGGTGATCGCATCAACGTCGTCGAGTGGAGCGAGACGGTCGCCGCCGAGGAGATCGAGGCCGCGATCGATCCGACGCCGATCGGCGGGCTGCTCACCGGCGGCCGGCGCCCCTATCGCTGGCGCCACGCCGCCTGAAAGACGCTTCAGCTCTCCGGCTCGTCGTCCTGCAGGTAGGCGATGGTCTTCACCATCGTCACCACCCGCTCGCGCTGCTCGGGCGAGAGGCTGGTGAAGCGCACCCCCATGCCGGGGTTGAGGTTGTCGCCGCCCTGGCGCACCGGGTTGATCCACACGACCTCGCCGTCGAGATCGAGCGGATCCTGGTCGCTCAGCCCGAAGCGCAGGCTCAGGCGCGTCCCCACCACCGCCGGCTCGTCCGTGCGGATGAAGATGCCCATCTCGCTGATGTTCGTGATGTACGAGAAGAGGAAGTGGTCCTCGCTCGCCCAGTCCACGCTCAGCTCGGTGTCGAAGCGCTCGTAGGTGCGGCGATCGGCGCCCCCGCCATCGGTCCCCTCGTCCGCCATGGGCTCGTCCCTATCACCGACGAGGCGCCGCGGGAAGGGGAGGACCGCACTAGCGGATGGGGAGCACGCCGGCGCGGGCCCGGTCCTCTTCGTCCGCCGGGCCCCGCTTCACCTCGAGGCGGGACTCGCCGGCGTAGAAGCCCATGTAGATCGTGAGGTTCCCGCGGCGGTAGTTCGCCGGGACGGTGAGCTCCTGACGGTCGACCACGATGTCGCCCGGCTCCCAGAGCCGCACCGGGTAGCGCCCGTCCACCGGGACGTGATCGCCGTTGATGCGCATGCCCGGGCCGTCGATGTGCACGAAGGGCTGGTAGCTGCCGGGCACCGGCGCGAGCACCCGGAAGTACCAGGTGATCGTGAACGTCTCGCCGGGGCCGACGTAGCTCTCGTGCGGGAGATCGAGGTCGATCCCGAGCAGCTCGATGCGGTCGTCGAAGCTCACGTCGACCGGGTGCTGGATGGCGGGGGGCTCGTCCCGCACCGCGTCGGCCAGATAGTTCTGGTTCTCGACGCCCTCGACCGGGCGGTTGGTCGCCAGCAGCATCCGGGCGCTGCGGGCGTCGGCGACGAAGACGTGGTCGCCGCTCCGGCGGCGGAAGTCGCGGTCGATCGAGGCCAGGTCGTCGGCCCGGAAGGCGGCCCACACCCGCTCGTCGCGCTGGAGGAACTGGATGAGCTCCGCCTGGCTGTCGAGCTCCACGATCTCGCCGGACGCGTAGTAGGCGGCCGCGCGGCCCCCGACCCGGAACTCGCCGAGGGGCTCGCCCTCCGAGGCCAGCTGGTTGTAGGTGTCGTAGACCTCGCGCGGCGAGAAGTGGCTGCTGAGCTGCGGCTGGAACACCAGCGCCGCGTAGGCGCCCACCGCCACGCCGGCCGCGATGCCGGGGAGGAGGCGGTAGCTGCCGAGCCGCGCGAAGAGGAACAGCAGGAGGCGCACCGCGCCGATCGCGAGCGCGATCCCGGGGAGAATGAAGAGGAAGGCGCGGCCGACGCGGATGGCCAGCGTGGTCATCTGGAAGGGCTGGGCGATCGCCTCGGGCGCGACCCAGGCGGCGGCGCCGAAGGCGAAGATCGCCAGGCCGATCAGCCCGATCACGACGATCCAGATCTTGAAGCCAACCCCGCGGTCCCACTGCTCGCGGATGAGGCGGGCCGGGACGAAGAGGCGCCACACGCCGCGCGCGTCGTCGCGGAAGGCGCGGTGCTCGCTCGAGGGATCGGCCGCGAGCCCGAGCGCCATCAGGCCGCCGAAGGCCATCAGGACCGCGGCCCAGACGTACCGGGGGTTGAACACCTCCGGCACCTCGATGCCGTCGACCGGCAGCCCCTCGATGGGCCCGGCCGGGTAGGCGCGGAAGTCGCGCACGATCAGGCCGACGAAGAGGAAGGTGACCACCGCGGTGCCCCACCAGCCGCGCGGCGTGCGCTCCACGTCGTGGAGCACGATCGCCACCGCGGCCGCGGCGCCGACGAGCGGGAGGAAGGTGGCCGGCCCGAAGCGGGCGGCGAAGAGCGTCTGGGCGAGGAAGCCGAAGGCCACCCAGGCGACGAGCGCGAGCCGGAGCGCGTTCTCCTCCGGGAAGGAGATCGCCGGCGTCTTGCGGATCGGCCCGAGGAGCCGGGGCTCGCTCCGATCGGCGTCCTGCTCGACCGCGTTCGGCGTGCCCATCAGCAGGCGCGCGAGCGCGAGCGGCAGCAGCGCGCTCCAGGGCGCGAAGCCGTGGAAGATCCGCTCGATGCCGACCTCCCAGGTGGGCGGATCGCCGCCGCGCGGGACGCCGCCGGTCCAGAGGCCGAAGTCGGCGTAGTCGGCCCAGATCGCCCGGCCGGTCAGGGCGAGCACGACCAGCGCGAGCGCGAGCACCCCGCCGGCCACGTAGTAGCGGCGCGCGTCGGCGAACGGGCGCTTCAGTTCTCCGCGCGCGGCGATCGCCACGCCGACGGCCAGCAGGGGAGGGGCCACGCCGAGTAGCACGCCGCTCGCGAGGGCGGCGAGCACCACGCTGACCGCGAGCCCGGCCAGCCAGAGCCCGAGCGCGATCTTGCGGCGCTTCTCCTCCGCCGCCGGGGCGACCGGGAGGAACACCGCGCTCATCGCGCAGAGGAACACCGCGCCCGAGGTGAGGAACGCCGGCGACGCGCCGAGCATCTGCCGCGCGTTGAACAGGAACAGGGGGCTCGAGCCGGCGACGAGCGCGGCCCAGGTGCCGGCGCGGCGCCCGGCGAAGCGGGACACGAGCCAGAAGCAGAGCGCCACCGCACCGAGCCCGCTCAGGGCCATCGGCAGCCGGCCCGACCACTCGTGAATGCCGAACAGCGTGAAGCCCCGCGCGATCAGCCACGGGGTCAGCGGCGGCCGATCGAGCGCCTCGGCCTCTCCCGAGGCGAGCTGACGCGCGAGGTCGGCGACCGACAGCTCCCAGGGATCCCAGATCCCGAAGGCGTTCAGTCGCGCGAACGCGAGGACCGCGATGATCCCGAGCGCCGCGCCCGCGGCGATGCGCCCCTGTCGTCGGCTCCACTCCATGAAAAGCGAGCGCGGGCGCTGGGCCCGCGGCGCCCGGAGACTAGCAGACCGACGCGAAGCGGCTAGGGCACGGTGGATTGTGTCCGGAGACGCGCGCCGGTAGCGTGCGGCGCATGCGGCGAGGCTACGGCTGGGCGGTCTTCTTCTCCCGGATCTCGGCGGCGGGGGTGCTGGCCCTCGCGGGGTGCGGCGGCACGGGCGACGGGCCGACCGACGGGGGGCGACGCGACGCCGCGACGATCGACGCGGCCCGACCCGATGGCGGGCGAGATGATGCGGGGCCCGGGGACGGCGGGCCGGGGGACGGCGGGCGTGACACGGTGGACGTCCCGTTCGGCGCGTTCCCGACCGCCGAGGGGTTCGGCGCCGAGGCCGTCGGCGGCCGCGGCGGCCGCGTCATCCAGGTGACGAGCCTCGACGACGCCGGGCCGGGCAGCCTGCGCGCCGCCTGCGAGGCCGAAGGTCCGCGCACCGTGGTGTTCCGGGTCGGGGGCACGATCACGGTGAGCACGCCGATCGTCATCGACGATCCCTTCATCACCATCGCCGGCCACACCGCGCCCGGCGACGGGATCCTCGTGCGGGGCAACGGCGCCCGCAGCCTGAGCCTGTTCCGGATCCGCACCCACGACGTGATCCTCCGCCACCTCCGGCTCCGCCGCGGCCCGAGCACCGAGGGCGGGGAGTGCGTGGGGGACGCGATCCAGGTCGACGGGGAGCTCGTGATGATCGACCACGTGAGCGCCAGCTGGACCACCGACCAGCTGCTCACGTTCTGGCCGGCGCGCCGGACGACGGTGCAGCACTCGATCCTCGCCGAGGCGCTGCACGACAGCACCCACAGCGACGACTGCACGGCCGACGGCCCGCTCGAGCCCCACGCGCTGGGCCCGATCATCGGGGCCGGCTCCGACCGGGTCACGTTCTACCGCAACGTCTTCGCCAACAACGTCGGCCGCAACCCGGCCTTCCTCAACGAGGGCGGCGGCGTCATGGAGGCGGTGAACAACCTCGTCTACAACGTCTGCTACGCGATGCAGTTCAACGGCCGCGGCGACGCGACCCTGCGAGGCAACGCGATCGGGAACCTGATCATGCAGGGCCCCCACTCCTGCGACGGCCACCGCAACAACGTGCTCGTCTCCGGGAACGTCGAGATGTTCGTGCGGGACAACCTCACGCCGGCGCGGAACGAAGGCGACGACGAGTGGATGGCCACGTCCGAGTTCCTCAGCCGGACCCCCGCCGACCCCGCGTTCCAGGTCACCACGCCGGCCGAGACGCCGACCACCCGGATCATGGCGGCGTCCGAGGTCTTCGCGCGCGTCCCCGAGGACGCCGGCGCCCGCCTCGCCGCCGCGCCCGACGGGAGCTTCCGGGTCGCGATCGACGCCGTCGACGCCCGGGTGCTCGCCGACGTGCGCAGCGGGACCGATCGCGAGGGCACGACCGGGCGGCGCCTCGACCACCCGGACGACGTGGGCGGCTGGCCGACCCTCGCCGATGGGACGCCCTACGAGGACGCGGACGCCGACGGCATGGCCGACGTGTGGGAGACGGCGCACGGCCTCTCGCCCAGCGACCCCGAGGACCGCAACGCGGACCCCGACGAGGACGGCTACACGAACCTCGAGGAGTACCTCAACGGCACCCTGCCGGGCTGAGGCCTCGAGGTCTGGCAAACAATGGCGCCGAGGCCCCCCCGCCCGCTTCCACCACACTGACCCGAGACGACGGCAGGCGACGAGCGCAGCGACGTCGCCGCACGGACCACCACCACCTGTGTTCGAGCCCGCGGCAGCGGGCGGCCAGCTCGCGCGCAGCGCGAGCGCGAGCCGCAGGGCCCCCAGCGCCCCGTCGCTGGGGTCGCGGGGCCAGCGCGCGAAGCGCGCGACGCCCCGACGGAGTCGGGAGGGGGGCCCCATTGGCGCTTTGCCCAATGGGGGGAGGGTTTGCACCAAACCCTCCAAGAACCTCAGTCGCTCGGGGCCGACTCGGGCTCCGGCTCGTCCTCGCCCTCCGGGGCCGGCGCGACGGCGATCTGGGCGAGCTCTCGCTGGAGCTCCCGGACCCGGCGGCGGTATCGACCGAGGTGGGCCGACGCCATCATGCGGCCGGGGCCGTTGAGCTCGGCCTGGGGGTCGATGAACCGGCCGTGACGCTTGAGCCCGAAGTGGAGGTGCGGGCCGGTGGAGCGCCCGGTCGAGCCGACGTAGCCGATCACCTGACGCTGCTCGACGGTGTCGCCCTGCTCGAGGCCCGACGCGAAGCGGCTGAGGTGCGCGTAGTGCGTCTCGTAGCCGTTGGCGTGGCGGATGGACACCAGGTTGCCGTTGGCGCCGCGCGGGCCGATCACGGTGATCGTGCCGTCGGCGGCCGCCCAGACCGGGGTCCCCGTGGAGGCCGCGTAGTCGACCCCGTTGTGCGGGTGGATCCGGCGCAGGATCGGGTGCATGCGGCGCGGATCGAAGGGCGAGCTGATGTGGTCGTAGCGCAGCGGGGTCCGGAGCCAGCCGCCGTGCACCGCCCGCCCGGACTCGTCGAAGAAGTCCCCGTCGCCCTCGCTGGGCTCGAACCAGAAGGCCTGGTGGTGCCCGAGCCGCTGCCCGTTCACCTCGAGCGCGTGCACCGTGCCGTAGCGGAGCAGCTCGCCGGCGACGCGCTCCTCCTCGACGATGATGCGGAAGGTGTCGCCGGCGCGGGTGTGGGTGTTGAAGTTCACCTCGCGGGCGAAGGTCTCCACGAAGACCCCGACCAGAGTCCGGCCGAGCCCCACGCGCTCGAGCGCGCTGCCGAGCGAGGAGCGGATGGTCCCGCCGCGGCGGATCCGGACGCGCTCGATCGGGATCGGCACCTGACGGCCGACCAGCGTGCCCTCGTCGTCGCGGCTCGCCTCGTAGATCTGGGTGATGCTGGCGTTGTAGGTGAAGCGCCGCAGGGTGCCGTCCTCGTTGCGCACGAAGACCATCTCGTGGGACGGGCGGCAGCGCCGGAAGTCCATCACCTCGCCGAGCGCGGCGATCAGCGCGTCCGCCTCCTCGCCCGTGCACCCGGCGTTCACCAGCGCCGGCCGGAACCCTCGCGCCTCGCCGAACTGCCGGACCGTCCGGGTGGCCCCGCCCTCCAGCTCCTCGGTGGGCGGCGGCGCGGCGGCCGCCTCGGGCGTCTCGGGCTCGTCGGGCCCGGCCGCCTCGTCCATCGCCTCGGGCGCCACCGCCTCGGCGGTCTCCGCCCAGGAGCCGGGCTCCGGCGGGGCGTCGGCGGTCTGGGCCTCCTCGGGCGCCTCGGCGTCGTCCGACGAGAGGCCGGGGTAGACGAAGAGCGCGATGAGGCCGGCGATCGCGGCCACGCCCAGCACCCCCAGGGCGACCGCGCGCTTCAGGCGCGTCGAGCGGACGTCGTCGCGCAGGAGCGGGATGTCGACCGAGGGGAGAGGGCGATGCTGTACCTCGTCCCGGGCCTCCGGCATGCCGCGGAGGGTGACAGCGAGCCGGAGAGGGCGCAACGGACCCCGTGAGAGGTCTCGACGCCCCCCGGTCAGGCGTCGAAGAGGCCGATCGACCAGCGCAGCGTGTCGCGATCGATGTTGTGCCCGCTGTGGACCAGGACGACCTTCTTCCGCGCGAGCTCGTGGCGGAGCTTGTAGGCGGCGGCGTAGGTCGCGGCGGCGGCGCCCTCGGCGACGTTGTGGGTCGTCTCGAGGGCCGTCCGGACCGCCTCCCGCATCTCGTCCTCGGTCACGAGGACCATGCGGTCGATCTTGTCCTTCACGATCTCGAACGGCATCTCGAAGGCGAAGCGGGTCGCGAGGCCGTCCGCGAAGGTGTCGGCGTTCTCGATCTCGACCACCTTGCCCGCCTCGAGGCTCTTGGCGAGCGCGCAGGCGCGCTCCGCCTGGACGCCGATGATCTCGACGTCCGGCTTCAGGGTGCGGAGGGCGACCACCGTGCCGCTGATCAGGCTGCCCCCGCCGATGGGGACGATGATCGCGTCGAGATCGGGCAGCTCCTCGGCGATCTCCATCGCGTAGGTGCCGACGCCCGCGATGAGCAGGGGCTCGTTCGCGGGGTGGACGTAGCGGAGCAGCTCGTTCTCCGCGTGCGCCTCGGCCTCGGCCCGCGCCTCGTCGAAGTCGCGGCCGTGGATGACCACCTCGCCCCCGAGCGCGTCCATGATCGCGTTCTTCTCGGGGTTGTTGCCCTTCGGCACGTAGATCACCGCGCGCGATCCGAAGGTCCGGGCCGACCACGCGAGCGAGAGCCCGTGGTTGCCGCGGGTGGCGGTGATGACCCCGCGGGCGCGCTGCTGGTCGCTCAGGTTCGCGAAGAGGTTCACCCCGCCGCGGACCTTGAAGGCGCCGATGGGCAGGTGATTCTCGTGCTTCACGTAGGCGTCGAAGCCGAGCCTCCCGCTCAGGAGCGTGTACCGGTAGAGGGGCGTGCGCGGCAGGTAGCGGTGCACGACCGGCCAGGCGCGGAGGATCTCTGGAAATTCGACGGGCATGGCTCGATTCGCTGGAGCGCGAGGATAGCAGGGGTTGCCGCTCGGAGCCTCATTCGGATCCGTGCTTGACAGGTACCGAGCCCGGCGGTAATCACTCGCTCCGTTTCGGCGCTGGGGAATCTCCCCGAACCGGAACACGGAACGAAGGCACGTAGCTCAGTGGGAGAGCACTACCTTGACACGGTAGGGGTCGGCGGTTCAATCCCGCCCGTGCCTAACCCGAGCCCCTCGATCGCGAGCGGGCGTCGACACGTCACTTCGACCTGTGCAGCAGCCACCTCCAGGGCGCGATTCGATCGCATGATCGCCTCGGCATGACGGCGCCCTCGCGCGCAGGTGGTTGCCCGACCGCTCTTGTGGTCCAGGGCCGTAGGTTTCATCATGCCGTGGCTCGCCCGACGACGGGTGTGCGCACGCGCGTTCGCGTCCATCGAAGGGCAGCGCCCTTCCAGCAGGAGGTAGAGAGTCATCGGTAGGCGTCGTTTCGATCCGCGTCGGCAGCAGTTCTCCGGCCCCCGAATCAATGATCGCATTCGCGTGCCCGAGGTCCGTGTGATCGGCGCCGAGGGCGAGATGCTCGGCATCATGGCCACCATCGACGCGAAGAAGCTCGCGCGCGAGAAAGAGCTCGATCTGGTCGAGGTCAATCCCAAGGCCCAGCCGCCTGTCTGCAAGGTGATGGACTACGGGAAGTACAAGTACGAGGAGTCCAAGAAGAAGCGGGCGTCTCGGAAGGCCCAGGTCCAGGTCGAGCTGAAGGAGGTCAAGCTCCGTCCCAAGACGGACGAGCACGATCTCGAGTTCAAGGTGAAGCACTCGCGCCGCTTCCTCGAAGAGGGCAACAAGGTGAAGGTCACCTGCCGCTTCCGAGGCCGCGAGATCACCCACCCCGAGACCGCTCGGCGGCAGCTCGACTACATCATGGAGAACGTCTCCGACATCGGGATCATGGAGCAGCAGCCCCGCATGGAGGGCCGGACCATGACCTGCATCATCGCGCCGAAGCAGGAGATCCGGGCTCGGGTGGCCGCGCAGGCCGCGCACGCCGCCAAGGAGGCCCTGCGCCGCGAAGAAGAGAAGCCCCAGCGGGGCGAGTCGAGCGACGAAGAAGAGTAGCCCTCTCTTCGCTTGACGCGCCCCCCGACCCCTGCCAGAACTCCGGACCCCGCGCGGGGCCGCGTGCGCGCTGGCCTCCGCGTTCACTCCAAGGGAGCTGTTCCGATGCCCAAGATGAAGACCCATAGCGGCGCGAAGAAGCGCTTCAAGGTCACCGGTACCGGCCGTGTCCGCCGCGGCAAGGCCAACAAGAGCCACATGATGATCGGCAAGAACAAGCGCCGACTTCGCCGGCTCCGCAAGAACGACATGGTCGACAAGGCCGACGAGCGTAACGTCCTTCGCATGCTGGCGAAGGCCTGAGGGAGACGAGAGATGCCCAGAGCCAAGCGTGGTTTCAAGGCGCGTCGTCGCCGCAAGAAGGTCCTCAAGCACGCCCGCGGCTTCTACGGCGCGCGCAGCCGAATCTTCGGTGACGCCGTCGAGCAGGTCCGGCGCGCGTGGCGCGAGTCCTACATCGGCCGCCGCCGCAAGAAGCGCGACTTCCGTCGCCTGTGGATCATCCGCATCAACGCCGCCGCGCGTCTGCACGGCACGACCTACAGCAAGCTCATGCACCAGCTGAAGGCGTCCGACGTCGCGCTCGACCGCAAGATCCTCGCGGACCTCGCCCTGCGCGATCCGGGTGGCTTCAAGGCGGTCGTCGACGCGGTCGCCGGCTGAAGCGAGACAGCCAGATCGTGTCGCCGGGAATGCCCGCTGCGGTCGTACCGCAGCGGGCATCCTCGCATCAGGGACTCGCGTCACATCGAGGACGAGATGAGCGAAACGGAAGCGGTCGAGGAGTTCGAGCGGGGCCTGTCGGCGGTGGCGGGGGCGCAGGCGAGCGCCTTCGCCGACGCGAAGACCGAGCAGGCGCTACGCGAGGCGAACGCGAAGCTGGTGGGCCCGCAGGGTGAGCTGACCCGGCTCATGAAGCTGATGCCCAAGCTGCCGAAGGACCGGCGGCGGGAATTCGGCCAGCGCGCCAACGCGGTGAAGACCGAGATCGCCAAGGCCTTCGACGGCGCCCTCGAGCAGCTCGCGCGCGCCGAGCGCGAGGCGGAGCTGACCGGGCCGGCGCTCGACGTCACGCTCCCGGGGCGCGAGGTGCGCCGCGGGCGACTCCACCCGCTGACCCGGACGATCCACGAGCTGATGGACGTCTTCGTCGCGCTCGGCTTCGACGTGGCGGACGCGCCCGAGATCGACTGGGCGGCCCACAACTTCGACAAGCTCGGCTTCCCGCCCGACCACCCGGCCACCGACATGCAGGACAGCTTCTTCGTGAAGCGGCCCGACGGGAAGCCGGACCTGGACGTGGTGCTCCGCACCCACACCACCACCATCCAGGTGCACCAGATGAAAGATCGCGAGCCGCCGATGGCCGTGATCTGCCCCGGCGCGGTCTACCGTCGCGACGACGACGCGACCCACTCGCCGATGTTCGCGCAGATCGACGGCTTCGCGGTCGACGAGGGGCTGACCTTCGCCCACCTCAAGGGCGTGCTCACCGCGTTCGTGCGGCGCCTCTTCGGCGACGAGGTCCCGGTGCGCTTCCGCCCGAGCTACTTCCCCTTCGTCGAGCCGGGCGCCGAGCTCGACATGGGCTGCGTCTTCTGCCAGCCGTGGAGCGACGCCGGCTCCGACGCCCAGCGCGATCGCACCCGCGCCTGCCGCGTGTGCAAGGGGACCGGCTGGATGGAGATCCTCGGCTGCGGGATGATCCACCCGGTCGTGTTCGAGGGCCTCGGGATCGACCCCGAGCGCTACACCGGCTTCGCCTTCGGCATGGGGATCGATCGGATCGCGATGCTCCGCCACGGGGTGTCGAACATCCGGCTCCTCTACGAGAACGATCCGCGCTTCCTCTCTCAGCTCTGAACGGACGGGACACGAACGATGAAGGCTTCTCATCGCTGGCTCTGCGAGCTCTCGGGCGTGGACGCGTCGCCCGCCGACGTCGCGGATCGCCTGACCCGCCTCGGCCTCGAAGTGGAGGACGTCGAGGTCCACGGGCAGCACCTCGATCACGTGGTGGTCGCCGAGGTGCGCGCCGTCGAGGCGGTGCCCGACAAGGACAAGCTCCAGCTCGTCACCGTCTTCGACGGGGAGGGCGAGCGGAAGGTGATCTGCGGCGCGCCCAACGTCCCGAGCCGGGGCGGCCGGGTGCTGCTCGCGAAGCCGGGCGCGGTGCTCCCGGGCGACTTCGCGATCGCCGAGCGCGAGGTCGGCGGCGTGGTCTCGAGCGGCATGCTCTGCAGCGAGACCGAGCTCGAGATCGGCGCGGGCGAGGCGGGCATCGTGGTGCTCGCCCCCGGCGATCCGGGCAAGCCCGGTCAGCTCGCGCGCGAGGCGCTCTCGCTCGAGGACCACGTCTTCGAGATCGGGCTGACCCCGAACCGCCCGGACTGCCTCGGGCACGTGGGCCTCGCCCGCGAGGTCGCGCTCGCGTTCGACGTCGCCTTCGGCAGCCCGAGCCCGGGCTTCCCGAACCGTCTGATCTCCGGGGTCGAGAAGGGCGAGATCGCCTCCGAGCTCGCCCTGGTCGAGGGGCCCAACGCCCCGGCCAACGACACCCTGACCCTCGTCGATCCCCGCCCGGGGGTTCCGTCCCTCGTCCCGATCCGGGTCGAAGATCCGTCGCGCTGCCCGCGCTACGCCGGCGGCGTCGTGCAGGGGGTGAAGGTCGGGCGATCGCCGTTCTGGCTCCGCTACCGGCTCCACGTGCTGGGCCTGCGCGCGATCGACAACGTCGTCGACGTGACCAACCTCGTGCTCTTCGAGCTCGGCCATCCGATCCACGCGTTCGATCTCGCGCGCCTCCGCGGGCCGGAGATCGTCGTGCGGCGGGCGAAGGACGGCGAGACGATGGCGACGCTCGACGAGGTCGAGCGGACGTTCACCGACGACGATCTGCTCATCTGCGACGGCGGCGGCCCGGTGGCCGTGGCCGGCGTGATGGGCGGCGCGGACACCGAGATCCGGCCCGAGACGCGTGACGTGCTGATCGAGGTGGCGTACTTCGACCCGCGCTCCATCCGGCGCACCAGCCGTCGGCTCGGCCTCCACACCGACTCGAGCCACCGCTTCGAGCGCGGCGTCGATCCCAACGGCGTGCCGTGGGCGATGCGCCGGGCCGCGACGTTGCTCTGCGCGCTGGCCGACGGCGCCGCCGCGCCGATCGCGCGCGACGTGTACCCGGAGCCGGTGCGCTCCGCCCAGATCGCGCTCGACCCCGATCACGTGCGCCGCCTGATCGGCGCGCCGATCGAGGACGGCGAGAGCCGCAAGGCGCTGGACGCGATCGGCTGCGCGATCTCCCCCGGCGAGGAGCGCGGGTGGCGGGTCAGCGCGCCCACCTGGCGCCCGGATCTCGGCCGGCCCG
Source organism: Myxococcota bacterium (assembly GCA_036149055.1). GTDB lineage: Bacteria > Myxococcota_A > Polyangia > Polyangiales > Sandaracinaceae > JAVJQK01. The sequence goes on along the minus strand of JAYZQJ010000249.1, from coordinate 17,345 downwards.
AGGACCTGGTCGAGGAGGTCGCGCGCATCCGCGGCTACGACGCGATCCCGACCGAGCTCCCGCGGGTGCTGCCGTCGGGGCGCGGCATCTCGACCCGCCAGCGCGCCGCGCGTCGCCTGAAGGAGGCGGCCGCCGATCTCGGCCTGCTCGAGGCGGTGAACTTCTCGTTCGTCTCGGAGGCCGAGCTCGCGCGCAGCCGCGTCGAGACGAACGGCGTCGCGCTGGCGAACCCGCTGAGCGAGGAGCGCGCGGTGATGCGCACCTCGCTGCTCCCCGGGCTCCTCTCGGACGTGGCCCGGGCCCGGCGGCATCAGTCCCGCTCGGTCTCGCTCTTCGAGGTGGCGCGCACCTACCTGCCGCGGGCCGGCGAGGCGCTCCCCGAGGAGCGGCTCGAGCTCGGCCTCGTGCTCGCCGGCGAGCGGGTCACCCAGGTGGGGGAGGGCGGCCGCTACGACTTCTACGACGGCAAGGGCGCGCTGGTCTCGATCCTCGAGGCCGCCTTCGGGGTCCACCCCGAGATCGCGCTCGACGACGCGCTCGCAGAAGAGCACCCCTCGTTGCACCCGCGTCGCCGCGCCCGCGTGCGCGTCCGGGGCGTCGACGTCGGCGCGCTCGGCGAGATCCACCCCGGCGTGGGCGACGACTGGGACCTCGACGTGCGGGTCGTGTACGCGACCGTGCAGGTCGACGCGCTGCTCGGCGCGCTCGAGGGCGCGGGCGTCCCGCAGGCCCGGCCGCTGCCGCGTTTCCCCGCGGTGACCCGCGATCTGGCGCTGCTCGTGCCGCGCGAGCTCGAGGCGGGCGCGGTGCAGGACGCGCTGCGCGAAGCCGGCGGCGCGCTCGCCGAGGACGTGCAGCTCTTCGACGTGTACGAAGGCAAGGGTGTCCCGGAGGGGAAGAAGAGCCTCGCCTATCGCATCGTCTACCGCGACCCGGACGCGACGCTGACGGACAAGCGCGTGGAGAAGGCGCACGCCGCGGTGAAGAAGGCCGCGACGAGCCAGCTCGGCGCCAGCCTGCGCGAGTGACGCAGGCGCTTGAGATTCCACGGCTTTCGTGATTACCTACTCCTCCGTTGGGAGGCCGGGCGATGACCAAAGCCGAGATCGTCGACAGCGTCTACGAGAGGGTCGGGGGCTTCTCGAAGAAGGAGGCGGCCGAGGTCGTCGAGGCCGTCTTCGACACGATGAAAGAGACCCTCGCTGCCGGGGAGAAGATCAAGATCTCCGGCTTCGGCAACTTCGTCGTCCGCGAGAAGAAGGAGCGCGTCGGCCGCAACCCGCAGACCGGCGCGCCCATCCCGATCTCCGCGCGTCGCGTGCTCACCTTCAAGCCCAGCCAGGTCCTCAAGGGCATCCTGAACCCGCACCGCCAGGACGACGCGCCCGACGAGGAGCCGCGCGCCGAGGCGCCCCGCCACGAGCCGCTCCAGTCCCGCGACTGAGGTCGGCCCTCAGCCACTCTTTGGAATCGTCGGCGGTCGCAGCGGCCTGAGGTCGCGGCGTGGTATCCGTCCGTCTCTCTCCGCCCATGTCACCGCCCCGACCGCTTCCGGACAAGCTCTTCTTCCGCATCGGCGAGGTCGCCGAGATCGTCGGCGTGAAGCCGCACGTGCTGCGCTACTGGGAGGGCGAGTTCAACGCGCTCAAGCCCATGAAGACGCGCGGCTCGCACCGGCAGTACCGGCGGCGCGACGTGGAGCTGGCGATGCTCATCAAGCAGCTGGTGCACGACCAGGGCTACACGATCGCCGGCGCGCGCAAGCGCATGCGGGAGCTCGGCCACGATCGGAGCGGGGCGACGCTGCCGAAGAAGGCGTCGGCCGAGATGGAGCTCCGGGCGGCGCTCCTCGGTCTCCGGGAGGAGCTCGTGGGCCTGCTCGATCGCCTCGACGCGATCGCCGAGGACGAGGAGAAGGAGGCGGAGACGCCCCACGAGGTGACCGTGCATCGCGCGGTCCCCGTCTCTCGTGCACGTCGTGAGCGCGAACGGTGACGTTTCGCTTGCCAGCGAAGAGAATCCCGCTACGCTCGCGCTCCTCGGTTTCGGCCGGGGAATCCTCCGGGGCGTAGCGCAGCCTGGTTAGCGCACCAGACTGGGGGTCTGGGGGTCGCTGGTTCGAATCCAGTCGCCCCGACTACGAGGAAGTTCGAATGGCCGCGGGGCCCCCAGCTCCGCGGCCTTTTTTCATTCGCGCGAGTCCGGGTCGGCGCGCTGCCAGCGGTCGCGCTACCCTCGGCGCCCATGCCGCGCCCCCTCATCCTGATGTCCAACGACGACGGCGTCGCCGCCCACGGGCTGCGCGCGCTGCGCGAGGCGCTGCTCCCGCTCGCCGACCTGGTGGTGGTGGCGCCCGACCGCGAGCAGTCCGCCAACAGCCACTCGCTGACGCTGCACCGCCCGCTCCGCCACCGCACCCTCGAGGAGCACGTGCACTCGGTCGACGGCACGCCGGCCGACTGCATCTACGTGGCGCTCTACCGCGAGCACTTCCTGCCGCGCTGGCCGGATCTCGTCGTGAGCGGGATCAACCACGGCTACAACCTCGGGACCGACATCTTCTACTCGGGCACGGTGGCGGCGGCGCGCGAGGCGGCCCTGCGCGGCATCCCCTCGATGGCGTTCTCGCTCGGCCCGAAGGGCTCGTTCGAGCGGGCGGCCGAGGCCGGGGCCCTGCTGGTGGCCAAGATGCTGGCCGCGCCGGGCACCGAGGAGGGCGAGCGCGGCGCGCTGCTCAACGTGAACTTCCCGCCCGAGGCGCCCTACGCCGCCGTCCGCGCGACCCGGCTCGGCCGCCGGGTGTATCTGGACGAGGTCGACGTGCGGCAGGATCCGCGCGGCAAGGAGTACTTCTGGATCGGTGGGCCGAAGGCGCACCACGAGCCGGTGGAAGGCTCGGACACGGAGGCGGTGGACGCGGGCTGCATCAGCGTCACGCCCCTGAGCATCGACGCGACCGATCCCGACGACTTGGGCCTGGCGGCCTGGGTGGCGGGCCCGGGCGCAGGGGAGGGTGAAGAATGAACGACGACCGGATCGAGCTGCTGCGCGCCCACGTGCGCGACGTCCCCGACTTCCCGAAGGAGGGGATCGTCTTCAAGGACATCACCCCGCTCCTGGCCGCGCCCAAGGTCTTCACCGCGTGCCTCGACCTCTTCGCCGAGCGCTGGGCCGGCGATCGGGTCGACAGCGTGATCGGCATCGAGAGCCGCGGCTTCATCTTCGGCGCCGCGCTCGCCGCCCGCATGAGCGCGAGCTTCGTGCCGGCCCGCAAGCCCGGCAAGCTCCCGCGGGAGACCCACCGGGTCGAGTACGCGCTCGAGTACGGGAGCGACGCGCTCGAGCTCCACGCCGACGCCCTCGAGCAGGGCGAGCGGGTGGTCATCATCGACGACGTCATCGCCACCGGCGGCACCGCGGCGGCCACCGTGAAGCTGGCGAAGGGGCAGGGCGCCGAGGTGCTAGGCGTCGGCTTCGTGATCGAGCTCGGCTTCCTGAACGGGAAGTCCAAGCTCGACGGCACCGACGTCTACTCGCTGCTCACTTATTGAAGCGCTCATAGAAGCTCGGCGTCTTCGTCGGTCATCAGGCTGCCGCCGCCCTCGTCCTCCTCGGCGGGGGCCTCGCCGCCGCTCGTCTCCTCGGGCGGGCCGCGCACCTCGTCGGGGCACGCGTAGGCGCGCCCTCGCCCGCGGAAGTAGGGCTCGCCGTTGGCGCGCTGCCGCTCCTCCGCCTGCTCGAGCACGACGTGGGTGCCGCCCATGGCGCCCGCCTTGTTGCGCATGAGGATGGCGAGCTCGTCCCGGGTGCTCGGCATCGCCGCGTCCGGCGGGATGCCGATGCGCACGTCGCCGAGCAGGTTGCAGCCGGTCGGCATGTCCACGTCCGACACGTTCTGGACCTGGGTGCCCTCGTCGGTCAGCACCACGCCGGTCGAGCAGCCCGCGAGCCCGAGCGCGAGCACGATTCCAAGTCGTCGCATGCGTCCTCCCGGGGCCGAGGGTACCGCAAGCGCTCGAGCACTCCCGACAGGATTCGAACCTGTGACCTTCGGCTTAGGAAGCCGCTGCTCTATCCAGCTGAGCTACGGGAGCGGGAAGGCGCCTATAGCACGTTCGCGGGGCGCGCTCATGAGAGCGGCTCAGCGAGAATTAGAGGTCGCCGCGCCGCGGCTCGATCACAATGGCCCCCATGCCCATCCGCCTCGCCCTCGCGCTCGCCCTCGGTCTCCTCGGCTGTGACGGAGGTGAGGGCGTAGCGGACGGAGGCGGCTCCGACGCGCGCGTCGCCGCGCGGGATGGAGGGGACGATCCCCGGGACGCTCGCGCGCCGACGCCGGACGCCGCGCCGGGCGAGGACGCGTCGACCGAGGCCGACGCGGGCAGCGGAGGCGAGGGCTGGCTGCGCGATCGCTACCCGGGCGACGTGGGCATCGCCGACGATCCGGCGGTGCTGTTCCACGACGACTTCGAGTCCGGCTGGGGGCGCTGGGACCGACCGACGGCCGACACGCGCTACCTCCACCTCGAGTCCGGCCCCGAGGCCCACGCTGGCGAGCGCTACCTGCGCTCGACGGTCACCACCGCCGACCTCGCCGAGGACATGTACATCTCGTCGTCGACCCGGGTGCAGCACGCGCCGGCCGACGAGGTGTGGTGGCGGTTCCACGCGCGCTTCCCGAACGTCGCGCCCAACCCGCATCACTGGGTGCGCTTCTCCGCCGGGGACGAGACCTGGGGCTCGAGCGGGCGCGCCAACACGGTGCCGCCGGGCGACCGCGGATTCTGGTTCGACTTCGACGCCAACATCGACGACGTCTTCAACTTCTACGCGTACTGGTATCGGATGCGCTCGGGGCGCTGCAACGACGGCAGCACCACGCCGGGCTGCGCGGGCGACCAGGGCACGACCTACCACTACGGCAACGTCTTCCGGCCGCCGGGGCAGGACCCGTTCCCCCGGGACCGCTGGTTCTGCATCGAGATCCACGCGAAGGCGAACACGGTCGGCGCCCAGGACGGCGAGCTGAGCTTCTGGATCGACGACGCGCCGGTCGGCGACTTCCGGCCCGGGCACCCCGACGGCACCTGGCTGCGGGACCAGTTCCACACCGGCGGCTGCGAGTTCAGCGCCTGCACCCCACCGGAGCCGTTCGAGGGCTTCGACTTCCGCTCGAGCGAGGACGTGCAGTTCCGCGAGCTCTTCCTCGACGCCTACTACGAGCGCAACTCGAGCGCGCGTCGGCGGATGAACATGGAGGCGCGCGGGCTCACCGTCTCGGACGAGCAGACCATCCTCTACGACGACGTCGTCGTGGCCACCGAGCGCATCGGCTGCCGGCGGTGACCGCTACCGCGCGTCGGTGAGGTCGAAGCGGTCGAGGGTCTCCCCGGTCCGCGAGACCACGCGGGCCCGGGCGTCGTCGCCGTCGATCTCGACGAGCACGAAGTGCTGCCGGGCGTCGAAGGCGCGCACGTCCGCGGCCCACGGCACCCCGCGCTCCTGGGCGTAGTAGGGGGCGCCGGCGCCGCCGCTGATCACCTGCCAGAGCGGACGCTCGAGCCCGTCGACGAGGCCGTCGTGCACGCGGGTGCGGCTGTAGTTGTGCTCGTCGCCGTGGAAGATGGCGGCCACGCCGTGACGGGCGAGGAGGCGGAAGAGGCGGTCCCGCTGGGCGAGCATCTCGGGGTGGCGTCCCTCCCACCACATGCCGTCGGACACGTGGCCGCCGTTCGGGAAGCCGGGCTCGTGGGTGAAGACGAAGAGGTGCCGCTGGCCTCGCTCGCGCGCGGCGGCGAGGTCGGCGTCGAGCCACTCGAGCTGCGCGTCGTCGACCCAGCCCTCGCCGAAGCCGCGGCCGGCGGCCGGGTGATCGTCGCGCCAGAAGTGCGAGCGCCAGAAGTAGTTGGAGTTGATCACCGCGAGGTGCGCGGGCCCGGCGTCGAACGAGTAGACGTTCTCGTCGTAGGGCGGGGCGCCGTCGGCGGCCACGGGGCCGTTGTCCGGGTTGACGAAGCGCTCGGCGAAGAGCGCCTCCATGCTGGTGGGGGAGACCGCGCCGATCGCCCAGCCCGGCGTCCAGTACTCGATGAGCGCCTCGTGGTTGCCCATCGCCTCGTAGATCGGCATCGAGGCGCCCACCGGCTCGATGGCCTTCTGCCAGGCGCGCAGCTCGTAGCGCACCGCGCCGGCGTGGGTGCGATAGCCGTCGATCAGGTCGCCGACGAAGACGGTGAAGCGCGCCCCCTCGCGCAGCGCGCCGAGCATCAGGTCCCCGAGCACCTGGCGGTTCGTGCCGGCGTACTGCTCGTCGGCCGTGCCGAGCCCGCTCCGGCTGTCGCTCAGGACCGCGAAGGTCAGCCGCGTGTCCTCGTCCGGCGCCGGCCAGGTCGAGAACGTCGCGCTCCGGCCCTCGGCGATCCGGCCGCGGCCGTCGACCACCAGCGGGAGGTAGCGGTAGCGCACGCCGGGCCGCAGGCCGGTCAGCCGGATCTCGTGCCAGGTGCCGATCGGCGAGCGGCCCTGACGCACTCGACCTCCTTCGCTCCGCGCGGCCACCAGCGCGGCGGTCGGCACGTCGGTCTCGAAGCTGAGGGTGGCGCTCTCGTGGTCGACGCGATCGACGAAGGGCCCGAGCACCACCGTCGGCAGCTGCACGAGCTCCGAGTCCTCGGTGCAGGGCGTCGGCGTGCAGGAGAACGCGGTGCGGCCGTCGTGCACCCGGGTCGTGCCGTGCGTCGGATCGAGCGCCTCGACCCGCCAGCGCAGGACGCCGACGCCGCGCTCGAGCACGCGCCCGACGTCGTACTTGGCGCGGAGCAGCCGCCGCACATCGAAGCGCAGGGTGTGGGCGCCATCTTCGATCGACAGCTCGGACGAGACCCGCCGGAGGCGCGCGAGCGCGAAGGGGTCCTCGGGCACCTCGGTGCCGTAGTAGAGGCTCGCCGCGGGCACCGCGCGGGTCACCGCGAAGCGCACCGTGACCTCGCCGTCGGGGGCGAGGGTGGCGCGCGGCGCGCGGCGGAAGAGGCGCGGGTTCACCGTCGCGCGCGGGCCGACCTCGCCGGGCTCCGGCTCCTCCGCCAGCGCCCGGGTGTCCATCTCGTCCGGCGTGACCTGCGGCCCGGTCGGCGTCTCGTCGGCGAGCTCCTCGGGCTCGGCCCCGTAGTCGGGCGCGCCCTCGAAGCCGCTGGGATCGGCCGAGCGCACGAGCGCGCGGCGGAGCTCCTCGACCAGCTCCGCGTCGAAGGGCGGCGGCGAGGCGAGGGCGTCCAGGGGAGACGGGGCGTCCAGGGGAGACCGGGGCTCGGCCTCGTCGGGCCCGTCCGGCGCCTCGACGGAGCCGCGAGGGGTCCGGGCGGCCGGTCGGTCGTCGCAGGCGCCGGCCGCGAGCGCGGCGAGCGTGAGGAAGGTGAGGGCCTCGCGGGGTCGCATCGGCGCGAAGGGTCGCCGAGGCCGCGGCCGGGGGCAACGCCTTGCAGGCGCGGCGCGCTTCCGGCAGATCCAGGAGATCGTGTTCCGCTCCATCCGCCTCGTGCTGCTCTGCTCCGGTCTCCTCTCTGCGTCGGTCGGGTGTCGATCGGTCGATCTCTCGCCTTCGACGGAGCCGCCGCCGGAGGGCGCGGTGCGGGTGCGCGAGGCCCCGGGCGGCGACGACGCGAGCGTGCCGGTCACCGACGCCCGGATCCCGCCCGCGGCCGAGCCCACCGTGCGCATCGAGGCGCCGGCCGACGGCGCGGTCTTCGTGCAGGACGAGATCGTCGAGGGCGACTGGGCCGCGCGGGTGACCTTCGAGGTGGCCGCGACCGACGTGGCGCGGGTGGACGTCTGGGCGGACGGGGACTTCCTGCTCGGCGACGTGGTCGACGGAGCGCTCACCTACGCGTTCCGGGGGGAGGGCGCGCGAGAGATCGCGGCCATCGGCTACGACGCCGCGGGCGCCGAGCTGGCGCGGGACACGATCACCCTCACCGTGCAGCCGCCGGCCGACACCTCCTGCCACGCGATGCTCGACGCGCTCGGCGTCGACTGGGAGGCGGCCGGCCCGACCCGCGGCATCTCCGACCCGGTGCGCGTGCAGCCGTACATCAACGGCGTCGCCTTCCGCTACGTGAGCCGCAGCGAGCCGACCGCGATGCTGATGGACTGCGAGCTGGCCATCCGGCTCTCGCGGCTGACCGAGGTGATCCTCCCCTACGGCATCGACGAGCTGATCCACATCGGCATCTACAACTACCGCTGCATCGGCGGCGGCGATCCCGACAGCGGCAGCTGCACCCCGAGCCAGCACGCCTACGCGCGCGCCATCGACATCCACGCCTTCGGCCTCGCCGGCTCGGACGACACCTACAGCACCGAGACCGACTGGATCATCACCGCGCGCGGCGACGAGTGCCCCATCGACGCGTCGGGCGACAAGGACCGGATCCTCAAGGAGATCGCCTGCACCATGTGGGCGGAGCGCATCTTCCAGATCGTGCTCACGCCCAACTACAACGACGCCCACCGGAACCACTTCCACGTCGACATGAGCGAGGGCTCCATGTACCTCGGCCACGCGGTCGCGGGCGTCGATCCGGTGGTGGACGGCCTCGGTCATTGAGCCTCCCGGGCCGCGTTGACACCCCCTCCGGCGGCCACTACCTAGGCGCCAGACGACCCACCCCGTAGGAGGCGGACATGCTCGAGATCACCGGCATCGTGGCGCGCGAGATCCTGGATTCCCGTGGAAACCCGACCGTGGAGGTGGAGGTCGAGGTCGAGACCGGCGCGGTCGGACGCGCCGCCGTCCCTTCGGGCGCCTCCACCGGCGAGCACGAGGCGCTCGAGCTCCGCGACGGCGACGCGCAGCGCTTCCTCGGCAAGGGCGTGCGCAAGGCGGTCGAGAACGTGGTCGCCTCCATCGCGCCGGAGATCCTCGGGCGCGACGCGCTCGACCAGCACGCGATCGACCGGGCGATGATCGAGCTCGACGGCACCCCCGCGAAGTCGAAGCTCGGGGCCAACGCGGTGCTCGGCGTGTCGATGGCCACCGCGCGCGCCGCGGCGAGCGCGCTCGAGCTGCCCCTCTGGCGCTACCTCGGCGGCGCCCAGGCCTGCGTGCTGCCGACGCCCCTGATGAACATCCTCAACGGTGGCGCGCACGCGGACAACGGGCTCGAGATCCAGGAGTTCATGATCGTCCCGCACGGCTTCGAGCACTTCCGCGAGGGGCTGCGCGCCGGGGTCGAGACCTTCCATCACCTCAAGAAGATCCTCTCGAGCCGGGGCCTCGCGACCAGCGTCGGCGACGAGGGCGGCTTCGCGCCGCGGCTCGAGAACAACGAGGCCGCGCTGAGCGTGGTGCTCGAGGCGATCGAGAAGGCCGGCTACGCCCCGGGTGAGCAGATCTCCATCGCGCTCGACTGCGCGGCCAGCGAGTTCCACGGCGAGGGCGGCTACACCTTCGACGGCGAGACCGTCAGCCCCGACGGCCTGGTCGAGATCTACGCCGGCTACTGCGACCGCTTCCCGATCGTCAGCATCGAGGACGGCCTCGCCGAGGACGACTGGGGCACCTGGAAGAAGCTCACCGACGCGATCGGCGACCGGGTGCAGCTCGTCGGCGACGACCTCTTCGTCACCAACGTGACCCGCCTCCAGCGCGGCATCGACGAGGGCGTGGGCAACGCCATCCTGATCAAGGTCAACCAGATCGGCACCGTCAGCGAGACGCTCGACGCCATCCGCCTGGGCGCCGACCACGGCTACAGCTCGATCATCAGCCACCGCAGCGGCGAGACCGCCGACACCTTCATCGCCGACCTCGCGGTCTCGACCGGGGCCGGGCAGATCAAGACCGGCAGCGCGTCGCGCTCCGATCGGGTCGCGAAGTACAACCAGCTCCTGCGCATCGAAGAGGCGCTCGGGAGCGGGGCCCGCTACGCGAAGCGCTCGACGCTGCGCGCCTGAAGTCGCTAGGCGCGGCGTGAGCGGATCACGTCGATGATGGGCGCGGCGCCCTCCGCGCGGTCGAAGGGCGTCACGCCCACGCCGCGTCGCTGGGCCGCGTCCATCACCCCCTGCCCGTACGGCAGGTCCGCGCCCCACAGCGCCTTGACGACGTCGGGGCTCAGCGGCGCGAGCAGGTCGACCAGGATCTCGGGCTCGATGGCCGGGAAGCTCGCGGCGTCGATCAGCACCATCGCCGGCGCGATCTGGGAGAGCCGCGTCTCGAGCTGGCCCTGATCCTCGGCCGGGACCGCGCTCATCACCGCCGGGCCGAGCGCGGCCTTGAGCTGCTCGGACAGCTCTCGCCCGCTCGAGAGCACGAAGATGGGCAGGACCTCGTCGCTGATGACCAGGTTGCGGGTCTGCTCGTCGTGGCGGCTCGGCCGCTTCCGCGGCGCTCGCTCCGGCGCGATCGTCGCCAGCATCGCCTCGAGCTGCCCGAGCATCGCGCTCGCGTCCGCCTGGCCGACCCGCTCGGTCAGCCGGGTCTTCAGGGGCCCGCGCACCAGCGCCAGCACGTCGCGGTGCTCGGTGGGGAGGGTGCCGCCCGCGTCCTGCAGGGCCTCGAAGAAGACCGTCGACGCGGTCGAGGGGTGCAGAACCCCCTCGAGCGTCTCGCGGATCAGCCGGATCTCGGGCGCCTCTCTCCCCATGCGCGTCCGCCCGAACGTACCACGCGTCAGATGCGGTCGAGGAACCCTTCGTCGTACTGACCGGCGCGGAGCGACTCGTGGTTCAACGCCTTGCGCAGCAGACGGAGGTTGGTGACCAGGGGCGCGAGGTGGATCTCGGCGAGGATGCGGTCGAGCATCAGCAGGGCGTCGTGGCGGTTCGGCGCGTAGGTGGTGACGGTCGCCACGGTCGGCGCGTGCTCGGGCGAGACCCGGGTGCCGTGCCGCACGCCGGTCTCGATCCGGACCTTGCCCTGGGGCGCCGGAGGCCAGCGAGCCGACTCGACGCGGCTCTCGAACGGCCGGCCCGTGCTCGGGTCCGAGGACGCCTCGATGCGCGCCTGGAGCGAGGCGCCGGTGGCCTCGGCCCGGGTGACCTCGGGCGGCATGCTCTCGCCGACCGCGAGCCGCAGCTGCATCTCGACGAGGTCGAGGCCGGTGCACATCTCGGCCGTCGGGTGCTCGAGCTGCAGGCCCGGGGTGAAGCCGACGAAGTAGAAGACGTCGTCCGAGTCGAGCACGAAGTGGCAGCTCGCGAGCCCCCGGCAGCCCAGCCGGGTGGTGATCTCCGCCGCCGCGTCCCAGATGGCGCCGCGCACCGCGTCCCGGTGGTGCAGCTGGTTCAGGGCGGGGGCGGGCGACTCCGAGAGCAGCCGGTGGGTGCCGCGCCGCAGGCTGACCTCGCGGTCGCAGAGCACCAGGGCCTCCTCGCCGTCGAAGATGACCTGCACCTCGATGTGTCGCGCGCGATCCACGTAGCGCTCGAGGTAGGCGCCGCGGTGCTCGGCGAGCGGCTCGAGCGACTGGAGCGCCTCGTGCAGCCCGGCGACGTCGGGCGCGATCGGCAGATCCGGCGGCTCGCCGACCCCGCGGACCGGCTTGACCACGACCGCGTATCCCAGCCGATCCACGTCGGGCAGGGCCTCGTTCGGCTCGAGGATGGGGCGCTCGCTGCCGTCGAGCAGGCGCACGCCGCACTCCCGCGCGACCGAGCGCACCGCGAGGCGATCGCGCGCCGCCTCGAAGCGCTCCGCCGCCGGGCCGACGAAGACGAGCCCCTCGGACTCGACCGCCTGGGCGAACTCCGGCTCGTCGGCGAGCAGGCCGTAGCCCGGATGCACGGCGTGCACGCCCGCCTCCTTGGCCGCCTTCACCATGGCCGCGACGTCGCGGTAGCCCGAGGCGTCCTCGCCGACGGTGACGTGCTCGTCGCACGCCTCGACGTGGAGGGCGCCCTCCTCGGACGCGACGCTCACGCCGACGGTCTCGATGCCGAGGCGGCGGCAGGTGCGCGCCACGCGGGTGGCGACCTCGCCACGGTTCGCGATCAGGATGCGTTCGAACACTCGGGCTCCCGCGGAAAGGCCGCAACCATAGCGCAGCTTGACCCGGCGCAAAGGGGCGGCATGGTGCGGCTCACGTGGGCGTGCATGTACAGACGCGGGGGCTGAAGAACCCGCCGGTCCGCGGGCCCAAGGTCCGCGAGCGCGCCGAGCGCATGCTGGCGGCCCTCCGCATGCCCGACGCGGAGCTGTCGATCCTGCTCTGCGACGACGAGACGATCTGGGCGCTCAACCGCGACTACCGCGGCAAGGACCGGCCGACCGACGTGCTCGCGTTCGCGATGCGCGAGGGGGAGGGCCCGGCGCTCCACCAGGAATTGCTCGGCGACGTGGTGATCTCGCTCGACACCGCGCGGCGCCAGGCGGCCGAGCGCGGGCGCACGATCGTCTACGAGGTGACCTTCCTGCTCGCGCACGGGCTGCTGCATCTGCTGGGCTACGACCACCAGACCGACGACGAAGAGCGCCGCATGAGCGCCCGGACCGACGCCCTCGTCGCCGCCGCGTCGTGATCCGATCGCGATCGGGGAGGGACCTCTCCCGGAGCGCTCCGGGGGCCGTTCCGACGTACGAATTCGGGCGTTTTTGGCCAGTAGGGGCTTGTCAGCCCGAAATTCGCGGGGCATAAGCGCCGTCAGTGTGTGCAGAGCCCTGTGTAGTGGGGCTTTCTGCGATCTGTCCCGAGGCGCTGTTGCTTCGCGGACGATGGGGGCAGGACGCAACAAGTCCATTCCAGGGAGGAAGATTCATGACCACTGGCAAGCGGATGACCAAGGCGGCCATCATGAGTGAGCTCGCCGAGCGCACCGACCTGACCAAGAAGCAGGTCGGCGGCGTCTTCGAGGCGCTGCAGGCGATCATCAAGCGCGAGCTGGGCCGCCGCGGCCCGGGCGAGTTCGTGATCCCGGACATGCTGAAGCTCAAGGTCCGCAAGGTCCCGGCGCAGAAGAACAAGAAGGTCCGCATCCCGAACACGGGCGAGATCAAGTACGTCGACAAGCCGGCCACCAAGAAGCTGCGCGCGACGCCCCTGAAGAAGCTCAAGGACCTCGTCCTCTAGCCTCCGAACGCTCGTTCCAGATGGCGCCGCCTTCGACCCGCTCGGAGGCGGCGTTTTCTATTCGAACGGCGACGGGGGAGGACGCGGGCCCGAAGGCCCCGGAGAGGGCGGCGCGGGCGCGGGCGGCGCCGAGGTGCCCTGCCGCGCGCGGGCGCGGTCCTGGAAGATGCCGCGGGCCAGGCCGAGCAATCGACCGAGCTCGGTCATCTGCATGTCCACGTTGCCCTCGAAGTGATCGCCCTCCGGCTCGATGGTCGCCCGCTGGAGGATGCCGCCGATGCCCATGAACGCGACCACCGGGTTGCGCCCGTAGCCCTCGCGCATGCGGTCCCAGTAGCCGGCGGCCTCTTCGGCCTGCGTCTCGCCCTCGTACCGCCAGCGGCTGCGGGCGGCGACCCGCTGGTCGGCCTCCTCGCTGAGCGCGAGCCGGAGCGCGAGCGGGACCATCTCGATCGGCCCCTGTCGGCGCGGGCTGTTGCGCGCGAAGTTGCGGGCCCCCTCGACCTCGAGGCTCAGGCCCTCGCCCTCCTCCATCGACAGGAGGGCGTCGGCGAAGTGCTCCTCCTCCTCGGTCTCGGCCGAGCGGTTCCGGGCCACCGCGAGCACCCGCGGCAGGTCCTGGGGCCGCGAGATGATGAAGTGTCGGGGGCCGATGATGGCGATCACGCGCTCGGTGTCGTCCCGCGAGCGCCAGGGCGCGACCTCCACGCCGTGGCGCTGCTCCCAGGCGATCGGGGTCCCGGCGGCGCTCGCGAGGCGGGTGGCGGCCGCGCGGATCGCGTCGGCGTCCGCGGTGGCGCGCCCGGCGATGATCAGGCGCGAGCGCTGCAGGTTGGGCGTCGCGATCAGCACACGATCCAGATCGTCGAGCGGATCGATGCCGCTGCCGTCGAGCATCGCCGTCCAGTCCGGGATGGCGGCGATCAGGGCCCGGACGTCCCCGGCGAGCGGCGAGCGGCGGATCCGCCCGACGTCCATCCGCAGCGCGATCTGGGAGCCGGCGGGCAGGAACGCCACGCCGCGACCCTCGCCGTCGGTGTCGCCCGCGCCTTCGCCCTCGTCGCCGGCGCCCTCGCCCTCGTCGTCCGCCTCGGCGACCTGGGGCGGTCCGGCGTCCCTGCGCCGCCTGCGGCCGGCGTCGGGCGGTCCGGCGTCCGGCGCGCCCGCGTCCGGCACCCCGCCGTCGGCGCCGACGCCTTCCCCTTCGTCGCCCTCCGCCGCGGCGGCCTCGGCCTCGGCGGCGGCGCCGCTCGCGCCTTCGGTCACCGACACGGCGTCGGTCATGCCGAGCTCGACCTCCATCGGGAGCGTGAACTCGAAGCCGAGCTCCGGCGCGGTGGTGGCCCAGTAGACGTAGCCGATGAGCGAGGCGTGGAGCCCCACCGACAGCACCCAGCCGAAGATCAGCGCCCGAGTCTCGCGATTCACGCGGCCCTCACGGGTTGACGGACCCGGACCCACGCGTCATCCCAGGCAACCCCCCCGTGGCTGGAGCGGATGCGATGCGCGGCAGTTCTCGAACCCCGAACCTCTCCTTCGTCCTCGCCCTCGCGGCGATCGCCGCCGTCGGCTGCGGCGAGGAGGAGCCCGAAGAGGAGACGACGGCCACGCCGGCCATCGAGGCGCAGCCGCCCGCGGAGGAGGAGCCGGAGGACTCGGGGGTCGACTCGGGTCACGACGCCGGCCCGCCCCGACCGCCGGCCCGGATCTTCGCCAAGCGGTTCGTCAGCAAGGTCCGCGTGCGTCCGGACCGCGATGCCTTCCGAGTCGGATACCTGCGCGCGGGTGCGGTGCTCATGGCGACGACCGCGGAGCCCGTGCGCACGGACGATCCGCGCTGCCGGGGCGGCTGGTACGAGCTTACGACGGGAGGCTTCGTCTGCAATGGTCGTGACGTGATCGCGTTCTGGGGGCGCCGGCTCCCGGAGGTGCGCGGTGAGCAGCCGGACCGCACGGCCCCGCTGCCTTACCGATATGGCCGCACGCGCGGGAACAACACGCCCATGTATCGTCGCCTCCCGACGGACGAGGACGCCCAGCAGTTCGAAGGATTCCGCATCCCGGGTCAGGAGCCGCCGCCGGCGCCGGCCGGGGAGGGCGCCGAGGCGACGGCCGCGGCCGCACCTGCGGGTGAGGGCGCCCCTTCGCCGGCCGCCCAGCCCGCCCAGCCCGCCGCGACGGCCACCCAGGCGGCCGCGGAGCCCGCCGCCGCCCAGCCGGCCGCCGGAGCCGGCGATGCCGCCGAGGGAGAGGAAGAGGAGGAGGAGGAGCCGGTCACGCTCGCCTCGCTGCAGGGAGAGGCCGACTCGGCGCTGCTCCGCCGCCTCGTCAACGGCTTCATCGTGTCGCTCGACCGCGACTTCCGGGCCGGCCAGTACAACCGCCGCTACTGGCGCACCATCAACAACGGCTTCGTGCCCTACCGCTCGGTGGCCTCGGTGAGCTACCCCGAGTTCCGCGGCACCCGCATCGACGACGTCGCCCAGGCGCCGATCGGCTACATCATGGGCCGGAACGAGGCCTACTACGTCGCCACCGACAGCGGCCGCCCGCGCCGCGCCGGCACCGCCGACTTCCAGGAGCGCATCCACATCGTCGGCGAGTCCAACGTCGGCAACACGCGCTACTTCCTCACCGCCGACGACCGCATGTTCCGCGAGCAGGACGTGCGCCGCATCGAGCCGCGCGAGCCCCCGGAGCAGGTCGAGCCGGGCGAGAAGTGGATCGAGGTCAACCTGACCGACCAGTACCTCATCGCCTACGAGGGTGAGATCCCGGTCTACGTCACCCTCATCTCGAGCGGCCGCGCCTTCCACCCCGACGACCCGGAGGCGGACTTCCTCACCCCGACCGGCATGTTCCGGATCCGGGCCAAGCACCTCGCCGCCACCATGGACGGCGACACCGCCGCCGACGGCCCGTACTCCATCGACGACGTGCCGTGGGTCATGTACTTCCAGCTCGCCTACGCCCTCCACGGCGCCTTCTGGCACCGCGCCTTCGGCTTCCCCCGCAGCCACGGCTGCGTGAACCTCGCGCCCCGCGACGCCCAGTGGGTCTTCAACTGGAGCGACCCCCAGGTCCCCGAGGGCTGGCACGGCTCCTACCCCACCGAAGAAGAGCCCGGCACCTGGCTCTACATCCACGGCGAGACCCCCGGCTCCCGCGCCCACTGATCCCGTCCCGGCTGCCACCCTCTCGTCCCCTCCCTACTCGCTGGAAGCGAGGAAGGACGGAAGCGAGGAGCTGGGGCGAGCGATCGCCAATCCCGTCCCGGCTGCCACCCTTTCGTCCGCTCCTACTCGCAGGAAGCGAGGAAGGACGGAAGCGAGGAGCTGGGGCGAGCGATCGCCGAATGTCGGCAAAGCAGGGAGAGGGGAGATGGGAGGCGAGGAGAGTGTCGCTGCGCGACGGGGTAGTGGGCTGCGGGATGGCGGCTGGCCGCCGGGTGCCCGCGCTGCGCGCGCCGACCGGGGCCCCGTGGCCCGCCCCCATTCCTCCTCGCCTCCCTCCTCCCATCTCCCTGATGAGGGAGCGGCCGAGCGCGTCGCGATCGCCAATCCCGGCCAGCCACCCTTTCGTCCGCTCCTACTCGCAGGAAGCGAGGAAGGACGGAAGCGAGGAGCTAGGGCGGGCGATCGCCAAAGGTCGGCAAAGCAGGGAGAGGGGAGATGGGAGGCGAGGAGAGTGTCGCCGCGCGACGGGGTGGTGGGCTGCGGGATGGCGGCTGGCCGCCGGGTGCCCGCGCTGCGCGCGCCGTCGGGGCCGCTTGGCCCGCCCCTGTTCCTCCTCGCCTCCCCCCTCCCATCTCCCTGATAGGGGAGCGGCCGAGCGCGTCGCGATAGCCAAAAGCCGGCGAGCCGCCGAGCCGTGCCCCATTTCCTCTTCTTCTTCCTCCCTTCCAACCTTCCTCGCTTCCCGGGAGTAGGGAGCGGCCGAGCGCGTCGCGATCGCCAAGCCCGGAGGAGAGAGGCAGTAGAGGGAGAGGGGAGACAGGAGGCGAGGAGAGTGTCGCTGCGCGACGGGGTAGTGGGCTGCGGGATGGCGGCTGGCCGCCGGGTCCGCGCGCTGCGCGCGCCGGGGCCGCTTGGCCTGCCCCTGTTCCTCCTCGCCTCCCCCCTCCCATCTCCCTGTTCGGGGAGCGGCCAAGCGCGTAGCGATAGCCAGAAGCCGGCGAGCCGCCGAGCCGTGCCCCATTTCCTCTTCTTCCTCCCTTCCGACCTTCCTCGCTTCCCGGGAGTAGGGAGTCATCCAAGGGGCTGAGGGGGAGGGACTGAGGGG
>JAYZQJ010000248.1:0-80852 GCA_036149055.1 Myxococcota bacterium | reverse complement strand
GGGCGCGCGGCCCCGCGGGCCGGCGGCGGCGGTGGGGGGCCCCCTGGGGGGCTTCCCCCAGGGGGGGGCGGGTTTGCACCAAACCCTCCAGAAAGCTCAGCTGAAGC
Source organism: Myxococcota bacterium (assembly GCA_036149055.1). GTDB lineage: Bacteria > Myxococcota_A > Polyangia > Polyangiales > Sandaracinaceae > JAVJQK01. The sequence goes on along the minus strand of JAYZQJ010000248.1, from coordinate 80,745 downwards.
CGACTTTGCGCTCGATGGCGGCGACGGCGTTCTTCACGTCCTCGTCGTCCTTGTCGAGCAGGCCGCCGATCTTCTTCACCGCGCTCATGACCGTCGTGTGGTCCTTGCCGCCGAAGCGGTCGCCGAGCTCCGGGTAGCTGAGCTTGAGGCGCTGACGGCTGACGTACATCGCGACCATGCGCGGGAAGCTGACCGCGCGGTGGCGGCGGTGCGACTTCAGATCACTCAGGCGCAGGTTGAAGTACTCACACGTCGCGCGCTGGATGTCCTCGACCGTCGTCTGCTTCTCGAGGCGAGGCACGACGGTGCCGAGCGCGTCCCGCGCGAAGTCGACGTCGATGCGGTTGTTGGTGAGCTCGGCCTTCACGGCGAGGCGGAGGAGCGTGCCCTCGAGCTCGCGCACGTTGCTCTGCACCTTCTGCGCGATGATCAACGCGACGTCGTCGTCGAGCGGGATCTGCTCCTGCTCCGCCTTCTTCTTGAGGATGGCGATCCGCGTGTCGAGCTCGGGCGCCTGGATGTCGGCGACGAGGCCCCACTGGAACCGGCTGATCAGCCGCTCCTCCATCTCCTTGATCTGCTGCGGGTAGACGTCGGAGGTGACCACGATCTGGCGGTCGGCGTGGTAGAGCGCGTTGAAGGTGTGGAAGAACTCTTCTTGCGTCTGTTCACGACCGGCGAGGAACTGGATGTCGTCGATGCAGAGGACGTCGCAGCTCGTGCGGTAGCGCTCGCGGAACTGGTCGATGCGGTGGTTCTGCAGCGCCCAGATGAACTCGTTGGTGAACCGCTCGGCGCTCAGGAAGAGCACGCGCGCGTCGGGCTTGTCCTGCCGCACGCGGTGACCGACCGCGTTGACGAGGTGCGTCTTGCCGAGCCCCACGCCGCCGTAGATGAAGAGCGGGTTGTAGCGGGTGCCCGGGCTGGACGCGGCCGCGACGCTCGCCGCGTGCGCCAGCTGGTTCGAAGGACCGACGATGAAGTTGTCGAACCGGTACTTCGGGTTCAGGCCGCTGTCGGCCGGCGGGTGCGAGGGCGGCTGCGGCGGGGGCGCGCTGTTGCGGGGGCCCCGCGGCGCCTCGGCGCTCGGCCGCTGCTGCTGCTGCGCGCGCTCCTGCTGCTCCTCACGGCGGGCCTCGTCGGCGCGACGGTCGAGCATCTGCTGCAGCTTCTCGTCCACCAGCCAGTCGACCTCGAGCGTGTCCACGCCGGACTCGTGGCTGAGCGACTCCAGGATGAGGTCGAGGTAGTGGGTGCTGATCCAGTCCGCGTAGAAACGGTTCGGGATCCGTAGGGTGACCGTCCCTCCCTCGAGCCGGTCCAGCTGGACGGGCTCGAGCCAGGTCCGGTAGTTCTCTTCCGAGAGCCGGCCCCGAAGCGTCGAGAGAGCGGATTCCCACAGGTGATGCATTCCTGTTTTCCCGTGCAATTGGGTGCAGTTATCCGTTCGATCCACAGCCTGTCCACAGGCGGGATCGGGGTTGGGGGCAGCTTGTGGAAAACGTCTTCGCCGACAGGTGTCCGGGAAGGACATCGCGGGTCGACCGGGCTCGCGCTCGGGCTCGACGCCGCGTCGGCTGGAGACGATGAACGTTCAGCCGCGCCCCCTGAGCAAGGACCGCCGACGCTAGCAAACGGAGCCGGAGACGTCTACGGGCGAGATCGCACAGATTCATAACTAGTGAGGATCGCTCGGTTTTCGTGATCGGATCGCGAAGGACACGGATCGGGGACGAGGGGGGCGAATTCGAGGTTGTCCACAAGTGCCCGGATCGACGTGGGTTTTCACGCTCGATCCGCTCGCGGCCGGGATCGCGTTTGCGACGGGGGCGTGACGGGCCCCTCGGTGTCCTCGATTTCGGAGGGTGGCAGCTCGGATCGGCCGGGGTCGAGAAAGGCGCAAGGGAACAGCTCGAGCCCCGAGCGCGGTTCGCGGACGACGGTTTCTTGGCGTCCACCGCGCGGATCGATAAGAAGGAGCGTGGCCCGGCCGGGACGGAGAGTGATGATGCACGAGCAGACGTGGATTCGAGGTGCGCTCGCGGTGGCGCTTTGCTTCAGCGCCTCGGTCGCCTCCGCGCAGACCCTCGCCCCGGGCTCGCCCCGCGAGGCGCGCGACGAGAGCCCCATGCTGCCCGACTCGATGGAGACCGCGCGCGGCCTCGCGATGGGTCTCGGCGCCCGGGCGTCGGCGATGAGCACCAACGGCGTCGCCTACAACCCGGCGGGCATGAGCATCGGCCGCCACTACCACATCGACAGCGCGGTCGGGTACGACCCGCAGGCCGGGCGGTTCTGGGGTGGCGGCGCCCTCGCCGACAGCCACAGCGGCCCCATCAACATGGGCGTCAACTTCCGCTACGTGCACGGCAGCGGTCAGCGCGGCGGCTACGGCGGCTACGACGGCCGGCTCTCGCTCGGCATGCCCTTCGGCGAGCACTTCGCCATCGGCGTGACCGGCCGCTACATGAGCTTCTGGCGCGAGGGCGAGGAGGACCAGAACCTCCCGCCGTACGCCGAGCACGTCACCTTCGACGCCGCCATCCGGGTCACCCCCATCCCGGGCCTCCACATCGCGGCGCTCGGCAACAACCTCATCGACGTCGGCTCTTCGCTCGTCCCGATGCAGGTCGGCGGCAGCATCAGCTACACCATCGACAACACCTTCACGCTCGCCTTCGACGGCCTGGCCGACCTGACCACCTGGGAGAACCCGGACGGCACCATCCGTCCCGAGGCGCTCATCGGCGGCGCGGCCGAGTACTTCACCGGCGAGGTCCCGATCCGGGCCGGCTACATCTACGACAGCGGCCGCGACCTCCACTACGTCACGGCGGGCTCGGGCTGGCTCAACGAGCAGCTCGGCTTCGACATCTCCCTCCGCCAGCAGGTCAACGGCGCCTACGACACCCGCCTCATGGCGAGCTTCCGCTACTTCGTGCAGTAGTTGCTGGGCAGGGGCGGGTCCGCCCGGGTCCGCCCCCGCCCCCCCGCTGCGGCGGCACAACGATGGTCGCTCCGGGCTTCGCCCTGCGCAAACATCGCTGCGCCTCCTCCGCGGGGCCCCCCCACCCACTCCGGGGCCTCGCTCCGCTCGGCCCCGACCCCGGCGGCGGGGCGCCGGGGGCCCTGCGGCTCGCGCTCGCGCTGCGCGCGAGCTGGCCGCCCGCTGCCGCGGGATCGGACGAGTGGGGTGGTGCGTGCGGCGACCTCGCTTCGCTCGTCGCCTGCCGTCGTCCCGTCCCCGCGGGCGGCCTGGACTGGCGTCGTCCCGTCCTCGCGGGCGGCCTGGACTGGCGTCGTCGGCTCCAGCCAGCTGATTCCTCCTCGCCTCCCACCTCCCCTCTCCTCGACCCAGTCGCCTCCCCCTCTCCCCTGACCCAGCCGACTGACCGAATGAGAGGACCACAGGGGGCTCTCACTCACGGAAGCGGACGAGGACGAGCTGATCGAGGAGGTCGTGGGGGCCGAGGGGTGGGGCGACGCGGTGGGGGGTGTCGGGGAACGCGGCGGCGGCCTCGCGGGCGAGGCGGGGCACGTCTTCGGTGGCGTGGCGTCCGGGGCTCAGGAAGTAGGGGACGACGACGACCTCGGTGGCGCCGCGCTCGACGAGGCGGGCGAAGGCCTGGGCGAGGGTGGGCTCGGCGAGCTCCATGTGGGCGGGCTCGACGAGCGCGCTCTCCCCGAGCTTGGCGCGGACGCGCTCGGCGACCTCGTCGAGGAGGGCGTTGGCGGAGGCGCGGCGGCTGCCGTGGTCGACGAGGAGGAGGCCCTGGGTCACGAGGGCATGGTAGGGCCAGGGCGCGCGGTCAGCGACCGGGGGGTGATCCGTCGGGCCAGCGGGGCACGTCGAGGCACTTCATGCGACTGATGAGGCTCGTGCGCTTCATGCCCATCTCGTTGGCGGCGCGGCTGATGACGCCGCCCCACTTCTGGAGGCTGGCGCGGATGAGGCGGGCCTCCTCCCGGTCGAGCTCGGCACGCTGCTGCTCGAGCCGCTCGAAGCGACCGCCGATGTCGCCCTCGACGGGAGCACGTCCGGCGGGGGACGGGCCGCCGAGCTCGGGGAAGCAGCTGGGGCCCAGCGTGAGCTCGCCGCGCATCGTCGCGCGGGCCCGAGCCCGGAGGATCACCGAGCGCAGCTGGCGCACGTTGCCGGGCCAGTCGTGATCGGGCGACGCGAGGAGCGCGAGGGCCTCCTCGCTCAGGCGGTTCGGCGGCCGCTCACCGGCGAGGATCTCGCGCGCCATCTCCGGGATCTCGCTCCGCCGCGCGCGCAGCGGCGCGACCTGGAGCACCGCGCCCGCGAGGCGGTGATAGAGGTCCTCGCGGAATCGACCCTCGCGCACCGCGGCGCCGAGGTCGCCGTGGGTCGCGGCGATGAGGCGCACGTCGGCGTGGAGCGGCTCGGCGCTCCGGTGGCCCAGCGGACGGAAGGTGCCGAACTGGGTGAAGTCGAGCAGGAGCTGCTGGGCGTGGGGCGGCAGGTTGAGGACCTCGTCGAGGATCAGCACGCCGCCGTGTGCCTGCGCGACCAGGCCCTCGCGGGCGCTCAGCGCGCCGCTGAAGGAGCCGCGCTCGTGCCCGAAGAGCTCGCTGGTGATCGTGTTGAGGTCGTCGCTCGCCCCGAGCGTGGCCCGCACGACCGGACCGCGCCCGAGCGCCTCGGCGAGCGCCCGCGCGACCCGGGTCTTCCCGACACCGCTCTCGCCGAGGACCAGGACCGGCAGCCCCGCCCGCAGACACGCGAGCGCCTCGCGTTCCTCCGGCCGCGCGAGCTCGGGAGGCGCCTCGCCCGGGAACGGGGCTTCGAAGTCGTGGAGCGGGGTGACCGTCGAGTGTCTGGGCATCGCCGAGGACTTCGCCGCGACCACGCCGGATCTGACGTGGGCGCGACGAAAATCTCACCAGACCTCGATCTCCTCCATCTGCGACCAGCTCTCACCGTCGTCGTTCTTCACGGTGAAGTAGAGGACCGCCCAGTCGGAGCTCTCGTCCACGTCGAGGTTGTCGATCTCGTACTCTTCGCCCAACGAGAGCGGACCCGAGATCACGTTACCGAGATAGATCTTGTCGCCCTCGGAGGTGACCAGGGTCGGGGGATGGAGCGTTCCCCCCGTGAACTTCTCGCTCAGGGCCATCACCAGCTCGCCGGCGCTCGGGTCGAGGGCGCACACCCGGCAGCCGACGGGGTCGGGCTGAGGCCCGAAGCCCGGACCGCCGTGGCTCGTGCCGTACTGGTCGAAGGGGCAGAGATCCGGGTGGTCGGGCAGCGCCGGCGCGTACGCGTGGATGGTGCCGGTGCAGAACGGTGAGCTGACGACGTCGGTCAGAATCGACGCGTCTCCGACCACGCCCGGCCCGGGGATGGGCGACGGGACCACCGCCGCGCCCGCGCCGGCGGCCACGCGCCTCGACTCGCAGGCGAAGGTCTGCCCGCAGAGCGGCTCGGTCGCGGCGAGATCGCAGGCGAGGTCGCGCGCGTGGAGCAGGGCGCCGCAGATCGACAGGCGCCGGGTGACGCGGCAGCTCGTCGTCGCGCAGAACTCCGCCGCGCCGCGGCCCAGCGGAGTCGACGCGTCGTAGAGCGCGTCGACGAGGTCGTCGCGGCTCAGGTGGGGTGCGTAGGCGGCGAGCACGGCGGTGGCCGCCGCCGCCGCCACCGGCCCGAAGGAGGTGCCGGTCATCAGCGCGCTCGGCTCCGGGCTCCCGGCCCCGTTCGCCAGATCCAGGGCGACGCTGCGGGCTGGCGCGACCAGCTCCGGGCGCGCCCCGTCGCGCTGCCTCCGGATGTCCCGGTCGAGCGGATCCACGCCGCCCACCGGCACCACGAGCGGCCGGCCGCAGCGGGTGGTCCGGGAGGTCCAGGCGGCCGGGATCATCGGGCCGCTCGCGGGGTGCGGGCCGCCCGTCTCGTTGCCGGACGCCGCGAACACGATGGCGTCCTCGGCGCAGACCGCGTCCTCGAGCGCGTCGATCAGGGCGTCGGCCGCCGGGCGGTCACCGGTGTGCGCGGCCTGATAGAAGGCGTCCGCGCCGATCGAGAGCACCAGCACGAAGGGCTGCGCGGGGTAGCGCGCGCGGTGCACCCCGACCGCTTCGTCGACGGCCTCCGCCACCTGGTGGAACATCCCGATCGCGCCGCCCTCGCTGCGCCGCGAGCCGCCGCTCGGCGTGGACGCGAGCGCGACGTGGTTGCTGAAGTCGGCGACGCAGTGACCGCCGGCGCGGCCCTCGGGGCAGGCGAGGTGCTGGACGAGCAGGCCCATCGCCGCGCCGTGACGCGACATGGATCCGCGGGTGGAGGCGGCCGGGCTCGCGAAGCCGCCGTTCGGGGGCGCGCTGTCGAGCACCGCCACGTGCGCCGCGCGCGCCGGCAGGGACGCGCCACCGACGCCGGAGCTGGGCAGGCGCGGCTCCCACTCGGACTGCTCGAGCCAGCCGTCGAAGTAGTCCTCCCACACCGCGGCCGAGACCTGCTCGGCGAGGGTCGGCGGGGTCAGCGGGGCGACCGCGAGGCAGTCGGGGGCCAGCCAGTCCGACGCGGGCCGGCCGGCGTCGGGCGGGAGGAGCGAGACGTCGGCCTCTCGAGGGTCGGGGTGCTCGTAGACGCAGTAGCCCGCCCCGCCTCGTCCGGTCACCGCGGCGAAGAGGCTGCGGACCGTCCAGGCGCCGCCGGGCGCCGGGCAGCCGCTCCCCGGGGCCGCGAGCCGCCCGACCTGAACGTGGTCGAGGCACTGGTCGGCCCAGGTCGGCGCGTCGCGAAGAGGCACGCAGTAGCTGCCGCCCGTGGGCTCGTCGACGACGTAGTCGCAGTCGTCGTCCACCTCGTTGCACGCCTCGGGGGCGCCGTGGTGAATGGTGGGGTCGAGCGGCGCGCAGTCCGTTCCGTCCGGGTCGCCGTCACCGTCGGCGTCGCTCGTGCTGCCGAGGCCGATCGCGCCGGTCGCGTCGACGACGCATCCCGTCAGCGCCACCGCGAGCCAGATCCATGCGTGCTTCATCGCTCTCCTCCAAGACCCGCGACCAGGACGTGGTACGCCCTCCACTCGTCGGGGTGCGCTCCGCGAAGCGACGTGATCGCGCTCCGCATCACCTCTCTGTCGACCGCGCCGCGCGCCACCCGCGGCCCGAGGGCTCGGGCGAGCGCCGCCGCCGCCTCGTCCGAGACCGGTCGGCTCGTCGCCATCACCGTTCGGCTCCCGGCCAGCAGGAAGGCGGGCGCGAGGCCGACGCTCTGCACGTCCCCGGCCGCGCGGTCGCCGCGCGCGGTCTCGCAGCCGGAGAGCAGCACCGTCTCGGGAACCGCCGCCGCCGCGAGCACGTCCGCCGGACCCAGCCGCGTGCCCCCGGCCAGCTCCAGCGCGCCGTCCCATCCGCGCGGCCCCGAGGCGCTCGCGTGGCCCGCGAAGTGGAGCGTCGACGCGCCCGCCAGCGCCCGGAGCACCGCGGCCCGGTCGGCCGCGTCGCCGAAGAGCGCGAGCGCGTGGTCTCCGAGCGATCGCGCCAGCACCGCGTGCTCCTCCCGGGCCCCGCGGAGGTCCCCGCCCGGATCGATCACGAGCAGGGTCGGGCCCTCGGCCGCATCCGCCTCGGATCGCAGATCGAGCGCGTAGAACGCGTCGCGTCGCACGACCAGGGGCTCCCCTCGCCAGTGCGCGGCGTGCACGTCCAGCGACGAGAGGGCGGTCGGGACGAGCAGGGCCACTCGCTCCGCCGAGGCGACGGCGTCGTCGAAGGGCGCGAACGCCCACTCGCCGAGCGCCTCCGGATCGACCGGCGGCGGCGCGGACCGGGTCACCGAGCGCACGGCGCCGTCGAGCGCGGCGAAGAGCGCCCAACCGCCCTCCACGCGCTGGGCGAGCCAGAGGAGGGTGCCGGGGGGCGCGGTCTCGGGCGCCGCCTCGGGGGCGGTGCCGAGGGCACGGTAGGCGTCGTCGAGCGCGCGGCGCAGGCCGCGGCTCCGATCGGCCACCTCGGCGTCGAAGGCGGCGAGCTCGCGCTCGGGCACCGTCCACCGATCGGCGAGCCGCGCGTCGAGCTCCGCTCGGCCGCGGCGGTAGCGACCGAGGGCGCGCCGCCACGCCCCGCGCCGTCCGGGCGGGAGCTGCGAGAGGCGGCCGCGGCGCACGAAGGACCGGAGCGCCCGGACGCGCGCTCGGCGGGCCGCCTCGAACGCGTCACGGGGGGCGCCTCGAGCGAGGTGAGCGGCCACCAGCGCGGCGGCGGTGCGGCCGCGTCGAGAGGAGAGCGTGTCGCGGCCCTCGCCGAGCCGGACGTCGGTGAGCTCCGCCTCGACGATGGCCTCGGCCCGGACGAGCGCCGCGATCTTCGCCGCCTCGTCCTCCGCGCTCTCCGCCTCACCCCACGCCGCGCGCCACGCGGACTCGCGGTCCTCGAGCGCCTCCGCCCGCTCCCGCAGCGCCCGGAACCGGCGCGCGGCGTCGACCCGGTGGCCGCGGGCCAGCGCGAGCCTCGCCTCGGCGTCGAGCACCCAGCCCTCGAGCTCGAAGCTCATGTGCGGCGCGGCCTCGCGCGCCCGGGCGATCGCGGCCGCCGCCGCCTCGGTCCGGCCCCGACGCAGCTCGAGGAGCGCGAGCGTGGCCTCCGCGTCGGCCTGGCTGCTCGGGCGCGGGCAGCGCGCGCCGAAGGCGGAGGCGGCGCGGCGGGCGGCGGTGACCACGGCGCCGGGATCGGTCACGACCTCGCCCCCCTCGAGCCGGAGGAGCCCGATGGCGGCTCGCGTCGCGTGCAAGTGTGCCTGCACGCACGGCGCCTCGTCGTCGATCTCGGCGTCCAGCCGCGCGAGCAGCTCTTCGGCCTCCAGGTGACGGCCGAGCATCATCGCGCAGGCGGCGCGCATCTCGTCGGCCATCCACCGCGCGTCGTCCATGCCGAGCCTCCGCGCCGCGCGCTCCGCCTCCTCGAACCCTTCCAGGGCGATCGATGGGGCCGCGGCGTCGAAGGCGATGGCGGCGCGCTCGTAGGCCACGTCGGTCCGGTGCTCGGGCACGAGGTCGAGGAGCGGCGCCGCCCGATCGAGCGCGCGCTCCGCGCCGTCGAGGTCGCCGCGCTTGTGGAGCGTGAAGGCGAGCGCGACCGCGTCCCGGACCAGGTGCGAGAGCTGACCGCTGCGCGCGTGAGCGTCCATCGCGCGGCGGAAGAGCGCGGCCGCCTCGCCGTCGCCCCGGGCCAGCGCCAGCCTGGCGCGAACCGAGAGCGCGCGTCCGCGGATCGCGGGATCGGCGAGGGGCAACCCGGCGAGCGCGGCTTCGGCGCCCTGGAGGTCTCCGCGCAGCTTGCGCCGACGCGCCTCGGCGAGCTGGCTCGGCTCCTCCGGGCGCGGCGCGAGCCGGAGGTGGAAGACCCGCGGGCCGTCCTCGCGCTCGACCCGCAGCGCCAGGGCGCGGGCCGGCGGCGCGACCTCGATCACGGCGCGCCGCCCTCCGGCCACCCGGTCCGAGACGACGGCGGCGGGGGCGCCGTCGACGGTGATCGCGGCCGGCGCGTCCAGCTCACCTGGCCACCAGAGCCGCAGCGAGGTCGGTCCGTCGAGGTGACACACCGGCCCGCCGGACACCTCGGCGCAGCCGGCGAAGGCCACCCCCTTGAGGTGCGGATGGATCTCTCCGCCGCCCGGAGGGACGAGGAAGAGGGCGCTCGCCGCGAGCGCGTGCACCGCCCGGAGCTTCATCGCCCGGTCAGCTCGATCTCGGTGGAGAACGACTCCCGGGCGTCGCCGAGCCGCAGGTCGACCTCGACGCGCCACCGCCCGGACCGGTCGCCGAACAGCTCCGCGGCGCGGCCCACGATGCGCACCGCGCCCCCCTCCGCGCGCTGCACGTCGACCGCCCAGGGCTCCCGGACGCCGTCGCGCACCAGGAAGGTCGAGACCTCGGGTCGCGCGCCCCGGGTCGGCGGCCGCAGCACGAGCTCGAAGCGCGAGTCGGGTCCGAGCGGACGCGACGCCTCGTCGTCGGCCCCGCGCATCGCTCGGTCTCCCGCCTCGACCGTGAGCACGTACCCGGCGAGGGGATCGTCCCCCGGGGACGGGCGGGCGAAGAAGAGGGCGAGGGCGGCGGCGGCCGCGAGCCCGCCGGCGAGCCACGGCCAGGCGCGGCGCCCGATCGGCACGACGTCGGGCACCCGCTCGGCGTCGGGGCTCGGCTCGCGCGTCGCCATCACCGCGTCGGTGAGCCGATCGAGGGTGGCGTCACTCAGCGGGGCCAGCGCCTCGCGCCGCTCGGGATCGGTCAGCGACGGATCGTCCTCCCCCTCGGCGAGCGCCTCCCAGCGCTCCCAGGACGCGTCGGCCTCCGGCCCGCGGGCCTGCGCGGCGAGCTCGTCCAGCAGGTCGTCGCCCGCGCTCATCGCGCCTCCACGAGCGGCGGCACCGGGGTGGCGCGCTGGAGGTCGGCCGCGATCTCGTCCGCCAGCTTCTTGATGCGCCGCTTCGCCTGGTAGACGGCGTCGCGCGTCATCGACAGCTCCGCGCAGGCCGCCTCGACGGTCTGCTCTTCCACCCAGAGCAGCTCGAAGAGCCGGAACGCGCGCGGGCTCAGCTCGGCGCGCAGGCGGGTGAGGGCGTCGTCGAGGACCTGCCGCAGGGCGAGGTGTTGCTCCGGGCTCGGCGCGGCGCCGGGCGACGCGAGGTCGGAGGGATCGGTCGGCTCCTCGGCCCAGCGTCGGGCGCGGAGCTTCGAGATGGCGCGCCGCTCGGCCACCATCCCGGCGAACCCGCGCAGCGACATGCCGCCGTCGACGCGCCAGCGCCGCAGCGCCTTGGCGTCGTCCGCGAAGAGCGCGACCAGTCCCTCCTGCACCAGGTCCTCCACTTCCTGCCTCACCGGCCGACCCACGCTCCGCCGCAGGAGCACCCTGGCGACGCGCGCCTGCATCACCGGCGTGATCATCGCGATCAACGCCCGGGTCGCTTCCCTCTCGCCCCCGAGGGCGCGCTCGAGAAGCGCGTCGTGCGGCTCGTCCATGGCAGCCCGAACGATCCCCGTCGCCCGACGATCGCTGATACCAAGCGCCGCTGGACCGAACCACAACGTCGAAGAATTCCGCATCGCCGCCCCCTCCGGCGGGCGGACCCGCGTTCAGTGGCAACCGGCGGGCCACGCTCGATCCGGGCGGTTCGAGGCGGTCGTGGGGGCAGATCGACGTCAGCCGTCGTCGGAAACGACGGGACCACGTCGGTGCTTTACGGGGAGCCCCGTGCACGGCTACCTTCCGCGGAACCGTGGCGCTGGATCGTTGTCGCCCAGGTCGTGAAGACCGTGGCGTTCGACATCGAGAAGGCGGCCGCGGCGGCAGGCTTTCACGTCCCGATGCCCGACGGCTACGAAGAGAAGCTGGTCGCGCGCTTGAAGCGCCGGGACGAGGCCGCGTTCAACGAGCTGATCCGGCTCTACCAGGGGCGTATCTATCGCCTCGTGTTCCGGATGCTCGGCGACCGCGCGGAGGCGGAGGACCTCGCTCAGGAGGTCTTCATCACGGTCTTCAAGTCGATCGACGGCTTCCGGGGCGACTCGAAGCTCTCGACCTGGCTCTACCGGGTGGCCACCAACCACTGTAAGAACCGCATCAAGTACCTCCAGCGCCGCGCGCGCGGGAAGAAGAAGGAGTTCGACGAGGTCGCGCAGCACGGCGCCCTCGAGAGCGCCACGATGAACCCGACCTCTCAGATCGCGAGGCCCGACGAGATGATGGAGGCCTACCAGAAGGAGGCCATCCTCAAGGCCGCGATCGGAGAGCTCGACGAGGATCACCGGACGCTGATCGTCCTGCGCGACATCGAGCACCTGACGTACGAGCAGATCCAGGAGATCACCGGGCTCGCCGAGGGTACGGTGAAGAGCAGGCTCCACCGCGCGCGCCACGCGCTGCGGGACAAGGTTCGGCGAATGGCGGAGGGCCGCCGGTCGTCCATCCCCCACCAGGCTACGTTGAAGAAGAAGGCATGACGTCGGACGAGGCACGCGACCTCTTCAGCGAGGCGCTCGAGGGAGACCTCGACGAAGCGCAGCGGGAGGCATTCGACGCGGCGCTGGTCGCGGACGAGGAGCTGCGCGTCGAGTACGACGAGTTCGTCGACACCTTCGCGCTGGTCTCCAAGATGGGCGAGCCCGAGGCCATCGAGGTCCCCAACCTGCTCCCGAAGATCCAGGACCGCATCCGCCGCCGGAGCCGCGGTCGGTACTACCGCGATCAGTTCTCGCGGCGGGCGGGGCCGAGCTGGATGCTGCCGCTGGTCGCGGTGGTCGCCGTGATCCTCGTCCTGGGCGCGGCGGTCTACGCGCTCCAGACCGCCGTGGTGCTCGAGACGACCGAGGACCATGGCGAGTGAGACCATCCTCGTCGCCGAGGACAGCCCCACCCAGGCCGAGGCCCTGCGGCTGATCCTCGAGTCCGAGGGCTGGCGGGTCGTGGTGGTCGGGCACGGCAAGGCGGCGCTCGACGCGGCCCTCGCCGAGCCGCCCGACGCGGTGCTCGCCGACGTGACGATGCCCGAGCTCGACGGGATCTCCCTCTGCCGCGCGCTGCGAGCCGACCCGCGCACCGAGGATCTGCCGCTGGTGATCCTGACCGGGCTCGACGACCCGCCGCTCGGCGAGGGCCTCGTCGCCGGCGTCGACGGCTGGCTGCGGAAGCCGGTCGACATGGAGGAGCTGATCGAGGGCCTGCGCGCCGTCATCGCCCGCCACCAGCGCCGCCGCCGCCGACGGGGCTGAGACGCGGCCGAGCCGCAACGCCGACGCGCGCCCCCGCCCCCCCAGGTAGGCGGTCCAGGCGCGGGTGCTGCGCGACCGCCCGGGAGCGCGCGTCGACCCGGCGAGGTGTCGCATACCCTTGCGGCTTCCGATATCGGGAGTCTCCCTACACCCGCACGTGAGGGTGACTGGCTGGCTACTCGGCGGGCGCGGGCTCGGGGGCGACTCGGCGCCTGCCGGTGGCCACGCGGAAAAGCGGACCGAACAGTCGCGACAAGCCACCGCCGAGCCCGTCCACGCTTCGATAGAGGCAAGGCACGATCACCAGGATCAGCACGGTCGAGAAGGTCAGGCCCCAGCTGATCGCGGTGGCCATCGGGGCGAGCAGCTCCGAGCGGCCCCCGACCCCGAGCGCGAGCGGGAAGAGGCCGGCGATGGTGGTCACGCTGGTGAGGAAGATGGGGCGGAGCCGGAGGCGCGCCGCCTCGACGATGGCCTCGTCGATCGGGGTGCCCGCCTCGCGCCGCTTGTTGATGAAGTCGACGAGCACCAGCGAGTCGTTCACCACGATGCCGGCGAGCCCGACCACGCCGATGAGGCCGATCAGGCCGACCGCCTCCCCGCTGACCAGGAAGCCGATGCTCACCCCGATGAGCGAGAGCGGGATGGCGGTCATCACCACCAGCGGCTGCAGGAACGAGCGGAACTGGGTGGCCAGGATCGTGTAGATGAGGAGCGCGGCGATCAGGAACGCCAGGAAGAGCGAGTCGAGCGACTCCTGGGTCTCCTCGTACTCGCCGCCGAGCTCGAAGCGGATGTCGGGGTTGGCGGCCATCAGCGGCGCGATGCGCCTCGCCAGCTCGGCGTTCGCGTCCGCGCTCTGCACGCCCGAGCCCTCGACCAGCTCCGCGGTCACGGTGATGGTGCGCCGCCGGTCGCGCCGCTCGATGGCGGAGAGCCCGCGCCCCATCTCGATCCGGGCCACCTCGCGGAGGGCCACCGTGCTCCCGCTCGGGGTCACCAGGGTCAGCTGCCCGAGCCGCTCGGGGTCGCCGCGCGCGTCCTCGCGGACCCGCACGACCACGTCGACCTCCTCCTCGCCCTCGCGGGTCGTGGCCACCGGGGTCGCGCCGAACGCGGTCCCCAGCCAGGCGGTCACCGCGGCGGTGGTCAGGCCGTGCAGCGCCGCGCGCTCCTCGTCGACGGTCACGCGCAGCTCGCCCTTGCCGAGCTGGTGGTCGTCGCCGACGTCGCGCACGCCCCGCACCTGGCGCAGCTCCGCTTGCACACGCTCGCTGATCTCGGCCAGGTGATCGAGGTCCTCACCCATGACCCGCACCGCCACCGGCGCGCCGGTCGGGGGGCCGTCCTCGAGCTTCACGACCTCGAGGTTCGCCGGCCCGACGATGTCGTCGAAGCGGTGCGCGACGCGCTCCATCAGCTGCGTGCCCGCCTCCTGGCTGCTCCGCTCGTGCCGCGGGACCATGTAGACGCTGACCGAGCCGACGTGGTCGCCGGTCACGTTCCAGGTGCGGGTCCGGGAGTAGCCGCGGGTGCCGATCACCGCGTCGACGTCGTCGTCGCCGAGCTCGAGGATGCGCCGCTCGATCTCGGCCAGCACCCGGTCGGTCTCCTCCGGCGCGGCGTCGGTCGGCATGCGCACCCGCACGTCGAAGGCCTCCACGTCGCCCTCGGTGAAGAGGGTCACGCTCTTGAGCGCCACCGCGGCGGCGATGAGCCCGACGCAGATCGCGTAGGTGCCGAGCACGGTCAGCACGCGCCGCCGGAGCGCGGCCTTCAGCACGCGGGTGAAGGTCCGCTCGACCCACGCGGCGAGGCGGCCGCTCCGCCCGCCCTGCTCGCTCTTCTTCGACGCCTCGGTCGCGCCGAAGTCGGCCATGTGGCTCGGCAGGATGAAGAACGCCTCGATCAGCGACGCCAGGAGCGCGGCGACGATCACCTTGGGGATGATCGCGAAGAACTCCCCGAGCACCCCCGTCATGAGGAGCAGCGGCAGGAACGCCGAGCAGGTCGTCGCGGTGGAGGCGACGACCGGCCAGAACACCTCCATCGAGCCCACGATCGCGGCGCGCCGCCGCGGCATGCCCTCCTCGATGTGCCGGAAGACGTTCTCGATGATGATGATCGCGTCGTCGACGATGATCCCGAGCGAGAGGATCAGCGCGAGCAGCGAGAGCATGTTGATCGTGATGCCGAGCGAGTGCATCACGACCACCCCGCCGGCGATGGCGACCGGGATGCCGAGCGCGGCCATCAGCCCGTTGCGGAAGCCCACGAACATCCAGAGGATCGCGAGCACCAGCGCGAGGCCCATCGCCGCGTTGGCGTAGAGGGTGTTCAGGTTGGCGCGGACGTAGTGCGAGGTGTCGCCGAACACGCTGAGCTGCACCCCCGGCGGCAGGGTCTCGCGCGTCTCGTCGAGCAGCGCGTGGATCGCGGCCGCGACCCGGAGCGCGTCGGCGCCGTCCTCCTTCTGGATGACGAAGACGATGGCCGGCTCGCCGTCGACCCGCGAGAGGGTGCGCGCCCGCTCGAAGCCCTCCTCCACGTCGGCGACGTCGCGCACCCGCACCGCGCCGCCGTCGGGATCCGGGCGGACCACGACCTCGCCGATCTGCGCCGCGGTCGCGGCCTGGGCCATGCCGCGCACGATGCGGCTCCGGCGCCCGGTCTCCATCTGCCCGGCGGGCACGTTGGCCCCGCGCATCGAGAGCGCGCTGGCCACGTTCGAGAGCGGCAGGTCGTAGGCGCTCAGGCGGTCCGGGTCGACGTCGACGTGGATCTCGCGCTCCCGGATCCCGGTCGGCCGCGCCTCGCTCACCCCGCTGAGGCGCTCCATGCGCTCCTCGAGCTCGCGGGCCACCGCGCGCAGCACCCGCTCGGGCACGTTCCCGCGCACGGTCACCGCCATCATCGGCGGGCGGACGGCGGCCTCGCGCACCACCGGGGACTCGGCGCCCGCGGGCAGCGTGCCGGCGGCCCGGTTCACCTCGTTGGTGATCTCCAGCACCTTGCGGCCGACGTCCTCGACCGTCGGCTCGAGCTCCACCCAGATGAAGCTCATGCCGTCGCTCGAGGTGCTCGTCATGACGTCGACGTCCTCGACGCCGGCGAGCTCGTCCTCGATCGGCGCGGTGACGAGCTGCTCCACCTCCTCGGCGGACGCCCCGGGCATCAGCGTCACCACGCTCGCCGCGCCGATCGGCACGATCGGGTAGACCTCGCGCGTCATCTGGGAGAGCACGAGCGCGCCGGTGGCCATCATCGCGATGGCGACGAGGTTCACGAGCACCGGCTGACGCACGCTGAACCGCGCGAGGGACGGAGGCTCCTCCTCCGGCTCAGTCGACACGCGCGGCCCTCGGCTCGCTGGGCGCGTCCGGCTCGACCACCGTCACCGCCTCCCCGTCGAGCACCCGGTCCTGGCCCTCGACGACGACCCGGTCGCCCGCCTCGAGCCCCTCGAGCACCTCGGCCCGCGCGTCCTCGACCGGGCCGAGCGAGACCGCGCGTCGGTGGGCCACGCCTTCGCCGTCGACGACGTAGACCTGCAGCACCTCGAAGCGCTCGAACGCGGCGTCCGCGTCGACCGTCAGCACCTCGCGCGGCGCCCCGGTCGCGACCTCGAAGCGCGCGACCAGGCCCGGGCGCAGCCGACCCTCGGGATCGCGGATCTCGACCTCCACCGGCAGCCGTCGGGTCCGCCGGTCGACCGCCTCGCCCACCCGGAGCACCTCGCCGGCGAACACCTCGCCGGGGCGCGCGAAGACCTGGGCCCGCACGCTCGCGCCGGGGGTCACGTCGAGCGCCTCCCGGGGATCCAGCAGGACCTCGGCCCGGAGGTGGCTCGCGTCCATCAGCTCGCCGATCGGCGAGCCCGGCATCACGTACTCGCCGAGCTCCACCCGGCGCTCGATCACCGCGCCTCCGAACGGCGCCCGGAGCACCGCCTCGGTCAGCCCCCGCCGTGAGAGGCGCACCTGCGCGCGCGCCGCGTCGAGCGCGGCCTCGGCCAGCGACTGCGCGTCTCGCGCCTGATCGAGCGAGCGCGCCGACGCGCTCCCGCTCTCCACCAGCCGCTCGGCCAGCCCCCGCTCCCGCTCCGCCTGAGCGAGCGCGGCCTCGGCCTGGGTCACGTTCGCGGCCGCCGCCGCCGTGGCCACCGCGGTGCGCCCCACGTCGAGGCGGACCAGGACGTCGCCCGCCTCCACCCGCTGCCCGCGCTCCATGTCGATGGCCACCACCCGCCCGGGCGCCTCCACCGACAGCGTCGCGCGCCGGAGCGGCTCCAGCTCGGCCGTGCCCGCCGCGTGCGGCACCCGCTCGGTCGACACCACGTCGTCCAGGCGCACCGGAGGCGCGGCCGGCGCCGACTCCTCCACCACCTCGCCCCCGCAGCCGGCCAGCCCGAGCCCGAGCAAGATCAGAACGGTTCGAGACCCCAAACCCACACCTCGCGGTGCCGAGTCTCGGCCTCCGCGCGAGAACCGTCAAACCCATGGACGGACGGAAAGAAGGCGGCCTCGATGCGTTGGGGGGGAGTCGCACCGAGGCCGCCGAAGATAGACATGGCGGGCGAGCAACAGGGGGGGGCTACGTCGCCAGCCGATTCGCCATGTCACTCACCCTAGTAGCGACACCCGTGCCAACCCCGAGATCGCCTGATCGAAGCCGATCCGCCCCCATGACACCCATCATCTCCTCCATTCTTGAAAGCGCCCTCTTTCAGAATGGAAGTCAATCTCCCACCAGTGATCCCGCCCTGGAGATCCCGCCCTGGAGACCCCCAGCACGCCAGCTCGGTGAAGCGGCGAGCGAGCGCAGAGCGCGAAGCGGGGAGCCGCCGGCGGCAGCCGTGGCGAATCGGTGAGAGGCGGCCAGCGAGCGCAAAGCGCGAGCGGGAGCCGCCGGCGGCAGCCGTGGCGAATCGGTGAGAGGCGGCCAGCGAGCGCAAAGCGCGAGCGGGAGCCGCGGGCGGCAGCCGTGGCGAATCGGTGAGAGGCGGCCAGCGAGCGCAAAGCGCGAGCGGGAGCCGCCGAGCGGGGTGGCGAACCGGTGAAAGGCGGCCAGCGAGCGCACAGCGCGAGCGCGAGCCGCAGGGCCCCCGGCGCCCCGTCGCCGGGGTACGCGGCGCCAGCGCGCGAAGCGCGCGAGGCGCCGACGGAGTCGGGAGGGGGGCCCCATGGGCGCTCCGCCCCATGGGGGGAGGGTTTGCCCCAAACCCTCCAGCAAAAATTAGCACACGACCCCGGCGCTGGGGGGGAGTTGCGCCGGGGTCGTGAAAGACCGACATGACTTTGGCAGGCGGTCGGGGGGGCAATCGCCCGCCGTGGTGTCATGCCTGCCCCGAACCTTAGCGAGCTGCGTGCCAACGCTCGGGGCCCCGATCCTCGCCCGATCGTGCGACCCTGGTCGCGGTCTGCCCTCGATCCGTCCCACCCCTGAAAGCGACGGCTTGCAGATCCGAAAGGAGCCCATGAGCGGAACGATGCGGGCCGGTCGCGTGCACCACGTCGCCGTGTGCGTACAACATCTCCCAGGAGCGCTGGAATTCTATCGCGACGCGCTCGGGCTCGAGGAGCTGCGCCGGTGGCACCGCGAAGATGGGAGCCTCCGATCGGTGTGGCTCGCGTTCGGTGACTCCGCCGACGAGGAGCGTGCATTCCTGGCCGTGGAGGAAGCGCCCGGTGAGGCCACACGCCACGATCACGAGGCCGGCTTGCACTGCCTCGCGATGCAGATCGACTCACTCGACAGGGAACGCTGGAGGAGCCGGCTCGAGGCCGCCGGGTACCCGGTCGAGCGCGAGTCCGACTTCTCCCTCTACGTCCGCGATCCGGACGGGGCGCTGATCGCGCTGAGCCACTGGCCCGTCGCGCGCCCGCTCAGCTCTGCTCGATGACCGCGTGGATCTCCGCGTCGGTCATCAGGCGCTTGCTCTCCTTGGCCTTGCCGAGGATCGCCTTCGTGATCGCCTCGGTGGGCTCGATGTCGCGCTTGCGGCACCAGTAGCGGACGTTGCTGATGCCGCTCATCGGGCCGATGCCGATCTCCTGCTCGCGGCCGAAGTCACCCGCCGGCACGCCCGAGTAGACGTGGTCGGCGAGGAAGGCGTCGCCCTTCTCCATCGCCTTGATGATCGCGGCCGCGTGCACGCCGGTGCCGGTGCGGAAGGCGTCCTCGCCGAACACCGGGTAGCTGATCGGGATCGGGAACTCGGTCGCGGTCGAGACCTTCTCGCAGAGGGCGGAGAGCTTCGTCAGGTCGCGGTCGCCGAGCACGCCGAGCAGCTTCAGGTTCACGAGGATCTGGTCGAGCGACGCGTTGCCCACCCGCTCGCCGATGCCGAGGATCGTGCCGTGCGTGCGGTGCGCGCCGTACTCGAGCGCCCAGATCGCGTTCACCACGCCGAGGCCGCGGTCGTTGTGGCCGTGCCAGTCGATGCCCACCTCGGCCCCGGAGGCGTCGATGAGGTGGCGGGTGAACTGGACCAGGTTGCGCACGCCGTCGGGGGTCACGTGGCCCACGGTGTCGCAGAGGGTCAGGCGCGACGCGCCGGCGTCGATGGCGGCCCGGAACAGCTCCCAGAGCACGTCGGGGCGCGAGCGGGTGGTGTCCTCGGTGACGTAGTTGACCGGCAGACCCTCCTTCACGCCGAACGCGATGGCCTCGACCGAGCGGCGGCGGATGAGCTCCACCGACCAGTCCTCGGCCAGCCCGCGGATCGGCGAGGAGCCGATGAAGGTCATCACCTCGATCGGGATCCCGGCGCGCTGGCTCACCTCGACCATCGGCGCGATGTCCTGCACCAGGGTGCGGCCGGCGCAGGTCGGGCGGATGCTCATCTTCTGGTCCGCGATCTCGCGGCAGAGCCGGAGCACGTCGTTGAACGCGCGCTGACCGGCGCCGGGGAGGCCCACGTCGATGGTGTCGACGCCGATCTCCTCGAGCATGTGCAGGATCTCGAGCTTGTCGTCGATCTCGGGGTCCACCACCGACGGGTTCTGGATGCCGTCGCGGAGCGTCTCGTCGTGCAGCTCGAACGCGCGGTTGGCGATCACCGGGCCGCGGTAGCGCTTGGAGTTCCAGTCGTAGATGAGCTGCGAGACGTCGCTGTCGTCGATCTCGCCCGCGCGGGTGGTGTCGGTCATCGGCTGTCCTTCAGCTGCAGGCCCCAGAAAGGCGAAAGGGCCCCGCGCCGGTCGCGCGAGACCCTTCCAGTGTCACACCAGATCGGGGAGGGCGAAAGTGCGAGGAATCACGCGCGCTCGAGCACGAGCGCGATGCCCTGGCCGCCGCCGATGCACGCCGAGCCGATGGCGTACTGCTTGTCGGTGCGGCGGAGCTGGTAGACGAGGTTGGTGGTGATCCGGGCGCCGGTGGCGCCGAGCGGGTGGCCGAGCGCGATGGCGCCGCCGTTCGGGTTGCTCTTCTCCTCGGGGAGGTCGAGCTCCCTCTGGACCGCGAGCCACTGCGGCGCGAACGCCTCGTTGATGTCGAACCAGTCGATGGCGCCCTGCTCGAGGCCGGCGCGATCGAGCGCGGAGCGGATGGCGGGCGCGGGGCCGATGCCCATCAGGGTCGGCTCGACGCCGGCGATGCCCCACTGGAGCAGCTTGGCGAGCGGCTTCAGGCCTCGCTCCTTGGCCCAGCTGCCGCTGCAGACCACGAGCGCGGCCGCGCCGTCGCAGATGCCCGACGCGTTGCCCGCGGTGACGACGCCGTCCTTCTTGAAGACCGGCGGGAGCTTGGCGAGGACCTCCATCGTGGTCTGCGGGCGCGGGTGCTCGTCCTTGTCGACGGTGACGGGACCCTTGCGCGTCTTCACCTCGATCGGGACCATCTCGTCGGCGAACGCGCCGTTCTCCTGCGCCGCCGCCCAGCGCTGCTGGCTCTTCAGCGCGAAGGTGTCGCAGTCCTCGCGGCTGATGCCGTACTTCTCGGCGAGGTTCTCGGCGGTGACCGCCATCGGCGTGTTGCAGTAGCTGTCGGTCAGCGACGCCCAGAGCGTGTCGACCATCTCCGGCGGCTTGCCGAAGCGCGCGCCCTTGCGGAGGCCCCACATGCTGTGGGGCGCCTGCGACATGTTCTCGGTGCCGCCGCAGAGGACCGCCTTCGCGTCGCCGAGCAGGATGTCCTGGGCCGCGTTGACCACCGCCTGGAAGCCGGAGCCGCAGAGGCGGTTCACGGTCAGAGCCGGCGTCTCGATCGGGAGGCCGCTCTTCAGGCCCACGTGGCGCGCCATGTAGATCGCGTCGGGGCTGGTCTGCTGCACGTTGCCGAAGACCACGTGGTCGATCTCGTTGGGCTCGAGCCCGCTCTGCGCGAGCGCGGCCTTGGCGGCGTGCACGCCGAGGTCGATGGCGCTGAGGCCCTCGAGGGCGCCGTTCATCGCGCCGAAGGCGGTGCGCTTGGCGGCGACGATCCAGATCTCTTCGTTCAGCTTCTTCATGGGGGTCTCCGATCAGCCAGAAAACTCGGCGTAGGCGTTGGTGAAGATGTGCTCGTCGGGCCGCTCCTTCGTGGCCGCGCGCACGACGAGGCGGCCGTCCTCGCGCCAGCCCTCGGTGACGAGGGTCTCGCCCGGCCAGATGGGCTTGCTGAAGCGGCCGTAGAAGGTCTTCAGCTTGGCGGGGTCGCCGCCGCACTCCTGCTCGACGATGGCGCGACCGATGTAGCCGTAGGTGCAGAGGCCGTGCAGGATCGGCCGGCCCTGGGTGACCTTCTCCGCCTTCATCGCCGCCTCGGGATCGATGTGGAGCGGGTTGTAGTCGTGGCCGCCCAGCCGGTAGAGGATCGCCTGCTCGGGCGAGGTCGGGCCCTCGACCTTCCAGTCCGCCTCGCGCTCCGGCGGCCGGATCTTCGGCGAGCGCGGGGGCGGGTCGCCGCCGAAGCCGCCGTCCTTCAGGTACATGATCGTCCACTCGGTCTCGGCGAGGAGCGTGCCCTCGTCGTCCCGGGTCTCGGTGCGGATCACCGACTGCGCCATGCGCTTGAGGTCGTAGATGCCCGCGACCTCGCCCACCGTGGTGAGCGTCGCCTTCGAGGGGAAGGGCGCGTGCAAGGTGATCTTCTGGCTCCCGTGCACCACGCCGCTCAGGTCGCCGCCGACGACGTCGAAGAGCTTGCGGTTGACCTCGAAGGCGGGGACCACCGCGAAGGTCGGGAAGACCTTCGGCCCGCGCTTCTCGTAGAGGAAGTCCAGCTGATCGGCCTTCGCGCCGATGCCGAGCGCGTAGAGCGCCGCGTCCTGCCAATCGTAGGGATGCTCGACCGGCTCGGTCCTGGTCCCCACGGCGTCCGGGTTGAGTGCCATGTGAGGTGTCTAGCCCCGCTGGCGAGGCGCTGCCCGTGAGGCTGCACACTCGCGGGCGCCCCGACGTCTCGTTGGCGTCAGCCAGAATGGAGCTAGACTGCGGCGGTGGAGGGGCCTCGCCGATTCGCCGCGATCCTCGCGCTCTCGAGCCTCGCGCTCACCGGGTGCCCCGGGTCGGTCGAGCCGCCACCTCCCCGGCCGGACTCGGGACCGGCGCGTGACGGCGCGCCGTTCGAGCCCATCGACACCGACGGTGACGGGCTCTGCGACGAGACCGAGCTGTCGTGGGGCACCGATCCGACGCTGCCCGACACCGACGGCGACGGGCTCACCGACCGCGTGGAGCGCGACTTCGGGTTCTCGCCGCTCGAGCCCGGCTCCCCGGAGCGAGACGAGCTGGTCTTCCTGACCGAGACCGAGGCGGCCGCGACCCAGCTCGGGATCGAGCGGCTCGTGCGCGGGGAGGGGCAGACCTTCACCGCCGCCTTCGAGTCGCTCCCGGTCGTCGACCCCATCGACATCGAGGCCCTCGACTTCCTCGAGTCCAGCCAGGCGGTCGGCGCGGTCCCGATGGAGAACGTGTTCGAGGTGCGCCCCGAGGCGGGCCAGATCGTGGGCGTCTTCGGGCGGACCCAGCTCGTGTACGAGGTCCGCTTCGCGTTCGGCACCAACATCCCCCGCAGCTGCGCCCGCGCTTATCCGTTTCGATACCAGATCAAGCGAGACGACGGCGTGCTCGTCTATCTCAGCCGCTTCCTGCTCGTGATCCTCCCCCGCGGCGAGCGCCTGGACACCGCGGACTGGTGCGTGCCCGAAGGTCGTTGCATCTGAGGCGGCGAAGATCCATTATGTGTCCGGGAGACACTAAATGGACCACCTGCTGCCCGCGGACGACGACCTGGCCCTCGCCACCGACCTCTACCAGCTGACGATGATGGCGGCGTACCGGGCGCATCACCCGGAGACGACGGCGACCTTCGAGCTCTTCGTGCGGCGGCTGCCCGCCTTCCGGGGCTTCTTGGTGGCCGCCGGGCTCGAGCAGGGCCTCGCCTACCTGAAGGACCTGCGCTTCACCGAGGCGCAGATCGACTGGCTGCGACGCCTGCCGGTGTTCGGCTCCGTCGACCCCGGC
Organism: Myxococcota bacterium; assembly: GCA_036149055.1. Classification (GTDB taxonomy): domain Bacteria; phylum Myxococcota_A; class Polyangia; order Polyangiales; family Sandaracinaceae; genus JAVJQK01. Next base: position 57,560 of record JAYZQJ010000248.1, on the reverse strand, counting down.
TTCTTCGACATGCTGCGGGACTTCCGCTTCACCGGCGACGTCGACGCGATGCCGGAGGGCACCGTCTTCTTCCCCAACGAGCCGGTGCTCCGGGTCCGGGCCCCGCTCTGGCAGGCCCAGCTCGTCGAGACCTACCTGCTGGCGACGCTCAACGCCCAGACCCTGATCGCCTCGAAGGCGGCCCGGGTGCGGATCGCGGCCGGGGACGCGCAGGTGATCGACTTCGGCCCGCGGCGCGCCCACGGCTACGGGGCGGCGATGCTGGCCACCCGGGCGAGCTGGATCGCCGGCCTCGACGGCACCTCCAACGTGCTCGCCGGCCAGAAGCTCGGCGTGCCGGTGCGCGGCACCGCGGCCCACGCGTTCATCATGAGCTTCGACCGCGAGGAGGACGCGTTCGCGGCGTATCACGGCATGTACCCCGACCACTGCGTGCTCCTGATCGATACCTACGACACCCTCCGCGGGTGCCGGCGCGCGACCGCGGTGGGCGCCGACCTGAAGGGCGTCCGCCTCGACTCGGGCGACCTCGCCGAGCTGGCGCGGGGCTGCCGCGGGATCCTCGACGAGGCGGGCCTCGGGCAGACCAAGATCGTCGCCTCGGGCGACCTGAACGAGGACAAGATCGCGGCGATGCGCGCCGCTGGCGCCCCGATCGACAGCTACGGCGTCGGGACCGAGCTGGTGACCTCGAAGGACGCGCCCTCGCTCTCGGGCGTCTACAAGCTGGTCGAGCGCGAGGTCGGCGGCGAGGTCACGCCGGTCATGAAGCTGGCCGAAGGCAAGATCTCCTGGCCGGGCGCCAAGCAGGTGTTCCGGCAGATCGAGGGCGGTCGCCTGAAGCGCGACGTCATCGAGGTCGCGACCGCCGAGGCGCCCGGCGCGCCCCTGCTCGCGCCGATGATGCGAGGCGGCGAGGTGGTCGCGCCCGAGGCGCTCCTCTCGCTCGAGGCCGCGCGGGCCCGCTGCGCCGAGGGCCTCGCGTCGCTCCCGGCCGGGCTGAAGCGGCTCCACGACTTCGACATCCCGCCGACCCGGATCGGGCCTCGCCTGCGCGCCCTCGCCGAGTCCATCCGCGCCGATCGCGCGCCCGACGAGGCCCGGTCCTGAGATGTCGAAGCAGGCCTACGATCCTCGCTCGCACCCGCAGCCGTCGGTCACCGTCGACGTCATCCTCTTCACCATCGAGGGCCGCGCGCTCCGCGTCCTGCTCGTCCGGCGCGACCTGCCGCCGTTCGAGGGGGAGTGGGCGCTGCCCGGCGGCTTCGTCCGGGTCGACGAGAGCCTCGACGCCGCCGCCCGCCGCGAGCTCGCCGAGGAGGCGGGGGTCTCGGTGCGATGGCTCGAGCAGCTCTACACCTTCGGCGACGTGGAGCGCGACCCGGCGCGGCGGGTGATCACCGTCGCCTACTTCGCGCTGATCGACGCCCGCTCGCTCTCGCCCCGCGCCGGGACCGACGCGACCGAGGTGGGCTGGTTCGACGTCTCCGACCTGCCCGAGCTCGCCTTCGACCACCGGCGCATCGTCGACTACGCGCTCGAGCGCCTCCGCTACAAGACCGAGTACGCGCCGGTCGCCTTCCAGCTCCTGCCGGAGAGCTTCACCCTGAGCGAGCTGCAGGAGGTCTACGAGGTCATCCTCGACCGCGCGCTCGACAAGCGGAACTTCCGCCGGAAGATCCTGGCGCTCGACATCGTCGAGCCCACCGGCGAGGAGCGCCGCGAGGGCCGGGGCCGGCCGGCCGCCCTCCATCGCTTCTCGCAGGCCTCGTTCCGCGATCTCGGCGGGGGCGTGGTGCTGGCCTTCTGATACAGTCGGCGCCGAGCAGCACCTTGAAACCCGTGAAGCGACTCATCGGCCGCGCGTGGCTGCGGGCCTTCGGATGGCGCGAAGAGGGCGAGGCGCCCGAGGCCTCCTCGTTCGTGCTCATCGCCGCGCCGCACACCAGCAACTGGGACCTGCCCTTCACGCTGGCCCTGTCCTACGTCTACGACGTGCCCATCCGCTGGGCGGGGAAGCACACGCTCTTCCGGCCCCCGTTCGGCCCGGTCATGCGCCTCCTCGGCGGCGTGCCCATCGTGCGTCACGAGCGCCAGAACCGGGTCGAGCAGCTCGCCGCGCTCTTCGAGCAGCACGAGGACCTCGTGCTCACCGTGCCGGCCGAGGGGACGCGCAGCCGGACCGAGCACTGGAAGAGCGGCTTCTATCAAATCGCCTTCACCGCGAAGGTGCCGATCGTCTGCGGCTACCTCGACTACGCGCGCAAGCGCGGCGGCTTCGGCCTCGCCTTCGTGCCGACGGGCAACATCCGCGAGGACATGGACCGGATCCGCGACTTCTACGAAGGAAAGCAAGGAAAGTTCCCGGCGAAGTTCGGCCCCGTCCGCCTCCGCGTGGAGGATTGAGCGAGCGCGTGGATCGGGTACACCCGTCTTCGATGCGTGTGCTTTTCGTCGCGAGCGAGGTCGCGCCGTGGGCCAAGGTCGGCGGCCTGGGGGACGTGGTCGGCTCTCTGCCTCGGGTGTTGCGGGGCGAGGGCGTCGACGCGCGGGTCTGCGTGCCGGCCCACGCGGGGCTCCTGCGGAAGGCGCCGAGCCCTCGCCGCGTCACCTCGTTCGCCATCGGCCACGGGGGCGGGCCCCAGCACGCGACCCTCTGGGAGAGCGAGCTGGACGGAGTCCCGGCGTACCTGATCGCCGGGCCGCCCATCCCCGACGAGGGCGTGGTCTACACCGGGCGCATGGACGAGGAGGGCGAGCGCTTCGTCTTCTTCTCGCTCGCCGCGCTCGAGCTCTGCCGTCGCCTCGAGTGGCGGCCCGACGTCCTGCACTGCCACGACTGGCACACCGCGGTGGCGCCGCACGTGCTGGCGCGGCGGCGGCCGGGTGACCCGGACCTCGCGCCGATCGCGAGCCTGCTGAGCGTGCACAACCTCCCCTACAGCGGGCAGGGCGCCGACGCGGCGCTCCACGCCTACGGGATCGGCGGCACCGAGGACCCGCGGGTCGCCTACGGGCACCGCTTCATCCCGCTGGTGCTCGGGCTGGCGGCCGCGGACGGGCTCTCCACGGTCTCCGAGGGCTACGCCCGCGAGATGCTCACCGCCGAGCACGGCTGCGGGTTCGAGCACCTCTTGCGCGAACGACGCGCCGATCTCACCGGCATCCGCAACGGTCTCGACGTGGAGCGCTGGGACCCGAGCCACGACGCGGCGATCGCCGCGCCCTACTCCGCGGACGACCTGAGCGGCCGCGCCACCTGTCGGGCCGCGCTCCACGCGGAGCTGGGCCTGCCCGACGACGAGGCGCCGCTCCTCGCGGTGGTGAGCCGGCTCGTGGCGCAGAAGGGCGTCGACCTCGTGATCGAGGCGCTCCGGCAGCTCACGGCGCTGCCCTGGAAGGCGGTGATCCTCGGCACCGGCGACCCGGGCATCGAGCGGGACTGCCAGGCGCTGGCCGCCGAGCTGCCCGACAGGGTCCGCGTGCGGATCGGCTTCGACGAGGCCCTCGCGCGCCGCATCTACGCCGGGGCGGACTGCCTCGCGATCCCGAGCCGCTACGAGCCCTGCGGCATGACCCAGATGATCGCGATGCGGTACGGCTGCGTCCCGGTCGCGCGCGAGACGGGCGGGCTCGCGGACACCGTGAAGGACGCCGACCTCAGCGAGGACGCGACCGGGATCCTCTTCCCGGTGGCCACCCCCGCCAGTCAGGCGTTCGCGCTCCGCCGCGCGTTCGCGCTCTTCGGTCGCCCGCGCTGGCGCGCGCTGGTCGATCGCGGGATGCGCGCCGATTGGTCCTGGAAAGCGTCGGCGTGTGATTACGTTCGGCTCTACGAACGCCTGGCCGCGGGTCGGGCGCGGAAGAAGGCATGAAGAAAGTCCTGGCGATCATCCTGGCGGGCGGCGAAGGCTCGCGTCTCGGCATCCTCACCGCGAAGCGCACCAAGCCCGCGGTCCCCTTCGCGGGGAAGTACCGGATCATCGACTTCGCGCTCTCGAACTGCGTCAACTCCGGTCTCTTCGACGTGATGATCGTGGCCCAGTATCGGCCGCACTCGCTCATCGAGCACATCGGCGGCGGCGGCCCCTGGGACCTCAACCGCGAGCGCTGGGGCGGCGTCCGGATCTACACGCCTTACCGCTCCCGCGAGCTCGCCGACTGGTTCGTCGGCACCGCCGACGCGGTGCAACAGAACTTCCTGTTCATCAAGGATCGCAAGCCCGATCTCGTGCTCGTCCTCAGCGGCGATCACATCTACCGGATGAACTACCGCCACTTCATCGACGCGCACGAGGCGTCCGGAGCGGCGGTGACCCTGGCGACCATCCCGGTCACGCCCGAGGAGGCGCCGCGCTTCGGCATCGTGGGCACCGACGACGGCGGCTGGGCCACGAGCTTCGTCGAGAAGCCCAAGGAGCCGCCGCCCGGCATGGGCTCGATGGGGGTCTACGTCTTCGACTACGACGTGCTCGACCGGGTGCTGATCGAGGATCACCACCGCGAGGACTCCGACCACGACTTCGGAAAGAACATCCTCCCGAAGATGATCGCGGACGGGGAGAAGGTCTTCACCTGGCCCTACCACGGCTACTGGCGCGACGTCGGCACGCTCGAGTCCTACTGGGACGCGCACATGGACCTGCTCGCCCAGCCGCCCGCCTACGACCTGAACGACGTCGGCTGGCTCATCCACACCCGCAGCGAGAACCGGGCGCCGGCCCGCCTCGGGAAGGCCAACATCGTCGACAGCCTGGTCTGCGACGGCTGCGTGATCGACGAGGACGCGACCGTGGAGCGGAGCGTGCTCGGCCCGGGCGTCCGGATCCGCAAGGGCGCGACGGTGCGCGACTCGATCGTGCTCAACGACACCTGGATCGGTGACGGCGCCCTCGTCGAGCGCGCGATCGTCGACAAGCGGGCGAAGCTCGGCCACGGCGCCCGGGTGGGTCGGGGCGGCGACGCGGCGCTCTCGGTGATCGGCAAGGGCGCGCAGCTCCCGGACGGCTTCGTCGTGCACCCCGGCGGCGAGGTGGCCCACGACGTGGTGCCCGAGGACCTCGAGGTGACGGAGGTCCCCTCCGGTCTCTGCGTCCACACCAAGCGACGCCCCTGGCAGATCCCGGGCGAGTGAATTGCGAAAACCCCGCGAGGCGAGGCCTCACAGGGTCGTTTCGCGGGAGCCGCTCCTTCGAGCGGCGCGAGCTCAGCGGCCGCCGCCGAGCTGCTTCTCGCGCTTGCGGCGACGACGAGCCGCCTCGGACTCCTTCTTACGCTTGCGCACCGACGGCTTCATGTAGTGCCGGCGGCGCTTGAGCTCCCGGAGGATGCCCTCGGAGGCCATCTTGCGCTTGAGGTGCTTGATGGCGCGCTCGACGCCCTTCTCACCGACGACGACCTCGACCGGCTTCACCTGCACCGCGTCGGGCGCCTGCTGCGAGGAGGAGGGACTGTTCGAGTTGCTCGAAGAACCGTTGCTCATGGTCACACTGTCCTTTGGGGCCGCGGAAGGTGGCACGCCCCGGACGGCGGTGCAAGCGACAAGCGAAGTCGAGGGGATCAACGGCGACGCCGCTCCTCCTCGCTGAGGATGGAGGGGTCCTCGTCGGGCACGTCCGGGGAGATGATCACCTCGACCACCGTGCGGCCGTCGGCCTCGACCTCGGGCATGACGCAGGCGCGGCCGGCGCGCTCGGCGGCCCGGAGCTGACGGTGCAGGGTCCGGATCACCACCCGGTGGTGGCGGGCCGTCTCCTCGTCGCCTCGAGCGATCGCCGCCGCCAGCCGGGCCCGGCGCTCGGTCAGCACGCGCTGGAAGCTGTTCACCTGGCTGAGCTTCACGTCCACGCAGCGGCTCCGGGCGCGGTCGCCGCTCCGCCGGGTCTCGTCGAGCACCTGGAGGAGGCGCCGCCCTGCGAGGGTGGCGTCGTGGAGCGCGACGTCCGCCTCCCGCAGCGCGGAGCTCGGCGTGGCCGCGGCCGGCGCGGCGAGGAGGGAGGTGAGGGCGAGGGCGGAGACGAAGAGGCGCATCGGTGCGTTGCTCCCGCAGGGGATGGAGCCGGAAGACGAGCCGCCGCGGGGGTTCGGGCGCTCCCATGCTCCGTTGCGGACCCGGAGGCTTCCGTTCATACACGAGGAATGGCGTTGCACGCGATCCCGGTCGAGAGGGCGCCGTGAGCCCGCCCGCGCCGGTGGCCGAGGTCTTCGCCCGGATGCCGCCGGAGGCTCGGGAGCGCGCGCTCGCCCTCCGCTCGCTCGTGTTCGAGGTCGCGGAGTCGCGCTCGGAGGTGGGGCGACTGACCGAGACCCTCAAGTGGGGCGAGCCCGCGTACCTGACGGCGGAGAGCCGGAGCGGGACCACGGTCCGCATCGGCTGGAAGCCGGCGACGCCGGAGCACGTGCAGCTCTACTTCCACTGCCGCACCACTCTGGTGGAGACCTTCCGGAGCTGGTTCGGCGACGCCCTGAGCTACGAGGGCAACCGCGCGGTGCGGGTCCCGATCGACGGCCCGCTCCCCCGCGCCTGCCTCGAGGCCTGCCTCGAGGAGGCGCTCACCTACCACCTCCGCGCGTGATCTCGCCGGGGCTCAGGCGCGGGCTTCGGCGCCGGCGCCGTCTCCGGTGACCTTGCGGACGCCGAGCTCGCCGGCGAGGGTGCGGTCGACCCGGAGGGTGTCGCCGGCCTCGAAGCGACCGGCGAGGATGGCCTCGGCGATCTGGTTCTCGAGGTGGCGCTGGATGGCGCGCTTGAGCGGGCGGGCGCCGAAGGTCGGGTCGTAGCCGATCTCCGCGAGGAAGTCCTTGGCCTCGTCGGTCATCTCGAGCGTGATGTCGCGCTGCCCGAGCCGCTTCACGAAGCGGCGCATCTGGATGTCGACGATGCCGCGGAGGTGCTCCTTGCCGAGGCGGTGGAAGACGACCGTCTCGTCGAGGCGGTTCAGGAACTCCGGCCGGAAGTGCTGGCGGAGATCCTCCATCACCGCGGCCCGCATCTGCTCCTCGTCGTCGAGCTGCATGATGTGATGGCTGCCGACGTTGCTGGTCATGATGATGACCGTGTTCTTGAAGTCGACGGTGCGGCCCTGGCCGTCGGTGAGGCGGCCGTCGTCGAGCACCTGGAGCAGCGTGTTCCAGACGTCGGGGTGCGCCTTCTCGACCTCGTCGAAGAGGATGACGCTGTAGGGCCGGCGGCGGACGGGCTCGCTGAGCTGGCCGCCCTCCTCGTAGCCGACGTAGCCGGGGGGCGCGCCGATGAGCCGCGACACGGAGTGCTTCTCCATGTACTCGCTCATGTCGAGGCGGATCATCGCCCGCTCGTCGTCGAAGAGGAACTCGGCGAGGGCTCGCGCGAGCTCGGTCTTGCCCACGCCGGTGGGCCCGAGGAAGAGGAAGCTGCCGATCGGACGCGCCTCGTCACCGAGCCCGGCCCGGCTGCGGCGGACGGCGTTGGACACCGCGACCACCGCGTCGTGCTGACCGACCACGCGCAGCTCGAGCGCCTCCTCCATGCGCAGCAGCTTCGCGCGCTCGGACTCGAGCATCTTGCTGACCGGGATGCCGGTCCACTTGCTCACCACCGCCGCGATGTCCTCGTCGGTGACCTCCTCCTTCAAGAAGGAGCCGCCCTCGCCCTGGAGCGCGTCGATGGCCTCCTGCGCCACCTGCACCGCCTTCTCGGCCGCGGGGATCTCGCCGTACTGCAGCCGGCTGGCCGCCTCGTAGTCCGCGGTGCGCTGGGCCCGCTCGAGGTCGAGCTTGAGGTCCTCGACCTGCTTCTTCTTCTCGCGAATGGTCTCGATCAGCTCCTTCTCGCGGAGCCAGCCGGCGCGCATCTGCGCGTTCTGCTCGTTGAGATCGGCCAGCTCCTGGTCGACCTCGCCCAGCCGCCGGGCGCTCGCCGGGTCGCTCTCGCGCTTGAGCGCCTGCTTCTCGATCTCGAGCTGGGTGATCTTGCGCTCCACTCGGTCGATCTCGACCGGCAGCGACTCGATCTCCATCTTCAGCCGGCTCGCCGCCTCGTCGACCAGGTCGATCGCCTTGTCGGGCAGGAAGCGGTCGGTGATGTAGCGGTCGCTCAGCGTCGAGGCGGCGACGATCGCGCTGTCCTGGATCCGGATGCCGTGGTGGACCTCGTAGCGCTCCTTGAGCCCACGCAGGATCGCGATGGTGTCCTGCACGGTGGGCTGACCGACGAAGGCCGGCTGAAAGCGCCGGGCGAGCGCCGCGTCCTTCTCGATGTGCTTGCGGTACTCGTCGAGCGTGGTCGCGCCGATGCAGCGCAGCTCTCCTCGCGCGAGCGCAGGCTTGAGCATGTTCGAGGCGTCCATCGAGCCCTCGGCCGCGCCCGCGCCGACCAGGGTGTGCAGCTCGTCGATGAAGAGGATCACGCTGCCCGCCGCGTCCTCGATCTCCTTGAGCACCGCCTTGAGCCGGTCCTCGAACTCGCCCCGGAACTTGCTGCCCGCGACCATCGCGCCGAGGTCGAGGCTGAGCAGCTTCTTGTCCTTCAGCGACTCGGGCACGTCGCCGCTCGCGATGCGCTGCGCGATGCCCTCGACGATCGCGGTCTTGCCGACGCCGGGCTCGCCGATCAGCACCGGGTTGTTCTTGGTGCGCCGGCTGAGCACCTGCATGACCCGCCGGATCTCCTCGTCGCGGCCGATCACCGGGTCGATCTTGCCGGCCCGCGCGTCGGCGGTGAGGTCGCGCGTGTACTTCTCGAGCGCCTGGTACTTGCCCTCGGGCTCGGGGTCGGTGATGCGCTGCGACCCGCGGACCTGCTGCATCGCGCCGGTGAGCGCCGCCTCGTCGGGGAGGAGCTTCTTCAGCTCGTCCTTGCCCTTGGCCAGCGCGAGGAGCACGTGCTCGGCCGAGGTGTACTCGTCCTTCATGCGCTCGGTCTCGCTCCACGCGTCGGTGAGCAGGCCGCGCAGGCGCCGGCTGATGGTGGGCTCCGCGCCGCCCTTCACCTTCGGCAGCGCCGACACCCGCTGCTCGAGCTGGGCCGCGAGCGCCTTCGGGTCCGCGCCCGTCTTCTGGACGATCGCCGCCGCGACCCCGTCCGGCTGGCTCAGCAGGGTGAAGAGGAAGTGCTCGGGCTGGAGCTCGGCGTGGCCGGCGGCGGCCGCCTTCTGCTCGGCGGCGACGAGGGCCTCACGGGTCTTGCTGGTCAGTCGGTCGAGTCGCATGGGTGTCTCCGGTTGGGGCTCAACCTAAGCACCCGGAGGGCTGGGTCAACCCGGCTTGGCACGTTTTGGCACTGAGCCAAAACCCTTGCGGTCACAGGCTGTTCGACGGTCCGCTGTGCTGACTTGTGTCAGCGCTCACCCGACCCTCGAGCTCGGTCTTGACCGCGGCGAGCCGGGCGACGATCGAGCTGTAGAGGGTCTGCCGGATGAGGGCGGCCAGGACCGAGAGCGATCCCTCCAGGGTCAGCGACATCACGTGCTCGAGCCGGCTGCCGTGGCGGGTGGGGCGGATGACGTAGTCGAGGTCGCCGCTGACGTAGCCGCCCTCCCAGCGGTAGCGGAGCGCGTGGGGCGGGTCGCGGTGCACCAGCTCGGCCCAGATCTCGGTCCGGACCGCGGGCAGCAGCTGCACCATCTCGCGGTGCTTGGCGCCGACCGGCCGATGACGGGGAGCCGGCGGCGATCCCATCGGCGGCGGCACCAGCGAGAAGCGCGCGCGCGGTTGCTCGTCGACGCGCTCCAGGTACGCGAAGACGTCTTCGGGCGGGCGCTGGATGTCGCAGCAGACGACGAACCGCAACGGAGACCCCCAGTCTCCGAGCACATGCTCCCACCTGCCCGCGTCACCAGCCCACGCCCGGGGACGATCACGCGAGGTGTGCCAGCGATCGTGAACGGCGGGCGCCCCCGACACGCCGAACCGTGAAGCCCGGTTCTCGGACGGGCTCGCTGGCGCCGCCGGCGGTGGGGGCACGTGGGTTGCACGGGGGCGCGGCCATGCTCCCCCGCGCTGCGTTCGTCTCGCTCGCCCTCGCGGCCCTCTCGGGCTGCGGCTCGGTCGCGCACGCGCCCCACGCCGCCCTGCCGGCCCCCGCGCCCCGGGCCGCGAGCGCCGCCTACGAGGGAGAGCTGAGGGTCCGCGAGTGGGGCGACCGGGCGAGCCCGCCGCTCGTCCTGGTGCACGGGCTCGGGGCCAACGCCTCGGCCGACTTCGAGCCGGTCGCGGAGGCGCTCGCCGAGGGCTTTCACGTCATCGCCCTCGACCTTCCGGGCTTCGGGGGCTCGCCGGCGGCCGGCCACTCCCTGCACCCGGTGGACGACGCGGCCCTGATCGCGCGGTGGATGCGCGAGCACCTGCGCCGGCCGGCCCACCTCCTCGGCCACTCGATGGGCGGCGCGATCGCCATCCTCGTCGCGGGCGCCCACCCCGAGCTGGTCGAGCGGCTGGTGCTGGTCGACGTCGCCGGGGTGCTCCACCGCGAGGCGTTCGTCTCGAGCCAGCTCGGCGAGGCGGGGGGCGGCGGCTTCGAGAGCCTGCTCGGCGCGGTGCGCCGCTTCGAGCCCGACCCCGGGGCGCTCGCCTCGGTCGGCGCCATCGCCGGCGGCCCGCCGGAGCAGGTGGCCGCGCTGTCGTTGATCGCGACCGACGTCGGGCCGGCGCTGTCGTCGATCCGGGCCCCGACCCTGGTGGTGTGGGGCCGCCGGGACCGCGTCGCCCCGCTGCGCACCGGGCGGCTGCTCGACGATCGCATCGGGCACGCGCGCCTCGTGGTCCTCGACGACGCGGGTCACGTGCCGATGGCCGACGCGCCGGAGGCGTTCGTGGCCGAGGTGCGGCGCCACCTGTCCGGGGCGTCCCCGGCCGCGTCGCGCTCGACCGGCGCCTCGCCGCGCCCCTTCACCTGCCGCGGGCAGGCGGACGTGGAGCTGACCGGTCGGCTCGGTCACGTGCTCGTCGAGGGCTGCCGGGGCGTCCGCATCCACGACGCGCGGCTGGACTCGCTGGTCATCCGCTCCTCCGACGTGCGGCTCGACAACGTGCAGATCGGGGGCCGCGCGGAGGTGGCGCTCGACGCGCGCGACGCCAACGTGCGCGCGACCGGCGGCGCGATCGTCGGCGACGTCGGGGCGTCGCTGCACGACAGCCGCCTCGACCTCGCGGGCGTTCACATCGAGGGGCGTCGGGTCGCCTTCCAGACCGGCGCGCCGTCGCGGGTGCTCTTCTCGGTGTGCGAGGTCCGGAGCGGCGGCGCGGTCGCCCTCCCGCATGGCAACGTGGTCCTCGGTCGCTGACGCGGCGCGGTGGAACGCGGCGTGGTGGAACGCGGCGTGGTCGACGGCGGCATGGTCGACGGCGGCATGGTCGGCAGTGGCGTGGTAGAGCACGGCGTGCGCAGGCTCGTGCTCCTCTCGCTCCTCTCGCTCGTCGGCTGCGACGAGGGCGTCTCCCGCGCCGACGCGCGCTTCTCGACCCCCGAGCACACCGTCGAGACCCTCCTCGGCGCCTACGGGCTCGGGGACGTGCCGCAGGAGACCGTGCAGGCGCGCATGGCCGAGGGCGGCGGCTTCGCGCTGCAGGACCGCGAGGCCTGGCGCGCCTGCTTCACCGACATCGACCAGCCCGGGGGCGAGGGCATGGCCGGCTACGTGCTCGGCATGCTCGCCGCGGCCAAGGACGACCTCCGCTACGAGCTCGCCGGCGACTGGGCCTACGTCTACCCGCGCGACGAGGTGCGGGTGGTGATGGCCCACGAGCCCGACGGCTACCGCATCGTGCTCGCGCGCAGCGTGCCCGACGAGGTGCGCCGCACGCTGCTCCAGGTGGAGGAGAACGCGCAGCGCCGGCTGCCGAGCGGAGGCGCGCCGTGAGCGAAGAAGAGGATCTCGAGGCGATCGGCGCGCCGCCCAAGATGTCGCGACGGACCCTGGTGATGGCGGTCCTGGTCGGCGTGCTCGCCGGGCTGATGATCGCGGGCGCCGCCTGGTGGCGATCGAGCCAGGACGAGGCGCCCGCCGCGGAGGTGGCGCCGTGAGGGTCGCGCTCGTGCGGCACGGGCAGGCGTCGGCGCACCGCGACGACTACGACCAGCTCTCGGACAAGGGCTTCGAGCAGGCCCGCGCGCTCGGGCTCGCCTGGCGCAACGAGGGGCGCGTGATCTCGAGGCTCGTGCGCGGCCCGCGCCGCCGGCACCGCGAGACGACCGAGGCGTTCCTGGAGACCTTCGGCGAGCCGCTGGAGGTCGAGGTCGACGACGCGCTCGACGAGCACCAGGGCGTGATGTTGACCCGCCTCCTCTTCGACGACCTCGTCGATCGCGAGGACGAGCTGGGCGCCCTCGCCCGCGACGCGCGCGACCTGAAGGGCGGCATCCAGAGCTTCCTCCCGCTCTTCCGGCGGGTGATGCGTCACTGGACCCAGGGCGAGCTCGACCACCCCGAGGTCGAGGCCTATCGGCTCTTCCGCGGCAAGGTCGAGGCGTGCGTGGCCGGCCTGCACCCCGAGGGTGACGGCTGGGCGGTCGCGATCACCTCGGGCGGGCCGGTCGGCGCCGCGGTCGCGGGCGCGCTCGGCCTCGGCGACACCCACGGCGTGGACCTCATGTTCTCGGTCCAGAACGCGTCGGTCACCGAGCTCACCGCCCGCGGCCTCTTCCGCTTCAACTGCGTGGGGCACCTGCCCCCGGCGCTGCGCACCTTCCTGTAGGCGGCGTCAGCCGATCGACCAGCCGCCGTCGACGGTGAGCAGGGTGCCGTTGAAGTACGCGCCCTGGTCGCTGGCGAGCAGGAGCGCCGCGCTCGCGACGTCCTGGGGCTGACCGACGCGCTTGAGGCTGGTCCGGTCGAGCACCGACTGCAGGATCTCGTCGTTCTGGGTGAGCGCGCTCGCGAACTTCGTCTCGATCAGCCCGGGGGCGATCGCGTTCATGCGCACGTGCGGCGCCAGCTCGATGCTCAGCGACTTGGTCATCGAGATGACCGCCGCCTTGGTCATGCCGTAGCAAGCCTGGAGGGGCATCGCCATGAACCCAGCCACGGAAGCGATGTTGACGACGGCGCCGCGGCCGTCGCGCTCCTGGAGGTGCCGGGTGACCTCGCGAATGGCCATGAAGTAGCCCTTCACGTTCACCTCGAAGGTCTTGTCCCACGCGCCCCAGTCGATGTTCATGATCGGGCCGAAGTAGGGGTTCGTGGCCGCGTTGTTCACGAGCACGTCGACCTTGCCGTACCTGGCGATCGCGTCCTCGACGAGGCCCCGGACCGCCTCCTCCTTGCCCATGTGGGCGGCGATCGGGTGGGCCTCGCCGCCGGCGTCGGTGATCTCCTTCGCCACCGCCTCGAGGCCCTCGATCTTGCGGCTCGCGAGCACCACCTTGGCGCCGGCCCGCGCGAACGTGCGCGCGATCTCCGCGCCGATGCCCCGGCTCGCGCCGGTCACGATCGCGACCTTGTCTTCGAGATGGATCACCGGTTCCGCCACGCCTCACCTCCGAGCTGAGGCCGGCACGCTAGCACGGCTCCCACGGTCACTCGGTCAGGGGCTCGCGGCGGCAGTCGAAGGTGACCTCGATCGGGTCCGAGTGATGGATCACCTCGAAGTCCTCCACCTGGAGCATGCGCAGGTCGTGGGGGCCGAGCAGGCCGTCCCAGGACGCGGTGGTGTGGCGGTCGGACTGCGCGGTCAACGCGATGTTGCCGCCGTCGGCGTGGTACATGCCGTAGCGCTGCAGCGCCCGGGCCACCGTGCGCGCGCCGTCGTTCGGCAGCGAGTCCAGCGGGAAGTCCGCGCGCAGCCGGAAGTGCACGCCGTAGGGCGGGGTGTCGGGGCCGCCGCGGGTCCGGGTGCCGTGGGTGGCCGGGCGCACGTAGCGCGAGGCGCGCACGCGATCGTTCGGGAGGATGAAGCGGATGGCGTGCGCGATCTCGCCGGCCGCGACCTCGTCGGCGGTGAAGAGGAGCGGCGCGATCGGGAAGCCCGCGGCGTCGGCGCTCGTGCACTGCTCGCCCCGGCCGGTCTCCGGGTAGACCCGGCTCGTGTCCCAGACCGCCAGGCAGCCGCCCTGGAACACGTCGCCGCGGATGTCGGCCCGCCACATCTCGTAGAGGCGCCGCTCGAGCGGCGAGAAGACGATGAGGTGGCAGTCGCCGTCGCGCTCGCAGGCGTAGCCGCTCTCCCCCTCCAGGTTGCCGCCCACGGGCACCGGCATCGGCACGTGGTCGCAGTCCGGGTCGTAGAACGCGCTGGTTCGCTCGAAGGCGCGCTTCTCGGTGGAGGCGTCGGCCTGCAGGACCTCGAGGGAGAAGTCGATCTGGAAGCGGTCGCGGTTGCCCCAGCCGCCGGCGGCGCGGAGCGCGGCGATCATGTCGTCCGAGTAGTCGGCGGCCGGCGCGTCGGACACGTCCTCGAGGAAGAACGAGCCGGCGGGGAAGTAGTGCCCGCTCGCGGTCCCGGCGTCGGGCTCGGTCACGCGCGCGTCCTCGCCGGCCTGCGCGTCGGTGGGCTGCGCGTCGGTGGGCGTCGGCGTCGCGTCGCGGGCCACCCGCGCGTCGATCGGCTCGGAGCCGGCGTCGGCCGCGTCGCCGCCGTCGCAGCCGGCCATCAGCAACAGCAAGATCAGGATCGAGCGGGTCGTCTTCACAGCAGGCACTCCTCGTCCACCACGTCGTCGCAGTCCTCGTCGAGGCCGTTGCATACCTCGGGGCGCGGCTCGCAGTCGACCGGCGCGCAGCCGAAGCTCACGCTGATGCGGCGGATGTCGCCGCGGCGCAGCTGGTCGCAGGAGGCGCCGTTCAGCGTGAGCGTGTTGCTGGCCGCGTCGTAGCTCCACCCGTCGGCCGCGTCCTCGGCGAGCGGCATGTCGTTGACGTTCACGAAGAGCGCCGACGGATCGGGGGGCGTGCTCGAGAGCGCGAGATCGCAGCTCACCACGCGGGTCGCGATCTCGTCGAAGACGGTGTCGAGGTCGGTGCGGCTCTCGGCCACGTAGTAGCTCGGGGGCCCGGCCGGGTTGGGCAGCCCGCCGGCGGAGGCGATCGCCTCGAGGGAGCTCTCGGCGCTGCCGGTGGCGAAGCCGATCACCGCGGTCGGGATGCCGGCCGCGCGCATCATGTCGGCCAGCGTGCTCAGCTCGCCGTCGCTCACCCCGCAGCTGACGCCGCCGTCGGTCACGACGATGGCGAAGCTCTCCCGCATCGGGGCCGTCAGCTCGCTCAGCCCGAGCGCGCTCGTCATCGCGTCGGCGGTCGGCGTCTGGCGCGGCTGGGTCGTGGTGTCCGAGTTGTCCGGCCCGCAAAGGCCGAAGGGCTGGATGGCGTCGGAGCGGAGCGAGGTCTCGATCGCGCTCGCCGTGCCCGGCCCCGGCGCCACCTCCGCATCGACCGGATCGCCGCAGCCCTCGCGCGGATCGGGGAACGCCATCAGGCCCCAGAACACGCGGGTGGGGAAGCGGCCGATCAGCCCGAGCACCGCCTCGCGCGCCACGTTCCAGCGGGTGGTCGGGTCCTCGGGGCCGGTGCCGAAGTCGGAGCCGTCGAGGAAGCGCCGCATCGAGCACGAGCGGTCGAAGATCAGCAGCACGTTCGGCGGGCGGTAGTCGAAGGCGACGCTCTCGCCGCCGCAGCTCGCGTCCGCGCCCGCGTCGTCGCGCGAGCTCCCGTCGGGGAGCGGCCCGGCGTCGCGCCGCGCGCCGCCGTCGTCACCTCCGCCGCCGCCGTCCATGTCGAAGCCGCCGTCGGGGCGCGTCTCGCAGCGTCCGTCCACGCACAGCTCGCCGGAGGCGCAGTCGCCGTCGACGGCGCAGGGGTCGCCGCCGGGATCGCCGGCGCAGTCACAGCCGGCGGCGATCCAGAGGAACGCCGCGCCCAGGAGCCAACGCGTCATGGATCCGAGGATACGCCTCGCCGGGGGGCGCCGACCACGAAGGGCGAGACGTTCAGCGGGCCCTCGGCTTCGGGATCCGCCAGCGCCGCCGCGAGCGCCCGGATCTCGGCGCTCTCCGGGCGGAGCGCCAGGGCCCGCCGGACCGCGTCCCGGGCCGGGTCGCGCGCGCCGACCGACGCGTAGTAGAGCGCGTCCATGTAGTGGAGCCAGAGCAGGTGCCCCTGGGTCTCGGTCTCCTCCACGCCGTGCTCGCCCAGGTGCGCGTAGAGCCGGCCGAGGACCGCTGCGTGCGGCTCCGCCGCCTCGATGACGTCGGTGTCGGTCGCGCCCGCGTCCACCACCTCGTAGTAGAGGCCGGCCGGGACCATCGTCTCGTAGAGATCGGTCGGCACCCGCAGGTCCATCTCGACCAGCAGCGGCCGGCGGGCGGCGAGGGACTGCAGATCGGGTTGACGCAGCTCGCCCTCGAGCAGGTAGCCCCGGAGCAGCTCCGCCAGGTCCGGATCGCGCGCGGCCAGCGCCTCGACCACGCCGGGGTAGTCGAGGAAGGGCATCGGCACGACGGTCACGTCGGGGCGCACGTGCTCGGCGGCCATCGCCGACCAGTGGCGGAACACGGTCTGCGGCCGATGCAGCACCACCACCGCGTCGTCGGGCAGGCGCCGGATGCGCTCCTCGTCGAAGTCGTCGGTGGCGTGAAAGCTCGTCAGCGACGCGCGCCCCGCGCTCGGCGAGAGGTGCGCGAGCCCGAGCCCCGCGGCGAGCACGCCGACGAGCAGCGCGGGCAGCTTCGGGGTCCCGTCGGGGCGCTGACCGACCCGGGCGAGCACCGTCGCGAGCAGCCCGGTGCCGAGCGCGATGAGCGCCGCGAGCCCGACCATCATGTAGCCGAGCACGTCGGGGTTGTTCTTCACCGACATCAGCCACGCGGGCCCGGTGAGCACGAAGAGCACGAGGGCGACCCAGACGAACGCGATGCGCCGCGCGCCCGCGGTGCGGAGGAGCGCGTAGGCGCCGATGAGCGCCACGCCGAGCACCCCGAAGGCCCACAGCGCCACGTTCAGCGGATCGTGGATCGCGCCGCCGAAGCTCTCGCCCACCACCCGGAGCACGTCCCGGAGGCGCTCGTCGAGCGGCTGCGGCGCCTCGGTGAGCTTGTTCTGCTGGTAGACCTTCGCGCTCACCACCCAGAACAGCCGCGAGGCGGAGCTCGGGTCGCCGAGGTTCAGGGGCGGCTCGGTGGCCGCGCGGACCGGCAGGTAGACGTAGGTCGAGAGCCCGACCAGGGTGGCGAGGCCGGCCTTCAGCAGCGTCTTGCCGCCGCGCGCCCGGTAGACGCGCGCCGCGGTCGAGGCGACGGCGGGCAGGGTGAGGAAGGCGACGAGGTGGTGGTTCGCGAGCCCGAGCCCGAGGGCGAGCGCGGCGACGTAGAGGGGGCGCACGTCGAGCGTCGGCCAGGCCGCCTCGAGCGCCACGATCCGCTCGATGACGATCGCCATCAGCAGCGCCTGCAGCCCGTAGACCTCGGGCCGCACCGCCTGGAACCACCACGCGTGGCTGAGCGCGATCATCCAAGTGGCGCCGAGCGCGAGCGGGAGGGCGAGCCGGTCGCGGCGCACCCCGATCACCCGGACCGTCGTGTCGATCGCGGCGAAGAGGAAGCCGGCGGCGAGCGCGGTGCAGCAGGCCTGTCCGATCGCGACCCGCAGCGGGATCGGGCCGAGCGGCAGGAGCGCGAAGAGCCGCCCGACCAGGCCGGCGAGCGGGTGCCCGGGCGGGTGGGCGACGTCGAGCCAGATCGCCTGGGCGGTGAACTCGCCCGCGTCCAGCCAGTAGTCGTGGGCGGAGGCGGTGGCGAGGTAGGCGGCGAGCGGCACCCCCGACGCGAGCACGAGCGCGATCAGACGCGCGTTCGGGTCGCGCTCGGCGCCGCGGAGGAGGCCCATCGCGCCGCATCATTTCCGGCGCCCCACCCCGGGTCAAACTCGGGGATCGGACGCGGGGGCGGCGTCGAGCGAGAAGCACACCCGCGCGCCCGGCGCGTTGTCCTCCACCCAGGCGCGGCCGCCGTGGGCCTCGGCGATCCGGCGCACCAGCGAGAGGCCCAGGCCGAGGCTCGCGCCGGCCCGGTGCTCGCCCCGGTAGAAGGCCTCGAAGACGCGCTCGCGCTCGGCCTCCGAGAAGCCGGGCCCGCGGTCGGACACCTCGAAGACCACGTCGGTCGGCCGGAAGCGGATGGTCAGCGCCTCGACCCCGCCGCCGTGCTGCTTGGCGTTCTGCAGCAGGTTGGCGAGCGCGCGGGCGAGCAGCGTGGGGTCGGCCTCCATCAGCGCGGGATCGCCCTCGACCGCGAGGTCGTCCGGCGGGAGCTCGGCGCGCTCGAGGGCCCGCGAGGCCAGCTCCACCGCGTCGACGCTCTTGACCTGCAGGCTGCCGAAGTCCACCCGCGAGCTCGCCAGCAGCTGCCCCACCAGCGCGTCGACCTCGAGGACCTCCTCCTCGATGTCGTCGATCATCTTCTCGCTCGGCTTGCCCCGGGCCATCTCGAGCAGCACCCGGAGGTGCCCCAGCGGCGTCCGGAGCTCGTGGCTGACCGCGGCGAGCAGCTCCCGCTGATCGGCGAGCTGCTTCTCGATCCGCTCCGCCATCTCGTCCATCGTCACGCCCAGCGTGCCGAGCTCGCCGTGACGCTGCGGGTCGAGCTCGGAGCGGGCGCTGAGGTCGCCCTCGCCGATGCGTCGGGCCAGCCCCTCGAGGCGCCGGAGCGGGCGGGTGAGGCGGCGCGCGAGGATGCCGGCCGCCGCCCAGAGGATCAGCACGCCCACGAGCAGCGCCACCGGGAAGCGCCACCCGCCCCAGCGATAGGGCTCGCCGCAGACCTCGAGGGTGCCCAGCCGATGGCCGTCGCGGCGCACGAGCGGGATCCGGCCCCAGGCCTCGTCGCAGCGCGCCCCGTGCCGCACGAGCACGTGGCCGCCCGCGTCGTAGAGCGTGGCGTCGAGGCGGAGATCCCGGTTCAGGTCGCGCACGAGCGCGTCGCGGGCCGGCGGGTGCCGCCAGACCTGCTCGAAGCGGGCGCTCACGAAGCGCTGGAAGCCCTCCGCGTCACGCTGGAAGCGCTCGGTCGGCGACAGCAGACGGAACATCAGCCCGACCACGATCGCGGTGAAGACGATGGTCGCCCCGAACCACATGAAGAGCCGCCGCTGCAGGCGACCGCTGCGGCGCCACCGGCTCTTCTTGGCGTGCCAGCGCCCCCGATGCTGCGCGTGGCGGCACTGTCGATGGCCGGTCATGCGTCGCGCACGAAGACGTAGCCCACGCCGCGCACGGTGCGGATGCGCGCCGGCGCGCGGGGGTCGTCGCCGAGCTTCTTGCGGAGATGAGAGATGTGCACGTCGACCGTGCGCTCTCCGACGACCACGTCGTCGCGGCCCGCCTCGCTCAGGAGCGCGTCCCGCGGCACCACGCGACCGGCGCGGCGCATGAGGGCCACCAGGATGTCGAGCTCGAGCCCGGTCAGCTCCACGTCCTCGCCCTCGAGGCGGACGCTGCGCGCGCCGACGTCGACCTCCACGCCGCTGATCGCGATCCGCTCGCTCGTGGCCTCCGGCTGCGCCCGGCGCAGGACCGCCCGGATGCGCGCGAGCAGCTCCCGGGGGCTGAATGGCTTCGGCACGTAGTCGTCCGCGCCGAGCTCGAGGCCGACCACCCGGTCCGCCTCGTCGCCCCGCGCGGTGAGCATGATCACCGGGATCGCGCTCTTGCCCCGCAGCCGCCGGAGCACCTCGAGGCCGTCCATGCCGGGCATCATCACGTCGAGCAGCACCACGTCGAAGGTGCCCCGGCCGAGGGCGTCGATGCCCGCGGCCCCGCTCTGGGCGGCCTCGAGCGCGATCTCGTGGTCCGAGAAGTAGCCCTCGAGCAGCTCCGCGAGCCGCGCGTCGTCGTCGATCAAGAGTGCCCGGATGGCCATCGCGGTGATCCTATCGGAGAAGCGTCGCCCCCGCCTCGGGGGAGCACGAGGCGGGGGCTCGGGGGTTTCAGCGCCAGTCGCGGTCGTCGTAGCCGCGATCGTCGTAGCGCCGATCGTGGTGACGTCGACCCTCGGACCAGTGGCCTCGGCGGCGATCGTCCCGGTCGTCCCAGCGGGGCGGGGGCGCGTCGCGGGGCCGGCGATCACGGACGCGGTACGCGGCGTCGGTGCACACGTCGGCCACGTGTCGCTCGAAGGCGGCGCGGCGCTGGTGGTGGTGATGGTGCCACCGCGCCATCGAGAAGAAGCCGGAGCCGAACCCGAAGAGGGTGCCGAAGGTGAACAGGCCGATGAGGAGTCTGCGCTTCATGATCAATCTCTCTTTCCTTCAAACCCAACCGCGGTAGGGGCCGCCGAAGCCGGGGCCACGGCCCGTCTCGAGGAGCTGCGCGAGCTGGTCGCGCTGCTCGGGGTCGAGCGCCTGGTGGACGCGGCCGAGCGCGTCCGCGAACGCCTTCTGCAGGTCGCGCAGCTTCTCGTCGTGGCGCCCGAAGAGGTCGCCCAGGATGTTCTCGTCGAGGGTCTCGGTGCGGAGCAGGCGCGCGACGTCGTCGCGGCTCGAGCGGGACTCGCCCCGCAGCTCGCGCGCCTTGGCGACGAATTCGTCGACCGCCGCGGCGATCTCCTTCTCCTGACCCGGCGTGGTGTCGAGGCGCTCGAAGAGCATGCGCAGCATGCCGCGCCGTCCCCAGCCGTGACGCCCGCGCTCGCGGTCGTGATCGTGGTGCCCCCAGCGTCCGCGTCGCCCGCGCCAGCCGCCGCCGTGCCAGCCGCGCCCGCCGCAGCCACGGCGCCCGCCCTTGAGCACCATGATGAGCCCGGCGAGGCTCAGAAAACCGATGATGAATCCGAACATGTGACCTCCTTGCCCGATCGAACCTGTGAACGCGGCGTGAAGGCATGACGTGCGAGGCGATGAAGAAGTGTGAAGCTGGGGGCGTGAAGCGGCGGCGCACGGCGATGATGATCGCAATCCCGCTGGTGGGGCTCGCCCTCGCCTGGGGACCCGGAGCTCGGTACTTCCGGGCCGCCCGTCTGCTCACGGGGTTCGGGGACGCGCGCCCGGTGGACGTGCGGGTGGAGGAGCACCCCCTCGCCGGGCTCCGATCCCGCACCTATCGCGGCGAGGGGCCACCTCTGTTGCTGGTGCACGGCGCGCACCCGGGCGGCATCGACGAGCCCCGCCTCGTCCGCTTCGCCTCGCTCCTCGCCGAAGCCGGCTTCGTGGTGAGCACCCCCGAGATCCCCGCGCTGCGCGCGCTCCGCTTCGACCCCGGGGCCGCCGATCAGATCGCGGCCGCGGCGCGCGCGCTGGGGCGGCCGACGGTCGGCGTGGTCGGCATCAGCTTCGGTGGCGGCCTCGCGCTCGTCGCCGCTTCGAACGAGCCCGCGATCGGCGCCGTCTGGACGATCGGCGCCCACCACGACGCCGCGCGCCTCGCCGCCTGGTGGCGCGGAGAGCCCATCGCCGGGCCGGACGGCGCCCGGGTGACGGAAGGCGCCGAGCGCTACGGGGCGCAGGTGCTCGCCCACGCCTACGCCGAGGACTACTTCGCGCACGACGCCGAGGGCGCACGCGCCGCGCTCGGCGACGTGCTCCGGGGGACCGCGCCCCAGCTCGACGCGCTGCACCCCGAGGCCCGCGCCCGCGTCGAGGCGCTGCGCCAGGGACGAGCGCCCGATCGCGAGGCGCTGGCCCGGCTGACCGAGCGCCACGCCGCCGAGCTGGCCGCGGTGTCGCCCGCCGGCCGCCTCGCCCGGGTGCGGGTCCCGGTCTTCGTGCTGCACGGCGAGGGGGATCCTCTGGTCGCCCCCAGCGAGGCCGAGTGGATCGCCCGGGAGCTGCCGTCCGCCACCGCCCTGCGCACCCCGCTGATCGGCCACGCCGACCTCGGCGAAGCCGGCCTGTCCGAGCAGTGGGCGGTCGTGTCCTTCGCCGCGTCCGCGCTCGACGCGATGTAGCCGGATCTCCCCCGTTGTCGGAGGCGCGCCGACGCCCTAGAACGGCGCCGTGAAGAAGGATCCCGACCGGCAGCGGCGTCTGCTCGAGGGGCCGGTCGGGCCCACGTTGATCCGCCTGACGCTGCCGATGATGGTCGGCATCGCGGCGATCCTGTTCTTCAACATCGTCGACACCTTCTGGGTCGGCCAGCTCGGCCCGCACGAGCTCGCGGCGATGGGCTTCACCTTCCCGGTCGCGATGGTGGTCACCAACCTCACCATCGGGATCGGCATCGGCTCGACCGCGGTGATCGCGCGCGCGATCGGCAAGGGCGAGGAGGGCCGGGTCAAGCGCCTGACCACCGACTCGCTGATCCTGGCGGTGTCGCTCGTGGTGACGGTCTCGGCCATCGGCATCGCGACCCTCGACCCGCTCTTCACGCTGCTCGGCGCCGACGCGGAGACGCTCCCGCTGATCCGCGAGTACATGGTCCCCTGGTACGCGGGCGTCGGCCTGCTCGTGATCCCGATGGTCGGCAACGGCGCGATCCGGGCGAGCGGCGACACCAAGACGCCGAGCTTCGTGATGGTCGCGGCGGGCCTGACCAACGCGCTGCTCGACCCGCTGCTCATCTTCGGCTGGGGCCCGATCCCGGCGATGGGCCTCCGCGGCGCCGCGTTCGCGACCGTGGGCTCCTACACCATCGCGATGGCGGTGGCGTTCTACGTGCTGGGCAAGCGCGAGCACATGCTGTCGTTCGAGCTGCCGAAGCTCGAGGACACGCTCGCGTCGTGGAGGGCGATCCTCCGCATCGGCGTGCCGGCCGCGGGCACCAACCTGCTGACCCCGCTCGCCGCCGGCGCGGTGACCCGGCTCGTCTCGGACTACGGCCCCCACGCGGTCGCGGCCTTCGGCGTCGGCACCCGGGTCGAGGGGCTCTCGATGATCGGCGTCTTCGCGATGACCGCCGCCATCACCCCGTTCGTCGGTCAGAACCTCGGCGCGGGCAAGGGAGAGCGCATCCGCGAGACCCTGCGCTTCGTGATCAAGCTGTCGCTCTTCTGGGGCTTCGGCGCGGCGCTGCTGCTGGCGGCGGTGGCCGACCCGATCGCGCGAGTCTTCAACGACGACCCCGAGGTCGTCGCCCAGACGACGCTCTTCCTTCGCACCGTCCCCATCAGCTACGCCGCCTTCGGCGTCGCGCTCCTGGTGGCGTCGGTGTTCAACGCGCTCGATCAGCCCCTCAAGGCGACCGTGCTCGCCGCCATCCGCCTCGTGCTCCTCGCCATCCCCCTCGCGTGGCTCGGCTCGGAGCTCTACGACCTCACCGGCCTCTTCCTCGGCATCGCCGCCGCGAACCTGATCAGCGGCGCGATCGCCGGCCTCTACGCCCGCCGCGAGGTCCGCGAGGTCGCCGCCGACCTCTCCCCTGCGCCTGCTCGTTAGGCTTCGGCGGCTCTTGGTGCTCTCGCAAAGGCGCCAAGCCGCCAAGGGACCGGGTGGCCGCGGGATGGATGCTCGCCGGCGGGCATTCGAGTGACAATTTATTTCACGAAAAGACGCAAAGACGCGAAGGGGCTGGGTTGGCGGCGGGATGGCGGCTGGCCGGCGGGTGCCGATCTGCAGGTTGTCTCTCGCAGAGGCGCAGAGTCGCAGAGGACGGGCTGGGGGCTGGCCGCCGCGTTCTTGGTCGCCCAGCGCTCGGCCGGGTGGACGGGTGCGCTTCGGTGGCTTCTCTTGCTCTCGCCAAGGCGCCAAGCCGCCAAGGGGTTGGGTGGCGGCGGGATGGATGCTCGCCGGCGGGTGCCCGGCTTCCCTGGCTCGGGGGGCCGTTCTCGATCTTCGAGGGCTTGGGGGACAATTCATTTCACGCAAAGACGCAAAGCCGCCAAGGGGCTGGGTTGGCCGCGGGATGGCGACTGGCCGGCGGGTGCCGGTCTGCAGGTTGTCTCTCGCAGAGACGCAGAGTCGCAGAGGACGGGCCGCGGGCTGGGGGCTGGCCGCTGCGTCCCTGGTCGCCCAGCGCTCGGCCGGGTGGACGGGTGCGCTTCGGTGGCCTTTTGTGCTCTCGCCAAGGCGCCAAGCCGCCAAGGGGTTGGGTGGCGGCGGGATGGATGCTCGCCGGCGGGTGCCCGGCTCCCCTGGCTCGGGGGGCCGTTCTCGAACTTCGAGGGCTTGGGGGGCAAATTATTTCACGCAAAGACGCAAAGCCGCCAAGGGGCTGGGTTGGCCGCGGGCTGGCGGCTGGCCGGCGGGTGCCGGTTTGCATGTTGTCTCTCGCAGAGGCGCAGAGTCGCAGAGGACGGGCCGCGGGCTGGGGACTGGCCGCCGCTTTCCTGGTCGCCGAGCGCTCGGCCGGGTGGATGGGTGCGCTTCGGTGGCTTCTTGTGCTCTCGCCAAGGCGCCAAGCCGCCAAGGGGTTGGGTGGCGGCGGGATGGCGACTGGCCGGGGCGTGCCTGCCCGACCCTACGCGGGGCGCTCCTGGGGACCACGGAGGAGCGCCCGATCGACGAGCCGAGTACAGGGGCGATCACGGACGCGGCGGCGAGTCTCCATCGCGCGGCCCGTCCCCGTCCTCTGTGTCTCTGCGCCTCTTCGAGAGATAAATTGCAGTCGTGGACCCGGCGGCGATGTGCCATCGCGCGGCCTCGTCAGCCCCTTTGCGGCTTCGCGCCTTGGCGAGAGCCAAAAAGGCCACCGAAGCGCACCGATCCACGCCGGCCGAGCGCAGGACGATCACGGACGCCGCGGCGAGTCTCCATCGCGGGGCCCGCCCCGTCCTCTGCGTCTCTGCGCCTCTGCGCCTCTTCGAGAGATAAATTGCATCCGTGGACCCGGCGGCGAGCCGTCTTCGCGCGGCCATATCGCCCCCTTTGCGGCTTGGCGCCTTGGCGAGAGCCAAAAAGCCACCGAAGCGCACCGATCCACCCTGGCCAAGCGAAGGACGATCACGGACGCGGCGGCGAGTCTCCATCGCGCGGCCCGCCTCGTTCTCTGCGTCTCTGCGCCTCTGCGAGGGATAAATTGCAGCCGTGGACCCGGCGGCGAGCCGCCATCGCGCGGCCACGTCAGCCCCTTTGCGGCTTGGCGCCTTGGCGAGAGCCAAGAAGTCACCGAAGCGCCCCGATCGAGACGAAATTTACGGGAGGCTTACGAACGGTACGGTGCGCGAGGGCGGGGGGCGTGAGACCCTGAGGGCGATGTCGGACGAGGGGGCGCCGCGGGTGCTGCTGGTCGAGGACGAGGAGCCGATCCTCGATGGGCTCGACGCGCTGTTCTCCGGGCAGGGGTGGGACACCGTGCAGGCCGCCGATGGGGCGCAGGCGCTCGAGCATCTGGCGGGCGGCGGCTTCGACCTCGTGGTGCTGGACCTGATGCTGCCGAAGGTCGACGGGCTCGGCGTGCTCCGGCGGGTGCGGGCGCACGGGGACGACACGCCGGTGCTCGTCCTGACCGCCAAGGGCGCCGAGGAGGACGTCGTCGCCGGGCTCGAGGCGGGGGCGGACGACTACGTCACCAAGCCCTTCGGGGTCCGGGAGCTCGCGGCCCGGGCGAGAGGCCTCCTGCGGCGCGCGCGCCCGGCGCCCGAGCGGCCTCGGCGCTTCTCGGTCGGCGCGCTGGAGGTGGATCTCGACGCGCAGCGCATCGCGAGCGAGCCCGCCGTCCGGCTCACCGCGCGCGAGGCCGCGCTGGTCGGCTACCTGGTGGAGCGTCGTCATCGCCCCGTCACCCGCGAGGAGCTGCTCGTCGACGTGTGGGGCTACAACGACGGCACCGTGCGGACGCGGACCGTCGACGTGCACGTGCAGCAGCTCCGCGCGAAGCTCGAGCCGATCGGCGGCGCGGCCTGGATCGCCACCGTGCGCGGTCGGGGCTATCGCTTCGTCGCGCCCATCTCGTCGTGAGCAGCCGCCGGGTCATCGCGCTCGCGATCGGGTTGGTCGTCGCGTCGCTGGCGCTCGCCGGCGGCTGGCTCTTCGCCACCCTGCGCGAGCGCGACGTGCGGCGGGCCGAGGCGCGGGCGCGGCTGATGCGCGCCGCCGACGCGGTGCGGGGCGCGGTCGACGAGAGCCTCGAGGAGCTCCGCCGCCGCGAGGACGAGCGGCCCTTCTACCTGTACCAGCACCTCTACAGCCCGCCGGACGTGCTCGCGATCACCGACCCGGTGGCCGTCTCGCCGCGCGCCCGGCCGAGCGCCGATCCGCGGGTGCGCGCCTACTTCCAGATCGATCCCGACGGGCGGGTGCGGACCCCCTACGCGGCCGATCCCGACGCCGCGCCCCCGCCCCTGCACGTCGAGGTCGCCCGGCTCGTGCGGGGCGACGCCTTCGATCCCCTGCGCGCGCTGGTCCGCGGTGAGGCGTCGGACACGCTCGGCGTCGCCGCGGCGCCGGAGATCCCCGGGAGCGGCGCGCTCGAGATCGTCCGGAACCCGGACAACCAGCTGACCGATCTGGATCGGTACGGCAGCTCCCAGGCGCGCGACATCCTGGCGGCCCAGCGCGGCGACGAGATGGCGAACCAGCGGGTGATCGAGCGCGGCCGACAGGTCGGCCCGATGTCGCGGCGCAACGTCACCTGGGACGAGGCCGTGCAACAGCGGGCGGCGCCTCCCCGGCCGAGCGCGTCGCGGCCGCTCTCGCGCGAGCGGGTGCGGGCGACCCTGGCGGGGGCCGAGGAGGCGGTCCGGGCGTGCACCCCCGAGGCGGTGCGGGTGCGCCTCCGGGTGGCGGCCGACGGACGGGTGCTGCGCGCGAGCAGCGATCCCGAGTCGGCGTGCGTGGTGCGGGCGCTGGAGGCGCTGCGCTTCCCCGCCACCGACGGCGGCGCGCTCACCGTCCGCTTCGGCTACCGCAGCGCCGACGCGAGGCTGGAGCTCGCCGACGGTCGGGACCTCGAGCAGCGCGTGCGCCGCGCCGGCGAGGTCGTCTACACGCCGATGACCTTCCGCGCGCTCGGCGACAGCTGGGTCCTGCACCGGCTCGTGTCCCACGAGGAGACCGCGGTCGTGCAAGGTGTCCTGCTCGACGAGGCCCACCTGAGGGACGCCTGGCTGCCGGGGCTGGTGACCCGCCGGGTCGAGGCCTCGGTCGCGCCGACGGTGGTGCGCGCCGGGGAGGGCGCCTGTGCGCTCCGGGAGCGCGCGTCGGCGACCCTGCCGGACCTGGAGCTCTGCTTCGCGCCGGCGCAGCTCGCCGCGGCCTCGGACGGAGACGCGCTCCACGTGCAGCTCGGCGCCCTCGCGCTCCTGGTGCTGATCGCGCTCCTCGCCGCCGCGGCCATCGCCGTCTACGCCCGACGCGCCGAGGCCCTCTCCCGCCAGAAGAGCGCCTTCGTCTCGGCGGTGAGCCACGAGCTCCGGACCCCGCTGACCACCCTCCGCATGCACGCCGAGATGCTCGACGAGGGCATGGTGGACGAGACGCGCCGGCCCAAGGTGCACCGCGAGCTGGTGCGCGAGAGCGTCCGCTTGGCGCGTCTGGTCGACAACGTGCTGAGCCTCTCGAAGCTCGAGGAGGGGCGCCGCGGCATCGCGCCGTCTCCGGGGGATCTGCGCGCGCACGTCCGCGAGATCGTGGAGGCGCAGCGGCACCTGATCGAGGAGCGCGGCTTCACCCTCGAGGGCCCCGGGCCGGGCGCGGTGCCCTGCGAGTTCGACGGGCAGGCGGTCGAGCAGATCGTGATCAACCTGCTCGACAACGCGGTGAAGTACGCGGCGACCGGCGAGCGCGCGATCGAGGTCGCGGTGGAGGCGGGGCCGGTGATCGAGGTCCGCGACCGGGGCCCCGGCGTGCCCGAGGCCGAGCGTCGCAAGGTCTTCGACCGCTTCCACCGCGTCGAGCGCGAGGACACCGCGCACGCGCCCGGGACCGGCATCGGCCTCTCCCTCGTGGCCGAGCTGGCCGAGGCTCACGGCGGGCGCGCCTCGGTCCACCCGCGCGAGGGCGGCGGGCTGCGGGTCCGCGTCGCCCTGTCGTCTCGCGTCAGCGGTGCGTGATGTCGAGGCGCAGCGCGCGCAGGTGGGGGCGGAGCACCTCGATGCGCGAGCGGCCTCCGAGGCGTCGCACGATCTCCTCGATCTGACCGACCTGGTACGGCCAGGCGCCGAAGAAGTCGTCGAACTCGAGGCGCACCGTCCGGTCGTCCACCTCGCGGGCCGCGACCTTCCACTCCCCCGAGGCCATCGCCTCGTAGATGCCGGGGAGGCGGAGGAGCGCCGCGCGCGCGTCGCGGATCAGCCGGAGCGAGACGCGGCCGACCATCGACTCGGTGTAGGTGGCGAAGTCGTCGCGCCCGATGCGACGGAGGCCCTCGCAGGCGCTCAGGGTCGGGTATCGGGACGCGCCCACCGCGAGGAGGAGCTCGTGGTAGTCGGCGTACGGGTAGCTCTGGAACGCGACGTAGCGGCCGCCGTCGGGGGGCTCCCGGAGCGACGGAGCGAAGCCCGCCCAGACCTCGGCCGGGAGCTTGGCCGCGAGGCGCGAGAAGAACATGCCGCGCAGCCGATAGGACGCCGGGATCACCGCCGAGAGGCTGGAGAGATCCTCGTCGTGCACGATCGGGTCGTCTGGCTCGAACGGGCTGCCCGGGACGATCACTCGGGATCCGGCGGCGGCATGGTGAGACACGGCGTGGGCGCGACCCCGCCGTCGGCGACCGCCGCGTCCTCGGGCGGGGGGCCGGCGTCGATCGGGGCGCTCAAGCAAGGCCCCGGCCCGGCGTCGATCGGCGCGTCCAGGCAGGGCCGCGGGCCGGCGTCGATCGGCGCGCCGAGGCAGGGTCCGGGCTCCGCGTCCCGTCGGGGCGCCTCGGCGTCCGGCCGGGTCGGCGCCATGCCCACCGCGTGCGACTCGTAGCAGCCGGTGGCCGACGTGAGCCCTCCGAGCGCGAGCGCGATCAGCTTCGAGCGTCGCGCCAGGATCGCCTTTCGATCCTCCTCCTCGCGATCGTCGGTCACGCGGCGAGGGTAGATCAGCGGGTCGCGTGTGACGAGGGGGAGGGCTCGGCGAGCTCCTCGAGGCTCTCCCGCATCGCCCGCACCATCTCCGTGCGCGCCGCCCGGGTCGCGACCTTGATCGCGTTGCCGATCGCGCGCTCGGTGCTGCGGCCGTGGGCCTTGATGCAGAGGTGATCGAAGCCGAGGATCGGCGCGCCGCCGTACTGCTCCCAGTCGGTCGCGCGGCGGAGCTTCTTCACCGCGGGCGCGAGCAGCCCGAGGCCGGCCTTGTAGCGGAGGGAGGTGTCGCCCGCGTAGCGCCCGAGGCGCATCACCGTCTCGGCCACCCCCTCGAGCATCTTGAGCACGATGTTGCCGGTGAAGCCGCCGGTCACGACCACGTCGGCGGTGCCCTTCGGGATGTCCATGCCCTCGATGTTGCCGATGAACTCCAGGCAGCGGACCTCGCTCAGGCGACGGTTCGCCTCCACCACCGCGCCGGTGCCCTTGGTCGGCTCGCTCCCGTTCGAGAGCAGTGCGACCTTCGGGTTGGGGTTGCGCGAGATGCGCGACGCGTAGGCCGAGCCCATCACCGCGAACACCACCAGGTCCTGGGCGTCCACCTCGAGGGTCAGCCCCGCGTCGAGGATCAGGCTGAAGGGATCGTCCTTCTCGCCGCGCCGCCGCTCGGTGGGATAGACCGCGCCGAGGGCGCAGCGGGCCACCCCGGGGAGCCGGCCGAAGGTGCGCGCGCAGGCGAGGGTGACCGCGCCGGTGTTCCCCGCGCTCACCAGCACGTCGGCGTGTCCGTCCCGCACCGCCTCCGCCGCCCGCAGGATCGAGCAGTCGGGCGCTCCGTCGAGCGCGTCGCGCGGCTTGTCGTCCTGCGCGACCTGGGTGGGCGCGTGCAGGATCGCGATCTTCTCGCGGTCGTGCTCGTGCACGAGCAGCAGCCGGCGGAGCACCGCCTCGTCGCCGACCAGGAGGACGTCCGGCGCGCCGGCGCCGAGGCTCGCCCGGGCGGCCCCCGCGACCGTGACCTTCGGGCCCAGGTCCGAGCCCATCGCGTCGAGTGCGACCGTGACCATGCCCGCACAGCGTCGCACGGGTGGGGCCGAGACGTCAGCCCGTCCGGGCGATGGTCGGTGCCGGAAACGTGACCTCGATCGAGGTGTGACCCGGCTCCGACGCGTCCAGCGACACCGCCGCCCCGAGGAGCTCGGCCGCCAGCCTCACCGTGTAGGTGCCCAGCCCGGTGCCGTCGACCTTGCCGGCGGTGACGTGCTTCTCGAAGAATCGGTCGATGACGCTCGCGGGCACCTCGCCCCGGTTCCGCACCGCGAGCGAGCCCGCCGGGTCGACCTCCAGCGTCACGACCGCTCCCGGAGGTGAGGCCTCCACCGCGTTCTTGGCCAGGTTCGCGAGGATGGTCCACACGAGCCGCTCGTCGCCCAGGACCTGGACCGGCGTCCCGGGGCCGGTCAGCTCCACCGCGACGCCCTCGCGAAGCGCGCGCGCCTCGGCGGCGACCTCCTGGGCCAGCGCCGTCAGGTTCACGAGGGTGGCCTCCGGGACGTACAGCCCTTGCTCCATCCGAAAGGTGTCGAGGGTGGTGTTCACGATCGCCTGCATGCGCACGCCCGCCCTGGCGATCCGAGTCGCGAGCTCGCGGTCTCGCTCGCCGAGCGACGATCCGGGTCGGGTCAGCAGCCGCGCGAAGCCGATGATGGCCGTCAGGGGCGACTTCAGGTCGTGCTGGGTGATCGCCTCGACCTCGGCGCGAAACCTCTGCGCCTCTTCGAGGGCCTGCTTCTGGGTCTCGAGGAGCTGGCGCTGCCTGTGCAGCTTGACGTGCGCGGCGACACGCGCGTGGACCTCGGCCATCTGCAGCGGCTTGGTCACGTAGTCCACGGCGCCGGCTTCGAAGCCGCGCAGCTTGTCTTCGGGCTCCACCTTCGCGCTCGCGAAGATCACGGGGACGTCGGCGAGCGCCGGTCTCCGCTTGAGCGCCTCGCAGAGCGCGTAGCCGTCCATGCCCGGCATCTGCACGTCCAGCAGGAAGAGGTCCGGGGGTCTCCGCTCGGCCGCGCGCAGCGCCATCTCGGCGCGCGGGAAGCAGAGCACCCGATAGCCCCGCGACTCCAGCTCCTCCTGGAGGAGCCGGAGGTTGTGCGGGTTGTCGTCCACCACCGCGAGCCGCGGGGGCGTCACGCCGTCTCGCTCATCCATTCCAGGATCGCCTCGTAGGAGTACGAGCCGGCGAGCTCCGAGAGCCGGGCGGCGAGCGCCGGGTGAGGGCCGCCCAGCTGATCCACGATCGCGTGGAGCCTCGCCGCGTCGCCGTCCTCGGTCGCCTCCACGATGGCCGCGCGCAGGTCGTCGGGGACGGCCTCCCCCCCGGCGCACGTCGCCGTCGCCGGGGCGTGGTCCTCGTAGGCCCAGCGCACGTCGGTCAGCTCCTCCATGAGCGCGAAGAGCTCGCTCTCACGGAAGGGCTTTCGCAGGAACGCCGCCGCCCCCGCCGCCAGCGCGGCGTCGCGTTGGTGCGACAGGGCGCTGGCCGAGAGCATCACCACCGGGATGGAGGCGGTCGCCTCCTCGCGCAGCAGCGCGCGGGTGGCCTCGATCCCATCCATCAGCGGCATCTGGAAGTCCATCAGCACGAGGTCGGGGCGCCAGCGGAGGGCGGCCTCCACCCCGGCGCGCCCGTTGGCGGCCTCCTTGGTCTCCACCCCGACCGCGGCCAGGAGCGTGCAGACGAGGTCGCGGTTCGTCTCGCGGTCGTCCACCACCAGGACCCGCGGGGCGTCGCTCACCGCGCGCACGACGCGGCGGGCCGCCGGACGGAGGCTGCTCGACGGCTCGCGGGCGGTCGTCTCCAGCGTGAACAGGAAGCGGGCCCCTTCGCCCTCGCGACTCTCCACGGTGAGATCGCCGCCCATCATGCGCGCGAACGAGCGGCTGATCGGCATGCCGAGCCCGGTGCCACCCACCGCGGCGCCGGCCTCGGTCTGCTCGAAGGGCTGGAAGATCCGCTCCTGGTCCGCCGAGGCGATGCCCACGCCGTCGTCCCGCACCTCGAACGAGAGCCGCGCTCCCTCGGCGCTGGCGCAGAGCGTGACGCGCCCCCCGCGGGTGAACTTGAACGCGTTGCTGAGCAGGTTGATGAGGACCTGGCGGATCTTCCCGGCGTCGGCGTCCACGTGCCGCGGCAGCGCCTCGACGCCCTCCACCTCGAAGGTGATCTCCGCGTCGCTCGCGCGCCTCTCGAACATCATCGCCACGTCGCTCACCAGCTCGTGCAGCGCGGTGGGCTCCACGGTGAGCTCGACGCGATCGGCCTCGATCTTCGACATCGCCAGGACCTGATCGATGAGCGACATCAGGTGCTCGCCGCTCTTGCGCACCACCCGCAGGAAGCGGTCGCGCTCCGCCGGCGCCGGGTTCCGCTCGAGCAGCTGGGTGTAGCCCAGGATCGCGTTCATCGGCGTCCGGATCTCGTGCGACATGTTCGCGAGGAACACGCTCTTGGCGCGGTTCGCCGCCTCCGCCGCGAGCTCGGCCTCGCGCTGGGCGGTGATGTCGGTGTGGGTGCCGGTGAAGCGCGTCGGGTTTCCGTCCGCGTCGCGCTCCATGATCTTGCCGCGGTCGAGGATGTGCACCCAGTGGCCGTCGGCGTGACGCATCCGGTGCACGTTCTCGTAGAAGTCCACCTCGCCGCTCATGTGGCGCCCGAGGTCGGCGTAGCAGGCGTCGAGATCGTCGGGGTGGACCCGGCTCTTCCACGACTCGAGCTCGAAGGGCACCTCGGCGAGCGTGTGGCCCAACATCTGCGCCCAGCGCTCGTCGAAGACCACGTCGTTGGTCTGCGGGTTCCAGTCCCACATGCCGAGGCGGGTGCCCTCCAGCACCATCTCGAATCGCTCGCGCCGGACCTCGGCGGCCCGCTCGGCCTCGACGTGCGCGGTGACGTCCCACCACGCCGCCACGCGCTGTCCGGCCGCCGTCTCGCGCTCGCGCATGCCGACCCAGCGCACGGCTCCGTCCGGGCGCGTGACCTTCGCGGCGGCGAGCCCGCACCCACCGTCGGCGCGGGCCGCGTCGAGGCGCGCACGGTCCTCCGGCGCGACCAGGGTCGAGATCGCGTCGCCCTCGAGCGACTCGGCGGCCACGCCGAGGAGACCTCGCGTGTCGCCCATGACGGCGGCGGCGGTCCAGGGCCGGTCGCGCTCCCACACCACGTGCACGCACGCCGAGGCCTCGAGGATCGCGTGGGGATCGAGCTCGGTCATGGTCGGTGGTACGGCGGTAACACCCTGGCCTTGATGGCTCGTCTCGATCGCGATCCGATCCGCCGAGCGTCGTCGCGCGTAACTTCGAGGCGCCTGGCGCGTCGAACACTCATCGCGATGCTGAACCCGGACGATCCCTGGCTCGGCCAGACCCTCGATGGCCGCTACCGCCTGCTCCGACGACTCGGCGCGGGCGGCATGGGCGTGGTCTACGAGGCGGCGCACCTGGCCCTCGGCGAGGTGGAGCTCGGCGACCGCCTGGCGGTGAAGGTGCTCCGCTCGACCGCGCTCTCGGTGCCCGGCGCGCTCGAGCGCCTGGAGCGGGAGGCGCAGGCCGCCTCGGCGATCGGCGACCCGCACATCGTCGACGTGCGGGACTTCGGGCACCTCCACGGCGGGCAGGCCTACGTGGTGATGGAGCTGCTCGAGGGGCGGGCGCTCTGGGACGAGCTGCGCGAAGGAGCGTTCCCCTGGGCGCGCGCGGCGCGGCTGGCCCGACACGTCGCGCACGGCCTCGCCAGCGCTCACGACGCCGGCATCGTGCATCGCGATCTCAAGCCCGAGAACGTCGTGCTGGTCGAGCGGAAGGGCGAGCGCGACTACCCCAAGATCCTCGACTTCGGGATCGCGAAGCTGCGGGGGGCGGGCGCCAAGCTGACCCGCGCCGGCGAGGTGATCGGGACGCCGCAGTACATGTCGCCCGAGCAGTGCCTCGGTCTCGCGGTCGATCCCCGCGCCGACGTCTACGCGCTCGGCGTGCTGCTCTACGAGATGCTGACCGGCGAGGTGCCCTTCGACGGCGACGACCTCCGGGCCATCTGCCTCAGCCACATCCAGGGCGAGGTGCCTCCGCTCTCGGCGCACGGGGTCGAGGTCCCGCCCGCGCTCGACGCGATCGTGAGGTGCTGCCTCGAGAAGGACGCCGACGCCCGGTTCGGGTCGATGCGCGAGGTGGCCGCCGCGCTCGGCGAGGTGCTCGGAGAGGCCGACGAGCCCTCCGGTCCCCGCCCCGCGGTGCGCCTCTCGAGCTTCCCGGCGCCCGCTCAGCCCGCGCCGCTGGCGCGTCGTCCGCGCGCGTTGCCCTTCGCGCTCCTCGGCGCTGGAGCCGCCCTCGCGTGCGCGGCCGTGGTCGCCGCCCTGGTGGTGATCTCCTCGCCCGGCGAGTCCGCCGCCGCGCAGCCCAGCGTCCCGCAGCCCGCCGTCGTTCGTGCTCCCGCCGTATCGGAGTCGGAACCATCGCCAGAGCCGCGACCGGAGCCGCCGGCCCGCGAGGAGGAAGAGACCATCGCGCTGATCGCGCAGCCTCCCGCGATCGTGGAGCACGACGGCGCGCCGATCGGTCGAACTCCGCTCGAGGTGCCCCGGCCGGCCGACGGCGTGCAGGCCTACACGATCCGCCAGCCTGGATATCGTTCGCGAGACATCGCGCTCTCGGCCCGCTCCCGCGACGAGGTGGTGGTGCGCCTCGAGAGGGCGCCCGCGCCGCGTCGGGTCGAGCCGGCCGCGCCCGTCGAGCCCGAACCGGTCGCTCCCGCGGCGCCTCGGGCCGCGCCGACTGCGCAGCGCGCCGAGAGCGGCCCGTTCATGAACCCGTGGGATTGAGGCGGGTGAGCCCGCTGTAGGTGAATTGCCTACGTAGGTTCACAAGTTCACTCCGTCCCCCCCTACCAGGTCGCGATCCAGTCGATGACGAGGACCATGACCGGGATCGGGAGCAGGAGGCCGAGGGCGGAGCCGAGCATGTAGTCGCGGAAGCGGATCGAGCTCATCGCCAGGGCGTAGTTGAGCGCCGGGGTGAGGAAGAGGACGAGGCGGAGCAGGGCGACGGTGGTGACGGGGCGGTCGGTGAGGCGGGCCAGGATCTTCTTCATCCAGGGCTTGCGCACGTCGCCGAGGGGCTGGCCGCCGATGCCGCGCACGACGAGGAAGCTGATGCCGACGCTCACCAGGGAGCCGAAGTAGGCCGCCGGCACGCCCCACGCCTGGCCGTAGGCGATGGAGGCCGCGCTGACGAAGACCATGCCGGGCACGTGCATCAGCTCGCCGGCCGCGAAGACTCCGAGGAAGGCGACGAAGCCCCAGACGCCCATCGACTGCATCCAGTCGCGCACCACCTCGACGGAGATGTGCTCGTCGAGCCCGGTCGCCTTGGCCGCCGCCAGGGTGCCGACGAAGAACAGGACGAGGAGCCACGTACGCCAGCGCTGTCGGCGCGGACGCGGCGCGTCGATGGCCACCGTCTCGTGCTCCGGCTCCTCCACCCGCTGCGTTCTTGACACGTGGGGTGGCCGCGCGCGAGCGGGACCTATATGGCGATCGTGATGGAAGGCCGCTACCAGCGCGCGATCGCGGCGATCGACGCCATGCACGCGCAAGATCCGGAGCACGAGCTCGCCCACCACGAGGCCATGCCCGCGGAGCTGGCCTACGCCGAGCGCATGAGCGCCGCCCTCGACGCGCTCAAGCCCGACGCCGACGAGGCCCTCAAGATCGCGGTGCGCGCCCAGCACCTCATGCGCTGGACCCTCCCCCGTGAGGAGTACCCGAAGGGCAAGGCCGGGTATCACGCCTGGCGCACCGAGCAGAAGAAGCGCCACGCCCGGCGCGCGGCGGAGGCGATGGCCGAGGCCGGCTACGAGGCCGACGCGATCGAGCGGGTGCGCGGGCTCGTGATGAAGAAGCAGCTGAAGAGCGACCCCGACGCGCAGGCGCTCGAGGACGCGGCGTGCCTCGTGTTCCTCGAGACCCAGCTCGCGGAGTTCGCGGAGGGCAAGGACGAGGACGACCTGATCGAGATCCTCCGCAAGACCTGGGCGAAGATGAGCCCGCGGGGCCGGGAGCTGGCGCTCGCGCTCGAGCTCGAGCCGAGCGCGAGGGCGCTGGTCGAGAAGGCGCTGGTGGAGCAGGCGGTCCGGTGAAGCCCCCCTTGTCGGGGCGCGCGCGAGCACGCAGGCTCGCAGCATGATCAGCCTCTACACCTCGCCCACGCCCAACGGGTGGAAGGCCTCGATCACGCTCGAGGAGCTGGGGCTGCCCTACGAGGTCCACGCCATCGACCTGATGAAGGGCGAGCAGAAGGAGCCCGGCTACCTCGCCATCAACCCGAACGGCCGCATCCCGGCGATCGTCGATCACGACGACGACGACTTCGCGGTCTTCGAGTCGGGCGCGGTGATGATGTACCTCGCCGAGAAGACCGGCCGCCTGCTCCCCACCGAGGCGAAGGCGCGCTCCCGCGTGGTCCAGTGGCTGATGTTCCAGATGGGCGGCGTCGGCCCCATGATGGGCCAGGCCAACGTCTTCTTCCGCTACACGCCGGAGAAGATCCCGTACGCGATCGAGCGCTACCAGCGCGAGAGCCGCCGCCTGCTCGAGGTGCTCGACGGGCAGCTGGCCGAGCACGAGTGGCTCGCGGGCGACTACTCGATCGCCGACATCGCCAACTACGCGTGGGCGCACACCTACAGCTGGAGCGGCGTCAGCGTCGAGGGCTTGCCGCACCTGAAGGCGTGGCTCGACAAGATCCGCTGGCGCCCCGCGGTGCAGCGCGGCCTCGCCGTGCCGAGGAAGGTCGAGCTGATGGAAGAGGACGAGGAGAAGTTCGCCGAGGAGGCGCGCAAGATCCTCGTGTGAGCTTCAGGGCCGCGCGATCAGCGTGGCCGCGACGAGCAGGCGCGGATCCACCGCGTCGGGATCGGGCAGCTCGAGCTCGTCGCGCCCGGCGGCGCCCGGGTTCAGGCCGTAGCTGGCGATCGCCTCGCCTCCCCGCTCGAAGATCCAGCCGGGGCGCCAGCTCGACGCCCGCCGGACCTCGATCGGGGCGCCCACGCTGGGCTCGATGCGGAGCCAGGGCCGGCCGGAGAGCGCGAAGACCTGCTCGCGCAGGCGGTCGAGGGTGAGCGTGCCGAGCGCGGCGCCCTCGGGGCCCTCCACCCGCAGGCGCGAGCGGAAGCCGCGGCGCCCCTCGGACACCACCCGCAGCAGCGCCCGCGGCTCGCCTTCGGTGGAGAAGAGCACGAGGGTCGGGCAGGGCCGCAGCCAGGCCACCACCGCGAGCGAGGCCCAGAGCATCAGCGGCGCGAGCACGTACTCCAAGAGCGCCCCTCCGCCCGCGAGCGGCCAGAGCAGGAGCAGGGCGGTCAGCGTCACCGCGCCGGCGATCCACGCGAGGGCCATGCGCGCGCCGCGGGTGGTCCGCATCCCGCGCGCCAGCGGTCGATCGGCGGCGTCGAAGAGCCCGGGCGAGACGCGATCGGGGAGCCGGCCGACCAGGCGCCGCGCGCGTCGAAAGATTGTGCGATCGAAGACCGCGTCGATCCCCTCCGCGGCGAGCGCGCCGCACGACGGGCACACCTGCATGCCCGTGACGACCTCCTCGCCGGCGCCCTCGAAGCCGCACGTGCCGCAGCGCATGGCCCATGATGTCCCGGATCCGAAGCGGGCGCGAATGCGCTACCCTGCGGGCCGCATGCACACCTCGTCGGAAGAAGTCGAGAAGCACATCCTGGCGGTCGACCGGAAGCTCCGCGACGGGCGCGAGGTGGACGCGACGGACAAGCGGATCGACCTGAGCGCGCTCTACAAGCGCTACAGCTGGGGCAACGGCCCGACCCCGCTCTCCGACAAGGCGCAGCGCGCGCTGAAGCTCGCCGACCGCACCTCCGACGAGCGCTGGTCGCGCGCCTTCCAGGACGGCCGCCACCTCGGCGTGTACCGCAGCAACATCGGCTACTACTGGGTGCTCCGCTACGACGGCTCCCTCAGCACGCACGCCCTCGTGCACGCCGGCACCGCGGCCGACGTCACCGCGAAGTTCGGGCGCTGACCAGAAGCTGAACGGTGCGGGGCGGGCGATCGTGCCCGTTCGGACCGAAGGACGCGGCCTGAGTGCCGCAGCCCCCGACGATTCCATTTCGAGCGGACGAGGGCACGATCCTTGTAAGCTGGGTTCCACATGAAGTGTGGAGCCATGAGCCGTGGGCTGCTGTGTGGAGCGTCGTTGTGGCTCCTCGGTTGCGGATCCGAGCCCACCGACCCGGCTCGCGTCCAGGCGCCGCAGGTCGAGGCCGAGGCCCTGGCCGAGGGACGCGACGCGGAGGAGGGCGGGTGGATCGCGCTCGACACCTCGCCGACGGGTCGCCTGCTCGGGCTCCCGCGCGAGGCGCCGCCCAACGCCGACCCGGACCGCGTGGTGACCCTGCGGGTGGAGCCGGCGACCCTGGCGCCCGGGCTCGACGGCGCCTCGGTGCTCGACGCCCGCTTCGTCGACGGCGCGGTCGCGGTGATCACGCCCGACCATCACCTCGAGGTGCATCGGGGCGCCGAGGTCTCGGTGGTCGACGAGGCGGTGCACGGCCCGATCGGGGTCCGGGGCGCGGCCCTGGTCTACACGATCGGTGACCCGCCGTTCCTCGAGGTGGCGCGGGCCGACGTGCGCACCGGCGAGCGCGCCCAGGTGAGCCACGACCTCGCGCCCACCTGGAACCCGGCGCTCGGCCCGGACGGTGAGATCTACGTGGTCAGCGGCGCGACCGGTGGCCCGCGGCTCCTGCGGCTCGGTGACGGAGAGCCGGAGGTGATCGAGACGGAGCGCTTCCCGTCGTCGGTCCGGGCCTCGCGGGTGGAGGGCGGCGACCTGATCTTCGAGGACGAGGCGGGCGACGAGGTCCGGCTCGCGATCGGAGGTGGGCGATGAGAGCCTTCGTCTGCGCGTTCGCGCTCGCGCTCGGCTTCGCCTCGGTGGCCGACGCCCAGGTCCGCTTCCGCCGACCGTACTCGCCCAACTACCGCCTCAACTACGGCTTCGATCACCGCGGCGGCGGCGGGTGCACCGACTACAACTGCGGCGGCGCCTGCTACGACGGCCACACCGGGATGGACTTCGGCACGCCGACCGGCACCGAGATCCGGGCCGCCCAGGCCGGCCGCGTGACCGCGACCTACAACGGCTGCGCGAACACCGGCTACGTCGGCAACCCCTGCGGCGGCCGCTGCGGCAACTACGTCGCGATCACGCACTCCGACGGATCGCGCACGATCTACTGTCACATGCAGCGCAACTCGCTCCGGGTGAGCAACGGCGCCTCGGTGAGCTGCGGGCAGGTCATCGGGCGCTCCGCCTCGAGCGGCAGCAGCTCCGGGCCCCACCTGCACCTGGGCTATCGGCGCAGCTCGGGCGCGGCGTCGACCGACATGTTCTCGGGGCGCTGCGGGCCGTCCACCACCCGCTGGGTCCAGCAGCGCGCCTACCGCGAGGCGCCGGGGACCGCGTGCAGCACGTGCAGCCCGAGCGCCGAGTCCTGCAACGGGCGCGACGACGACTGCGACGGGCGCACCGACGAGGGCGTCACCCGCGTCTGCTCGACCGCGTGCGGCAACGGCCGCGAGAGCTGCTCGGGCGGCCGCTGGGGGAGCTGCGACGCGCCGACGCCGCAGCCCGAGCGATGCAACGGCGAGGACGACGACTGCGACGGCACCCCCGACTCGGGCGACGTCTGCGAGATCGATCTCCTGCACGATCAGCCCTCCGCCTACGCGCCTCCGGAGTCGACCGACATCGACGGCGACGGCACCGCGGACGTCTGCGCGCGCGGCTACGTCGGGGTCCGCTGCTGGCCGTCGAACGCGAGCGGATGGCGCGAGGAGATCGCGGCGACCGACTGGGGCGACGACAGCGGCTGGGACGACGTGACGAACTACGCGACGCTGCGCATGGGCGACGTGAACGGCGACGGGCTCGCCGACGTCTGCGCGCGGGGCAACGCCGGCGTGTACTGCGCGCTCTCGCAGGGCGGCGCCTTCGGTCCGAGCGCGATGTGGAAGGACGGCGTCAGCGACGACAACGGCTGGGGTCAGCCCGACAACTACACGACCCTGCGCCTCGGCGACGTGAACGGCGACGGGCGGGACGATCTCTGCGCGCGCCGCAACGCGGGCATGCGCTGCTGGCTCAGCGACGGCGAGGCCTTCGTCGACGTGGTCGAGGGCCCCGCCTGGTCGAACGACGAGGGCTGGGGCGCGGCTCGACAGTACGGGACCATCCGGCTGGCCGACGTGAACGGCGACCGCCGCGCCGATCTCTGCGGCCGGAGCGCGAGCGGCTTCGAGTGCTGGCTCTCGGACGGCACCGGCTTCCCGACCCGGATCGACGGCCCCGCGTGGAGCGACGAGAACGGGTGGGGGCACCGACGCTACTGGAGCACCATCCGCATGCTCGACGTGGACGGCGACGGGGACGACGACGTCTGCGCGCGGAGCTCGCGCGACCTCTCCTGCCACCTCTTCTCCGGCGAGGGCTTCGGTGACGCCGAGCGCGTGGCCGAGCTCTCCAACGACAGCGGCTGGGACGACCAGACGAACTACGCGACCCTCCGCGCCGGCGACGTGGACGGGGACGGGGCCGAGGACCTCTGCGCCCGGGCCGACGCGGGCATGCTCTGCTGGGCGCGGCGCGCGAGCGGCTGGGAGCGCGTGGACGGCCCCGCGTGGGCGGACGACGTCGGCTGGCGGCGCGCCCGGCACTACCAGACCGTGCGCCTGGCCGATCTGAACGGCGACGGCCTCGACGATCTCTGCGCGCGGGCGGGCGCGGGCTGGCGCTGCCACCTCTCCGAGGGCGCCGGCTTCTCGAGCGAGGCGATCGAGCTCGGCGAGATGACCAACGACGGCGGCTGGGACGCGCACCGCTACTGGTCGACCATCCTGAGCGCGGGGCGCGCCTGCGTGGCGACGATGGAGATCTGCAACGCGGCCGACGACGACTGCGACGGCGTGGTCGACGAGGCGGCGATGGCCGAGATGTGCAACGAGACCGACGACGACTGCGACGGGCTCGTGGACGAGCACGCCGCGGCCGAGACCTGCAACGGGACCGACGACGACTGCGACGGGTTCGTCGACGAGACCGGGTGCCTCCGCGACGCCTCGGCGCTCCTCCCCGACGGCGGGGCCGACGGGAGCCGGGCGCTCACCGGAGGCTGCGGCTGCGCGGCGGCGGGGCGCTCCCCGATCCCCGCCGGCGCTGCCCTGCTGCTCGCCTTGCTGGTCTCGCTCCGCCGCCGACGCTGCTAGAGTCTCCCCCAGGGGGACTCGTCGATGATCGACGCCGAGAAGCTGGAGGAGTGCGCCGCCGAGCCGATCCACCGGATCGGGGCGGTGCGACCCGCGGGCTGCCTGCTCGCGCTCGAGGGGGACCCGCTCACCGTCGTGTCGGCGAGCGAGAACGTGGTCGCGCTCTTCGACCGCCCGGCCGCGTCGCTGCTCGGTGAGACGCTGACCGAGGTGTGGGGAGCGGCGACGGCCGCCCTCATCGCGAACGACCTGGCCGAGCTGCCGGCCGCGCCGACACGCGTGCTGCGGCGCTACCCGTGGGGGGGCCGCGTGCTCGCGGTCTTCGTCCACCGTGAGCTCGGCGCCGAGCGGGTGGTGCTCGAGGCCTGCCTGGACGCCGACCCGGCGGCCGATCTCAGCGACCGCTTCCACTCCCTCGTCGACGTGCACGAGCTCGACGGGGCCGCCGACCTCGCCGGGCTGATGAGCCTCTTCGCCCGACGGATCCGGCAGCTCACCGGCTACGACCGGGTGATGGTCTACCGCTTCGACGACGACGACTCCGGGCACGTCGCGGCGGAGTCGAAGCGCGCCGACCTCGAGAGCTACCTGGGCCTGCACTATCCGGCGGCCGACATCCCCGCTCAGGCGCGGCGCCTGTTCGTGCTCAACCGATCCCGGGTGATCGAGGACGTCCACTACACCCCGAGCCCGATCCTCGGTCAGGACCTGGATCTGTCGGGGGCCACCTACCGCGCCGTCTCGCCCATCCACCTCCGGTACCTGTCGAACATGGGCGTGCGCTCCAGCCTCGCGATCAGCCTGGTCCGGAAGGATCGGCTCTGGGGCCTGGTCGCCTGCCACCACCTCTCGCCCCGGCCGGCCCCGCCCTCGCTCGTCGCGCTCACCCACC
Source organism: Myxococcota bacterium (assembly GCA_036149055.1). GTDB lineage: Bacteria > Myxococcota_A > Polyangia > Polyangiales > Sandaracinaceae > JAVJQK01. The sequence goes on along the minus strand of JAYZQJ010000248.1, from coordinate 15,544 downwards.
TGCTCTCGCAGATGCTCTCGGTCCTGGCCGAGCGCCAGGAGCGGCTCGAGAACGCGGAGATCGCGGCGCGAGGTCGCCGACGGCTGGACCAGATCCTCGAGGGCCTCGACACCCGCCAGGGGGTCACGGCCGCGCTCGCTGGCCGGCTCGACGAGCTGCGCCGCGTGCCCGACGCGGCGGGGATCGCGATGGTGATGGCGAACCAGGTGCGGACCGCGGGCGAGGTGCCGGCCCGTGCGGATCTCGAGGCGCTGGTCGCCTGGCTGGCGCCCCGTCCCGAGCGGCTCTTCGTGACCCGTCGGCTCGGCGACGAGTGGCCGCCCGGGGCCGCGCTGGCCGAGGTCGCCGCCGGCCTGATCGCGCTGCGCCTCGACGGGAGCGGGAGCGCGTGGTTCCTCTGGTTCCGACCCGAGCAGCGCAAGACGGTCACCTGGGCGGGTGATCCCACGGAGGACCTGGCGCGCGGGCCGGACGGGCGCCTGCAGCCGCGTGGATCGTTCGAGGTCTGGCGGGAGGAGTCCCGGGGGCGGAGCGCCGGCTGGCACCCCGGTGAGGTGGCCGCGGTGGGCCCGCTCCGGCAGCTGGTCGAGCAGACGGCCGCCGCCTCCCCCGCCGCGATGCACCTCCTGCGCGCCGCCACCGACCCGCTCCTGATCCTCGATCGCGAGGCCCGGGTCGTCGACTGGAACACCGCGGTGACGATGCACCTGCCGGACCGCTTCGAGGTGGGCGAGCTGGTCGAGGACGCGGTGGCGCTCACCGCGGCGCCGCCGGCCGAGCAGCTCGTCCAGAACGCCCTGCGGGGCGACGTCTGGGTGGGCGAGGCGCGCCTCGAGGGCGACGAGCGGACGTTCGAGGCCGCCGTCCTCCCGGTGACGCGCGACGAGGGGCCGCCGCAGATCGCGCTGGTGCTGCGCGACGTCAGCGAGCGCAAGCGCCTCGAGGCCCAGCTCCAGCACGCCCAGCGCATGGAGGCGATCGGGCACCTGACCGGCGGGCTCGCCCACAACTTCAACAACCTGCTCGCCGTGATCATGGGGTCGGCGGATCTCGCGCTCGAGTCGGTGGGCCCCGAGCACCCGGCGGCCGAGGACCTCGACACGATCCTCACCACCTGCGACGACGCCGCGAAGATCGTGCGCGACCTGATGTCCTTCGCCCGGAAGCAGCCGCCGACCGACGCGGAGGTCGACGCGGTCGCCACCGTGCGCAAGGCGGCTCGCTTGCTTCGACGCACGCTCCCGGCGGGCATCGCGCTCCGCCTCGACCTGCCCGACGAGCCGACGCGCGTCGCGCTGGACGGACACCAGCTCGAGCAGGTCGTGATGAACCTGGCCCTCAACGCCCGCGACGCGATCCGCGAAGACGGCCGCATCGAGATGAGGATCTTCACCAGCTATCTGGATGGCGAGCAGGGGCGCTCCCACGGCCTCGCGCCCGGTCGCTACGTGCACGTCGAGGTCGCCGACACCGGCGTCGGCATCCCCGAGGCGCTGACCGAGCGGATCTTCGATCCGTTCTTCACCACGAAGGGGGCGGGCGGCACCGGCCTCGGGCTCTCCACCTGCTACGGCATCGCGAGCCAGTACGGCGGCTGCATCACCGTCCGGAGCGTCGAGGGCACGGGGAGCGTCTTCTCCATCCTCCTGCCGGTGCCCGCGTCGACGCGCCGCGAGGACGCGGAGGACGTCACCGCGACCATGCCGGGGGCGACCTTGCTGGTGGTCGACGACGAGCCGCAGGTCCTCCGCACCCTCCAGCGGCTGCTCGTCCGGGACGACTACGACGTGATCCTCGCCGCCGACGCCGGCGAGGCGCTCGAGGTGCTCGAGTCCGGCGAGCGCGTCGACGCGATGATCACCGATCAGGTGATGCCCGGCCTGACCGGCACCGAGCTGATCGATCGCGCCCGCACGCTCCGGCCCGGGATGCCGTGTCTGCTGATCACCGGGTTCGCCTTCGAGTGGCCCGACCCGAAGAAGCAGGTGCCGCTCCTGCGCAAGCCGTTCGACGCGCGCCAGCTCCGCGTCGCCCTGGCCCGGCTCGGCGCGAGCGCGCGGGCCTCCGGGGACTAGCTCCCCCACCGTGCCCCGCGCCGCCTTCGTGTTCGCCTCGATCCTCGCGCTCTCCACCTGCGCGGAGGCCCAGCAGGAGAGCGACGCGGCGGAGATGGTGCGGCGGCAGCTGGCGGCGCGCGACATCACCGACGAGCGGGTGCTGGCCGCGATGCGACGGGTCCCGCGTCACCGCTTCGTGCCCGCCGCGCAGCGGCCCTGGGCCTACGACGACCGCCCGCTCCCCATCGGGCACGAGCAGACCATCAGCCAGCCCTACATCGTGGCGCTCATGACCCAGTTGGCCGCCCTGGAGCCCGGTGATCGGGTGCTCGAGATCGGCACCGGGAGCGGCTACCAGGCGGCGGTGCTCGCCGAGCTCGGCTGCGAGGTGTGGTCGATCGAGATCGTGCGTCCCCTCGGTGAGCGCGCGGGCCGGCTGCTCGCCGAGCTGGGCTACGACCGGGTGCACACCCGGATCGGCGACGGCTACCGCGGCTGGCCGGAGCACGCGCCCTTCGACGCGGTCCTCGTGACCGCCGCGCCGCCCGAGATCCCCGAGCCCCTGCTCGAGCAGCTCGCGGTGGGCGGCCGCCTCGTCGTGCCGGTGGGGCGCGGCGTGCAGGACCTGATCGTGGTGACCCGGACCGAGGACGGCTTCCCCCGGCGGCGGCACATCCCGGTGCGCTTCGTGCCCATGACCGGAGAAGCACAGCGGCGCCGATGAGCGCTCCCCGGTGCTATCCTCCGGGGGAGCCATGGCGAAGAAGCGCAAGAAGCGAAAGAAGAAGAGCGGCAGCGATGGCACCAGCTCCGCGTCCACCGGCGTGCCCAAGACCGCGAGCGGCGGCGGGGTGATGCAGAGCATGCGGAACGGCTTCAAGTCCGCGGTCGGCGCGGGCGACTCCCAGCCGAAGCAGAAGGAGAGCACCCTCTCCAACGTGCTCTGGACCATCGTCCTGATCGCCGCCGTCGCCTTCCTCCTCTACCGCTGGCTGTGACCATTGGGCGGGGTCGGGTCCGGTTGACCCGACTCGACGAAGCTTCGCCCCGCGGCCGCCAGGCCCTTTGCGTCATTGCGTCATTGCGTCTTTGCGCGAGATTTCGAACCCACGTAGCTGGCCCGAGCGACCAGGCTATGGGGCGTCCGCGGCGCGCTGACGCTCGAGGCGCGCGGCGAGGAGCTGGGCGACGCGGTCGGCGAGGGCGCGGCGGCCGAGCTCGTTGACGTGGCAGCAGTCGTCCTCGTAGAGGGTGCGGGGGTCGCCTTCGAAGACGCGCGTCAGGTCGTGGAAGTCGACACCGGCCTCCACGAGGCGGGGCGCGGCGGCGAAGAGGGCGTCGTAGCCCTGGGCGGCGACCGCGCCGTAGGTGCTGCCCCGGCGGATGTGGAGGCGCCGCTCCTCGTCGGTGAAGGGCTTGGTGCCCGGCAGGTACTGGTTCGGCTGCAGCACGTGGAGGTAGACGAAGCCGTTCGCCCGGGCGAGCTGGTCGAGCAGGATCGACGAGCGGGCCCACACGTCCGCCGCGGACCGCAGGGTGTCGTCCTCGCGCTCCGGCGGGCGGGGGCCGTGCGTCCGATACGTGCGTCCGCCCCTTCGCGATCGCAGGCGCTCCCGGGTCGCCGCCAGCTCGGCCTCCAGCCCGCGATCCCAGGACGACCAGGCCACGTTCGCGGTGACGCTGAAGCGGAGCCAGGAGCCGGAGAGCCAGCGGGCCACCTCGGCCCGGCGCTCCTGTCGCTGCACGATCGCGCCGATGAGGCGGAGGCTCGGGCGGTCGCGCGCGTCGGCGAAGCGCTCGTGCCACGACCGCGGGTAGTGCGGTGAGACACCGAAGCGCATGTTGTCGGTGACCGGCAGGACCGCCTCGTTGAAGCCGTCGACGTTGATCAGCACGTCGAAGCGGGCGCCGACCGAGAGCAGGTAGCTCACGATCGCCAGCTGCTGCGGCTGCTTGTAGCCGCCCTCGGCGGTCCCCACGAGGATCGGGCGCGGCAGCCCCGCCTCGACCATCGCCTCCTCGAGGTGCCCCGTGATCTGCCCGGCGACCGAGCCGCCGACGACCAGCACCACGAAGTCCTCGTCCGCGGTGTCGAAGAGGCCGCCCCCGTGGGGCCACGCGTGCATGTCCCCGCCCTCGTAGCGGTCCGGGTCGTGGAGATAGCCCGCGTAGGGGTGCAAGATCTCGTGATTCATGAAGGGAGCCTCGGGGCCCGCCGGCAGGCCCTCGCCCCCGAGCGCGCGCCGGCGCTCCGTCATCTCCGCATACGAGAAGGGCGCGCCCTGGGTGCCCCACCAGACCGCGGCCGCGCCGAGCTCGGTCGCGGCGATCACGAAGAGCAGCCCGAGGAGAGGGCGCCGGGCCCGGGACAGCGCGCTGCGAGGAGCGGACTCGGCCATGGAGCGCGGCGAGGTCAGAGGATCAGCGCGACGATCGCGAAGCCGAACGAGAAGAACGTGGTCACGCCGAGCACGATGAGCGTGGGCCAGACCCAGCGCGGCGTGATCTCGACCGGGGCCGGCATCGGCCGGGTCCGCTTCGCGTCCAGGCTCGCCGGGTCGACGCCGTGCAGCGGCGACCGGACGTCGTCGTCGTCGTCGACCGTGTCCTTGTCCTTCTCCTGCGCCTTCTCGCGCGCCTCGCGCTCGGCGAGGTAGAGGGGGCTCATCACGTCGCGCACCGTCATGCGGACCTCGCCCGACGGCGCCTCCACCGTGCCGGTGTCGGGCAGGACGATCGCCGCGAGCGCGTCCCGCATCTCGCGCACGCTCGCGAACCGCTTGGAGGACTCCGGGTCCATCGCCTTGCGGACCAGCTCGGCGAGCTCGCGCGGGACGTCGCGGCGGACCATGTCGAGCGGCGTCGCGCCGCCCTGGGCGTGCCGCTGGAAGATGTCGAGCACCGAGTCGGCCGCGTAGGGCACGTCGCCGGAGAGCGCCTCGTAGAGCATCACCCCGAGCGAGTACACGTCGGCCCGCGGGTCCACGCCGCGGGTGTTCGCGACCTGCTCCGGCGCCATGTAGTAGGGCGTGCCCATCACCGAGCCCGCCGAGGTCAGCTCTCGCAGGCCCGGCTCCTTGAGCTTGCTGATCCCGAAGTCGAGCACCTTCGGGGTGGGCCGCTCGCCGCGCACCGGGCGGACGAGGAAGACGTTGTCGGGCTTGAGATCGCGGTGGATCACGCCTCGCTCGTGCACCGCCGCGACGCCGTCCATGATCTCGACGAAGATCGCGACCGCCTCGTCGAGCGGGAGCGGGCCGCGCTCGAGCCGATCGCCGAGCGACTCGCCGTCGAGCAGCTCCATCGCGAGGAAGAGCGTCTCCTTCTCGTCGCCGCCGTCGAAGACCTGGATGACGTTCGGGTGCTCCACCGTCGCGGCGATGCGCGCCTCGCGGAAGAAGCGCTCGACCGCGTTGGTGGCCGCGCGGTGGTGCGGGTAGAGGCACTTCAGGGCGACGCGCTTGCCGATCACCAGGTGGCTCGCCTCGAAGACCACGCCGGTCGCCCCCTTGCCGAGGATCTTCTCGAGCCGGTAGCGGCCGCCGAGGTGCGCGCCGGTGCTCAGATCGCCGAAGGGGTCGTCCTCGACCTCGTCGAAGCTCGGGTGCGAGTCGCGGAGCTCGGGCCGGGCCACGCTCGCCTGGGTGGGCTCCATCGCGAGGTCGCCGCTCGAGGAGTCGAGGAGCAGCTCCTCCGAGTCGAGGGTCTCACCGAACCTGCGGTCGGGGCCGTCCTTCTCGCTCAGCGTATCCCCGAGTCCCATACCGCGTCGCCCAGGATACGGCGACGGGCCGGTCGCGTCACGATCGATCAGAGCCCCCGGAGGAGCGCCTCGGTGAATTCACGCCCCACGCGCTCGTAGCCCTGCGGCCCGAGGTGCAGGTGATCGCCGCTGACCATGCCCGGGTAGCGCCCCCAGCGCCGCAGCGTGCCCGGGCCGCCCGAGGTCTGGCTGCTGTCCCAGAAGGCGCAGCCCAGGCCCGGCGCGAGGCTCCGCTGGATCGCGGTCACCGCGCTCATGCGGTCGGCGTAGGTCGGGTAGGTCGCGAGCGGCCCGACGAGCAGGCAGCTCGCCTCGGGGGCCAGCCCGCGGATGCGCTCGACCGCCTCGCGGGTCTGCGCCGCGTAGGTGTCGAGCGGCAGGTTTGGGTCGAGGGCCTCGTTGCCGCCGTAGCTCAGCACCACGAGGTCGGGCTGGCGCTCGCGGAGCTGCGCCCGGAGCAGGCCCTCGTCCCAGTGCAGGATCGCGCTCGCGCGGTGGCCGTTGATGCCGAGCACGTCGTAGACGACGCCCGACTCCTCCTCGACCACCAGCCCGAGCAGCCGCGGCCGCCCGCCGGCGTGACGCACGGTGACCACGTGGGGCCGCGCGTCGAGGGTCCAGCGCCGCAGCACGAGGCGCGCGGACGGCGAGCGCAGATCCACCACCTGCCAGTCGCCGTCGTCGATCTTCACCGCGAGCCGCCCGAGCGCCGCCCGCCCGAGCCCGTGCAGCTCGAGCCGCCGCGTCCCCCGCCCCTCGGGCACGTCGAGCCGCACCCGCGCGCCCGCCGCCTCGGGCTCGACCCCGACGCCGGCGAGGCCCCAGAGCCCGTCGTTCGGGCCGAAGTCGCGCGCGAAGCCCCGGCGTCGGCTCAGCCAGCGGCCTTCGGCGCGCACCCGCACCGGGCCGCGATGCCAGCTCCCGTGCCCGCGGGGCAGCAGGTAGCCGCTCCCGCCCGAGCCGAAGCGCTGCTGCAGCGTCTCCCGCGCGACGTGGGTCCAGAGATCCGCCGCGACGTTGCTGTCGCCGAAGTGCAGCACCCGCACCGTGCGCGTCCGGTCGCGCCGCAGCGCCTCGAGCGCGCGATGGAAGTGGCTCAGCGCTCCGGGGTTCTCCACCCACACCGGGCTGACCGGCGCGTCGGCCTGCGGCACCGAGGTCCTCAGGACCGGCGGCTGGGCCTCGCTCCGCTCGACGCCGCTGGCGGCGAAGAGGGCCAACATCGCGGCCCCGATCCACGCTGAACGCCTCACGTCGCGGCCAATTTCGCGCATCGAGCGGCGACGCGCAAAGAGTCGGAGCTCACGGCGCCGGCTCGCCGTCGGCGATCCAGTCGTCGAAGCCCTTCATCAGCGCGCGGTAGACGAGCGTGCCCATGACCCTCGAGCCCGACGCGGTGAGGTGGCCGAGGTCGGCGGTGACGAGGCGCGGGCTGCTGCCGTACCAGCGGCGCATCGTGCCCTCGCCGCCCATCGCCTCGTAGGTGTCGAAGAAGGCGCAGCCCTCGGCGTGGGCGATCTCGCGCTGCACCTCGACCATGCGGGGCACCCGGGCGCGAGTGCGGATGCGGCCGCCCTCGCGCTCACCCTTGTCGAGGATGCTCATCACCATGCAGCTCATGCCGGGGTTGGCGTCCTGGAAGCGGCGGAGGATGCCGCGGTAGTGCTCGCGGTACTGGTCCTCGACGAAGGGCACCGTCTCGCTCACCGCGTCGTTCGCGCCCATCCAGAACACCATCAGGTTGGGGTCACGCTGCTGGATCTGGGTGGAGAGGTGCTCGGCGTCCCACAGCCGGAGCACGCGGGTGAACGCGCCGATGAGCGCGAGGCCGTCGACCACCACGCCGGGCCCGTCCCGCTCCATGACCACGCCGTAGAGACGCAAGTCTTCTTCGCCCTGGCCGTCCTCCTCGCCCACCGCGCTCAGGTGCAGGGTGTGGGCGCCGTCGGGGACGCGGATCTCCTCGACCCGGTCGGTCGGCGTGTCGGCGCGGGTGTCGAGGGTGCGGGCCGGGCCGTCGTCGACCCGGATCTGGAGGCGCCCGCCCTCGGGGAACGCCTGATGGAAGAGGCGGAAGACGCTGACCGCCTGGCCGGGCCCGCTGTCGGTGGTGCCGAAGTGGCTCTCGGCGCCGCGGTGCCGGTTGACCGCGAGCACGCCGCCGTAGCCGTAGCGGTCGAGCGGCCCGTTCGCGCGGTTGACCACGTAGGTGCGCCAGTGGTCGTAGCTCCAGTCGACGTCCTGGTGCCGCTGATAACGCCAGCCGGCGGCCACCGGGACCCAGCCCTTGCCGCCGTCGCCGAAGCGGCGCTGGAGCAGGCGGCGGAGCTGCGAGGTCATGCGATCGGCGCCGTTGGTGGAGGTGCCGTAGACGCCCAGCCGGGCCAGCGTCCGCTCGTCGCGCTCCACCGCGGCGAGGCGCTGGTAGAAGCCGCGCATCGATCCGCGCGGGTCCTCGATCTCACGGGTCAGCCCCTCGAACTCCTCCGGGTCGACCCGCGCGAGCGGCGTGCGCTCCGGCTCGTCCTCGGAGGGCGGGCGGCGGCGGCTCTGGCGGGGCTCCACGCGCACCGCCTCGGGCAGCGGCGCGGCCTCCATCAGCGCCTCGTCGTCCTCCTCGAGCAGGCTGGGCCGCCGCAGCGCCCCGGCCAGCGATGCCCCGCCCTGCCGCGGGCTCGCGGAGATGAGGTCGGTCAGCGGGATCGCGTCGTTCGGCCCGACGACCTGGAAGTCCTCGAGACCGTCGAACGCGTAGGGGATCCACGCGAAGCACGCGGCGAAGCCGGCGATCAGGAGCGCCCGCCATACGCCGGCGGGGTGCGCGCCTCCGGGCCTGCCCGCAGGCGAAGGCGCAGTCTTCACGTGCGTCGACACGACGCACGTTCTAGCGACCTTTACTGCCGCTTCAAGCAGCGCCGGAAGCCGGCCTCGATCGCGGCCGCGTCCAGCCCCAGGCCGAGGACCACCAGGCGGCAGTCTCGCGGGGCGTCTCCCCAGGGCGCGCCGAGGCTCACCTCCACCGCCTCGCCCACGCCCTGCACGATCACCCGGGCGTCGACCCCGTGCATCGCGAGGATGCCCTTGATCCGGAGGATGCGCGCCTCGACCGCGCCGAGCGCCGCCTCGACCCAGTCGGCGAAGCGGTCCTCGTCGAGCTCGCCCGGCGCCACGACCGACACCGCCTCGATCGGGTGATGGCCGCGCGCCTCCGGGAAGACGCGGAGGGCGTCGTCGCGGCGATCCAGCAGCGCGCCCAGCGCCGGCGCGTCCCCGCGGCCCGAGCGCGCGATCACCGCGGCCGGAGCGTGGCGCACGGCCGCCTCCTCCGCCCGCGCGAGCGCGTCCTCGTCCTCGCGGTCGGCGTGCGAGAGCACCACCACGTCGGCGAAGCCGAGCTGCTCGATCGCGAGGTCGAAGCCGAGGGCGCGCTCGAGCCGCGACGCGTCGAGCACCGTGATCACGCCGTCGAGCCGCAGCCCGTCGATCCGGGTCGCCGGGCGGATCACGCCGGCCGGCGAGGCGGCGCCCGAGGTCTCGACGAAGACGCGCGCCAGCCCCGCGCCGGACAGCTCGTCGAGCGCCGCCGCGAGCTCGGCCTGGGTCTCGCAACACACGCAGCCGGCGGTGATCTCCCGGAGCCGCGCCACCCGGGACGCGAGCAGCGCGCCGTCAACCCCGACCTCGCCCCGCTCGTTCACGATCACCGCCACCCGGTCGCGATCCTCCGCGCGCAGCCAGGCCTCGAGCAGGGTCGACTTGCCCGCGCCGAGAAAGCCGGTGACGACGGTGACCGGGGTCATGCCTGCGCCAGCTTCCAGCGGCCGCGGCGCACGAGCAAGACGCTGACCATCGCCGAGACGCTGTAGCCGGTGGCGATCGCGATGAAGACCCCGCTCGGGCCGAAGCCCGCCGGGTTGGCGAGCGTCCAGGCGAGCGGGATGAGCAGGCACCAGAAGCAGCCCACGTTGATCCACGCGGGGGTCGTCGTGTCGCCGGCGCCGTTGAAGGCCTGCTGGCAGACCATCACCCAGCCGTAGAAGAAGTAGCCGAAGGCGATGATGAAGAGGCCGCGGCCGGCGACCTCGACCACCGCCACGTCGTCGGCGAAGAGCGCGGCGAGGGGCTGGGGCGCGAGGAGGAAGGCGAGCGACACGATCGCGAGGATCACGCTCGCGAAGCTCCCCGAGAGCCACACCGCGCGCTCGGCCCGGGCCGGATCGCCCGCGCCGAGGCTCTGCCCCACCAGCGTCGCGGTGGCGTTGGAGAAGCCCCAGACCGGCAAGAGCGTGAAGATCACGAGCCGCATCGCGACCGTGTAGCCGGCGACGGCGACGCTCCCGAATTCGGCGAGCACGCGCACCACCGCGACCCAGCTCCCGGTCTCCACCAGGTGCTGCGCGGTGCCGCCGATCGAGAGGCGCAGGAGCCGCCGCGCGATGTCGGGGCGGAAGGCGAGGCGGCCGCGGATCGACACCTCCCGCGCGCGCGACAGGCGCCAGAGCTGGTAGACCACGCCGGCGCTGCGCCCCACCACGGTGGCCAGCGCGGCGCCGGTGAGGCCGAGCTCCGGGAACGGCCCGAGCCCGAGGATGAGGCACGGGTCGAGCGCGATGTTGATGCCGTTGGCGATCCAGAGCGCCCGCATCGCCCCGGCCGCGTCTCCCGCGCCGCGCAGCGCGCCGCCGCCCACGAAGAGCAGGATCACCAGGGGGCTCGCGCCGAGCATGAGGGCGGTGAAGGTCCAGCCCTCGCGCACCACCTCCGGCGTGCCGCCCATCAGCGCGAGCAGCTGGGGCGCGAACGCGCTCGACGTGGCCACGACCGCCCCGACCGCGGCGGCCACCCAGATCGCCTGAGCCGCCGTCCTGCCCGCCTCCTCGGGCTCCCCCTCGCCGACCCGCCGCGAGACCATCGCCGTCGCCGGCATCGCGAGCCCGAACGCGAGCGCGTAGAGGAGCGCCATCATCGACTCGGTGAGCCCGACGGTGGCGACCGCGGTCGCCCCCAGGTGCCCGACGAAGAACACGTCCACCAGCGCGAACAGCGCCTCGCCCGCCATCTCGAGCGCCATCGGGATCGCGAGCAGCGGGATCGCACGCCGGAGCGGCCCCGACGCGATCCCGTCCACGTCCCCGCGCAGCGCGGCGACCAGAAGCCTCCATGTCGACCGCGCCCGATTCACGCCCGGGGTGTAGGGCGTCTGGACCGCGGTGCCAGCCTCAGAACTGGAAGTAGATGAACGGCGCCGCTTGACCGGCCGAGAGGTGGAGCAGCAGGGCGGCGACGACGACGATGAGGAGGCTCATCGCCCACCAGGGGAGCTCCTTCAGGGTCGTCTCGGCGCGCTTCACCCAGGCGCTCGGCGCGAAGTGCGGGATCATCACCGCGATCATCGCGACCCAGACCCACGGATCGACGCGGATGGGGAGCCAGTCGGTGCCCCACATCTGGTCGTACATGTCGAGCATGTTGGCGAGGTTCGGCGAGCGGAACATCGGCCAGTGCACGACGAAGAACGAGAGGCTCAGCAGGGTGAGCAGCACGCGGCGCCAGCCGGTCTTCGGCGGCTTGGGATCTCCACCGCGCGCCTCCTTCCAGGATCGGTAGAGGCGGTTCAGGGTCACGCCGCTCGCGTGCCAGAGGCCGAAGACCACGAAGGTCCAGCCGGCGCCGTGCCACACGCCGATGATGAAGAAGGAGAGGAAGAGGTTGACGTAGGTGCGGCCGGGGCCCTTCTGGCTGCCGCCGAGCGGGATGTAGAGGTAGTCCTGGACCCAGCGTGACAGGGTGATGTGCCATCGTCGCCAGAACTCGATCGGCCCGGTGGAGTTGAAGGGGCGGTCGAAGTTCTCGGGCAGCTCGAAGCCGAAGAGGCGCGCGCTGCCGCGGGCGATGTCGGTGTAGCCGCTGAAGTCGCCGTAGAGCTGCCAGGTGTAGCCGAAGACCGCGATCCACACCTCGCTCGTGCTGAACGCGCCGGGGTTGTCGAAGACGCGATCGATCAGCCGGGTGGCGAGGAAGTCGGCGATCGCGACCTTCTTCACCAGGCCGCGGAGGATCAGGTAGATGCCGCTCTGCGCGCCGGCGACCGAGAGCCTGGGCGCCTCGTTGAACTGCCAGAGGAACTCCTTGGCGCGCACGATCGGGCCGGCGACGAGCTGCGGGAAGAAGGCCACGTAGGTGGCGAACTCCAGCAGGTCGCGGTGCGGCTCGAGCCGCCGGCGGTAGACGTCGATCGTGTAGCTGAGGGTCTGGAAGGTGTAGAAGCTGATGCCGACCGGCAGGATCAGGTGGAGGAGCGGCGGCTCCCAGCGGACGCCGAAGAGGCTCAGCACCTGCGACGACGCGACCAGCCCGAAGTCGGCGTACTTGAAGAGGCCGAGGGCGCCGAGGTTGATGAGCAGGCTGAGCGCCACCAGCCCCTTGCGCGCGCCCTCCCGCTCCGTCCGACCGAGGGCCAGGCCGATCCAGTAGTCGACCAGCGTGGACCCGATGATCAAGACGATGAACACCGAGTTCCACGACATGTAGAACAGGTAGGAGGCCAGCAGCAGGATCGTCGTCCGCACCGCGCGGAGCAGGCGGGACCGGCGCTCTTCGGGGCTCAGGACCCGCCGCGCGAAGACGCTCGCGCCGGGCTCGAACGCCCAGAAGGCGAGGAACACCAGGGCGAGGAAGACGACGTAGTCGGTGCTGTTGAAGAGCATCCGGGGGTCGGCCGAAGGCGGAAGATTCCGGAGGCACATGGCACGCATCGCGCCCCGGAGCCAGCGCGATGGCCTCCGAGGTCATTGACGATCTGCCGGTTCCGCGGTGTGATCGCCCAGGCCCGTGCCGAACGACGACCGAAAGAGGGCGCTCGCGGACGCGCTCGGAGGTCCCCTCGCGCGGGGTGACCTCGAGGCGGGGCTCGAGGCGGTGCGCGCGGTGCACATGCGCGACCCCGGCAACGGCGACGCCAAGCGCGCGGTCGAGGCGCTCGAGCTGCTGATGTCGCAGGTCTGGCTCGGCTCGACCGAGGCCGATCCGCGCTTCGAGGCGGCGGTGAAGGGCCTCGAGCGCGGGGATCTGAAGCACGCCCTGGCCCAGTGGGAGGCGATCGCGCGCACCAACCCGCGCGCCGAGCTCGCCTTCCGGCTCGCCGACCGGGCCCGGCTCGTGCTCGCGGCCGCCGCCGGCAAGCCGCTCCCGCTCGCGGGCCCCACGTTCGAGGACTCCACCCGGAACGCGGCGCCGGGCGAGCTGCCGCTGTCGGCGTTCGAGACCGACGACGAGACCGCGGCGGTGAAGCCGGTGGTGCCCCCGGAGGCGTTCCGGGACGAGCCGACGATGAACCTCGACCTCGGCGACTACGAGCTGATCGACGAGAGCACCCGCGCGGTCGATCCGTCGCAGCTCCCGGTCGACGCCTCGCGCAAGGAGACGACGCGGGTCGCCGCCGCGGGCGAGCTGCCCCTCGAGGAGCTGCGCCGTCAGATGGAGGACGACGAGCTCGACGACCTGCTCGACGACATCGAGCAGAGCGCGCCCGCCCTCGACGTCGCCGACGAGCTCGACGGTGAGGAGGCGGAGGGGCCGACCGAGGTGTCGGCGGTGACGCGCGCGCCTCGGGAGACGCCGAGCCGCTCGTTCGGGCTGCCCCGCGGCATGAAGCCCCCGCCCGAGGGCTCGGGCCCGTTCCCGATGGAGAGCTTCGACCCGCCGGCGCCCGCGTTCGAGCCCCGCTACGACAGCAGCCACCCCCCGCCGCCGGCCGCGCTGCCGAGCAAGGGGGAGCTCGAGCTCGACGCCGGCCCGCTGAAGACGGGGGAGGTGGCTCTGCCGAGCGCCGGCCCGTGGGAGGTCCGCGAGCCCGGCGAGCGCCCGGCGGGCGGTGAGCGCGTCCAGGTCGGAGACGTCGACCGGAGCTGGACCGGGATCCGGGTCGAGGACGAGGCGGCCACCTTCGAGCCGGGGGTCGAGGGGGTGGACGCCGACAGCTGGGACGACCCGACCGAGGTGGGCCTCGGCGCCGAGGAGCGGGAGGCGGAGGCGATGGTCGCGCGCGGCGAGCTCGGCGAGGCGCTCCGCCTCTACCAGGACCTGGCCACGAGCTCGAACGAGCAGCGCCACTGGGACCGGGTGGCCGAGATCGCGAGAATGCTCCAGCAGCGCGCTGGCGACTGATCGGGATCCGGACCTACATCCCTCGCGTGAGCGAGCCCGAGCAGCGACGTCCCGTGGTGGCGATCGCCGGCGCGACCGGCTTCGTCGGCAAGGCGATCACCAGCGCCCTCGTCGATCGCTACCGCGTGATCGGCCTGACCCGGTCCGCCACCCGCGCCGCCCAGGAGGACGACCGGGGGGTCGAGTGGCGCCACTGCAACCTCTTCTCGATGGCCCAGGTCGAGGCCGCCCTCGAGGGCGTCGACTACGCGATCTACCTGGTGCACTCGATGCTGCCGAACGCCCGCCTGACCCAGGCCTCGTTCGTGGACATGGACGTGCTGCTCGCCGACAACTTCGCCCGGGCCGCCGAGGCCAACGGGGTGAAACAGATCCTCTACCTGGGCGGCATCCGGCCCGAGAAGGACGCGGCCCCGAGCCGGCACCTCGCCAGCCGGCTCGAGGTGGAGGAGGTGCTCGCCGCGCGCGACACGCCGACCACCGCCCTGCGGGCCGGGCTCATCGTCGGCCCCGGCGGCTCGTCGATGCGCATGCTGGTGCAGCTCGTCCGCCGACTGCCGCTGATGGTGCTGCCGAGCTGGACGCTCTCGAAGTCGTCGCCCATCGCCATCGACGACGTGGTCCGGGCGGTGCTGCGCTGCCTGGGCGACCCCGAGACGTTCTCGCGGCACTTCGAGATCGGTGGCCCGGAGGCGATGACCTACCGCGAGATGATGCGGCGCACCGCCCGGCACATGGGCAAGTCCCGCTGGATGATGCCGACGCCCTTCTTCTCGCCGCGGCTCTCCACCCGCTGGGTGGCGACCTTCACCGGCGCCCCGATCGAGCTCGTCGGGCCGCTGGTCGAGAGCCTCGAGCACACCGTGGTTCCGGAGCCCAACTGGCTGAACGACTGGCTGCAGGAGACCGACACCCAGACCTTCGAGCAGGCGCTCGAGGGCTCGATCGACGAGGACGGCCGCCCGGTGGAGAACCCGCGGGCGGCGATGATCCGCGCCGACACGAAGACGATCCGCGAGGCGCGCACCGTGCGGAGCATCCAGCGGCTGCCGCTCCCCGGGCGCGCCGGCGCGGCCTGGGCGACCGACGAGTACATGCACTGGCTGCCCCGCTTCATGTGGCCCTTCCTCGACGTCGTCGTCGAGGGCCCGGTGGTGGAGTTCAAGCTGCGCTTCGTCGGCACGGTGCTGCTGGAGCTGACCCATCATCACGACGACTCGCGCCACGACCGCCAGCTCCTGATGATCACCGGCGGGGTGCTCGCGAAGCTGCACGAGCAGTGGCGGGGCCGGCTCGAGTTCCGCGAGATCCTCCGCGGCCGCGCGCTCATCGCCGCGATCCACGACTTCCGCCCGACCCTGCCCTGGTACATCTACAACTTCACCCAGGCGCTCGCGCACCTCTTCGTCATGACCGCCTTCGGTCGCCACCTCCGCCGCATCGCCCAGGGCGAGGAGCCCCCGGTCATCGACCGCCCCCCCCGGCGCCCCCCCCCCCCCCCCCAACCCCCCCCCCCCCCCGCGCGCGGGGTCGGAGCCGCGGGGGGCGCCCGAGGCGG